>NZ_CP017754.1:1252566-1878850 GCF_001854325.1 Cupriavidus malaysiensis
CGCGCGGAAACGGTCCAGCGCCTGCTTCTTCGCCTCCTCCGGGCTGATGGCGCCGCTGCGGGCGAGATCGTCGTATTGCCTGGCCAGGTTGACGGCCTGGGTCGTCACGCTGACCAGGTTGTGCTTGCGTTCCTCGATGCGGATCTGCCGCGCCTGGTAGGCATTGACCACAGACAGCAAGGCGAGGGCGACAAGGCAGAAAACAAGCGGTAGCCAGAGCTTCTGGCGAAACGTAAGCGTGCTCATGATGTGGGGGCTCCAAGGTACTTCGCCTGCGCAGAGCGAGGCATGCCGGCCACGTCGGCAGGCACGCGGGGGTTTAACGACGGCCGGCCGGAGGAACTTGAGCAGCGGCGCGGGCGACTTCACTGGCAGCGCGGCAGAAGCGGCGCAAAGGCATCTTGGGGGCAGTCAGCAGGCCTTGCGGCTGGCGACGGACGGCGTGTCGGCCCTCGCTGCAGTGCGAGGGCGCATGCCGAGGCGGGGTGACGAGGACGGGTGACGAGGATGGGTGACGAGGGTGGCTGCAGGGTGGCTGCAGGTGGCTGCAGGGAGGTGCGAAGGATGGGCGATGCGACAGGCTGGCGGGCGATGAACAGCCCGGCCGCGCCTGCGCCGCCGACTATGGCACCAACCGTATCGGACCGGGGTACCGCGCCACCATGCCATCCGACGTCAGCAGCGTGATGCCTTCTACGTTGGCCTGCGCCACCAGCAGGCGGTCGAACGGGTCCCTGTGCAGCGGCGGCAGGCTGTCGACCGTCACCGTGTGCTCGCTGGTGACCGGCAGTTCGCTGTAGCCGTTGTCGAGCAGCCCGCGTCGCAGTACGCGCGGATCGACGCGGAAGTCGCTCCGGCCAAGTCCGCGCTTGATGGCGATCTCCCACAGGCTGGCTGCGCTGAAGAACAGTTCCGAGTCGGGAGAAGCGATCAGCTCGCGGGCCGGCAGGGGAAGGCGTTCCGGCAGCCCGGCGGCCCACAGCAGCAGGTGCGTGTCGAGCAGCAGCTTCATGCGTTGCCGCCGAACAGGGCTTCGATCTCGCCGGCGCCCAGGGTGTCGAAGTCCTCCGGCACCGCGATCTCGCCGGCCAGGAAGCCGAGCCGCCGGACCTGGCCGGCATCCGGGGCGGACAGGGGCACCACCTTGACCAGGGGCTTGCCCGCCTTGGCGATCACGAACGGCTCGCCGCGCGCCGCCTGGTCGACCAGGCGCGAGAGATGGGTCTTGGCTTCGTGGATGTTCACGGTTTGCATGGGTTTCACCAACTGGACTAAGTTTGCTTAGTCTAGTCCATATTGGCGGGTTGTTGGGAGCCTGATCCACCACTCTGAGCGGCGGTCGGGCGACGAAGGCACCGCGGGCGGAGACACTCGCGTCTTGGCGTCATGGCTTCGAAGCGTATCCGGTGAGACGGCCGCAGAACGTTGCCATCGGTGACGATTGCGGCCGGCCTGGCCTCGCCTGCCGGCGATCGCCATGCCATGGGTTTGCTCCCCTCTCCCGCAGGCGGAAGAGGGGAACCCGGTTGCCGCGTGGCGGGTGTTGTCGTCATGGCGAACGCTGGCCTTCGCCTTCGCTATGCCACCGGTTTGCTCCCCTCTCCCACTTGTGGGAGAGGGGCCGGGGGAGAGGGCAGGCGCCCGCAGCAGCCGAGACATCGCATGCCCCTGCATCACCAACCACCACCAACCACCACCGCGTCACCCCTTCCCGCCAAGGAAAGTCTGATATCTCGTTTCAGGGATATGACGCAGGGCGCCGCTTTTCTAAGCTTCGGTCATCGCGCTGCATTCTCCCGCAGCCCGAATACTGACCTGGAGACATCGATGCCCCTGTTTCTCAATGAAGTCTGGCTTGGCGACATCCAGCCCAAGGTGATGGAAGACGCGGTCGCGTTCTTCGGCAACCTGAGCGTCGGCACCAAGCCCGGCAACCTGCCACCCGACCTGCGCATGGTCGCCGGCCCCTGGCTGTCCGCCGAGGAAGCCAAGGTGATGTTCATCTTCGAGATCGACGATCCCTCGACCATGTTCGACGCCTACGCCGAGCGCGTGGTCAGTGGACTGTTCGCGCGCCGCAAGCTGACGCTGCTGTCGGGCTGGGACCAGATGAAAGCCTACACCGACCGCGTGTCGGCCGATCAAGCTTGAGCAAGCAGGGAGAAAGATGATGCCGAAGTTCTTCAACGAAGTCTGGTTGCGCGATATGTCCCCGAACACCATGCAGGGCGTGGTGGATTTCCTCGGCAAGCTGCGCCAGGGCGTGCGGCCGCACAACCTGCCGGGCGACCTCAAGCTGCTGGCCGGACCGTGGCTCTCGAACGAGGAGGCCAAGGTCTATTTCGTATTCGAGATCGACGACCCCACCGAGACCTTCGAGGCGTTCGCCGAGCGCGTCGCCGACGGCTTGTTCCTCAAGCGTCGCCTGACGCTGATCCAGGACTGGGATGGCGCGCGGCGCTTCTCGCGGTATCTCTCCAGCCGGCAGGGCGAGGCGGCCTGATCCGCCCGGGTGGCCGCACCGGCCACCATCGCCATGCCGCTGGACACCAATAAAACAGACCACAGGAGACAAGTGATGAGCGGGTTCAACAGCGGGCGCCGCCTGGCGCTCAAGCAGGGGTTTGCCATGGCGGCCGCGTCCGCCGCCTCCGGCCTCATGATCGGCACGCCGGCGCGCGCGGCGGGGCAGGCGTTCCGCTACAAGCTCGGCATCGCGCTCGACGCCACGCATCCGACCACGGTCAACCTGAGCGCGGCGGCGGCCGAGATCGCCCGCGCCTCGAACGGGCGGCTGGAGATCCGCGTCTTCCCGAGCAGCCAGCTCGGCAACGACACCGACATGATCTCGCAGGTCCGCGCCGGCGCCATCGACTTCGTCAGTACCGCGGGCCTGATCTGGGGCACGCTGGTGCCGGTGGCCTCCATCAGCGGCATCGGCTTCGCCTTCCCGGGCTACGAGCAGGTCTGGGCGGCCATGGACGGCGAGCTGGGCGCGCATATCCGCGCGGCCTTCGCCAAGGTCAACCTGATGCCCCTGCCGAAGATCTGGGACCACGGCTTCCGCCAGGTCACCAGCAGCAACCGGCAGATCCATGTGCCGCAAGACCTCAACGGCTTCAAGATCCGGGTGCCGCTGAGCCCGGCGCTGACTTCGATGTTCAAGGCCTTCGGCGCGGCGCCGGCCGGCATCAACATGGCCGAGACCTACACGGCACTGCAGACCAAGGTCGTCGACGGGCAGGAGAACCCGCTGACCATCCTGCAGACGCAGAAGCTGTACGAGGTGCAGAAGTACTGCTCGCTGACCTCGCACGTGTGGGATGGCTTCTGGCTGGTGGCCAACCAGCGCGCCTGGAATGCGCTGCCGGAAGACCTGCGGCAGCTCGCCGCCACCACCTTCGATGCCTGCGCCGTCAAGCAGCGCCAGGCGGTGGATGCCTTGAACACCCGCCTGCGCGAGGAGCTGAAGGGGCGCGGCATGGCCTTCAACCAGCCCGACGTGAAGGCCTTCCGCAACTACCTGAGCCAGGCCGGTTTCTACAAGGGCTGGCAGCAGAAATTCCCGGCCGAGAGCTGGGCGCTGCTGGAGAAGTACGCGGGCAAGCTGGCCTAGCCGCGCCGCCGCGCCATCGCGCCATCGCGCTGTTGCCACCGGCGGTCTCTCACCGATGGCTGCGCCGCGATGCCCGTTCTCCCTTGAGCGTTCCCCCTTGGGCGTTCCCCCTTGAACGCCGCTCCCCGATGGCCGGTGGCCACGCGCCACCGCCGTGGGCGCACTCACCCCCAACCTACCAAGAGACCCGATCATGATCCTCAAGCAAGCCCTCTCGCTGCTGACGCTGACCCTCACGCTCTCCGTGATGGGAACGCAGGCCGCCGCCGCCGCTGACCTGAAAGGCAAGGTCATGAAGACCCCCACCGGCTACCTGGTGGTGCTGCGCCACGGCGACAACGTGCTGCAGAGCCTGGAGCAACTGGCGCGCGACGAGCAGATCCCCAGCGCCAGCTTCGTCGGCATCGGCTTCATGTCGGAGGCCACCTTCGGCTTCTACGACTTCCAGCGCAAGCAGTTCGATCCGAAGACCTTCCGCAGCGTCGAGATGGCCAATATGACCGGCTCCATCGCCTGGAAGGAAGGCAAGCCGTCCATCCATGCCCACGGCACCGTGACCGACGGCAGCTTCAACGGCGCCGGCGGCCACCTGCTGGGCCTGACCGTCGGCACCGGCTCGTGCGAGATCACCGTCACGGTGTATCCGCAGCGCCTGGAGCGTTTCACCGATCCCGAGATCCAGGCCAATGTCCTCGGCCTGCCGCAACAGTAGGGGAGGTGCGTCATGTCCACCCGAATGGTCGAAGGCGACCCGCGCGCCATGGAGAGTCCCGCCAACGCGCCGGCGAGCGGGGCGCCGGCACGCGCGCTGCAGCTGGCGGACAAAGTGCTCGGCGTGCTGTCGGAGGTGCCGGCCGCCTTGCTGGTGGTGGCCGAGGTCGCCGTGCTGTTCTGCGGCGTGCTGAGCCGCTACGTGCTGCACACGCCGCTGGTGTGGGTCGATGAAGTGGCGTCGCTGCTGTTCATCTGGCTCATCATGCTCGGCTCGGCGATCGCATTCCGGCGCGGCAGCCACATGCGCATGACGGCGCTGGTCGACAAGGCAGGCCCGCAGTGGCGCGGCGTGTTCGAGCTGGTGGCGACGGTGGCCGCGCTGGCGTGGCTGGCGCTGGTGGCCTATCCGGCCTACGCCTTCGCCAGCGAGGAGGCGCTCGTCACCTTGCCCGCGCTGGACATCTCCAATGCCTGGCGCGCCGCCGCGCTGCCGGCCGGCATCGTGCTGATCCTGCTGATGGGCGTGGTGCGGCTGCTGTCCACCGCCAGCCGGCGCGCGGTGGTGGTGGCGCTGCTGGCCTGCGGCGCGGTGGCCGGTGGCCTGGTCGCGCTGCAGCCGGTGCTGCAAGACCTGGGCAATGCCAACCTGCTGCTGTTCTTCGTCGGCTTCGTCGGCCTGCTGATCCTGGGCGGGGTGCCCATCGCCTTCTCCTTCGGCCTGGCCACGGTGGGCTATCTCTCGCTGACCACCTCGACGCCGACCATCGTCGTGATCGGGCGCATGGATGAAGGCATGTCGCACCTGATCCTGCTGGCGGTGCCGCTGTTCGTCTTTCTCGGCATGCTGATCGAGATGACGTCGATGGCGCGCGCCATGGTGCAGTTCCTGTCCAACCTGCTCGGCCAACTCCGCGGCGGCCTGTCGTACGTGCTGATCGGCGCCATGTACCTGGTGTCCGGCATCTCGGGCGCCAAGGCGGCGGACATGGCGGCGGTCGCGCCGGCGCTGTTCCCGGAGATGAAGCAGCGCGGCGCCGACGAAGGCGACATGCTGGCGCTGCTGGCCGCCACCGGCGCGCAGACCGAGACCGTGCCGCCGAGCCTGGTGCTGATCACCATCGGCTCGGTCACCGGCATCTCGATCGCCGACCTGTTCACCGCCGGCCTGCTGCCGGGCGTGGTGCTGGCCCTGATGCTCGGGCTGCTGGTGTGGTGGCGCGCGCGCAAGACCTGCGCGCCCTGCACCCCGCGCGCCAGCCGCGCGGCGGTGGGCAAGAGCCTGCTGGTGGCGCTGCCGGCGCTGGCCTTGCCCTTCGTCATCCGCGCGGCGGTGGTGGAGGGCGTGGCGACGGCGACGGAGGTGTCCACCATCGGCATCGTGTACGCCATGCTCGCCGGCCTGCTGGTGTACCGCCGCTTCGACCTGCGCCGGATCTGGCCCGCGCTGGTGGACACGGCGGCGCTGTCGGGCGCCATCCTGCTGATCATCGGCGCCGCCACCGGCATGGCCTGGTCGCTGACGCAATCGGGTTTCTCCAGCGACCTGGCCGCGGCCATGGCGCGCCTGCCGGGCGGCGCGGCGGCCTTCATGGCGGTGTCGATCGTGGCCTTCGTGCTGCTCGGCAGCGTGCTGGAGGGCATTCCCGCCATCGTCCTGTTCGGGCCGCTGCTGTTCCCCATCGCGCGGCAGCTCGGCATCCACGATGTGCACTACGCCATCGTCGTCGTGCTGGCCATGGGCATCGGCCTGTTCGCGCCGCCGTTCGGGGTCGGCTACTACGCCGCCTGCGCCATCAGCCGCACCCCGCCGAGCCGGGGCGTGCGGCACATCTGGCGCTACATGGCATCGCTGGCGGCCGGCACGGTGCTGGTGGCTGCCGTGCCGTGGATTTCCACCGGCTTCCTTCCGCACTGAAGCACTGAAGCACTGAAGCACCGGGGCGCCGCGCCCCGGTGCATGGATGTGGCGATCCCTTCAGCGACGCATCCATGCATCCACTGACTGATCTCCCGACGCATCGAGCACAACCATGAAATTCGCAGCCTTCGTCGAGTACGCCAACGAGCCCGAGCGGCTTGCCCAGCTCCGCCCGCTTCATCGGGCCTACCTGCAGGACCTGCTGCAACAAGGGCGGCTGGTGGTCGCCGGTCCGTTCGCCGACGGCAGCGGCGCGCTGTTCGTCTACGAAGTCGCCAACGAGAGCGAGGCGGCAAAGCTTGCCGCCAACGATCCCTTCGCCAAGGCCGCGCTGTTCCGCGCCGTCGTCATGAAGCCGTGGAAGCTCGTCTTCGCGAGTCCCGACAACCTCAACCCGCCGCTGTGAGGTGCCGCCGATGACCGAGACGATGACCCAGGCGATGACCCAAGCGACGACCAAGACGACCCACGCGGGCATGGACACTGCCGTGCTGCAACGGCTGGCCGCATCGCTGCGCCAGGCCGCCCTGGACGGCCAGCCGGTGCCGCCGCTGCGGGATGACCTCGCGGCCATGGGCGAGGCGGGCGCCTATGCCGTGCAAGACATCAACACGCAGCACGCGCTGGCCGCCGGGCGCCGCCTGTCCGGCCGCAAGATCGGCCTGACCTCCAAGGCCGTGCAGCAGCAGCTCGGCGTCGACGCGCCGGATTTCGGCATGCTGTTCGCCGACATGGAACTCGCCCCGGATGAGCCGGTGGTCCTCGGGCGCGTGCTGCAGCCGAAGGTCGAGGCCGAAGTGGCCGTCGTGCTGGAGCGCGACCTGGGCGACACCGGCGACGGGCCGGTCACGCTGGCGCGCTTGATCTCGGCCATCGCCTATGTGCTGCCCGCCGTCGAGATCGTCGGCAGCCGCATCCGCCACTGGGACATCCGCCTGCTGGACACGGTGGCCGACAACGCCTCGTCCGGCCTCTATGCCCTCGGCACCCGGCCGCGCAAGCTGTCGGAGGTGGACCTGCGCACCTGCGGCATGCTGATGGAGCGCCGGGGCGAGGTGGTGTCGCTCGGCGTGGGCGCGGCCTGCCTGGGCCATCCGCTCCATGCCGCGCTGTGGCTGGCCCGCAAGATGGCCGACGTCGGCAGGCCGCTGCTGGCCGGCGACGTCATCATGAGCGGCGCCCTCGGGCCCATGGTCACGGTATCGCCGGGCGATGTCATTGACACCACCATCGCCGGACTGGGCACGGTGCGTACTGCTTTCTCGGCGGCTTGATTGCGCAGCTTGATGGCGTGACTTGATGGCGTGACTTGATGGCGTGACTTGATAGCGTGCCTGGACGGCGTGCCTGGATGGCGTGGGGCACGGCCTGCGCATTCGCGCGGGCCGGCAGCCCTATGTTTCCTTGCCGGGGCGCTTGCCCTTGGCCGGCGCGCTGGCCGTCGTGGCCTGTGATGTGGCCTGCGGTGCGGCTTGCGGCGTGCCTTGGGCCGTGGCGGCCCGCGTCAGCTTGCGGATCAGGTCGATCACGGTGCGGCTGGCATGGGTCAGCGGCCGCTGCGTGCTGATGGCCAGCACCAGCGTGCGCGTCAGCACCGGCTCCACGATGCGGCTGACGCCGATGCGCCCGAGCCGCATGTCGACGTCCACCGCCTGCCGCGTCAGGATGGTATAGGCCGCGTGATTGGCCACGATCTCGCGCATGGCCGTCAGCGAATCCACCTCGATCTGCGTGTTCAGCGGCACGCCCGCTTTCTTCGCCTCGTCCAGCAGCATCATGTGGAAGCCGTCCGGCGCGCCCGGCAGCACCAGCGGCAAGGCGGCGGCCTCGGCAAAGCGGCAGCTCGGCCCGGCCACGCGCGGGTCGCCCGCCGGGGCGATCAGGTAGAGCTCATCCGTGGCAAGCGGTTCGTCCGTCTTGTGCAGGCGGTCGCCATAGCGCGAGAACACGCCCACGTCGGCGCGCCCGCTCGCCAGCGCCTCTTCGATATTGCCGGCGAAGCCCTCCATCAGGCGCAGGTCGATCTTCGGGAAATCCGCCCGCACCCGCTGGAACAGCGGCCCGACGATCTGCTGGGTGATGGACGCCTGCAGCGCCAGCCGCACCGGCCCGCTGGGCACGTCGGCCCGATCCCTGACCTCGTTCTTCAGCTGCTCGAACTCGCCCAGCAGCGACTTCACCCGCGGCATGATCGACTGCCCGAACTCCGTCAGCACCACGCCCCGCCCGGTGCGGTAGAACAGCTTTGCGCCGAACTCGCTCTCCATCGAGGCAATGTGCTTGCTCAAGGCCGACTGGGCCATGCCCCGCGCGGCGCAGACCTTGCTGAGGCTGCCCGCCTCGACGATGTCGGATAACAGTTGCAGGTGCTTGATGTCCATCGCCTGTCCGCGCCAGGAGAAACAGAAGCGTGCGCTGCCGCACCGGCTGGCAGGGCATGGCCCGCGCCTGCGTGCGCGGCCGCACGGTGGCCAGATTGTAGCGAGATTCCCTGGCGGGGAAGGGGTGTGCGGCACTTGCCGGCGCGCACACCAGACTCATGCACGGGAGAGGTCCCATGCCCCGGGCTCTTCCCCTCGCGCAAGCCGTTGGATGGAGAAGGCGCGCCGAAGCGTATCCCGAAGCGTATCCCGAAGCGTATCCCGATGCGTGTGCCGAAGCGAATGGCGCCAGCAGGCACCCTGAGCCGCCCACACCGCAACCTGCCGCTCTGCTGCCGCTCTTCCGGGTCCGGCTGGCTTTCTTACAAAGCATTACATCTGCCGGCAAGCGGAAACCTATGCTCAAACTACGAGATCGGTTGGAGAAGAAGGCCATGTCAGCAAACCATATCAACCTGCCCGGCTTGACCTTGATCGCATTGTCCGGCGCCGTGCTGCTTGCCGCCTGTGGAGGCGGAGGAGACGGCGGCTCCGGCGGCGGCACGGGAACCCTCAGCGTCGCCATGACCGACGCGCCCAGTTGCGGTTTCGATCACGTGTTCGTCACGGTCGACCGGGTGCGGGTGCATGCGGATCCGAATGCCGACGTGAAGGGCAGTGGCTGGACGGACATCACGCTGAATCCGGCGCGCCGCATCGATCTGTTGAGCCTGACCAATGGCGTACTCACCACACTCGGCCAAGCTGCGTTGCCTGCCGGCGACTTCCAGCAGATCCGGCTCGTACTGGTTCCGAACGCCGGCGGGGCGCCGGCAAATTCCGTGGTGCCGACGAATGGCAGCGAACAGGCGCTCGACACGCCAAGCGCCGTGCAGTCCGGCATCAAGATCATTCGTCCGTTCACCGTCGCGCCCAACACGCTGACCGATCTTATCCTCGACTTCGACGCGTGCAAGTCCATCGTGGCACGGGGCAACGGCTCGTTCACCCTCAAGCCGGTCGTGACGGCCCTGCCGACCAGTGTCAGCGGCGCCGTGACAGGCGTGGTGAGCGGCGGTCCGGGCGCCAACGTCTACGCGGAACGCCATGGCGTCGTCGTCAAGGCGACGGTGGCAGACGGCAGTGGCAGCTTCACGCTGTCGCCGATCGAGCAAAGCAGCACGGCAGGCAATGTCGACGTCGTCATCGTGCCCATCGCATCGAATGGCCTGAGCACGGGCATCATCAAGGGGGTTCCCGTCGTGGCGGGCGGCAGCACGGCGGTCGCTACCGCGGCCACGCCGATCGCGCTGCCGCAATCGTTGTTCCGCACGGTTTCCGGGACGGTCACGCCAGCCAGCGCGCAGGCAACCATTCGCGCGCTGCAGCAGACTGGCGGCGCGACGTTCGAAATCGCTGCGACTGCCGCGGCGTCCGATACCGGCGCATACAGCCTGTTCCCAACCCAGCCGGCGCTGCCCGCGAGCGCGCCCATGGTGGGCAGCTTCCAGGCGATGCTACCCATCCCGCTCCAAGCGGACGGCACCGCCGCCGGCAAATACAGCATCCAGGCCACCAGCGCCACCGGCGCGGTCAGCACGCAACAGGTGAATGTCAGCAGCACTAGCGTCGTGCAGAACTTTGCTTTCTAGGCAGCGGCGCAGAACGGGCTTCCGTCCACACGGCCAGGCCAGCGAAGGCCATGGCCGCGGGGGGGCGATGACCTCCATCGCTCTGCCCGTCGTGCAGCGCATCGAGAATTGTCAGACGTCAGGAGACTTGCCATGAGCAAACATCGCACTGCAGTCTTGGCCGCCACTGTCCTGGTGGCTTGCCTGTCAATTGCCGCGTACGGCCGGGACAAAGGTGGCGGCGGGGGTGGGGCAATGGGAGGCGGCATGGGAGGCGGCATGGGGGCACCGGGCAGGATGGGCAGTGAGTCCGGTGGTCAATCCGGCAGCCACATGAGCAGTTCCGGCCAGCTCAACACCAATGGGCCGGAATCCACCGACCGCGACAAGGGCAGGGCGCGCGCGGAAGACCGCAGGGACATGGACCGTGGCGACATGGACCGCGACAAGGCAGACCGCGACAAGGCAGATCGCGACAAGGCAGATCGCGACAAGGCAGATCGCGACACGGACCGCGACACGGATCGCGACCATCACTCGAAAAAGCCGCTGGCGCCTCGGCAAGACAAGCGCTAATCCATTGCGTCAGGCAAGGCGCTCCCGAGCGGCGGCACATCCAGGTCGCAGGCTTTGCCACGACACGCACGGCCTGGAGGCGCAGTCGATCGGGGGGCTTTCGAATGACGCAGCGGACTAGGCTCGCTCCATCTCGTGCTCCGCCGCCAGGGCGAGGAAGGCCGAGCGCGACAGGCGCCGCTGCCTGGCGGCCGCGTCGATCTGCTGAAGAAGCCGTTCCGGCAGGCTGATATTCAGCCGCACCGCCTTGGATCTCAGCTTGGACAGATCGATGTCGAACAGCATCCAGACGCCGCCTTCGAACTCGGGCGATGCGGTCAGGGATTCCAACGGCGTTGGTCGGGGAATGGGTGTCTCGCTGCCGGCGAAATGGGCTTCGGCGGCCTCCTGCACGGCGGCGGGCAGATCTTCCCAGTCGTCTGCCGCGGCAAAGCAGCCCGGGAAGTCGGGGAATGAGACGCCGTGCGCGTGCCTGGCGTCTCCCACGTGGACATACAGGGGATAGAGCATCCTTCTTCCTTACCTCAAGCCAGCCTTGTTTCTGGATACTGCGCACCGTGCCTATCGGGAGATCCTTGTCCGGATGCGGGACCGTTACCTTTCCCGGCTTCGTCGGGTGCCTGAACTGATAGTGGGAACCCACGGTGTAGACGAGTTGCCAGCCATCCGCCTTGAGTTGCCGGATCAGGTCTGCGCTATGCATCGATGTCGTGTTTTATATCTTACACAAGAATGTGTAATCTGGCTGGGTTGACCGCGAGGTGCGTTGAGTAGGCAACGGCCTTCACTACGCCACCGGTTCGCTCTCCTCTCCCACTCGTGGGAGAGGGGCCGGGGGAGAGGGCGGGCGCCAGCAAGAAGCGAGCGCCGTCGTACACACGAATGCCGGCGCGAAGCCGATGCACCGCATCGAACCATCAACCGCAGCACACAGGCGAGACCTTTCGAAAGGATGCCCCTGGCAAGCCGAGCGAAACGTTGCACGCTGTCAATTCCGCGCGCGAGCACGTGCCTGCCCAACACAAGCGACCTGCGTCATCTGCGTCATGGTCGTCATCTTTCCATGCTCAGATAGCAACCGAACGCGCCGCTATACTCCCGTGGGGGTGGAATGTGGCGGAACGCACCCTCGTACGCATTGCGGCCGGCTATGCTGTCGGGACAGGGCCGGCGTACATGTGAATACAACGCTAACCAGAGAGAACAAGAATGAAAATCGGGGTCTTATCTCGCGCAGTCACGGCAACGCTTGCGGCGGCATGTCTCGCCACTGCCGCCGGCGCGGCGCAGGCACAAGGCATCTACGCGCCCTTTGTCTATCTCCCCATGACCCCGGTGCCGCTGATCGACCAGATCGGCGTGCACCAAGGAATCCAGCAGTTCAATCTTGCCTTCGTGGTGGCCGGCAGCGGATGCCAGCC
Source organism: Cupriavidus malaysiensis (assembly GCF_001854325.1). Classification (NCBI taxonomy): domain Bacteria; kingdom Pseudomonadati; phylum Pseudomonadota; class Betaproteobacteria; order Burkholderiales; family Burkholderiaceae; genus Cupriavidus; species Cupriavidus malaysiensis. The sequence continues at coordinate 1,264,803 of NZ_CP017754.1, forward strand.
TTCCTGGGGCGGCGTGCAGCCGATCGGCGCGAACGCCAGCGGCTCGCTGCTGAGCACCATCGCCACGTCGATCGCCAACTTCCGCGCCAAAGGCGGCGAGGTGGCCGTGTCGTTCGGTGGCGCGGCCGGTACGCCGCTGATGCAGGCATGCAGTTCCGTGTCGACCTTGAAGAGCGCCTACCAGACCGTCATCAACACCTACAACCTCACGCACGTCGACTTCGACCTCGAAGGCACGCCGCTGCAGGACACGGCGGCGGTGTCGCGCCACTTCAGGGCGCTCGCGCAACTGCAATCCAGCCTGGCAAGCAAGGGCAAGACGCTGCATGTCACACTCACGCTGCCGGCCATGCCGTACGGTCTCACGTCGGATGCCGTCAACGCCGTCAACGTGGCCATCCAGAACAAGGTGACGTTCGACGCCGTGAACCTGATGACGATGGACTACGGCACCGCCGATACCGACATGGGCGCGGCGGCCGTCAGCGCGGCGCAGGGGCTGTACTCGCAGCTCGACACGGCGTACAAGGCCGTCGGCCAGGTCAAGACCAATGCGCAGCTGTGGCAGATGGTCGGCGTCACGCCGATGATCGGCGTGAACGACACGCCGGGCGAGATCTTCACGGTGGCCAATGCGCAGAGCGTGCTGAATGTCGCCAGCACCAATGGCTACGGCCTGCTCAGCAACTGGTCGATCAGCCGCGATCAATCGTGCCCGAACGGCGGCACCCAGGTTTCGCTGAGCTGCTCAGGCATTACGCAGAATCCGTATGACTTTGCTACCGTGTTCAAGCCGTTCAACGGCCATTGGGGCACGGGCGTGACGCAGGACCCGAATTACTGAGGCAGCAGCGGGAATTCAAACCGCCCCTGAACTCACCCGAGCGCAATGCAGCCGGCCGCGCAGCATGAAGCGGCCGGTATCCATGCTTCGTGCCATGGCTTGCGAGCCAGCAGAGCATAATGCGGCAGGATGTCAGTCGCATGAAAAAAAAGAGGGCATAGGCGCGGGGAGCTCCTATGCCCTGAGGACTGCAGCAACGGGGTCAAATTGCGTTGCCAGTAGCTATTGTGGTGCATTGCATCAAAGTCGTTACCCCGCAGAGGGTGGGTTACCGTCTTAAGAGGGGTAAAGGAATGGCGTGGGCGGGTGGGGTACCTGCCGGCTCGGCAGAGCACCCGCTACACCCGGGGCCACGGTGCTCGGCTATCGGAGGGAGAGCCCGTCCAGGCAGCCGATGCGGGCGTTTCCGCAGCCCCGCGCGCTCTCCTGGGACAGCCTGCGGGCTTCGCCGCATCGCAGTGCAAAACGCTGGACAGGGTTCCACCGTTTCGCCAGTATCCTGCTTTGCGCATATCCCGCAGGGTCACTCCAGCGGCTCCTCCCGCTCGAATGCCGTGACGTCGACGCGCTGGACCTTGCCCATCTGCCGCACCTCGGTACGCAATACGAAGAAGACGGACGGACAATACCAGTCGGTGACGTTCATTACCGTCGGTATCGACTCCAGCCGTTCACCGGCAAACTCCAAGGTGCCGAGCGAGGTACGCTTCTCGTAGCTAATGGGGAGGCATTTCTGCGGACCCAGCGCGGTGGCAATGGTCTGCAGACGCCCCACCTTACGAGGCCCCACGGCTACCGAGGCATGCTCCGCGCGCATCGTACCCACCTCCTCGCCCGTCGCCAGCCGATAGATCTTGACGGAGAGGCCCGACTCGAACGTCTCGCCTTCGAGCACCTTGCCTTCCTGAAGCGCCATCGATGCGTAATCCAGCACGCCCCGGCCCCGGAACGCCGCTTCGCCGAACATACGGGCATAGCGGGCGCGCGCATTGACAACGGCGCTGATACTTTCCACATTGCCTTCGCTACCGCTTTCCGCAGGCACGATGCGTACAGCATGCACCTGGTCTACCACGACAGGCGGACCCTTCAGGGCGGCCATCGCCGACTTCGAATGGATTTCGAAACTTGCCTCGCAACCGCCCGGCTGGATGGCAGCCTGGCGCAGCCGGAAGGTGATCGACATCGGCATTTCACCGTCGGCCTCCATCTGCACGCGGGTGCCGGCCCGAAACCACGGCATGTCGCATAGCGAGGCGGGCTGCCCGCCTGCCTGCATGGGCTGCGCGGCCACGTATTGAACCGGCAAAGCGCCGGCAAGGCAAAAGGCCACGGTAGCGGCAAGCCGCCAGTGGCCATAGGTCAATGCCATGCTGAGACCGATGCCAGCAACCGGCCGCGTCCGACGACGTGGTGAAGTGGTACGCGCACAAGAAACCGCACAAGAAACATCATTCTTGCGGCAGCTTTCGTTGTCCTCCACAATCAATGCCTCCTGACACAGTGGCTGCCTTCGCCGTAGCGACGATGCACACGGATAATGGCCGGGATGTCATGTCTCTTGGCCATCGGCGATCGCCAGCTCCCTGTTTTCGACACAACATCACAAAAGGGTATTGAGCCTATGGCCTGGACCTACCTGATTCTGGCTGGCTTGTGCGAAATCGGCTGGCCGATCGGCCTGAAGCTCGGCGGCGTAGACTCCCTGCAACGCATGCTGTGGATCGTCTTTGCCATTGCCTGCATGGCGGTCAGCGGCTTCCTCCTCTTGCTCGCCCAGCGCGAGATCCCCATGGGAACCGCCTATGCCACGTGGACCGGGATCGGGGCCGTGGGCGCGTTCCTGGCCGGGATCTTTGTCTTCGGCGACGCCAATACCGCGATGCGGTGGGCGTCTGTCTGCCTGATCACGGCCGGCATCATCGGCCTGAAGCTCGCGTAATCCCTCCGGCAATCCGCGGGCAAAGCCGGCTGCGAGCAGCCAAGTACCGGTCTCCAGCCTCACGCACAGTCCGGCGGGTCTGGCATGCCGCGTGATGCCGGGTCATGCCGGGTCATGCCGGGTCATGCCGGGTCATGCCGTTTGCCGGTCCTCCCCGCGGAAGACGTCATTGGCCGCGCGCCGCCTGGCAGGACGCCCCTGCCGCTGGCTTGCCGAACAACAGTCGCGTGTACTTCGCGGATACGGGGCTGCGCTGGCCCTTGGCGTTGAAATAGCGGTCTTCTCGACACAGGCATTCCTTGACGTCACAGAAGACGCCGTTCGAAAAGGTGAACGCCGAGTGGTCGAACGGCCCGCGCGAAAAGGTCCGCGCAGCGATTTTCTTGCCGAGATAGCGTTCCGTCAGCCCCTGCGAGACGCCATCCTTGTCCGCACAGATATAGCCGTCGCAGAGGACACCAGCGGCCGGTGAATGCACATCCACCGCACGTGCCGACACCGTGCCTGCGGCAAGGAACAGCGCAAATGCCGCAAATGCCCCAAATGCCCCAAATGCCAACGGCCATCGCGATCCACTCATCGCCACCTCATCCGATGCGCCGGGCGGGCCATGGCGCACCGCCGCCGTGAGCACGTGCGCACCAGGGCTCCACGGCAGGACAATCCCGCGCGATAGCCGACTGGCACCGCCTCAAAAGTCGATCTTCTGCAGTTCCCACGCATTCTGGGCATTCCTGCAATAGAGGGGCTCAAGGATCAGCACCGGACCCCTTCCCCGCATCTCCACGGTGATCCGGCGGCAAGGCGTCCCTTTGCGGCGCAAGGTCCGCGGCGTAACGTTTGCCTCGACGATCGGCATGGAGGTCTGGCTTTTCCAGTGCGTTACCTTGGCGTCGCGCTCTTCGTCGCGCACCCGGTACACCTCGGCCTCCAGCCGGGACAGATCCTCCGTGCTCAGGTGAGACAGCGGCGTATCCGATAGAAAACCGAAATTGCCCTGTGCCTGGGCGCCGGCGGCGAACGATGCCAGCACGATGCCGGCCAACATGCAGCGGTAGGGAGTTCGAGCAAGCATAGCGATCCTGACAGTCCAGAAGTTATCGCGCCCGCGTCATCGCATCGGCCATGGCCGCGTTCGACCGCTGCACCGCGCTGCAGCGGGCGTGCCTCGGTCACCTGCAGCCCGGCATATCGTCGCGACAACGATGTGCGATGCACCATCACGGCATTTGCATTGCATGATAATGCCGGGAAGTCCACGCGATTCTGAGGAATTCTGAGATCCGCCCGGACTGTGGCTGGCGGCGGACAGCTGAAGGCTGACAGCGGACAGCGGACAGCGGACAGCTGTCAACGTCATGGCTGCTGGATGTCGACCTCGCCGAGAAACTGATACCCTCGCCCGCGAGCCGAGCGGATGGGGAGTTCCATGCCTGAGGCCGCTTGTACCGCCTTGCGCAATTGATACACATGCGTATCCAGGCGGCGCTGGTCATACTGATCGTAGTCTTCGGAGAGGGCGTTGACGATCTCGCGCCGGTTGACGGGCGCCCCGCGTCCTGCGGCAATGGCGCGCAAGATAATGAACGCTTGTGCGGTAAGGCAGATAGGGGCCTCACCAGGCGGGAGAATCTGGCGCCGCCCGACATCCAGGATCCAGCGCGTGCTGACGCCCCCCGCCGCCAGCCGGCGGCCCAGCGCGGCCACCGTTGCGGCAAGTTCTTCCAGGTCGAAGGGCTTGCCAAGATAGTGATCCGCTCCGATCATGAGGCCGCGAACTCTCTCAGCGGTACTGCTGCGCGCCGAGACAACGATGATGCCCAACCGTCGTCCATGCGCACGCAGCCAGTCGATCAGATCGATGCCGTCGCCGTCCGGCAAGCCAAGGTCGATCACGGCAATGGCATGGTCGCACGGAGAGAACACCTGGCGAAACTCGGCGAGGGTGCCGACGGCGTCGGTGCGGTGCCCGCACTCGGTCAAGTAGCCCGCCAGTTCGCTGCGCAGGACAGGCTCATCTTCAAGAAGGATCACGCTCACCATGGACGTAGTGTACTGTGCTCGCTATTCGCCCATTCTGAGGAAATCCGGTCCCTTCTGTTCCCCTCGTTCGCCGGGATCCATGGCCTGTCGCGCCTGTCGCGCCTGGCTGCTGATTCTCCTCTTGCTGCTCTGCCATGGCGCTGGCGCACAGACGCCACGCAAGCTCACCGCCACTGCCGACCCGATCGATCTCGCCCCCCATATGGCATGGCTGCGCGATACCACGGGCGCCATGACCATCGAGCAGGTGGCGGCTTCCCCCGCCTGGCAGGCGCTTCCCGGCAATCTCAACATGGGGTTCACGCACGACGCGATCTGGCTGCGTGTCGCCATCGATCGGCCCGCCGACGGACCGCGCGACTGGCTGCTCGAAATCAACAACGCGGTGTTTGCCGAAGTCCGGCTCTATCAAGGCAGCGCCGGCGCTGGCTGGCGCGAACGCCGCGCGGGCGGCGACGTGCCGCGCAGCGAATGGGACTGGGATTTCCGTGTTCCGGTCTTCCGCCTGCATGTGGACGAGCCGGGTCCACATACCTTCTGGCTGAGAATCCGCTCCCGAACCTCGATTTCAGCGCAGGTCGTTCTCTGGCAGCCGGCGGCATTCCAGGCGCGCGCGAACACCGAATCGCTGGCCTACGGGATTCTCTTCGGTGCCTACGCCGCAATCTTCATCTTCCATCTCCTCTTCTGGACGTGGACGCGCGAAGAAGTGAACCGATGGTACGCCGGCTACGTGGCCTGCAGCATTGGACAGATGCTGCTGAACTTCGGGCATCTGCAGCAGTACACCGGCATGCCGGGGCCGCTCGGCGACAGGCTGCTGGCGCTGCTGATCTGCAGCTCGATCTGGTTTGGCGTCAAGCTGTGCGTGCAGTTCCTGGGGCTTGCCGCATTGATGCCCCGCCTCGCCCGTATCCTTCCGGCGCTGGCACTGGTGCTTGCCGTGGTCACCTCGTTCCTCGCGGTCGATGTCGGCTACGCCGCAGGCGTTGCGCCAGCGCAGATGTCGATCCTCGTGCTGATCGGCATCCTGACGGCGATCGGCCTGCGCCTTTGGCTCCGCGGGCACCGGCACGCTGGCTTCTTCCTGCTCGCCTTCGGCATCTACTTTGCCGGCATCGTCCTGCGCATCCTGCGCAACCTGACCGTTCTCCCGCCAAACCTCCTTACCGACAACTGCTACCAGGTCGGCGCCATCGCGCATATGGCGGTCATGAGCCTTGCCATCACCTGGCGCTACAACGCCTTGAAGCAGGAGAACGCCCGGGTGCAGGCCGAGGCGCTGCGCGTGCAGACTGACTATGCACTGTCACTGGAATCGACGGTGACGAGCCGGACTGCTTCGCTGGTCGCGGAGATTCGCCGCCGCGAAGCGGTCGAGGGAGAACTGCGGCTTGCGCTGGAAGCCGAGAAGCGGGCACGGCAGGAGCAATGCGATTTCGTGGCCATGGTCTCGCACGAATTCCGCACCCCGTTGTCGATCATCGATACCAGCGCCCAGCGCATTGCCGGGAGCGCAGGCACGCCTCAGCTCACCAGGGATCGCAGTGGCAATATTCGCCAGGCGGTGCGGCGCATGACCTCGCTGATGGATGCGCTGCTTTCCCTGGATCCCCTCGACAACGCCCTGCGCGCCTTCGCGCTGGCCAGTGTCGACCCGGAGCCTTTGCTTCGCAGCGTCGCAAGGGAATGGGATGGTGACACCGTGGTTGTCACCTGCAGCGCGCTACCCGGGACGTTTCCTTGTGACCCGGAACTGATGCGCCTCGCCCTGCGCAACCTGCTGTCCAATGCCATCCGGCACTCTCCCCAGGATTCACCCGTTCATCTCGGCGCGGTTGGCGGGGACAACGGCATCGCCATCTCGATCACGGATCGAGGCCATGGGATTCCAAGCGATGAGCTGCCCAAACTCTTCCAGAAGTACTTCCGCGGCCGCCGCGCCGCGGGCAAGCCAGGCACGGGATTGGGCCTGTACCTGGTCAAGCGCGTCATCGACCTGCATCAAGGGAGTATCCGCGTCGATAGCCAGCTCGGACACGGCACGACGTTCGTCATCTCACTGCCGCATGCCACAGCGGACCCTGCGCGCCCATCCGCCGCTGCCGACAACTTGCTGCTCACTTCAGGCTGACATGGGGCAGGGCAGAGCCGGGTGGCGCGGAGCTGGGCGCGCCAGGCGGCGTCAAGCCGATCGCATGGCAATTGCCGAGCCACCGCGAAGCCACGACGCGGCAGGAAACGGTGGAATGGCGGCCAAGACCCTGCAGAAGTTGCGGGCCGGCGGGCTCGCTGAGAACGGTGTATGAGCCGATGCTTTGCGGTGGATCGGTTTTCGATGCCGATCCTGGGTCAGGGCCTGGTGCAAATCAAGGGGCAAATCAACGCTCAAGTTGCCTGGCAGCACTGGCTTCGAGGTTTGCGCGCTCTTCATCCAGATACCGATAAATGCTTTGCAGGTCGGTGATTTTCTGTCTGATTTCCGCCATCTTCTTTTCAATTACCTTGGCACCGTCAGCGCAATCGATCAGCTTGTTCCGCTGCGCATCCAGAATCTCGCCTATTTCCTTCAGGGAGAAACCCATGCTCTGCGCGCGCTGGATAAAGTCCAGGTCCTGCAGGGTCTGCGCTGAATAAACGCGATAATTGTTGGTTTGCCGTAGCGGTGAGATCAGGCCGATTTGCTCGTAGTAACGCAGCGTATGGCGGCTGGCGCCGCTGCGGGCCTCGAGTTCGCTGATTTTCATGAAAACACCGCTTGACTATAGAGTTGGGTCGACAGTTTACACTCGATTTCTCGCCTTACCAAGGAGCAGGGAAATGAGCGTGGAGTGCTTTGTCACGGGGGGGACCGGCTTCATCGGTCAACATTTGCTGGCGACCCTGAGTGCAAAAGGTCACACCATCCGGGTGCTGATGCGTCGCCCGGAGCGACTCGCCGCACTGCGGGAGCAAGTCGACAAGCTGGGCGGGAACGCCACCCGGGTATTTGCCGTAGCTGGCGATCTGGAACAGGACAACCTCGGGCTGAGTCTTGCTGACCGAGAAACGCTAAGGCAGGCGAAAGTCGTATTCCACTTGGGCGCCCACTTCGCTTGGGGGCTTTCATTGGCGCATTCTCGTGCGGTGAATGTGGAAGGGGCAAAGCGCGTGGCGCTGTTGGCGGCCGAGCAGAACAGCCGCTTAGTGATGATCGGCGGCTACATGCTGAAGAATCATGAACATCTGCAACGTATCGGCATCGATCCGCGTTATCCGGGGCTGACGGATTGGCCTGCCGTCTACCGGCGTGTCGGTGCTTACGAGGGGAGCAAGATCGAGGCGCATTTTGCCACCCTGGAGCTCATGTCCGCCAAGGGCGGAGAGATGACCGTTGTCCACCCCGCGACGGTTTGCGGCCACAGCCGCACGGGGCACATCCTTGACGGCCAGCCGCTGGTGGAGTTGATACGCAACCTGTTGCAGGGAAAGCTGACGGCAGTGCCCGGTACGGCCAAGCACTGGCTGCCACTGGTCACCGTGGATTACCTGGTCGAGCTGGTGGCGGCTTGTGCCTTGGATCCTGCCATGGCGGGCCAGGAACTGCTGGCGCTCGATAGCCAGACTCCCGGCTTGCGGGAACTCCTGGCTGAGGCGGCGCAACCCGTTGGCGTAAAGCCTCCCAGGCATTACATTCCGCTCCGCTTGCTGAAGTTGCTGCTGGGTATTCCTCCCCTCGCGCGATTTTTGAATACCAAGGCCGAAGCCCTGGACTTTATCCAGACCACTCGTTTTGATACAGCGGCGCTCGAGCAATTTGCCGGCAGGCATGGCATAGCCAAACCGGATATACGTCAGTCTTTGCAGCACACGGCAACCTTCGTCAACGCCTATTGCCTGGCCAAGGGGAAGTCCCGCTGATTTCTCCCCTGGGCGCGACAAAGCCGTCAGCCCCGTCAGCCCCGTCAGCCCCGTCAGCCCCGTCAGCCCCGTCAGCCCCGATTCAAGTTCGAGCGCCTGGATCCTGGTGATCCGTGGCGGGATCAAGGCAGGCGCGCGCCGGATGGAAGGGAGGGGCGTGGCGCATTGCCCGCCCGAAGACACCGGCCACACGCAATCAGAAGATTCGGTTGCTTGCTTCCCCGGGTGGGTTCCTTGGGCGGAAGCGCGCTGGCGAGCCCGGCGCTAAGACGATCCGGATCGGCATACAACGGACCATTGACGCCGCGCTCACCAATCGAGCACGGCGGGAAGCGTCATGGCTTCCGTATGGGGAAATAGCCCTGACGGGGGGTACGGGCGGGTATCGAGATCATGATCCATCGCTCTCCCGCGCATTATCTAAAGGTCCAATGGCTCGGCCCGTGAAAGAGGATCGTGAAAGAGGATCGTGACAGAAGGTCATAACGGAAGATAGTAACAGACGATTCCTGCGTACACGATCTCGATTGAAATCAGTTTTCCTCAGTTTCCGGCCGAGATTCTCGGCTATGATGCCCTCAACCGGTCTGGAAATAGACTGAATATAAAGCCACTTTCCTATTCCATTCGAGGATACGCATCTTGAAACCCTTGTCAAAGTTCGCATTGGCGGTTTTCATGGCGACCCTGACTGGCGCGCCGCCGTCTCTGGCCTGCTCTCGCATTACTTATACCGGCCCGGATCATATGATCGTCACGGGCCGTTCCATGGATTGGATGGTGCCGGTACATACCAACCTGTGGGCATTTCCGGCGGGAACGGCTCGCGATGGCGCCGCCGTGGATCATTCGCTCACCTGGACATCGAAGTACAGCAGCGTCATCGCCGCAGCCTATGATGCCGCGACGACCGATGGCATCAATGAGAAGGGCCTGGTCGCCAACCTCCTGTACCTCGGCACTGCCGACTACGGGGTACGCAACAAGGCGCAACCGGGGCTGTCGATCGCGGGCTGGGCGCAGTACGTGCTCGACAACTTCGCGACGGTTGACGAAGCCGTTAACGCGTTGCGCGCCGAGCCGTTCCAACTGGTGCTTCCGGAGTTGCCTGGGGGCTTCAAGCCGGCCCTCCACCTCGCGATCTCCGATGCAACCGGCGACTCGGCGATCTTCGAGTACCTGAGCGGCAAGCTGGTCATTCATCATGGCCATCAATATGCCGTCATGACCAACGAGCCCAGCTACGATCAGCAGCTGGCGCTGAACACGTATTGGCAGGAAATCGGCGGTACCGCGATGCTGCCCGGCACGGAAAGGCCCGCCGACCGTTTCGTCCGCGCTTCCTACTACCTGGGCGAAGCCCCGAAGACCGCCGATCCCGTGCTGTCGGTGGCCGCCATGTTCTCCATCGTGCGTAATGTCTCGGTGCCGATGGGCGCGCAACGGCCCGGTGCCCCGAACGTGGCGCCAACGCTCTGGCGCACCGTCGCCGATCATAAGAACCGGATCTACTATTTCGAGGCCACCACGTCGCCCAACGTCTTCTGGGTCTCCTTCGACAAGGTCGATATCAAACCTGGCGGACCAGCGATGCGGCTTCCCGTTGATGACGGTCCGGTGTGGGCCGGGGACGTCGCGGGCAGTTTCAAGGCCGCCGATGTCTTCCGCTTCCTGCCAGCCAAGAGCTAGTCCGCTCTGCACGGAATCGGAAAGCCCCTCGGCAGGCCAGCCAGGCGCGGCGATGCGCGCTCAGACTGAGCGGGCAACCTGCCGGGTAGCGAAAGCGCGTCGATGTCGGTGAGGGGGGCTTTGCGGCTTCCTTCCCGGTGCGCCGAGGACTCGGAACCGCAACGCCACGCTCCGCGCTCCGTGCTCGGCATGCTCGACCGGCAGGGGCGGCAGCGTTCCGCTTGGACCTGAGTTTCCATCGATGGGAAACCGTGCAGATTTCCTGCCCGGCCATGGCAACCCGTCTCCAATCTTCTCGCGAACACACGAACACACGAACACATGAAGCGATTCGTGCTGCTTATCCTGATTTCCTGCGCTGCCAATCAAGCCAGCATCGCTGAGACGTCTGATCTTTCGGCGCATGACATTGCCAAGCTGCTTCAGAATCCTCTCGCGGACACGATCAGCCTCCCCTTTGCCAACGACACCAACTTTCCTCTTGGCCCGGATCGACGAGCAGGCAATGTGCTGAACATCCAGCCTGTGATTCCATTCCGGCTGAACAGTGACTGGAATCTCGTCACGCGCACCACGGTGCCGTTGATCTCGCAACCCCGCCTTTCCCCGTCCGATCCGGCAACATTCGGGCTTGGTGACATTGTCCCCATGGCCGTGCTATCACCCAGCACCGCATCCAATGTGACATGGGGGCTCGGTGCGACGTTCTCGATTCCCACCGCAACCAGCAGCAGCCTTGGCGCAAACCGATGGGCCGCGGGGCCCGCCGCCGTGGTACTTACCATGCCGGACCCCTGGGTGTTCGGTCTGCTGGTCAGTCACTTGAGATCCTTCTCTGGCTCCAGCGCCGGCGCACGCATCGATCGAACCGCAGCCCAGTACTTCGTCATCTACAACTTCCCGAGTGGCTGGTTCCTGTCTTCCACGCCAATCATCGCCGCGGACTGGGCAGCAAAGTCCAATGCGCGATGGACTGTGCCGGTAGGCGGGGAAATCGGCAAGGTCTTCAATCTTTCCGGGCAGGCGATGTCAGCATCGATCGGGCTCTACCGCAATGTCATCAGGCCGACGGATTCTCCCGATTGGCAGGTAAGGCTCAATGTGAGTTTTGTTTTTCCTCGATAGACCGTCTTACGCTGCCGCCATCGTGATCGGTCAGCCCGATGCAGTGATCGTCCGGTTTCGTCACAAGAAGTTGCTGCCCGAGTAGAAGGCCAATTGGCGCCGCCATGGCGCGCCCGCGCCTTACCAACGGCGCTTCGGCAAGCACCGCAGTCTGACCGTCTTCTACCCATCGCCTGCAAATGCGGAGCAAGCTCTCGCGGATTCCCCAGAGAACCCAGGAAAAGCTTGGCATCGGGTTCGAATCCCCACGAACCGAGGGTGCGCGAGTGGACGCCGGTGTGGGCGGTACTGTACTAGGCTTAACCACGTGTCTGACGTAACCGAGCCGCGCATGCGGCACGAAGACCCGGAGCCACGCCAATGTCCATCCAACGATACGGTCATTACATCATCGAGGGCTTTGGGAAGCCCGTCGGCGGTGGCAAATTCGCTGCACTCGGGCGCGTGCGGTTGGGGGATTTCACCGTCGAGGAATCCGATGAGCTCGGACATTTCGAGCAGTTTGCGGATGCCCAATCCCGAGGTCTTTCGTGGGCACAGCGCCGTGCCGATGAGATGAGCGCAGGACACTGAGCCGCCCTGAGTCACGGCGAACGGCAGCGGGCTGTCAGCGGGGCGAGCCCGTCTCGGGCCGGGAATTCACTCGCATCCGCTCAGAATCTCAGAAGGGCAGTTGCGCGTCCGGCTTCTCGGCCAGGATCGCGCGCTTGAACTGGGCCTGGATGCGCGCCAGCGCGGCATCGTTATCGGCTTCGAAACGCATCACCACCACCGGCGTGGTGTTGGACGGGCGCGCCAGGCCGAAACCATCGGCGTACTCGACGCGCACGCCGTCGATCTTGTTGACCTCGCGTGCGCCTTCGAACGTCGCGTTGGCGCGGATCTTGTCGAGCAGCGCGAAGGGTTCGCCCTCGGCGCACTTGAGCTGCAGCTCCGGCGTGCTGTTGGAATTCGGCAGCGCGTTGAGCACCGCGCTGGGGTCGGCATGGCGCGACAGGATCTCCAGCAGGCGCGCGCCGGTGTAGAGGCCGTCGTCGAAGCCGTACCAGCGGTCCTTGAAGAAGACGTGGCCGCTCATCTCGCCGGCGATCGGCGCACCGGTCTCGCGCAGCTTGGCCTTGATCAGCGAATGGCCGGTCTTCCACATCAGCGGCTCGCCGCCGTGCTGGCGGATCCAGGGCGCCAGCTTGCCGGTGCACTTGACGTCGTAGATCACCTGCTGGCCCGGGTTGCGCGCCAGGATCTCCTCGGCGAACAGCATCAGCTGGCGGTCGGGGAAGATGACCTGGCCGTCCTTGGTCACCACGCCGAGGCGGTCGCCGTCGCCGTCGAAGGCCAGGCCCAGCTCGCAGTCGGTCTCGCGCAGGCTGCGCATCAGGTCCTGCAGGTTCTCGACGTGGGCCGGGTCCGGGTGGTGGTTGGGGAAGCTGCCGTCGACCTCGCAGAACAGCTCGGTCACCTCGCAGCCAAGGCCGCGGAAAAGCTCGCCGACGAAGGCGCCGGCCACGCCGTTGCCGGCGTCCAGCGCGATCTTCATCGGCCGCGCCAGCTTGACGTCGGCCAGGATGCGGTCAATGTACTGACGGCGGATGTCGATCTGCCGGTAACCGCCGGCGCCGCTGGTGAAGGTGCCGGCCTCGATGCGCTGGCGCAGGCCCTGGATGGCGTCGCCGTAGATGGCCTCGCCGGCCAGCACCATCTTCAGGCCGTTGTAGTCGGGCGGGTTGTGGCTGCCGGTGACCATGATGCCGGACGTGGCGCGCTGGCCATCGAGCTCGACATAGGTACCGAAGTAGACCATCGGCGTGGCGACCATGCCCAGGTCGATGACATCGAGACCTGCCGCGCGCAGGCCCTCGACCAGGCCGCCGAGCAGGTCAGGGCCGGACAGGCGGCCGTCGCGGCCGACCACCACGGCCCGCTCGCCCTTCTCGACGGCGGTGGAACCGAAGGCGAGGCCGACGGCGCGGGCCACCTCGCGGGTCAGCATCTTGCCGACGATGCCGCGGATGTCATAGGCTTTGAAGATGGTGGGATCGAGTTGCATGGCGTTTTACGATGCGATGAGTGGATGCAGGGGATGCGGCAGGTCACCGCGGCGACAGGGTCGTGGCGCTGCGCAGTGCTGCGTGTACGATTGCCGCTGCAGCCAGTAGCTGCGGAGAAGATGGGGGAAGATACCCCGACGGGGATCTACTTCCAGCGCGCCGTGCTCCACCCGTTTGCGCTGGGAGGGGGAAGGTCGGCGATACTCACCATGCCGAGACGGGCATACTCGCCCTTGAATTCAGACCACGCATTGGCGACTGCGTGCACATCCAGGACGTCGATCGTGACCAGTTCCCGGGCACGGGTTTCCACTGTGAAACTGGCCGAATATCCAGCGGGCGCTTGATCAGTTTCGCTTGCGGCGCCGTGCCGTATGTCCGACCGCCGGATCACGCCATCCAGGACCGTGCCATCCTTCATGCGGATCAACACGATCCCGAACAGCGGCATGCCCTGCGTGATCTTGAGCACGTGTCGAGCTTCGTCCGTATTGGTAGTCAGGCGGCCCATCGGTGAATCGAATCGAGGTCTGTGGATGTCAATCTGTGTCGTATTGCACTGCGAGCGCGATCCGGTCGGCGGCCTGGTCGCTGAATGCGTTCGGTCCCGTTGATCGCAGAGTGGCTCCGACAGCCAAGCGTTGGCTTGGGAGGCGTAGCGGTGGGCATAGGCGCGGGGGCGCCTATGCCCGGGTTGGCAACCGGACCTACCCCATGCCAAGTTGCAGGCAGGATTTTGCTGCATGACAGCAGAAACCTGTTCCCTGCGTACGAAGGGTTCGGGCGTGTTGCGATGCCCTCTTCCACCAGCAGGAGAGGGCGCCTTATCGTCAACGCTATAAGGATGCGGATGCGTTGTCGTCGGCTGCCACAGCCGCCAATTCGCTCAACAACCGCGCCTCCAGCGCCAGCCCCTCCGCCACGGAGAGAATGCCCTCGTGCATGGCGGGCAGCAGTTCGCCGAATTGCGGGTTGCTGGCGGCGTAGTCGCGCAGGAAGAAGAGCAGGCTGTGCAGTTGCGCGGCCTTGTCGGCGGCGACCTCACGCGGGGTTTCCAGTGCGTACCAGGTGGTGACACAGACGGCGCTGCCGCTGTGGCTGACGGTGATGTTGCCGTGGGTGGTTTCAGTCATGGCAGGGCTTCCTTGTCAGCGCGAATGCGCTTGGCGATCTGGTCTGCCGTGGTAGGACCGATAGCCCGGTGAGGGCAAGCAAGATGCGAAGCATGGCGATGCCTCCTTTTCGTGCGGTTGGGTGCCGCTCCCCGCTGCTAATCGGGGTGGGCGGACGCAAGGCAGGGTTAGCAGACCGGCGAAAAGGACCGGCGAGCCCGGAGGCTCCCCCACCAAGGCCCGCCCATGGGAAGCATGGACGCGCGAAGGCGCGACGGACGAAAGGATACCGCCGTTTGGCGATCGTCCATCCTTTTCTACCGGGCTGCTAAACCCGGTCGCTGCGGAAGCAGCGACCCGTCCAGCTTAATGAGGCGATCCGGGCAAAGCATTGCAGCTTGTAAATACTGCGGACTCGATGGCTGGCAGGAGGCAGGGGGCTCTGTGGATCCCCATCGTGTTTGGCAGCCTTCGCGCCATGCGAGCGCTAGTGTGCGCAGGCTTCCGAGTACAACGTTCTGAGCCACGCCTACTGACCGCATTCAAGGTTCCCGCTTCGCTCATGTTGATCGACGGTCATAGCTATCTCCATGGCATAAAACGTGGACGCAGTACCGTCGTGCGCAACGTGGTCACAATGTCCTTAATGGAAGAAGCAAGGGAAAAATCAGCCGAGGTCGGGTCAATAGGCGCGCTTGGGTGGCCGCGGCCAGCGGATGCGCCGCGCTACAACATGTTGCATGACGCCTGTTGACGTGCCGCTAAGACAAGATACAGTGTTACTGTTGACGTGCTATGTAACACAGGGAGGTTCTTGTGAGCGATGCAACCTTCACTTTCCGGGTCGATGATGGGTTGAAAGATGCATTCTCGGCAGCCGCAAAGGCGCGTGATCGCAGTGGTGCGCAACTTCTGCGCGACTTCATGCGTGATTTCGTGCGGCAGCAGCAGGAAGCGGCCGAGCATGATGCTTGGTTTCGCCATCAGGTGGAAATCGGCCGCGCCTCGGCCGACGCTGGCAATCTAATTCCAGCATCGGAGGTCGAAGCCAAGTTCGAAGCAAGGAGAGAGGCGACTCGCCGCCGGCTCAAGGGTGAGTCTTGATGACGCTGTTCTGGACCCCCGAGGCTCTCCAGGACCGTGAAGACATCTACGACTATATCGAAGTCGAAAACCCGGCCGCTGCGCTGGGACTCGACGCAATGATTGCAGAGAAGGCCGGCCGTTTAGCCGAGCACCCAGCGCTTGGCCGGCCTGGCCGTGTGGGCGGCACTCGCGAACTCATAGCACACGAGAATTATCTTCTGATCTATGACATCGTTGGCGGGCAAGTGCGGGTGCTTCGCGTGATGCACGCATCTCGTAGGTGGCCGCCGCAAGCGTAGCGCCAAGGGCAAGCCTCTGGAGGTAGCGAGCTTGCGTTGGCAAGCACTGCACCGATGTGGGAGGGTGAGGGCCGGCATTCGCCAGCACGATGACATTCACCTCGTGCCGGCGCCCACCCTCTCCCCCGGCCCCTCTCCCACAAGTGGGAGAGGGGAGCAAACCGATGGCACGGCGAAGGCCGGCCGGTACTACGTTCGCGCCGGGCTACAGTTTGTAAGTACTCAGCAAAATACTCGTCTCCGTCGCCGAAATCCCCTCAATCATCCGCACCCGGTCCAGCGTCCGGTCGAAGGCTTCGAGCGAATCGGCGCGCAGTTCCGCGATGATGTCCCAGCGCCCGTTGGTGGTGTGCAGGGCCTGCACATTGGGCTCGCCGCGCAGGGCCTGCAATACCTCACGGGATTTGTTGCCTTCCACCGCCACCGTCATCCAGGCGCGGATGCGGTGCGGTTCGGCTTCGGGCTTCAGGCGCACCGTGTAGCCCACGATCACGCCCTCCTGTTCCAGCTTGGCGATGCGGTTCTGCACGGTCGCGCGCGAGACGCGCAGCGCCTTGGCCAGCGCGGTGACGGGGGTGCGCGCGTCGTCGCGCAGCAGGGAGAGGAGTTGGCGGTCGGTGTCGTCCATCTGGCCGGTTTCCGGTGTATTTCAGACGGCACTTGGCAAAGTGCCAGAAAGCACTGACGTTTTGCTAAGACGGTGAGACGTTTTGCTCATTCTGCTCCCTTTTGGCTAACGTCGCCATTGCGCAGAATTCAGTCAGGCAAAACGGAGCCGCCGGTGCGCCCGACCACCTTCCAGGGCGCCCCAGGACTTCCCAGCCGCTATCCCGACCCCTGACACGCCATCTCTATAGATAGGAGCCGAGCCATGCGCCAACCCACCATCCTGCTGATCGATCCCACCCACTACGATGTGTCCTACAGCATCAATCCGTGGATGGACCCGGCGCGGTGGGCCAGCGATCCGCTGGGCATGCACCGCAGCGCCGTGACCGCCTTCGAGTCGCTGCGCACGGCGCTGCTGGCGGCGGGCTTCGCCGTGGAAGTGGCGCAGGGCACGGCCGGCCAGCCGGACATGGTGTTTCCGGCCAATGCCGCCGTGGTGCTGGACGGCCGCGCGCTGCTGGCGCGCTTCCGCTACCCGCAGCGCCGCGGCGAGGAAGCGCCCTTTGCCCGCATCTTCGAAGACCTGCGCCTGCGCGGCCTGCTCAGCGAGGTGAGCCTGCTGCCGGAAGGCTGCTACCAGGAAGGCGCGGGCGACTGCATCTGGGACGCCACGCGCGGCCACTTCTGGGCCGGCTTCGGCCCGCGCTCCACGCGCGCCGCGGCCGATGCGGTGTCGGCCTACTTCGACCGGCCGGTGGTGGCGCTGGAGCTGGCCACCGAACAGAGCTACCACCTCGATGTGTGCTTCTGCCCGCTGTCGGGCGGCGAGATCCTCTACTACCCGCCGGCCTTCACCGCCGAGTCGCTGGTGGCGTTGCGCCGCCGCGTGCCGGCCAGCCAGCGCATCGAGGCCACCGAAGCCGACCTGCGCCACTTCAGCGTGAACGCGGTCAACCTGCACGACCAGGTGGTCATGACCCGCACCACCCCGCACCTGCGCAGCGAACTGGGACAGCGCGGCTACCGCCTGCATGAGGTGGACCTGACCCCCTTCATGCTGTCCGGCGGCGGCGCCTACTGCATGACGCTGCGGCTGGACCGCAGCAGCGCGGGCGTCAGCACGGCCGGGGAAGAGGGCGGGGAGCAGGCGGCGGCCTGAGCGGCAGGCGCCAAGCCAAAGAATACGAACGGAACGGGACCCCACAGGAGCCAACCATGAAGGAAACCGCCTTGACCCGCTTCCTGGACGCCGGCGATGCCGCGCGCCTGGTGCGCCATGTCGGCGTGGGCCAGGCCATTGTCGAATTGGCCGGCCATCTCCAGCAGGACCTGCTGCGCTGGGACGCCTTCGATAAGTCTGCCCGGCTGGCCAGCCATTCGCGCGAAGGCGTGATCGAGCTGATGCCGGTGACGGACGGTGTGCAATACAGCTTCAAGTATGTGAACGGCCATCCGCGCAACGGCCTGGCGGGCCTGCCCACGGTGATGGCCTTCGGCGTGCTGGCCGAGGTGTCGACCGGCTTCCCGCTGCTGCTGGCCGACATGACGCTGGCTACCGCGCTGCGCACCGCCGCCGCCTCGGCGCTGGCGGCCCGCCTGCTGGCGCGCCCGGGCGCCACCACCATGGCGCTGATCGGCAACGGCGCGCAAGCCGAGTTCCAGTCGCTGGCCTTCCACGGCATGCTGGGCGTGCGCACCATCCACGCCTACGACATCGACCCGGACGCCACCGCCAAGCTGATGCGCAATCTTGCCGGCGTGCCGGGCCTGACCATCGTGCGGATGGACTCGGTGCGCGAAGCGGTGCAGGGCGCCGACATCGTCACCACGGTGACGGCCGACAAGACGCACGCCACCATCCTGCTGCCGGACATGATCCGGCCGGGCATGCACCTGAACGCCGTCGGCGGCGACTGCCCCGGCAAGACCGAACTGCACCCGGACATCCTGCGCCGCGCGCGCATTACGGTGGAGTACGCCGCGCAGACACGCATCGAAGGCGAGATCCAGCAGTTGCCGGCCGACACCCCGGTGACCGAACTGTGGCAACTGGTCAACCGCCAGGCGCGCGGGCGCGAGTCGGCCGACGACGTGACCGTGTTCGACTCGGTGGGGTTTGCGCTGGAAGACTACTCGGCGCTGCGCTGGCTGCATGCCAAGACGCATGCCCTGCATATCGGGCGCTATGTGGAACTGGTGGCCAATGCGCCTGACCCGCGCGACCTGTTCGGGTGGGTGATGGCAGGGGAAGGCGGCGAGGCTGGAAAGGCGGCGGAGACGGCGGCGGAGAAGGGGGGCGATACGGGCGCAGCGGCGTTGTTGGGGACGGCCCACGCGCTGGCTGCTTGACGGGCACCGGAGCCGGAAGGACCAGCAAGGACCAAGAAAGATCAAGGACTGGTGGCGCCCCTCTCCATCCGGGGCCGCCGCACAACGGAACCCAGGGGTGGGAACGGGGGCAATGGGCCGGCCGGGCAGCAGCATCGCTCGGCTGGCCCGGCGCCTTTCTGGCGGTCCGCCGTTCTTCTGCGTTTTCTCTTCCCCGATTTCCGGATCGCAATCGTGGTGCCACAAGCGCCTCACGCTGTCGCGCGGGCGCCCGTGCCGCCTCCGCGCGGCCGCCGGGGCGCCGTCACTGCCGTCGCTGCCGCCTCAGGCATGGCAAACTCGCATACCAGCAATGCGCCATCCGCAACCTGCTGCGCCGGTTTGCCAGTAAGAATCGGATCACGCTTTCGCAGCGGGCCGCCCGCCGCCTGGCGGCTTCCCCTCATCGACAGACAGCCAACTGGACAAAGACAACGCAATGGAATCGACAGCATCGCAAACCAGGCGCGTGGCGCTGGTAACGGGCGCCGGCAGCGGCATCGGCCGTGCCACGGCCAACCGCCTGCTGGAAGACGGCTTTACCGTGGTGGTGGCAGGGCGCCGCCCCGAACCGCTGGGCGCACTGGTCGAGGAAGCCAAGGCACGCGGGCGCGAGGCGCTGGCCGTGGAAACCGATGTGCGCGAGTCCGCCAGCGTCGATGCCTTGTTCACCACCATCGAGCAGCGCTATGGCCGCCTCGACGTGCTGTTCAACAATGCGGGGGTCAATGCACCGGCGGTGCCGATGGACGAACTCGATGTCGAGGTGTGGCGCAACGTGATCGACACCAACCTCACCGGCGTCTTCCTGTGCGCGCGCGCCGCCTTCCGGCTGATGCGGCGGCAATCGCCGCAGGGCGGGCGCATCATCAACAATGGCTCCATCTCGGCCCACGCGCCGCGGCCGTTCTCCTCGCCGTACACCGCCAGCAAGCACGCGGTGCTGGGCCTGACCAAGAGCATCGCGCTCGACGGCCGCCCGTTCCAGATCGCCTGCAGCCAGATCGACATCGGCAATGCCCTGACCGAACTGTCGGCGCGGATGCAGAAAGGCGTGCTGCAGGCCAACGGCACGGTGGCGCCGGAACCCATGGTCGACGTCAAGCACGTGGCGGATGCGGTCGGCTATATGGCAAGCCTGCCGCTGTCGGCCAATGTGCTGAATATGACGGTGATGGCAACCAATATGCCGTTCGTCGGGCGCGGCTGAAGCGCGGGCCCCAAGGCGGGCCTGGACGAGCAGGGCAGGGGGCAGGCGGCCGCGCTGGCCGCCTCGTGCCTGGGGGGCGTGCGCCGGAACGGGCCGGGCGGCCCGTCATGGTGGCGCGAAGTGCCCGGGGCCCCGGCAATCAGCCGGCCGTGCGTCCGTTCATCATCAACTGCGCGCGCAGGAAACCCTTCACTTCTTCCAGCGTCGGGGTCTTCAGGAAGACCATGATGCCCCGGTGCTGCAGCGCATCCGTCACACCCTCGAAGCTGCGCCGGCTGGTGATCACGGCGAACACGACGCGCTGGCTGGCAAAGAACTGCTGCAGCTTCTCGATGCGGGCCATTTCCTCGGGGTTCACTTCCTCTACGTAATAGAGGACCACGCGCGGATGGCTGCTGACCGACGCGATGATGGTGTCGATCACATCCTCCACCACCACGCTCTTCAGCGGCAGGCCCCACTTGCTAAGCTGGGTGTGAATCCTCTGCGCCTCTTGGTGGTTCGGGTGGAAGACCACCAGATCCAGTTCGTGCACAGACGCCGGCACTTCCTTGCCCACGCGCGTGGCGAGCAGGTTGTGCACTGTCTCCTTATGGATGCGGCGATGACCGCCGTTGGTTTTCCAGGCACCCAGCTCGCCGCGTTCCACCATCTTCTGGACGGTGCCCAGCGAGACGTTCAGCAACTTCGCCGCCGTCCGGGTACTGTAATAGGGCTTTTCAGCCACATCAGAGTCGATCGTCATCAAACTTACCCCAAGGAATCCGGAAATCCGATGCTCCCACCGCGCTGGTTAACGGCGCCATGCCTTGATTCATGAGAGATGGGAAGCACTCACGGCCAGGATTGCTCACTCTGGTTGGATTCCTCCGCCCGTCGTGTCGGCACTCTTTTGGTGCGTGCATGTCTGCATAGCCATTCAAGGATCAACCCCCCATAGGAGGGGTTGGTCCGAATGATATGACATCTCCGAGAAAAAGGGAGTTCCCGCAAAGAATCCTTACATGTGGGTTTGGGAATCTTCTGTACGAAAGACCACCAATGCCAAATCTGGCAGGGCGCTGGAGGAATGTCCGGAATGCGCGGAATGGCCGAAGCACGCCATCAGCATGGAGCATCTTGTGGCAGGCGTGCGGGGCAAGTGTGGCGAGACTGTTTCGCTGGAACGCAGGGGAAGTGAGACGAAGCCGGCCGCTTTGGCAGGCGCAGATGGCAGAGGCAATCCATGGCGCCGGGAGCGGCGCCATGGCAAACAACGCGCCCGAGGTCAGGCGTAGGTCTTGACCAACTTGTTCTTCAGTGGCCAGCGCTTGGACGCCAGGATCCAGATGCAGATCAGCGGCCCGAACACCGGCACCAGCGAGATGAGTGCATAGCCCGGCTGGAAGTGGGCCTGCTTGAACACGCTTCGGAACGGCAGGAACCAGGCCAGTTCGAAGACCACAAAGGCTAGAAGAAAGGCGATGCTCATTGTGTGGAGGCTCTCGACATTGGGTATTGCGTCAGGGCGCGGTTTCGTGTTTGGTTGCGATTGATTATCGAAAGCGTCCCCTTGTGCTGCACCCCTTCCAGAGGAGGGTTACCGCCAAATTGGGGTAGAGAAGTCCCTCCAAACTGCCGATAACCGGCACCGCGCCTGGGTGTCCGCATCGGCCTCAGGCAAGGCGCGCCGCCCTGCCTCGGCCCCCGCCGCGCCGCCACGCGGCACAGTGTTGCAGCGACATCTCAGACAACCTGAGCGCGGGTCGGATGTCATGACATCGCCATGAGTGGCTGCTACCAGTGTGCGGGTCCTCCCTTGCGTGGGGAGGGGCGGAGTCGAGGTGGCGGCACTCGGCATCGGCACGCGGCTCCACGAACTGGCGGTCGCTGACCCGTACGGCCCGTTCCCCTCCACGTTTGCACAAACCGAAAATGGGTTGATCCCCCTGCGTGTGGGGTGGGGCAGCTTTGGAATGCTTGATACCTTTCGGGCTGGCAAAAAATTGGTGCAATGCCCACAGTGGTATTTCCGGCATATATCCGCTTTTTTTGCTGATTACGAGTGCCGAATTCTCACCCGGATGGGGGTGGATTCAGCCAAGCAGCAACAGCCGGATCCGCAGGCCCGGCGGGGGTTTCCGGGCGATGGGATAGGCGAAAAGAATGTGACGTGATTGCCGCTGAAAGATGGCAATTTTGCGCTAGAAGGAGGCCCCTTCTTGGGGAACTCCCCCTCGCAAAACTGCTAAAATCAACAGTTGCTAAAAAATCGCCATCCATAGGCGATAAACATAGATGCACACGCCGGCCAACGCGCAGGCAGGCCGGGCTTTCCGGCTCGCCGCCAGGCCAGGGGTGTGTGGTTGCCGAGTTGTCCGGCAAGGTGTCGGCAGGGAACGTGCAAAGTGGATGAAGCATGGGTACGGCTGGTCGGCCGGTGTCTCCGTGCGCCTCGCGCGTGCTCGGCGTCATGTCAACTCTGAAGACGTATTCATGCTGTCAAGAATCTCGAGCGCTCGCAAAGGGCTCGCCGCCCTGGTCGCAGTCCCCCTGCTGGCAAGTTGTGCCCTCGCACCTGGCATGCGGTTCGACCCGCAGCGGCCGCTGAACCCCGACGATCCCAATACCGTACCGAAGGTGACGCCGATCACCCTCGACCTTGTGCGTGCGCTGAAGGGGGAGACGCCGGCGGTGAATCAGAATGTGGAGGAACTCTTTGGGGAGGCTCAGCCTTACCGTATCGGTGCCAGCGACATCCTCTCCATCGTTGTCTGGGATCACCCTGAACTTGTGTTCCCTACTCAGACATATTCCATTGGCAACGCCTATGACATCCCCAATTACAGCGGTGCGACCAACGTACCGGGGTATGTCGTGGGCCCTAAAGGCACTATCCAGTTTCCGTATGCTGGCGTTGTAGAAGTCGTTGGCAAGACCGCAGATGACGTGCGTGGCGAACTCAGTAAGAAGCTCGACAAGGTCGTGACCATGCCCCAGGTGACGGTGCGTGTGCTGGCCTATCGCAGCAAGCGCGTCTATATCGATGGCGAAGTAAAAACCCCCGGCCCGCAGAACATCGACGACGTGCCGATGACTCTGATGGAGGCTATCAACCGCGCAGGCGGCATCAATGTTTCCACAGGGGATAACAGCCGCATCCGTGTTACACGCGGCGGTAAGAACTACATAGTCAGCCTGCCCGGGTTGTTGGCGAAGGGTATCGATCCCACTCGCCTTCTGCTGCGCAATGGCGACATCGTGCGTGTGGAGCAGCGAGAGGACAGCAAGGTATTCGTCGCAGGCGAAGTACTGAAGCCGATGTCCGTGTACCCACGCAATGGCCGTCTGACGCTGAGCGAGGCGTTGGGTGAGGCGGGGGGCGTGAATCCCAATACAGCCAACGCAAAGGAAATCTACGTCATCCGCAAGCAGCCTGACGGCGAGGCCGCCGTGTATCACTTGGATGGCAAGTCCCCTGTGTCATTGGCGCTGGCGGAGGGCTTTGAAATGCGGCCGAAGGATATTGTCTACGTGGATACCGCCGGTGTGACCCGTTGGAGTCGCGTGGTCAATCAGTTACTTCCGATCGGTTCGTGGTTCACTTCTACTGCCAATGTCTTGAAATGATCAAAAGCGTCATGATCGTCTGTATCGGCAATATTTGCAGAAGCCCAATGGCAGAGGGGTTGCTACGTAGCGCGTTGCCAGATTTGAACGTCTACTCATCAGGTCTCGGTGCACTGATCGGAAAACCAGCCGACTCCAATTCTATTGAACTGATGAGTGCTATTGGGGTCGACATTCGAGGCCATCGAGCACAGCAAATTAGCAATGTGCTGGCTACCCAGGCAGATCTGATCCTAGTTATGGACAGCGAGCAAAAGCTAGAAGTGCAGCGTCGTCATCCATCCGCAACTGGCAAGGTATTTCGTTTGGGTGAACCCGGTAAATACGATATTCCGGATCCATACCGTCAGCCACATGAGGCTTTCGTAGAAGCGTTGCAGTTGATTCAGCGCGGTGTGGACGACTGGGTGCCTCGTATTCGTGCCCTGGCTTAAATGGAATTTGCAGTGACCAATATGAATCATAATCCTCCATATATTCCAGTTGCTTCACAGCAGCCACCGGAAGACGAGGTTGATATCGTCAAGTATCTCGATGTATTGATCGGGAATCGATGGCTTATTGCCGCAGTTGCCGTTGCAGTTGTTCTATTCGGAACGGCTTACGCATTTCTCGCGCCTCCAGTTTACCGTGCGGATATCCTTGTGCAAGTAGAGGATACCCCCGGAGATGCAAAGAGCCTACTCGGGGATGTGTCGAGTCTGTTCGATGTCAAGACCCAGGCTGCTGCTGAAATCGAGATTTTGCAGTCGCGCATGGTCGTCGGTAAGGCGGTCGATAATCTTCGCTTGTACATTGAAGCAAAGCCCCGCTACTTTCCGCTGATCGGTGAATGGATAGCGGGGCACTCGAAGGGTCTATCGGAGCCAGGGTTTTTGGGCCTGGGTGGTTATGTTTGGGGGAGCGAATCGATCAAGGTTCCCCTTTTTGATGTACCTGAAGAACTTGAGGGGGAAGTCTTCCGCCTGACCGCATTGGGCGATGGTCGCTATCGACTTGAGCAAGATAGTTTAGACACCTCCATTACCGGAAGGGTCGGCGAGCCAGTCGAGCTGAAACAGACTGTGGGCACTATCAATCTCTTGGTGAATCAGCTTAAGGCGAAACCTGGGGCGGTGTTTAAGCTCGTACGCAACTCTCGTCTGAAAACGCTAGAGTTGCTTCAAGATCAACTTACGATCGCTGAAAAGGGTAAGCAAAGCGGGATTATCGGTGCGTCGCTTGATGGCCGTGATCGTCTTCTGACGGCGCAAATCCTCAATGAGATTGGCGAAGAGTACGTCGCTCAAAACATTCGTCGTAAATCAGCAGAGGCAGAGAAGTCATTGGCGTTTCTTGGTGATCTACTACCTCAACTCAAACAAGAGTTGGATCGGGCAGAGGTAAAATATAATGAGATGCGCAATAAGCGAGGTACTTTCGATTTAAGCGAAGAGGGTAAAGCTTATCTGCAAGAAAGCGTGGCGGTTGATACCAATCTTCAGGATCTGAAGCAGAAGCGTGCTGAACTGCTTACTCGCTTCCGTCCGGACCATCCATCGTTGTTGGCTATCGAGCAGCAGATTAACACTCTGGCAGCTAAGTCCGAGAAGCTTAACGGCCGGATGAAGGGGCTTCCAAATCTCGAACAGGACACACTAAGACTTATGCGAGATGTACAGGTTAACAACGACCTGTACGTTGGGTTGCTGAACAACATGCAGCAGCTTAAATTGGTCCGTGCGGGTAAGGTGGGGAACGTCCGACTGATTGATGTTGCCGCAGTACCCGAGGAGCCTGTAAAGCCGAAGAAGGCGCTAGTATTGGCGCTGGCAGTTCTTTTGGGGGGGGCGCTGGGTGTTGCCATTGCCTTCATTCGAAATGTGCTTTATGGCGGGATTACCGATCCTCAAGACATCGAGCAGCATACTGGGCTTAGCGTGTATGCAACTGTTCCGCTTTCGCAGGCGCAATTACCGCTGGCCGAAGAAATACGACTGCGGAATCCCGGACTTCATTTGTTGTCGAGTCTATATCCGGGTGATCTTTCAGTCGAGAGTCTCCGTAGCTTGCGCACAGCGCTCCAGTTCGCCATGCTGGATGCGGGTAACAACCGTGTCTTGTTGACGGGGCCGACACCAGGTGTTGGTAAATCATTCATCTCCGTGAATCTCGCCGCAATTATGGCGTCCGGAGGAAAGAAGGTGCTCCTTGTCGATGCCGATTTGCGAAAAGGATACTTGAATCAGTATTTTGGGAAGGGGTGCCAACCGGGTTTGTCGGATGTGCTTGCCGGGAGAGTCACTCTCGACTCGGCGATCCAGCGAAATGTGACAGAGAATCTTGACTTCGTGTCGACCGGGACTCTCCCTCCAAATCCAGCCGAATTGCTATTGAGCGAGCGCATGGTTCAGCTCCTAGATGCCTTTAGTGAGCAATATGATTTGGTATTGATTGACACCCCGCCCGTCTTGGCTGTTGCGGATACCGGGGTTCTCGCAGCGCGTTGCTCGACGGTATTCTTGGTCACTCGATTCGAGCGGACCACCATTGGAGAGGTCACAGAATCGGTTAAGCAGTTGCGTCAAAGCAATGTTGAGGTAAAGGGGGCCATTTTCAACGGTCTGGATCCAAATGCTTTCCGTTATGGATATGGTTCAAAGTATGGCCGATATCGATACGCCTCGTATTCCTACAATGTTGACCATACCGCACAAAAGAATTAGTAACAAGAAGCAATAATCAGGGATGGGCGAGGCAGTCGCGAACTGCCGTCCAGCATATATTACTGAGCGTAGGGATCGCAGAATGAGAACAGTCGCTGTCGTCGGTCTAGGTTATGTCGGTCTTCCTCTTGCTGTGGAGTTTGGGAAGAAAAGACGGACAATTGGGTTCGATCTTTCGTCGGATAAAGTTTCTGCGTACCGGAATTGCATTGATCCGACCGGTGAGGTGAGTAGCGAAGATCTGCGAAAGGCGGCACAACTCGACTGTCATACTGATGCCAGCGTTCTTGCAGATGCAGATTTCATCATTGTTGCGGTACCTACTCCGGTCGATCTAGCCCATCAACCGGATCTAACTCCACTTATCAAGAGTTCGGAGACGGTAGGACGCTACCTTAAGCCAGGTGCGATCGTTGTTTATGAGTCGACAGTTTATCCGGGCGCTACCGAAGAGGTCTGTATTCCCATTCTCGAGAAGCAATCCGGCCTGAAGTGGAAGAAGGATTTTTTTGTGGGATATAGTCCGGAACGGATTAATCCCGGGGATAAAGAGCGCACGCTAACTAAAATTGTCAAAGTTGTTTCCGGCGATACGGAGAAAACACTGGAAGTCGTGGCGAATACCTACGGCTCAATCATTGATGCTGGCATATATCGAGCATCGAGTATTAAAGTGGCTGAGGCAGCAAAGGTCATCGAGAATACTCAGCGCGATTTGAATATTGCGTTGATGAATGAGTTGGCGATTATCTTCAAGAGACTTGACATTGATACTCTCGAGGTGCTTAGGGCTGCTGGCACTAAATGGAATTTCCTACCATTTCGGCCGGGATTGGTGGGCGGGCACTGCATTGGCGTAGATCCCTACTACTTAACTCACAAGGCCGAGATGCTAGGTTACCATCCCCAAGTAATCTTGGCTGGTCGTCGCATTAATGACGGCATGGCAGCATATGTTGCTCAGGAGACAATCAAAACCCTCATAAAAACTGGACGATCGGTAAAGGGAGCAAAAATCATTGTTCTCGGCTTGACCTTTAAGGAAAATTGCCCCGATCTGCGTAACAGTAAAGTCGCAGACCTAATAAGGGAGCTCGGAGAATTTGGCTGCGACGTTAGTGTGCATGACCCGCTGGCTGAATCCGAGGAGGCGTACCATGAGTATGGTATTCGATTGTCGGATTGGAGCGATTTGCCGTCTGAAGCTGATGCTATCGTTGCTGCCGTGTCTCATGATGCATATACAAAAAGATCTTTGAGCGACTTGGTTGAAAATCTCAGGCCGGGTGGCATCTTTATCGATATTAAATCGGCCTATGAAGAGTCGAAGATCCACGCTCTCGGCTTCAATTCTTGGAGGCTGTGAGCTATATGCTGAACTTCGAAAATCTGTCGGAACGATTCGCCCAAGAGTCGTATCTCTGGTTGGTTACGGGTGTAGCGGGCTTTATCGGCAGCAACTTGCTCGAAGCCTTGCTTCTTCGCAAGCAAAGGGTCGTTGGTATCGATAACTTCGCGACCGGCTCCAAGGCGAATCTTGAAGAGGTACGCCGAGTAGTGCCGGAGAATTTGTGGAAGAATTTCGTCTTCCACGAAGGTGATATTCGCAACGTTGTTGACTGCAGACTAGTAAGTGAAGGAGTCGACTTCGTGCTGCATCAAGCAGCGCTTGGTAGTGTCCCCCGCAGCTTGGAGGATCCTATTCTCACGAACAGTGTAAATATCTCTGGCTCTCTTAACGTTCTCGTCGCGGCGCGAGATGCGGGAGTCAAGCGAGTCGTTTACGCCGCGTCGAGTTCCACATATGGTGATCACCCTGGCTTGCCGAAGGTCGAGGATAAAATTGGCAAGCCATTATCGCCATACGCAGTTACGAAGCTTGTGAATGAGATGTATGCGAATGTCTTTGCCAGAAGCTATGGCCTAGACACGATCGGACTGAGATATTTTAATGTCTTTGGTCCGAGGCAGGATCCATTCGGAGCTTATGCGGCTGTAATTCCGAGGTGGATCTCGGCCATGATCAGCGGTGATGAGGTACTCATAAACGGCGACGGGGAGACTAGTCGCGATTTTTGTTTCGTTGAAAATGTGATTCAAGCCAATCTGCTTGCAGCCTTAGCACATAGCGGCGCTGGTAACCAAGTGTACAACGTGGCCCTTGGCGATCGAACCACTCTTAACGAACTGTTTATTGCACTAAAAGAGGCTCTCAAGGAAAACGGCATCGCATATACCAAGTCCCCGAGATACCGCGACTTCCGAGCCGGTGATGTGCGACACAGTCAGGCTGATATCACGAAAGCTTGTAATCTGCTCGGATATTCGCCGGAGTTTCGGATTCGCGATGGGCTCGCTCTAGCCATGCCGTGGTATGTGAGAAATCTAGGAACTACGAAACAAGCGTAAATGCTTCCCTATGCGTGTTTCTTCGGTTTCTTGGAATCTAGCCGGACTTACTCTGCCGTTGCTGGTAGCGGCAGTCACCGTGCCGCAATTAATTCATCGCCTCGGCAATGAAAGGTTCGGGGTGCTGGCGCTCGCTTGGGGCCTAGTCGGTTATGCAGGAGCATTAGATCTCGGTATTGGTCGAGCTCTTACACAGATGGTGGCCCGCCTAAGAGGCGAGGGAGATTTTTCATCAATTCCCGATGCTTTGGCAACAGCAGGCAGAATCACATTGCTCACGGGTGCTTTTGGCGGTGTGATCATAGCCATCTTCGCTATCGCTGGTGGCGGGTCATTGATACACGCGCGCCAGACCGCGACTGGGGAAATTGAGCTTTCCATCTTGCTTCTCGCTCTAGCGCTACCCGCCCAAGCGATGAGTGCGACGTATCGTGGAGTCAACGAAGCTTACCTGAATTTTCGTGGCATAAGCGTTGTACGAGCCCTTTTAGGCATGGTCAATTTTGGAGGGCCGTATCTAGTCTCCCTTTGGACCAGCAGCCTACCTTGGCTGGTTGCAACTCTAGTGCTTAGTAGACTATTTTCTTTGCTTATCTATCGTCGGCTCGCAATGACATGCATTTCCGGTCAGCGTGCTGTCGGGCGAACAGGCGAGTACTCATCACGAATCGCACGAAGTCTTTTCTCATTTGGTGGCTGGGTCACCGTAAGCAGTATTGTAAGTCCGATGCTAGTCCAGGCGGATCGTTTTGTGATCTCATCGGCAATATCTGCGGCCGCGGTGACTATTTATGTTCTACCCTACGAGATGGTTGTTCAAAGCTTAGTGCTTGTTGGCTCGGTTTCATCCGTCCTATTTCCAAGCCTGAGCGCAATGATGCGTTCACATCCTACGCAATGGCAGCGCTATTTTTTGCGCTGGCTGCTGATAGTGGCTGGAATGATGCTTGTAGTCTGTATCGCGATGTTCTTCTTTCTCCCGAAGATCCTGACTCTCTGGGTTGGACAAGGATTGCATCCGGAATCAATTACCGTTGGGAAAATTCTCTGCTTGGGAGTTTTTTCGAACTCGCTTGGCGTAATGTTCTATGCGCTACTGCATGCTAAGGGACGTGCAAACATAACGGCTCTGTTGCATATGATTGAATTGCCAATTTTTGTGGGAGCCTTGCTCTTTCTTTTACATCAGTTCGGGGTTGTTGGCGCGGCGTGGGCCTGGACCGGGAGAATGACTTTTGACGCAATAGCTTTGGGAATCCTGGGGGGGAAGAAATGAAAACACGGACCCTAAAAACTATATTTTGGGCCGTCAGTATCGCCACGCTTCTAAGAGTTCTCTCCGGATACCAGGCTTTTGGGGAAAGTCGAGATTACGATAATTATCTTCAGTTTTTCGATGCAGTTAGGGTTTCGGCGAACTTCAATGATATATCGTATCGCTTTGAGCCGGGTTTTTCAGCGGTGGTTTATGCACTGGTGAAGATTGGCTTGAATAATCCGGTGGTCTATGCGGTCATA
Organism: Cupriavidus malaysiensis; assembly: GCF_001854325.1. NCBI lineage: Bacteria > Pseudomonadati > Pseudomonadota > Betaproteobacteria > Burkholderiales > Burkholderiaceae > Cupriavidus > Cupriavidus malaysiensis. The sequence goes on from NZ_CP017754.1 coordinate 1,295,318, forward strand.
GCAGGGGTTGCAGTCTTCGTGAAGTGTTGTGCTGTTCCCCATTCAAGAAGATATGTTTTTGTTTTTGCAGTATTTGTATTTTATCTGCTAACTCGCTATCTCGCCCTCTTCGAGATGACGGTGCTGCGGGCTAACTGTGCATTTGCACTTGCTTTCCTGGTTTTTGTCAGGCGGGAGACTCCGGAATATCGAGTCAAGGATCTGGTGCTGCTTCTGGGGGGCGTGCTCTTTCATTATTCTGCGATTGTCTTCCTATTTATCTATTCGATCAAACGCGTGACACGGTTGCGGGTGGTCCTCATAGCCGTCGTTGCATTCCTCGCGATTATGGTATCGAAGGGTGTTTTGCTTTCATACTTGCAAGGGTATCTTAATGCTCTCTCGAATTATTCTGATGCCGGAAAGACTGCTACAACATTTCCGGTGTTGTTTATGCTTGACTTGCTGTTGTTGATTTTCATCCTTCTGACTTGGCAGGCATGTGACTTGCCGATGCGATATTGTGCGCTTGGGATTGCTCTTAGCGCCTCTTTTCATTTTGCGTTGCTCGATAACTCGGTATTCGCTGGTCGATTTCGAGAGCTGCTCTCAGTTTTTGTGTTGATATATGTGTTGCGGGCGTTTAGTTGTAGGTCGCCACTAGTGAAGTCTATCTCCTCTATGTTCGTGCTCGCGACTGGTGTACTTCACGTATATGTAACTTATTTCTACGATCCGTTGCTGACATGAAACGTTCGATAGATGTTGTCATTGTAAATTGGAATTCCGATCAGCAATTGGAGAAAGCTCTCCTGAGCATAGCTGAAAATAATTCGGGATTGGTCGATTCAGTGATTGTTGTCGATAACGGATCTACCGATGACTCCATCGCTCGGATCGAGGGCGGGAGAGAGTTTCCGTTCCGTCTTGTGATTGAGAGAAATGCTGAAAATCGAGGTTTCGGGGCGGCATGTAATCAAGGTGCTAGAAAGGGGGTGGGTGAATTTATTCTCTTCTTAAATCCCGATGCTCATCTGTATGCGGACTCTCTTAGTGTTTCGCTTTCGCACATGGTTGATCCCGCGAACCGTGAGGTAGGTATAGTGGGTATTCAGTTGCTTGATGAGAATGGGCGGGTGTCGCGAAGCTGCGCTCGATTTCCCAGTCTATGGTCGTTCTTTATTCAGGCACTGGGATTAAATCATTTTCCGGTTCTTCGGTCGTCTAGCATGCATATGGCGGACTGGGACCACTCGGAAACAAAGAAGGTCGATCACGTAATCGGGGCATTCTATTTAATGCGGCGATCCTTATTTGAGAATCTTGCCGGATTTGATGAACGATTCTTCGTATATTTGGAAGATCTCGATCTGTCGCTGCGAGCTAAGCAGGCCGGATACGATAGTCTATATCTCGCTGACGCGAAAGCCTTTCACGCTGGCGGCGGTACGTCAAGAAAGGTGAAGGCGCATAGGACGTTCTATTCCTTGCGGAGCAGGCTCTTTTACGGATTCAAGCATTTTGGCTGCAAGCGGGGTTGGATACTTGCAGCCATCACTCTTCTTCTAGAGCCGTGTACGCGGACACTCTCTGCCCTGTGCCGTGGCAGATTTGATGATGCGAAAAATACGTGGGCTGCATATTCAATGCTCTTTGGTGACCTGAAGATTATCCTGAAAGAGGCGAGGGTATCGTGAAGGTGCTTGCATTGACTCGGTATGGCCAGCAGGGTGCGTCGTCTCGCATGCGCTCATTTCAATTCTTCCCCGTAATGCAAGGGAATGGTTGGGAACTGACCATCGCGCCGTTGTTCGATGATGCTCGATTGTCGACTCGATATAGAGAAGGTAGTTATCGACTGTCAGCAGTTATTTCGTCTTACATCGAGCGTCTTCGTTTTTTGCTGCGCCGCGCTGAGTTCGATTTTTTATGGATCGAGAAGGAGGCGCTGCCATGGCTGCCAGCGGGTTTTGAGTCATGGATGTTGAAAGATGTTCCATATGTGCTAGATTTTGATGATGCGATCTTCCACAAATATGATCTTCATCGCATGTCCTGGGTGCGGAGAACCTATGGAAATCGAATCGATCATTTGATGGCAAGGGCACGCCTCGTTGTTGCAGGAAACAGGTATCTTGCTGAGCGGGCGGAGAAAGCAGGCGCTCGACGTGTTGAAGTTTTCCCTACTGTTGTGGATCTAGATCGGTATAGAGGAAAGGAACGGTCAGAGGCAGTTCAAGAATGGAATCGAAGTGATGCTGAATCTATTCCCCGTGTTGTTTGGATCGGTTCCCCGTCGACAGTACGCTATTTGACCGGCATCGGTCCTAGCCTCGCAATACTTGCAAAGAAACGACGGTTTGTTTTGAGGGTGATTGGGGGTGGCGAGGTCGTTATTCCTGGAGTTCAGGTCGAGAACGTAAATTGGTCTGCGGAAACTGAAGCAAAGGCGATTAGGGATTGCGATATCGGAATAATGCCCCTGCTGGATAGTCCTTGGGAACGAGGAAAATGTGCCTATAAGCTAATCCAGTATATGGCAAGCGGATTGCCGACGGTATCGTCGCCGGTTGGCGCGAACGTTGACGTAGTCGTTGCTGACGAGACTGGCTTTTTCGCGAGTTCATCAGAAGAATGGGTTGAAAGCCTCGATCGACTTCTGAGCGATGATGCGATGAGGGCCATGTTAGGCGAGAATGGCCGGCGGCGCGTGGAGAAATACTATTCGCTTCAGTCTGCCGCCCCTCGATTGATCAAGTCATTGGTTTCGGCTGTTTCGTATCACTAGATTGAATCCATGAATTGACAAGAGCTCCACGTCTATTGATCAGTTCATGTCAGCCTTGCGATATCAAGGCATTCCTAGGAAGGGGGAGCTCATGAGGAAATCTCGAAGAACGGCTCTCGCCGCCATCGGTGGCTTTGGGCTTGGTTATCTCATTCGAAATGAAACCCCCTCAGCCGGTTGTCTTTTAGAGAAAGGAATCAGTAGCTGGGAGGCGCGCGCTGCCCCGGTTGCTCCTGCGGGTAGTTCTCCTATAGGTCGAGTGGACCTTGTGGTGCGGTCATCGCCAGTCAATTTGGCTGCTGCGCTCCCAGGTAATTTCGTGACCGATGGATCGGTTGACTATACAGAATATGTTCAAAGAGTCTACGACCTTCTTCGTAATAGGGGCGGAGGGACTGTCATTGTCCCTCATGGAACGACCATCTTGGTGGGGAAACCTGAGAACGTATGAGAATATTCAGACCATCGGCGAAGACTGGTCCGCTGTACTGAGCGTTAAAGCGGGATGCTATGGCATCAGTCTGAACTCCGGTGTCTCTGGCGATAATCTGGGCGCCGCAAATGCTAAGAACGTGGCGTTCCGCGGATTTGCCCTGAAGGGGCAAGTCTCGGCTGCTGGGTTTTCTGAGCATTGCCATTTGCTAAATCTGAATGGCTTTTCTCACCTAGAGGTCGAGAATCTGCTTATCAGTGGATTTCAGGGCGATGGAATCTACTGCGGGAGTTCGAATGATAGGGCTACAGAACGTCACAATTTTAGTTTTTCGGCGCGACGAGTGCGATTCGATGGTGTAAATAATAATAATCGGAATGCTTTAACATTTATTGATATCGACGGAGTCGTGGTCGAAGATTGTCAGTTTCTGAACTGCACTCGCTCGGATATGCCTGGACCCATTGATATGGAGCCGAATGCAAATTCATGGGCGACTATTCGAAATGTTACGATTAGACAGTCGGTTTTTAAAAATAACGGCGGGAATCTCGGTGAGGTTGGCGTAATGATCCCTGCAGCAGTGACGAAGATGCCTCAGAATTTGACAGTGGAATACTGCAAATCAGACGGCTACTCCGGTACGGGTGCGATGTTCTCGCTGTGCACCAATCGAGAGCCGGCGCCTACACAAGATGATACGAATTTTCGTCTATCCAATAATGTTGCGGCGAATGGTTGCATGCCATATCAAATTCTCGGTGCAAAGAGAGGCTTGATAAAGCAGAACATGTTCACTGATTTCTCGAGGGCGGCAATATTGGGATACAACGAAGCGAAACGAGGAGTGCGAGATATCGAGTCAGTGGATAACCGCTTTGTACGATGTGGATACGCTAGAGGCGGAGGCATTTCCATCGGCTATGCTTCGAACGTTCGATCGTTGCGAGATAAGTTGGCTGACTGTGGGAATGGAAAGCCAGGTGGAGCAATGGTAATTGGACTCGCACGCGGCCTCTCGGAACGTATCGTTCTGGATAGCTTGGAAGTTACTTCTCCGACTGGAAGGACGCTAGTTGCGGTGCAAAGGGATGCACGGAATGACCTCGACTTGGCTACAAGTAAGATGGTCAGTCCAAGAATAGGTTTGCTTCCTGCTCAGCTACCGGTCAAGTGAGTAAATTGGTGTCGAGGCGATATTCTCGATTATCATTCGCTATTTTCTGGATCAAGCTCTGAAAGAGAGAGGAAATCCCTCTTTAGAGCTTGGTTGGGTGACGGAGTCATGAAGTTTCTCTTAATTGCAGGTCTAGCGGATTCATTGCTGAATTTCCGTGGTCCTTTGATTGCGGCGCTACAATCGCGGAACCTTGAAGTGCATGTCGCTGCGCCATCCCTAGGACAAGGCAGCCCTTTGCGTGGGCGACTGGAGGCCATGGGATTGAAGGTGCATGATTTGCCGTTGCGACGTACAAGTAAGAGTATTGTTTCCGATTTGGTAACCGTGATCGGGTTGCTTCGTGTGATGGCTCGCGTGAAGCCAACGTATGTAATGAGTTATACCATCAAGCCAGTGATATATGGCTCGTTGGCAGCATGGCTGTCGCGTGTACCTTTTCGCTTCGCCCTCGTAACTGGCCTTGGGTATTCATTTCAAGGAGAGGGAGAGCGGGGGCGCTTGTTGGCACTAGTCCGTCGACTATATCGATTCTCCCTCGCGCGGGTGCGTCTCGTTTTTTTTCAAAATCCTGATGACGAAAATCTTTTTCGTGAATTGGGAATTTTAAGTCCAAAAGTTTCATCATGTGTCGTGAACGGCTCGGGGATCGATATTTCCAGCTTTCTTCCTGCCCCGCTGCCACCGGGTCCTCCTCGTTTCCTGCTTATCGCTCGACTCCTGGGTGACAAGGGAGTGAGGGAGTATGTGCAGGCAGCCAAGCGAGTACGCGAAATAAGGCCAGATGTTAAATTTGGTTTGGTGGGGTGGATTGATGAGAACCCGAATTCAATTGGACACAGTGAGCTGAGTAGCTGGATAGCTGAAGGCAGTGTGGAGTACCTGGGCAAGTTATCTGATGTGCGCCCTGCGATCGCAGAATCCAGCGTATACGTGCTGCCTTCATATAGAGAGGGCACTCCGAGAACCGTTTTGGAAGCGATGGCTATGGGGCGGCCAATTATCACCACGGATGCGCCGGGTTGCCGCGAGACGGTACAGGATGGAGTAACGGGTTTTATGGTGCCGGTGAGATCAGTTGATGGATTATATGAGGCGATGATGAAGTTTGCAGCTACGCCCCATTTAATTGGAGAGATGGGAGCGCGTGCTAGGGAGATGGCTGAGAATAAGTATGACGTGCGGAAGGTTAATGAGGCAATGCTCCGCCAGATGGGGATTCTATGAAGAGATTTTTTGATGTATGTGTGGCTTCTTTATTGCTGGTGCTTCTCTCAGTCCCACTGCTCTTGCTGATGGCTTTGATCCGGAGCAAGCTTGGGAGCCCAATCTTCTTTAGGCAAATTCGACCAGGGATGAATGGTCATCCGTTCGAGATGATTAAGTTTCGCTCAATGTCGAACGCGCGCGGGAAGAATGGGGAATTGCTTTCGGATGCTGAGCGTCTCACTGATTTTGGTCGCCTTCTCCGTTCAACGAGTCTGGATGAACTCCCTGAACTTTGGAATGTTTTGAAGGGGGATATGAGTTTAGTAGGGCCGAGGCCTCTTTTGATGGAATACTTGCCACTGTACTCCAAAGTTCAGGCTCGCCGGCATGAAGTAAGGCCAGGAATTACTGGTTGGGCCCAAATAAACGGTAGGAATAGTGTTAGTTGGGATGAGAAGTTTGATATGGACGTTTGGTATGTCGATCATCGGTCGATGTTCTTAGACCTAAGAATCTTATGGTTGACAGTACGTAAGGTACTTATTCGGGATGGCATCAGCGCGAAAGGTGAAGCTACTGCGGCGAAGTTCACCGGTGAGCGAAAATGAGAAAACTAGCCTTACTAGGAGCGAGCGGACACGGAAAGGTGGTGGCAGACTCCGCGTTGGCTGCCGGATACTCATCAATCGAATTCTTCGATGATGCTTGGCCTGATCGAGTAAGAAACGGGCATTGGGCGATTTCCGGAGATACGGAGATTCTGCTGGATGCATTGAGCGATTTTGATGGTGTGATCGTAACGATCGGCGATTGTTCTATTCGACTTGCCAAAACGGCGGCAATTCGGAAGGCGGGCGGGCGATTGCTGACAGTGATTCATCCGCACGCTTGTGTAAGCAAGTTTGCATCTCTCGGTGACGGCAGTGTGGTTATGGCCGGGGCGATCGTAAATGCAGATGTAACGGCGGGCACCGCTACGATTATAAATTCTGGTGCGACCGTTGATCACGATTGTCTACTTGATGATGGTGTGCATATTAGTCCTGGAGCACATCTGGCGGGCAATGTGATTGTCGGTAGATGCAGTTGGATTGGAATCGGCGCGGCGGTCAAGCAGGGTGTAACTATCGGGGCAGATGTTGTTGTTGGAGCTGGAGCCGTAGTTGTTAGCAATATATCAGATCATGTGATCGCCGTAGGTTGTCCTGCTTCGCCACTACAGTTTTCGAAAAGTGGGAGTTGTGGCGATTTGTCACCTTCGTTGAAAAGAGAGTCAAAATGCTGAATACGAGTTTCTCGCCTTGGCCAAGTTTTACTCAAGAGGAAGCAGACGCTGTCAAGGATGTTCTGGTTTCGAATAGAGTCAACTATTGGACGGGAAGTATTTGTCGTGATTTTGAAAGGGAGTTCGCTGAATGGGTCGGTGTCGCCTATTCTGTTGCGCTCGCAAACGGGACTCTCGCTTTGGACGTCGCTCTCAGAGCCCTCGGTATTGGCGAAGGCGATGAGGTTATTGTAACAAGCAGGACATTCCTAGCATCGGTGTCAAGCATCGTGCTTGCAGGCGCGGTTCCAGTTTTTGCAGATGTTGATGCTGATAGTCAGAATATAACGGCGGAAACAATTTCTCGCGTTATCACGGAACGGACGAAAGCAGTGATATGTGTTCATCTCGCCGGTTGGCCATGCGACATGGACCCGATTATGAGTTTGGCACGAGAGCGCGGCCTCAAAGTGATCGAGGATTGTGCTCAGGCGCACGGTGCAAAGTACAAAGGGCGATCGGTGGGCTCCATTGGGGATATCGGAGCCTGGTCTTTTTGTCAGGACAAAATCATGACTACCGGAGGCGAGGGTGGCATGGTTACGACTAATGACAAAGAGCTATGGGCCAGTATGTGGTCCTTTAAGGATCACGGGAAAAGCTGGGAGGCTGTTTATGAGCGGGAGCATCCAGCTGGCTTCCGATGGGTTCACGATTCGTTCGGCACAAACTGGCGCATGATGGAGATGCAGGCGACGATTGGTCGTATCCAGTTGAGGCGAATGGCGGAGTGGACAAGTCTGCGCACAAGCAATGCGATATCGCTGGCCCATAGCCTTTTGGAATGTCCCGCAGTGAGAGTCCCACTTCCTCCGGTGCAAATGCAGCACGCTTGGTACAAGTTTTATGCATTTGTTGAGCCCGATGTGTTGGCCTCTGACTGGAGCCGAGATAGGATTATGGCCGAAATTAATAATCAGGGTGTTCCATGTTATTCGGGTTCTTGCTCAGAAGTTTATCTTGAGAAGGCATTTGATGGTACAGGTTGGCGACCGTCTGAGCGCTTGGCCGTTGCGAGGGAATTAGGAGAGACGAGCCTAATGTTTCTGATTCACCCAACGCTGACGGAGGCTGAGATTGGTCGGGCCGGCGAGGTCGCGCGGAAGGTTTTGAATTCCGCCATGCGGTAGCTCGTTCGCTGAGCGATGTTTGGAGTATTGAGAGGTGAGATGTGGTTGGGAGATCTGAGCATGGTCACATCCATGTAGACATCGCGAATACTTCCCCTTAAGCGCGGTTCCCACTGTGTGCGGGCGGATTTGTCTAGAGGTCGCTAGCACTTTACGGAGTTGTGACAGATTCCTAATTACACTCCTTTCGTTGGATAGGAATTCGCTTGTGATGGAAGTAACCTCGCGGTTCACAAGTTATAGAGGCTGACTGTGGTAGACGAGAGCAAGCATCTCTTAAATATTTCAAATAGTAGGAGCAAAGAGTTGTCCTATATCTTCGTAACGGGCGGGGCGGGGTTCATCGGTGCGAACTTCGTGCTCGGCTGGCTGCGTGACACAGGCGCGGATGCCGTCGTCAACATCGACAAGCTGACCTACGCAGGCAACCGCAAGACGCTCGCCTCGCTGGAAGGCGACGCACGCCATGTGTTCTCGCAGACCGATATCTGCGATCGCGAGGCGATCGACCGCCTGTTTGCTGCCTACCGTCCGCGCGCGGTCGTGCATTTCGCCGCCGAGAGCCATGTGGACCGCTCCATCCATGGCCCGGCCGAGTTCATCCAGACCAATATCGTCGGCACCTTCACGCTGCTGGAGGCCACGCGCGCCTACTGGGGCGCGCTCGACGCCGATGCCAAGGCGGCCTTCCGCTTCCTGCATGTCTCCACCGACGAGGTGTTCGGCTCGCTGAGCCCTACCGACCCGCAGTTCTCGGAGACCACGGCTTACGCACCCAACAGCCCGTACTCGGCCTCCAAGGCGGCCTCAGACCATCTGGTGCGCGCCTACCACCACACCTACGGGCTGCCGGTGCTGACAACCAACTGCTCGAACAACTACGGCCCGTACCACTTCCCCGAGAAGCTGATCCCGCTGATGATCGCCAACGCGCTCGCGGGCAAGCCCCTGCCGGTGTACGGCGACGGGCTCAACGTGCGCGACTGGCTCTATGTGGGCGACCACTGCGCGGCCATCCGCGAAGTGCTGGCACGCGGCCGCCTGGGCGAGACCTACAACGTCGGCGGCTGGAACGAGAAGACCAACCTCGACGTGGTGCACACCCTGTGCGACCTGCTGGACGAGCTCAAGCCGCGCGCGGCCGGCTCCTACCGGGATCAGATCACCTTCGTCAAGGACCGCCCGGGCCATGACCGGCGCTACGCCATCGACGCCCGCAAGCTCGAGCGCGAACTGGGCTGGAAGCCGGCCGAGACCTTCGAGACCGGCCTGCGCAAGACCGTGCAGTGGTATCTGGACAACCAGGCCTGGGTGCAGGATGTGATGTCGGGGGAATACCGCAACTGGGTAGCCAAGCAATATGCAGCTTAAGGCTTCCCGCATCCCCACACTCCTTGTCACCGGTTGTAACGGCCAGGTCGGATTCGAGCTGCGCCGCAGCCTCGCGCCGCTGGGCCGGGTGGTCGCACTGGACCGCTCCGGCTGCGACCTGTCGCGTCCGGACGAGATCCGCCGGCGCGTGCGCGAACTGCGGCCGGACGTGATCGTCAACCCGGCGGCCTACACGGCGGTGGACAAGGCCGAAGCCGACGCCGAGACAGCCTTCGCCATCAATGCGACCGCGGCCGGCGTGCTGGCCGAGGAAGCCAAGGTGCTCGGCAGCCTGCTGGTGCACTACTCGACCGACTACGTCTTCGACGGCCGCAAGGAAGGCCCCTACGTCGAGACCGATGCGGTAGCGCCGCAGTCCGTCTACGGCAAGAGCAAGCTGGCCGGTGAACTGGCCGTCGCGGCGACCGGCGCGGCGGCGCTGGTGCTGCGCACCTGCTGGGTGGCCGGCGCGCATGGCGGCAACTTCGCCAAGACCATGCTCAAGCTGGCGCGCGAGCGCGACAGCCTGCGCGTGATCGCCGACCAGTTCGGCGCGCCCACCACGGCCGCATTGATTGCCGACGTGACCGCGCAGATCATCGCGCGGCACTGGCTGTTCGGCGAGCGCGCAGAGTTTGCCGGCGGCATCTACCACCTGGCCGCGGCCGGAGAGACGAGCTGGCATGGCTACGCCAGCGAGGTGGTCCGCTATGCCGCCGCCAAGGGCGTCGAACTCAAGGTGGACCCGGCGGCCATCGAGGCGATCCCGGCGACCGCCTACCCGCTGCCGGCGCCGCGCCCGTCCAACTCGCGGCTGGATACGGGCAAGCTGCGCGAGACCTTCGGCATCTATCTTCCGGATTGGCAGCAGGGTGTCCATCTCCTGCTCGATCAGATTCTTACCTAAACAGAACACCATGCGCAAAGGCATTATCCTGGCCGGTGGCTCCGGCACCCGGCTTTACCCCATCACGCGGTCTGTCTCCAAGCAACTGCTGCCAGTGTACGACAAGCCGATGATCTACTATCCGCTGTCCACGCTGATGCTGGCAGGGATCCGCGACATCCTGGTGATTTCCACGCCGGAAGACACGCCGCGCTTTGCGGACATGCTGGGCGATGGCAGCAAGTGGGGCATCAACCTGCAGTACGCGGTGCAGCCCAGTCCCGACGGGCTGGCGCAGGCCTTCATCATCGGCCGTGACTTCATCGGCAACGATCCGTCCACGCTGATCCTGGGCGATAACATCTTCCATGGTCACGATCTAGTGCGCCAACTGGAGAGCGCCGCTGGCCAGCAAAGCGGCGCCACGGTGTTCGCCTATCACGTGCACGATCCGGAGCGTTATGGCGTCGTGGAGTTCGATGCCGGCTTTCGTGCTCTGTCGCTGGAGGAGAAGCCGGTCAAGCCGCGCTCGAACTACGCGGTCACAGGTCTGTACTTCTACGACAAGCAAGTATGTGATATCGCAGCCGACATTCAGCCGTCGGCGCGTGGAGAGTTGGAGATCACCGACGTTAACAAGTGCTACTTAGAGATGGGGCAGCTCAACGTCGAAATCATGGGTCGTGGCTATGCTTGGCTGGATACGGGTACGCACGATTCCCTGCTCGAGGCGGCCAGCTTCATTGCGACACTGCAGAATCGGCAAGGCCTGATGGTGGCTTGTCCAGAGGAGATTGCGTATCGGTCTAAGTGGATCAGTGCTGAGCAGGTGGAGACACTGGCTCGGCCGCTGGCCAAAAACGGGTACGGCCGATATCTGCAGCGCATCGTTTCGGAAGTGGTTAGATAATAGGCAGGAAGACTGTTATGAACTTGACCATCATTCCGACGGCGATTCCTGATGTGTTGATCTTTGAGCCGAAGGTATTTGGCGATGCACGCGGCTTCTTTATGGAGAGCTTCAACGCGCGCCAGTTCGAGCAGGCCACCGGCCTAAAGCGAGAGTTCGTTCAGGATAACCACTCCCGTTCGGCCCGCAATGTGCTTCGGGGCTTACACTACCAGATTCAGCATCCGCAGGGCAAGTTGGTGCGCGTGGTGGCTGGCGAAGTCTTCGATGTGGCAGTCGACCTGCGGAAGAGCTCGCCGACTTTCAGAAAATGGGTAGGCGTAACGCTGTCGGATGAGAACAAACGGCAGTTATGGGTGCCGGAGGGTTTTGCGCACGGCTTTGTAGTGATCTCTGAAGCGGCGGAGTTTCTGTATAAAACTACAGACTATTGGTATCCAGAATATGAGTGTAGTTTGCATTGGAACGATCCCGAACTGGGCATCGAATGGCCTACCGATGCGCCATCTTTGTCGAGCAAAGATCAGAAAGGTGTGAAATTTTCCGAATGCACTTGTTTTGAGTGAGGTGGGTACAATCTGCTGTGAAAGACTAGATTTAATCTGACAGTGGTTGGTTTCTCGGTTGGTTTCTCGAGCCGCTGCACCGCGACGCCGAGGGCGTAGCCCGAAGCGTCGCGGTGCAGCGGGATTCGCAAGGAGTCCGCCATGATTCAGGAACAGAAAGTCATCCGCGCCAAGGTCGGCATACTCGAACTGGCTCGGCAATTGGGCAATGTCCGCCAGGCCTTCCGTGTGATGGTCTATTCGCGCGACAGCTTCTACCGCTTCAAGGAGTTGTACGATCGGGGCGGTGGGGCGGCACTGCAGGAGATCTCACGGCGTCGCCCGTTGCTCAAGAACCGCGTCGATCCCGAAGTAGAGAGCGCAGTGGTGAATCTGGCGTTGGAATTGCCCGCCTGCGGTCAGGTCCGAATTGCCAACGAAGTTCTCGGCATGCCTTGCATGTCTCGCCACAGGGAGTTCGCAGCATCTGGCTACGCCACGACCTCGAGACCATGAAAAAGCGCCTGAAGGCGCTGGAAGCCAAGTCGGCCCAGGAAGGGCTGGTACTGACCGAGGCGCAGTTGGCCGCGCTCGAGCGCGCCAGGCTGGAGAAGGAAACTAGCGGTGAATTCGAGTCCGAGTGCCCCAGTTACTGCGGTGCCCAGGACCCCTTCTACGTGGGCACCCTCAAGGGCGTTGGCCGCGTCTACCAGCAGACCTTCGTCGACACCTATTCGAAGGTGGCCTTCGCCAAGCTCTATGACCGCAAGACACCGCTGCCGGCGGCCGACCTGCTCAACGATCGTGTGCTGCCATTCTTCGACGGTCACGGCATTCCGCTCGCGCGGGTGCTGACCGTGCGGCAATCCGGAGCACCACGAGTACGAGCTCTATCTGGCCGTGGAGAACATCGACAATACCCGCACGCGGGCCAGGTCACCACAGACCAGGGGCATCGTGGAGCGATTGCACAAGACCATGCTCAACGAGTCTACCGGGTTGCCTTTCGCAGGAAGGTCTATGAATCGATCCCAGCCTTGCAGGAAGACCTCGACACCTAGCTTGACCAGTACAACAACGAGCCCGAACATCAAGGACGATGGTGCTATGGCAAGACACCAATGCGCACCTTTCTTGACTCGCTAGAACTCGCCAAGGAAAAGCTCGTCCCTCATTGAATCGGTGGATGCCGATTCAGCAGTCCAGCCACATGTCAGATCGAGTCATAGCTAATACACATCGCCAAATTGCTCAACGGCCGACCTCGTCAGACCCTCGGCTGGGATACGCCCGAGGAAGCAATGGCCAAGGAGCCGGAACTCAATGGATTTGCTAAGCGTTGCACTTGATTCTTGAGACCGCCGGCTCACACCAATGAAAAAGCCATCCCTTAGGGATGGCCTTTTCTTTTTAACAAAGAACCCTAGGCTGCTTGGTTCGCTTCGACTGCTTGTGCCGGGTGACCATTGCTAGCCTGATTATCGAATCTGTTCAATCCGATTGGCAGGGGCGCGAGCGCATGCGAAGGCTTGCTCCGCACCGGCTTGGCTAGGCGACCTTCCAGCGACGAATACGGCGCATACTCAGTCACCAGCGCCTGCACCATCGTCTGGATCTTCAACTGATCCCGACTATCGCACGCCGCAAACAGCGCCGCCAGCTTGTCCTGCAGTTCCGTCTCAGACAAGCGATGTTCGCGCGAACACATGATCCGTTCATGCGAGCTCGGCGTGACCTCTCCACCGATCAGCAGTTCTTCATAGAGTTTCTCGCCGGGACGCAGGCCCACCACCTTGATCTCGATGTCGCCGTGCGGGTTGTTTTCCGTCTTTTCGCGCAGCCCGGACATTTCGATCATGGTGCGTGCCAGGTCGACGATGCGCACCGGTTCGCCCATGTCCAGCACGAAGACTTCGCCGCCCTTGGCCATAGCGCCGGCCTGGATGACAAGCTGGGCGGCTTCGGGGATCAGCATGAAGTAGCGGATCACGTCCTGGTGGGTGATGGTGATCGGCCCGCCGTTCTGGATCTGCTGGCGGAACAGCGGTACCACCGAGCCGGAGGAGCCGAGCACGTTGCCGAAGCGCACCATGGAGAAGACGGTGCGGGTGTTGCGGCGCGCAGCGGCGGCCTGGAACACCAGTTCGGCGATGCGCTTGCTGGCGCCCATCACATTGGTGGGGCGCACGGCCTTGTCGGTCGAGACCAGCACGCAGGTTTCCACGCTGTAGCGGTCGGCGATTTCGGCCACGACGGCGGTGCCCAGCACGTTGTTGCGGATGCCTTCGGCCATATTGCTTTCGACCAGGGGCACGTGCTTGTAGGCGGCGGCGTGGTAGATGGTGTCGACGCAGTTGCCTTGCACCGCCGATTCCACCGCTTCGCTGTCGCAGACGGAGCCGATCTTGGCGACCAGGCGCAGGTTGGGGAAGCTGTGGCGCAGTTCCTGCTCGATGGTGTACAGCGCGTACTCGGAGTGGTCGAACAGCACCAGCCTGCGTGGGCCCTGGCTGGCGATCTGGCGGCACAGTTCGCTGCCGATGGAGCCGCCGGCGCCGGTCACCATGACGGTCTTGGCGTGCGTGCACTTGGCGAACAGGCGGTGCTCGGGCGGTACCGGCTCGCGGCCGAGCAGGTCTTCGACCTTGATGTCGCGGATGGACTGGGTGGTGATGCGGCCGTCCACCAGTTCGAGCAGCGTGGGCAGCGTGCGGACCTTGATGTGGAGCGCGCGCAGCGAGTCGACGATCTGGCGGCGGCGGCCGGGCGAGCTGGAGGGCAGGGCGAGCACGACTTCGTCGATGCTGCGCCGGTCGATCTGCTCGGCCAGCTTGCCGGCGAAGTGCACGGGCAGGCCGGCCACGATCTTGTTGTTGAGGCTGGGATCGTGGTCGAAGAAGCAGACCGGGGTGTAGTCGCTGCTGGCGCGCATGGCGATGGCCAGCTGGAAACCGGCTTCACCGGCGCCGAAGATGGCGATGCGCTTGGCGGCACCGGCGTCGCGGGCGCTGGCCGGTTGCAGGCGCAGCAGCGAGCGGGCGAGCAGGCGCGAGGCCACCACGTAGGCGAAGGCGACGAACCAGTAGATCAGCAGGCCGGTGCGCGGCAGCGCTTCGCTGCTGATCAGGAAGGACAGGCTGTAGGTGCTGAGCAGCAGCGTGCCCAGGCTGACGCCGGTCACCCACAGGACCTTGAGGTCCATGTACCGCACCACGGAACGGTAGAGGCCGCTGAGGTAGAAGACCGGCAGCGTGAGGGCGGCGATGATGAGCGGTGGCATCAGGCCGTACTGCTGGACGAGGTCAAAATTGCCACGGCGCAGCACGAGCGCCAGCATGAAGCACAGCGGCAGCGCTATCACATCGGTGGCCACCATCAGCGCCATCTTCTGGGGCCGTGGCAGGTTGATCAGTCGCGAAATCAGCATATGTAGCATACCAGTCACTCCGCTTTGGCCTGGGAAGACGCCAGGACGCCATGCGGTTGCCGGCTGGGAACCCGGGCGGTGGTCTGGTCCGCTGTGTTACCGAGTTCAAGGTTCATTGCGAGCTCCTAAACGTCCCTGCTGCCGCTTGACCCGGCGGCAGCTGGTGGATAAAACCCCCCGTTTAAGAAAAGGGCGAGAAGTCAACTTCTTTGCCCGATCTGTCATACCGCTCTTTCTGATGGCGATAAGACAATAATGTCATTTTTATCAGATTCCGAATCATAGAGAACAGGGGTACATCACGCAATCAGGCGTTGGCGTTCCCGTACCCCACATGGGATGGGTTTCCGCTAGGTTTTGCGCTGCGGGGGCTCGGAGGATTCCGATTCGGAGGGCGGGCAAGTCGCTGCGCCTTGTCGAATTGGCGCAGTGTTGGGCGGCTTTCCGCGATGGTCTGCAGTGGTTCCGGGGCTGGCGGATCGTTTGCGATGGCGTGCTGGGCAGCTTTTGCCCCGAGATGCCGCGGTTGGCGGCTTGGGCGTGGGGGCGGGATTCGGGGCGGCGGGTGTGCCCTGGTATCGCCGGCGCAGGGCCGGAGTTGAGGGCCGGCGCCGGGTGCGGGCAGCCGTGCTGAGCCGGGCGAGGCCAGGCGCGCGGGCGTTGGCGGCTCGGCTGCGATAGCGAGCGACGCATATCGAGGCCTGCGCAAATGGCAAGGATTTTTTTAAAGAATTCGGGGGGGAATAGCGGGGCGGCGCATGTCGACTGCCAACGCGTGATTCGCGTCCACGTGGGGCGCCGGCTCGCCTGCTACGCGGTGCGTGCCCGCGGTGCCTGCCGTGCTTGTGGGATGTGTGTCAGACGCGTGTTAAATGTGCATCTGATGTGCGTGCGACGCGCGGATCGGCCATGGGACGGGACGATCGCGTGCGGGGCCGCGAGGGATTGCGGGGGCGCGCGGCGGTCGCGGGCAGGCCGCAGGCACTGCGGTCGGGCCGTAGTGCAGCTGGTAGCAGTAGCGCGCGCCATCGAATGGCCCGGCTGTTGCTACGGTTGGGTCTTGTCCATCCGCTGCACCAGCGAAATCACCTCGAACCGCGTCTTCACCCCGAGCCGCTTCAGGATCTCCGACACGTATTCCTTCACTGTGTAGATGGACAGCCCCATCTGCTCGGCGATCTGCTTGTTCGGCAGGCCATCGATGAGCCGGACCAGTACGGCCAGCTGGCGGCCGGTGAGGCCGAACTCCGGCAGCTTGCCGTCGTGCGCGGGTGTGGGCACGGGCGGCGTTGGCGCCGGATCGTGTGCTGCCGCGCCTGGTGTGGCACTGCTGCCTTCATTCGTCAGCAGGGCCATCAGCTGCTGCGCGTGGCGCAGTGCATCGCCGCGCTTGCGCAGGCCCAGCCGCTTCAGCGTGGCGGCGACGTGGTCCTTGGTGGTGTTGGCGGTCAGTCCGAGCTGGCGGCCGATCAGCTTGTTCGATTGCCCGGTGAGCAGCAGTGCCAGCACGGCGCGTTGGCGTGGCGTCAGCTTGGCGATGGCGGATGCGGTGGGTGCGGTAGGCGCCGTAGGCACGGCAGGCACGGCAGGTGCCGGGACGGGCGGGCTGGAACCGGTAGCTGGGTAGGAAAGGGTGTTGCCTGGCGGGTCGTTCGGATTCATCTGCCTGCGTGCGCCATTCTCGTCGGGGCCTGTCTCCGATCATTGCGGATAGGAAATGGCAGGGGGCGGTTCCGACGGATGGCTTGTCGTTTTCGGCATGAAGCCGGCGTATATCAGGGGGCTGCGTTTCTGAGTTTATGTATTTATGTTAATACAATTATGGTCGTGCTGAATGACTGGGTTGATGTGTAGATAGTGGCCTATGCTTATCTTGCTGCTTTGTTCTGGTTTTCCGATTGAGCAGCCGACGTTTCTTACCGTTTCCCCGCGCTTATGTTCGGCGAAGGTATTCCGTGCCATCGGCGTGATGCGCCGGGGACGGAAACGGATGGTGTGAGCGGCAAATTGTCGCCGACCCGCTGCCTTTCGGCCGGCCAGATGGGCGCTGCCTCTGAACTGTCGTTCGCCAGGGTGTCGCCGGCTGGTGTGGCGATGCCCCGCTGCGCATAGGTATTAACCCTGGATTGTAATGGGGGATTGCTGCGCTGCGCAATGACAGCCAATGCGCGTTGACGTGGCATCCAATGCAACGCTCGCCGGGCTGCCGCACCGCTGGATGCGGTTCCGGGCGCATTGCCGGGCGCAGTCGGATGACGCGACTGGGCGGTGCTTCCCCGGTCCTGGTGCATGCCGTCTTGCCCGGTGCTTCCGGGCATTTCGCGGATGCCTTGCCCGCGCGTGGTGGCCATGTTTCCGCTGGATCGATGCGTGTTTCCCACAGGCGCTTTCCCGGATGGACAGGGCATGGATGGCGCCTGTCCGTGCGGTGGGCCGCCATTCAGGTGGGCAAATGTCTATATATTCGGCGCTTTCCCCTATAGGAGGGGTTTTGGTTTCCCTGCCGGGGGAGGGACATTCAGCTTGCGCCATGGCGGAGTCCCATTTCTGGCACAGGTGCGGTGCAGCAATGGCGAAGCCTTCAGGCCGGTGCGGACGCGCAGTGGCGCGTACCCACCGGAAAGAAGGGCAGGCGCGAGGTACGGGGTGATGCGCGGGGCATATTCAGTGCCGGTTGGGGCCCGCGCAGACAACAATAAAGCGATTGCCGCGTCGATGTTCCGCGTGCACGCAATAACAACAAGATGGAATAGATGCAAGAGACTCAACTCGCAGCCCGCGAGCGGGAGGAGTTGGACAGGGCGTTCGCGTCGTTCGTGGGCATGGAGGGTGGCAATCCGGCCGCCGCCATCTGGATCTGCGATGTGGCGCCGCTGATCGCTTCCGTCCCGCTCGAGGTTGCGTTGCGGCCGCAGCCGGAACCGGGGGCTTGGGACTTGGCGTTCCGGCGGCGCCATGCGCGTTGGCTGCCCCGCTGGCAGACGCATCTGCGCGTGGCGCGCGTGCTGGCCGCCGCGCGGGCGGCGGCCCTGCACCCGGGGCGCAGCCACGTCAGCGCGCAGGCGTATTTCGAGCACTACCTCTACCGGCCCGGTGGCTGGGACTTCAAGCTGAACCTGTTCCCGCTGCCGGAGCGGCCGGACCCGGTGCAGTCGTGGAGCAAGACCTTCCGCGACCAGCCCTGGCTGCGCGTTAAGTCCGACTATGCGCGCCTGTGCCGGCTGGGCGGGCGTTTCCGCTTCATTGCCTCGCTGCGGGAGCAGTACCGGCCGCGCCTGGTGCTGTGCCTGGGGCAGCGGCATGCGCGCGACTATCTGCGCGCCTTCGGTTTCGAGGGCTGCGAGCGCGCCGAGGCCTGGCTGCAGCCGGCTGACACGATGCGGCGCCTCGATGTGTACGAGCACGGGCAGACGGCCCTGGTCTTGAGCCCGCCGTTCGGCGGACCGCAGGGCTTGAGTTCCGATGTCCTGCTCGATGCGCTGGGCACCTTCCTGGCCAGGTGGCTGCGGCCGGAGGACTTTCCGGCGCTGGCGGGCGCGGACGGCAGCGGGGCGGGAAGGTTGCCGGCCGGGCCGACGGGGCCGGCCGGAACCTAGGTCGCCGGTCGCCGAGGGGCCGGGCACCGCGGTTGCCACGGCC
The DNA here is from genome assembly GCF_001854325.1 of Cupriavidus malaysiensis. NCBI lineage: Bacteria > Pseudomonadati > Pseudomonadota > Betaproteobacteria > Burkholderiales > Burkholderiaceae > Cupriavidus > Cupriavidus malaysiensis. The sequence goes on from NZ_CP017754.1 coordinate 1,314,136, forward strand.
CCCCGGACAGCGCGGGCGCGGCATGGCGCATGACCTTTGCAGCACCGCGCGTGTTGTGCGCACGCTCGCGGTGACGGCAACGCTTGTTCGCGGCGCCGACCTCGGCTAGCCTCTTTGCAGAGCCTTCCTCCTTCCTTCCTCTCATTTCACCGCTGCGAACCTGACTTGACGCGATACCGTCCGATCTTTCTTAGCGGTGCGGCGCTGCAGTCCCTGCGCCGGCGCTTCCCGCCATTGAACGTGGCGGCGGCGGCGTGGCTGGCCGTCACCTGGGCGTTCGCGACCTTCCAGCTCGATGCCGAACGTGAGCGCCTGCTTCAGAGCGCGGCCATACGTACCAGCGCGGAGGCGCGGGCCTTCGGCGTCTACTCGAATTCCAGCATCCTGCGCCTGTCCGAATTCCTGCTCGACCTGCGCGCCAGCTGGGCGGCCGGCCCCGGCGTATTTGTCCAGGTGGTGCGCGAGCGGCAGAACCTGGTAAGCGACTTGTCCTTCCAGGTGTCGGTGATCGACCGGCAGGGGCTGCTGCTCTATTCATCCATGGCGCCAGTCACCGGCCGGGTGGACCTGAGCGACCGCGAGCACTTCCGCGTGCATCGGGACGCCGGCGGGCGTGACGAACTGCATATCAGCGACCCGGTGAAGGGCAAGGTGTCGGGCAAGTGGTCGATCCAGTTCACCCGGCCGATCTTGCGCGACGGCGCCTTCGACGGTGTCATCGTGGTCTCGGTCAGCCCCGAGCAGTTCGCCGGCTTCGCGCAGACCTTGAGCATCCGCCAGGACGAGGTGGCTGCCATCATCAAGAATTCGGGCCAGGTGCTGGCCCGGGCGCCGGCCATCGAGGGCAGCTATTCCAGGCCGGTGCGGGGCCGGCCGTTCTCTGCCAGCGATGCGCCGCTGGCGGGCAACTACCGGGCCGTATCCGGGTCGGAGGGCGTGGAACGGATCTTCGGCTACTACCGTGCGCCCGAGTTCGGCCTGAATTTCGTCGTGGGCCAGTCCATCGAAGCGGTGCTGGCACCCTACCGCGTCTATCGCCGCGTGGCGCTGGCGGGCGCGCTGGCCTCGACGCTGCTGCTGGCCCTGCTGTACTGGAGCCTGCGCCGCTCCATGGCGGAGCGCCGGCGCCACCTCGAGGAGATGCGGCTGGCGTCGCTGGTCTACGCCTCGAGCAGCGAGGCCATGGTGGTGACCGCGCTCGACGGCTCCATCGTCGACGTCAATCCCGCCTTTGCCTCGGCCACCGGCTATGCCGCCGCCGAGGTCAAGGGCCAGCCCGGCCGCATCCTGGCCGGCGCCGGCAACGATGCCGGCATGCTGGAGCGCCTGCGCGAGACGGTCGCGGCGCGCGGGCGCTGGAGCGGCGAGGTGGCGATCCGCCGCAAGGATGGCAGCGAGTTTCCGGCCTACCTGGCCATCGACACCTTCCTGGCCCATGCCGAGGGCGAGCGCCGCCGCGTGGCCCTGATCCATGACATGACCGACAAGCGCCATGCCGAGGAGGTGATCCGGCACCAGGCGAACTTCGATGCGCTGACCGACCTGCCGAACCGCCGGCTGTTCTTCGAGCGGCTCGAGCAGGAGATCCGCCAGGCGCGCCAGGCACGCGAGGCGCTAGCGCTGCTGTTCATCGACCTGGACCGCTTCAAGGAGGTCAACGATACCCTCGGGCACGACCACGGCGACCTGCTGCTGCAGGAGGCCGCGCGCCGCATCGCGCAGGCGGTGCGGGCGAGTGACACGGTGGCGCGCCTCGGCGGCGACGAGTTCACCGTGATCCTGCCCAACGTGAGCGATCCGGCCGTGGTCGATCGCATTGCCCAGGCGATCCTGGAGCGCATTGCCGCGCCCTATCCGCTGGCGGGCGAACTGGTGATGGTCTCGGCCAGCATCGGCGTGGCCACCTATCCGCGCGATGGCGAGAGCGCCGAGACCCTGGTGGTGCGCGCCGACCAGGCCATGTTCGCCGCCAAGGCCGAGGGCCGCAACCGCTGGAAGGTCTTTACGCGCGCGCTGCTGCAGGCGGAGAAAGAGCGCCTGCGCGTGACCGGCGACCTGCGCGTGGCGCTGGCGGAGAAGCAGTTCCTGCTGCACTACCAGCCCGTCGTCGACCTGCGCACCGGCAGGGTCTGCAAGGCCGAGGCGCTGATCCGCTGGAACCATCCGCTGCGCGGGCCGATCGAGCCGGCCGATTTCATTCCCGTGGCCGAGGAGACCGGGCTCATCATCGAGATCGGCCAATGGGTGCTGGGGCAGGCGCTGGACCAGCTGCCGCGCTGGCAGGCGCTGCTGGGGCGCGGCTTCCAGATCTCGGTGAACAAGTCGCCGGTGGAGTTCCTCGCGCCGCCCGGCGCGCCCGATACCTGGTCCGACATGATCGCGCAGCGGCAGGTGCCGGTCGGCGGCCTCGTCATCGAGATCACCGAGGGCTCGCTGATGTCCCAGGATGCCGATGTCATGGACCAGCTCTCGCGCTTCCAGGCGGCGGGCATCGAGATCGCCCTCGATGATTTCGGTACCGGCTACTCCTCGCTGTCCTACCTGCGCCGGCTCGACATCGACTACATCAAGATCGACAAGTCATTCGTGCGCGCGCTGACGCGCGGGCCGGACGACGTGGCGCTGTGCCGCGCCATCATCGGCATGGCGCACGCGCTGCGCATCCGCGTGATCGCCGAGGGCATCGAGACCGCGCAGCAGCGCGACATCCTGCTGGCGGCGGGCTGCGACTACGGACAGGGCAATTACTTCTGCCCGCCGGTCGAGGTGGGCACCTTCGAGGCCTTCGCCGCTGCGCTGACCTGATGGCCTGACCTGATGGCCTGACCTGATGGCCTGATTCGACGGCCTGATTCGATCGCCTGATGGGATGGTCCGGGCTCGCTTGGTCTGACCCGGTCCGACCTGGCCTGACCTGCCGCGGACCATTCGCGCCGGCCCGGCCATGGGGTGGGCATCTATTGCCATACCCCCGACATCCCCTGCGAAAATTCTCACTCTACCCTCCTGCCGGAGGGTTCGGAAGCGTTGCGACGCAGCATCGGTTCCGCACAGAATGTGCGCAACAAGAGAGGCGTTACCCGGGCCGGAAGGCCGTGATGTCTTGGCCGTATGCTTGCGCGCGACTTTGACCACGACACGACCACGACACGACCATGAGCCTGCTTGAGTGCCGCAGCAGCATCATCCCGGACCTGGCGGATCTTCTGCCCGATGCCGTCTTCCTGGTGGAAGAGACCGGCCGCATCGCGTACGTCAGCGCCGCCAGCAGGACGGTGCTCGGTTATGAGCCGGCGGAACTGGTCGGCCAGCGCGTGATCGACCTGGTGGTGGCGCGCGACCGCGACAAGACGCGCCGCGAGGCCGGCGAGGTGATGGCGGGCAAGCTGCGCGTGGGCTTCGAGAACTGCTATGCGCACAAGCGCGGCGGCGATGTCCATCTGTCATGGTCGGCCCGCTGGCTGGAGGCGGACCGCCTACGCTTGGGCGTGGCGCGCGATATCAGCGCGCTGCGGCGCGCCGGGCCGCTGGAGCGGCTCGGGCGGTTGGCCGAGGGCAAGCCCTTGGCGCCGCGCGAGCGGGAGATCCTGGCCTTGCTGCTCACGGAGGCCACCGAGAAGCAGATCGCCGACCAGCTCGGCCTGGCGTTCTCGACCACGCATTCGTATATCACCGCCATCTTCCGCAAGTTCGGTGTGCGGGGACGCGCGGGGCTGATGAGTCTGTGGCTGCAGCAGGACGCGGCCGTATCGTAGTGGCCGCAGTGTGCGCAGTGTGCGCAGTGTCAGTCGTGTGCGCAGTGTCCGTGGTGCCAGGCTTGCCGGCGGGCGCCGCCGTGCCGCCGTGGCACATGCAGAGGAGGGAGGCCGCGCCGCGGCGTTCCCGTCAACGAAACAACCGCAGCCAGATCAGGGAGGGGAGATTGGAAAGCATTGTGCCGTCTCGACTGGCGACGTGGTTGGCGGGCGCTCCGCAGCGCTCGCGTTGCCGGCGGCTTCCCGGCCATCGCCTAGAACGAGGTGGTGAGGCGGCTGAGCTGCGCTTCGATACCCATGAACAGGTGGCCCAGCACGCGCCAGGCCAGTTCCTTGTCCTGCGCATCGTCGCGGCCGAAGGCCAATTGGAAACTGCCGTCCGAGTCGATCGTCATGGCGCCGTGCTGGTTGAGGTAGACCGTGAGCACGACCGCCTTCTGCAGGTCGCCTTCGCCCAGCTTGCGCAGCCACGAGAACGTGACGATGGAGACGAAGCGGCTGTTGACGAAGCCGTAGGACGTGTCGATCAGCACCGTGCCGTACACCGTCTGCAGCGCGAAGCAGCGGAAGCTGTCCGCTTCGAAGTCCTGCCCGGGCTGCGCCACGGCAGCCAGTTCGGGGTCGGCGAGCGCCTTCTCGAGGAAGTCCTTGAACTGCTCGGCGTATTGATTCAACAGGACAGCCGTCCTGGCATTCGCGTGCGCCGCTTGTCGGCTGTCCAACCGGTAAGGAACCATCTTCCGTTTTCAAGGCAATGTGTGACAGGGCTGCATTCTCGTGTCGAGCTGCACAAGACACATCCCCACCTTGGTGTGAATTGGAACCGCCGGGTGGCATCGCGGGCCTGGCCGGCCATCGTGCCCGAACCGCGCGCGGCTGTCGCCCCTCTGATTAGTGGGGTGTGGGTGGACCCCGCCTACGCTATGCTCGGTCGCCGGCTGCGGTCGACGCCCGCGGCGGCCCTGCGCCATTCTGGTGCGGCGTGGCGGGCGGGCTCGGCACGCCTGGCGTGGCGTTGGGGGAGCCCCCATTTGGGGGCTGCGCAATGTGCGAGCCGTGGCAACAATGCCAGCAATGTCATAAATTCAAGACAGGATCGGCGCGCCGTGCCGGGGATACGTGGGGCATGCGCGGGGCGGCCGCGCGTAGGTTGCCAAGGCGAAAGGTGCCAAGGCGAAAGGTGCCAAGGCGAAAGGTGCCAAGCGAAGGTATCGGATGTCATGAACAAGAACAAGAACGAACCGTGGCTCGCGGCCGAGGTGTTCCGCCAGGCCGTGGCGGCCCTGCCGCTGGTTTCCATCGACCTGCTGGTCGAGGACCATCTGGGCCGCTTCCTGCTGGGCCGCCGCAGCAATCCGCCGGCCCAGGGCAGCTGGTTCGTGCCGGGCGGACGCATCCGCAAGGGCGAGCGTAGGCTGGAGGCGCTGCGGCGCCTGCTGCAGGAGGAACTGGGCCTGGCACCGGACGCGGTGCCGGCGCAGGAGTTGGAATTCCGCGGCGTCTACGAGCACTTCTACGACATTAACTTTGCCGGCGAGGCCGGTAATCCGACGCATTACGTGGTGCTGGCCTATGCCTTGCGCTGGCCGGGCGGGGATGCCGCGCTGCCGCTGGCGCAGCATGGCGCCTATCGCTGGCTGACCGCAGAGCAGGTGCTGGCGGATGACGGTGTGCATGCGTATGTGAAGGCGTATTTCGCGGAGCCGGGCGCGTCGGACCAGCCGGGTTGATTGGTCGAGCAGGTCGATCAGGTCAGCTGGGTTTGTCAGCTTGGTCGGGCTGGTCGCCGTGCCGGGTAGTCCAAGCGGGCTATGGTGCCTGCGGAGCACTTGCGCAATCATGCAGGGGCTCGCGGCCATGCCGCCCGACGATGACAGGCGCCGATCCCGGCGGCGGCAAGGCCGCGCGCCGGGATGAAAGGACAAGGAGGAGGGAGGGGCGGCAAGCGCGAGTGCGAGGGAGTACCCGCGCGTGGGAGAGCCGGCGATGACCGGCGCGCCAGGTGGAGACAACAAGCAGCAACAAGCAGGAAGGTGGAAGGAAAAGCCCGGCAGCATGTCGACCGCGTCAGAACACAGCCTGGACAAAGGCGGGACAAAGTCGAAATGAAGTCAGGGGGAGCGAAAGTCAAGCTCGGGACCAGCGGTCCGACGCAGCAGCGCGGGGCTGGTGTCCTGATTCTTGCATTCGTTGAAGCACTTGGTCTGTCGAGAGGACGTGCGAGGCTGGGAACGAAGCGCAGCAAGGCTGGAGCCTTGCGAGCGCATCGTGACGATGCATCGCATGGCCCGATCGACGGACTCGGGGCGGATTGTGTCAACGGATTCGGGATTCAGGACACCAGGTAAAGCTGCTGTAGAAGAGGCCGCGGTCCACAAGAAGTTGGGAACTGCATAAAAGAGAAAAGAGGCTACGGGACGCTGGCCGACAGCGCTCGAATGAGGGTCATGCAAAGGTTGGGTCGCATGCAGCAAAATCAATTTCCGGTGTTTAGCCGTGCGGAGCTAGACAGCGCATTTGCATCATTCACGGGGATGGAAGGTGGTAACCCAGAGGCTGCCCTATGGGTGTGCGATGGCGCGCCCCTGTCCACCGGTATGCCATTGGCGGATACCTTCCAGTCGCGCCTGACAGCGCCGGCGTGGGACGCGGAATTCCGACAGCGTCACGCGCGGACGATGTCGCGCTGGCAGACGCATTACCGTATCGCGCGCGTCATGGCGGCGGCACGGGCGTCGACGTTGCCACCGGGGCGCAGCCCGATCGACGCGCAGGAGTATTTCGCGCGCCATCTTTATGCGCCGCATGGCTGGGATTTCAAGCTGAATCTCTATCCCTTGCCGGATCGGCCGGACGCCGCGCAGCCCTGGACCAGGACCTTCGGCGAGCAGCCGGAGTTGCGTTCCAAGGCGGCATACGTGCGCCTGTGCCGCGAGGGCGGACGTTTCCGCTTCCTGGGCGCGCTGCGCCGCAAGTACCAGCCGCGCGTGCTGCTCTGCCTGGGTGAGCGCTACCAGCGCGATTACCTGCGCGCCTTCGGCTTCTGGGGCATCCTGCCGCAGGAGGCCATCCTGCAGCCGGCCGACAGGCCGTGGCGATTGCAGGTCTACCAGCACGAGGGGACGGCACTGGTGCTGACGCCGTCCTTCGGCGGCGCCAATGGCCTGAGTTCCGATGTGCTGCTCGACGCGCTGGGCACCATGCTGTCGCAGTGGATGCGTGCGGAGGACTTCCCGGCCTGCCGGGGCGTGACCCTGGACGCCGCTGCCGCCTCCGGCACCACGGCGCTCGATCGGCTGGTGGTCAGGACCGCATCGCACGGCCACAGCGCGGCGCGCGCCCTTCCGCTGGCCGTGGCCTGAGCCGGCGCGGCGCCGCCGGGCGCTGCCGGGTGCAGGGGTGGGGCGCGGACGGTGTGCGGGCTCGAGCGAGCTCGCACACCGTCCGCGCCTGTCTGGCATTCCTCCGTCGGGGTGGGCGGCCTCTTCTGTGGCCTATCCTGCGGCCCCTTCAGTGGCTTCTTCGGTAGCGGCTGCCTTGGCAGCCGCGTTCCCCGCTCGGGGCGCCGGCGCTCACGGCGTGCCGGTGCCGGCCGCCGCCACCAGGCAATCGGACAGCTTGTCGAAATAGCGCAGCGCGTCCTGTGTCAGCTCGACCTGCTTGCGTCGCGCATCTTCCGTATCGCTCAGGGTCACCCAGCCTTTGTGCCGCATCGACTTCAGCCGTGTATGCACGGTGGCCGGCGAGCCCAGTCCCGCCGTGGCCATGATGTCGCGCACGGACAGGCGCGTGCGCTGCTGCTGCGCGCGCGCGACCTGCGAGAGGATGCGTTCCTCCAGCGGATCCAGCGCCGGCAGCGAGGGCAGGCTGCGCAGCGTGTCGGCGAGCTGGAGGAAGCGGAGGTAGATGTCTGCTGGTCGGGTCAAGATGTCGTCGTCCTTATCGGCCACCGACACGGCAATCCGCTGCGTGCGCTTGGCCTGCATCCGGGCTGCATTGCCTGCATGCAGGAAGGTGGCTGGCCAGTCGACTTGCGCGGGCGGGCCGCATTCTACGTCATCGTGCGTAAGGTTCAGAGGCGTGCTGCTGATGCACTGATGCGCCCGCGCGAGGGCATCGCCTCGGGCGGCTTCGTCAGCGTGCCGGCGCCGCGCGGTCGCCTGTTGTGACGCCGGGCATGTCGCCTCGACTGGCGGCCAGGCAGGACTCAGGCCGCCTTGAGCAGCAGCGCATAGTCGTCTAACGGCTGGAGGGCCGGTTCGGTGGACAGGTCCAGGTCCGTTGCGTCGAGCGAACGTGCCAGGTAGCGGCCCAGGGCTTCGAGCAGGACGTTCGAGCTCAGGCCGCTGACGCCGGCCAGCGGCGGCGCCAGCACCAGCGTGGTGCCTTCATGGCGGTACACGCGCAGCGATCGGGCCTGGTCGGCCGGCTGGATGACCGCATCTTCACCGCTGACGCCGTGGAAGCCGAACGCCTGCAGGAACAGCTCCGGCACGCGCGAGCCGGTGCAGACCACCAGCTTGGGGCGCATCCGCCGGCGCAGGGCCGCGATGAAGCGGAAGCGGGCGCCTTGGCTGCACAGGTCCCGGTAGCGCTGGCGCGGCGAGAGCGGGACGCACTGCTGGTAGGCGTCCCACAGTGCCTTGTGGTTGCCGCGGGCCGGCAGCGGGAACAGGCTGAGGCAGAATGCGTTGCCTTGCTCGGCGTAGAGATCGCGGAAGAAGTAGTCGACGGGATCGATGGCGCCGGTGGGAAGCTCGCGCACCACCTCGGTGGCCGCCGCCAGGATGCGCGCGATTTTCTGGTGGTTCTGCCATTGCGGCAGCCGCTCGCGGTTCTCCCTGAGGAAGGCCGCATTCCATGCCTGCGGATGCTGCGGCGCGCGGTACGGCGGCACGAAAGCCGGCGGCAGGTTGTGGGGGGATTCCTCGCAGAACCAGACCGCGGCTGCGGTGTTGCCGGTCATGCCAACGAATGAGGCGAAATACGCCTCCAGATCTTCCTTCGTCACACCATTCTCCTTGGCCTTCCTGCCCGCATCGCCTTGGGGCTGGCACCTGGCCTTTTTGTTCTTCCCGATGTCGCCTCCATCGCATCGTGTCCACGGACCGCGCATGGATGGAGTGCATGCTTAAATTTCGATAAATCTGTTATAAAAATTATAACACTCAAGTTGGCAGATTATGGCGTGTGGATGCCAGCTCCCGCAGCATCGTAGGGGCAGGTGGAAGGATCGAGGGCAATCCTGCCAAGCGGTTGGCGCTGTCGCACCACCGGCGGGCAGGGCGCGCTACGCAGGCGAGCCTGGGGGCTGGTGCCGTGCCGGGCGGGACGGGAAGCAGGACGTCCGCGTCCGCGCAGTCCGTGCCTTGACTGCACGGCGCACGTCAGGGCCGGTGCAGGGCTGGCGCGCGATGCGCCGCGCAATCAGGGCGGCGCAATAAGAGCGGAGCAACAAGCCGAGCAACAAGCCGAGCAATAAGCCGCGCGGTACGCGGCGCAGGATCGTGGTGCAGGACTCCGCCTGCGCGGATCAAGGGCCGAGGATCAAGGACCAGGGATCAAGAGCGGCAGCGCGCCTGCACCGTATGCTCGAGTTCCTCGCGTTCCTGCCGGCTGGCTGCGTCGGTGAGCGACCGGCCGTCCGGCATCACCAGCGAATGGCCCGTGCCATGCGGCGCGGCGGCGCTGCCGTGGGCGAGCCGGGCGCGCAGGCTTTCGCAGGTGGCATCGGAGAGGGGAGGCGGCTCGCGCAGCGCGGCAGGCGAGGTCTCCGGCGCGCTCGGCGGGTGCGGGGCGTAGCCCGCGCCGCCGCGTACGATGGCCTCGGCGATCGCGCCATCGATGGCGTGCGCGGAGTCGTCCGCGTACGCCAGTCCGGCTGCCATGCACAACATGCCCAGGATTACCGGTGCGTGCTTCATCTGGCCCTCCACAGAGTCGGGTCCGCCATGGCGACGGACGGGCGGCGCTTGCCGCGCGGCACAGTGAATCGAGTGTAGTGCATCGGTGTCGCGCGCGGAAATGCCGCGAAGTAGGGGGGGCGAGGGCGGAAGGCGCGTGTGCTGGCTGGCGGTGCGCCGGCCGTGCGGCCGTGGCGGCACTCGCCGGCTGGCCCGGCACGGTCCTCAAGTCTGTTCCGGTTTTGCCGTTAGACATAGTGCGCGGCCTGGCGGCTGCGCGTGCTTGGACACTTTCCTTGTGCCCGCAGTGATGCGGGCACTGTTTTTTTGTGCGCCGCTTCCGTACAGCGGTATCGCGGCGCCGCCGTGTCTCCGGGCCGCCCGCTGGCACGAGGCGCCTCCTGGCAGTGGCGCATTTCCCATCCCCTGGGGCGAGGCCTGGTATGCGCTGCCGGCGCAGGCGCCATGCTACATTACGCGGATTCGACGCACGGGGCGGATGGTTCCACGCGGGAGACCGCAGGAAGCGGGCTCGGGGAACACGGGCGCGGGGCACAGTTATGGAGGGCTTGCGATGATGGACCGGCCACGGTTGAGCGTGTGCATCGCTACCTATCGGCGCGCTGCCTTGCTCGATGCCCTGCTCGGGGATCTGGCCGCCCAGACGCATGCGCCGCAGCAGATCGTGGTGGTGGACAACGATCCGCTCGGCAGCGCCGCCGACGTGGTGGCGGCCTGGCAGCGCCGCTGGCCCGAAGTTGCCTGGGTCTATCAGATCCAGCCCCAGAAGAATATCTCCCTCACGCGCAATTGCGCCGTCGCCCTGGCCGATGGCGCCTGGCTTGCCTTCATCGACGACGATGAACGTGCCCCGCCGCGCTGGCTCGAGGCGCTGGAGGCGGCGCGCGACCAGTACCAGGCCGACGGCATCCTGGCGCCGGTGGTGCCCGAGCTGCCGCCGCACGCGCCGGCCTGGGTGCGGCGCGGCAAGCTCTACGACGATCCGCATATGGCGAGCGGCACCATCGTGCCGCACAACGTGATGCGCATCGGCAATGCGCTGCTGGCGGCCGCCTGGCTGAAGCGCATCGACCCGGTCTTCGACCCGGCGTTCGGCCTGACCGGCGGGGAAGACGGCGATATGCTGATGCGCCTGGTCAATGGTGGCGCACGCATCGTCTGGTCGGAGGAGGCGGCGGTGACCGAACCGGTGGCCGACGCGCGCATGCAGGTGGATTGGATCCTGAAGCGCGCCATGCGCGGCGGCCAGGATTTCGCCCGGCACTTCCGCGCCGGCAAGCTGGGCGGCCGGCCGGGTGCCTTGCGCAGCCTGCTGTTCTATGCCCGCGCCGGCGCGCAGGCCGCCCTCTCCGCGGGTTTGGCCTTGCTCACGCTGCCCTTCGGCCGCCATCATGCTGTCTACTGGCTCGCGCGCTGCAGCGCCAACGTGGGCAAGCTGTCGGTGCTGGGCGGTTGGCACTATCGTGAGTATGCGTAGCGGTGTATGCGTGCGCATGTGCGTAGCCCGTCGGTGCCCGACTCCCTTTTGAACCGTTCCCCATGACGCTGACGCTCCTGGTCCCGCTGTTGCTCCATGCCCTGCTCGCATGCCTTGCCCTGCCGGTGACGCTGGCGACGGTCTACCTGGGCACGCTGACCCTGCTGTCGGCCCGGCTCGCGCGCCCGCAGCCGCGCCGGCGCAGCCTGCGCTTCGATGTCCTGGTGCCCGCGCATGACGAGGCGGCCGTGATCGAGCGCACGGTACGCAGCCTGGTCGCGCTGGATTGGCCGCGCGAAGGCTTCCGCGTGATGGTGATCGCCGACAACTGCACCGACACCACCGCGCAGCTGGCCCGCGATGCCGGCGCGTGGGTGATCGAGCGCAGCGATGACGTGCGGCGCGGCAAGGGTTATGCGCTGGAGTTCGGTATTGCGCGCAGCGCCGCGGATGGCGTGGCGGATGCGGTGGTGGTGGTCGATGCCGACACCGTCGTGACGCCCAATCTGCTGGCGGCCTGCGCGGCGCGCATCGAGGCCGGGGCCGAAGCGCTGCAGGTACGTTATGGCGTGCTCAATCCCGACGATTCGGTCCGCACGCGCCTGATCACGATTGCCTACGCCGCCTTCCACGATGTCCGCTCGCGCGCGCGCGAGCGCCTGCGCGCCTCCTGCGGCTTGCGCGGCAACGGCATGTGCCTGACGCACGCGCTGCTGCGCCGGCATCCGTTCCAGGTGTATTCGCTGGTCGAGGATCTCGAGTACGGGATCCTGCTGGGCCTGGCGGGCGTGCGCGTGGGCTATGTGGACGAGGCCAGCGCGGATGCGGAGCTGATCAGCGGCGGCCGTGCCGCGACGACCCAGCGCCAGCGCTGGGAGGGCGGCCGCCTGGCCGTGGTCCGTGCCTATACCGGACGCCTGCTCGCCGATGCCTTGCGCCGCCGCAGCTGGATCTCCCTCGAACTGGCCTTCGATCTGCTGACCCTGCCGCTCGGCTATATCGGCCTGCAGATCGTGCTGCTGCTGGGCGCCAGCGTGGCCGTCCAGCTCTGGCTGCCGGGTGCCGGCTTCTATCGCTGGAGCGTGCTGGCCGTCGCGCTGCTGGCCGTGCTGACGCTGCATGTGCTGCGCGGCTGGCAGTTGTCGGGCCTGGGCGCGCGTGCGCTGTGGGACCTGCTGCGCGCGCCGGCCTTCATTCTCTGGAAGCTGTGGGCGCTGCTCAGGCATCGCGGCAATGCCCGCTGGATCAAGACCGACCGGGAGTCCCGATGAGCACCGCGCGTTTGCCGGCGCTGCCGCTGGCCAAGCTGTTCGGCAGTTCGGTGGTCGACCAGGCGCTGCTGTCGGCGGCCAACTTCGCCGCGGGGCTGAGCCTGATCCGCTATGCGTCCGAGGTGCAGTACGGCTACTACATCCTCGCCTTCAACACGATGATGCTGCTGACGACGCTGCAGGGCACCTTCATCGGTACGCCGCTGGTGATCCGGCTGCCGGGGCTGTCGGAGGTTGAGCGGCGCCAATGGCTGGGCAGCTTGTGGCGCGACCAGCGCCGCCTGGGCATCGCCGCCGGCCTGCTGGCGCTGCTGGTGGCGGGCGGGCTGTGGGCCTGGGGCCGGCTCGAACAGCCGATCCTGCTGTTCGTGGCGATCCCCTTCGTGCTGGCGGCGCTGTACCGCGAGTATTTCCGCGGCGTGCTGATGATGTATCACCGGCCGCACGCCGTGCTGCTGGCCGATACCTGCTATGTGGCGGTGCTGCTGGCGGGATGCTGGCTGGCCATCCACTCGCCGTTCGCGGCCGCCATCGTGCTGGTGGCGTCGACGGTCGGCGCTATCCTGAGCGGGCGTGGCCTGGGTGCCCATCTCGGCGACGAGATCGATTGGTCGAGCCGCGGCGGGCGCCTGTACGAGATCGCGCGCGTCGGTTTCTGGGCCGCGTCGGGCGGTGTCATCTACTGGTGCTTCAACCAGGGCTACAACATGGTGGCCGCGGCGACGCTGGACCTGGCCGCGGTGGCCGCGCTGGGCGCCTCGCGCCTGATCATGATGCCGGTCAACCTGCTGTCCGCCGGGGTGCAGCGCCAGCTCACGCCGCTGGCTTCTTCCTGGCTGTACGAGCACGGCGCGCGCCGGACCCTGCGCCGCCTGCTGGCGTTCTCCGCCGGCATCGGGGCGCTGACGGTTGTCTATGCCGGCCTGGCCTGGCTGATGCGCGACTGGATCTTCCTGAGCCTGATGCACAAGGACTTCCCCCAGCGCGACATGCTGCTGCTGCTGTGGAGCGTGCTGTTCCTGCTGATGGTGATGCGCGAGCCGCCCACGCTGGTGGTGGTGCTGCGCCAGCGCTTCCGGCTGCTGACCATGACCACGCTGGTCTGCGCGGTCCTGTCCCTGGCGTGCAGCTATCTCGGCATGCTGCGGCTGGGCCCGATGGGCGCGGTGATCGGCATCCTGGTGGGTGAGGTCGGTTGCTGCGTGGCGGTCGGCGTGCTGGCCTGGCGCGAGGTACGTGCCGATGCGCGTGCCAACGCAGGTGCCGACGTGCGTGATGGAGGCGGACGATGAGTGCGGCAGCCGGTACGGCGGCGGGCGTGGCGGCCAAGGAGGCCGCGCGCGCGGACAAGGCCATGGTGTCGATCCAGTACCTGCGCGCGATCGCCGCGCTGATGGTGGTGCTGCTGCACCTGGGCGTGCAATGGCAGCGCCTGGGTTACCAGGGCGCGTGGCCGGGATGGCTTGCCGGCGGCGTGGACGTGTTCTTCGTGATCAGCGGCTTCATCATGTGGACCACGACGGCGGCCCGGCCGACCACTCCCACCGATTTCTACGTGCGCCGCATCGTCAGGATCGTGCCGCTCTACTGGCTGCTGACGGTCTTGACCGTGACCATCATGCTGGTTGCCCCGCAGGCGGTCCAGAGTTCGCGCTACGACGGCTGGCACACGGTGGCCTCGTTCCTGTTCCTGCCTTCGGTGAATGCCGGCACCGGCCAGATCGAACCCGTGGTGATTCCGGGCTGGACCTTGAACTACGAGATGTTCTTCTACCTGCTGTTCGGCCTGACCCTGCGCTGGCGCGAGGGCTGGCGCCTGGCGGCCAGCGCGCTGGCACTGGGCGCGCCGGTGCTGTGGCAGGCCTGGACCGGGAAGGCCGGCGGCATCTGGCTGTTCTACACCTCGGATATCGTGCTGGAGTTCGTGCTCGGCATGGCGCTCGGCTGTGCCTACGCGCACGGCCGCCTGAATCCCGGACGTGCCGCCGGCTGGTGCCTGCTCGCGGGCGGCGGTGTGGCGCTGGCGGTGTGCGGTGGTCTCGGCATGTCGCGCCTGCTCACCATGGGGCTGCCGGCCGCCGCCATCCTGGCTGGCGCGCTGGCGCTGGAACGCGCGCGCGCCGTGCCGCAGTGGCCGTGGCTGCAGCGGCTCGGCGATGCGTCCTACTCGCTCTACCTGCTGCATCCCATGGTGCTGTCGGCCACGGTGCAGCTCTGGCGCCGCGGTGGCTGGGTGAACGGGCTCGGCGCGCAGCTGGCCTATTCGGCCCTGGCGCTGGCGGCGGTGATCGTGGCCGCGCTGATCTGCTACCGGGGGCTCGAGCAGCCGCTCACGCGGATCTTGAGCCGGCGCCTGCGGCCTGTCACGCGAACCCGCCCAGCCGGTCCTTGAGCAGGCGCAGCAGGCGCTTGTGGCGGCGTGTGCGCAGGCGCTCGGAAGACCAGTCGACCAGGCTGTCGTGCACATCGTAGTGGCCACGCTGCTCGGCGGGCACGTGGCCGCTCTCGACCGCCTCGACCAGGCGGGGCAGTCCGCCATAGAAGTTGGGGCCGCGATACGGCGGGTGCAGTGACCAGAGCCCTGGCGCCGCGCCCAGCATGTCGACGCGGTACAGGCCGCGCTCGCGCAGGATCCTGCCGAGCAGGCGTTCCGCCTCGATGACGTCCGGCGGGTTGCCCAGCAGGATGGACTTGAGGCGGCTCCGCGCGTTCGGCCGGTACAGCGGCAGCGTGCCCACGCGCTCGCGCAGGCGTGCCATGTCCATCATGAAGATCCGGGTGCTGACGAACTGGAAGCGATAGGCCGCGTTGCCCGCGACCTGTTCGCGCCGGGGCGGGGTGTCGCCATGGCCGAAGACGGCGAAGTCGGGGCGGGGCGGCCCGGGAAACGGGCCGGTGAGCAGCACGTCGGGATCCGCTTCCATGCAGCGGATCGCATCGTCCATCCAGGTCCGGCTGCCGCCGCCGAACAGCATGTCGCCGTCGAAGTGGGCGACATAGCGCGCCTCGGCATGGTGCAGGCCGTAGAAGTAGGCATAGAACGGACCGCCGTCCCAGGCCTTGGCGGGCATGTCGTCCTGGCCGAAGAAGGCGCGCGCCACCTCGCGCCGCGCCTCGGGGCTGTAGTCGACCTCGATCACGTCCACCTGCCGGCCCGCCCCGCGCAGGCTCAGCGCGAGTTCGCGCAGGGCGCGCAGGTTCTCGTCATAGCGATTGCCGCGGTAGCGGCCCGAGCGGCTGCGGTAGGTGTCGATCGTGACCACGACACGCTCGACCATCGGCGCCCAGACGCGGATCTGGTGCGCGAGCAGGTGCGCGGCATGCGGATAGTCCAGCGGGTAGGTGCTGATCTGGGCGGCGGTCCGGTAGCGGTAGGTCATGCTGGGTTCCCCGGGGTCTCTTTGGCGTTCGGGTGCGTGGGCGCTGCGGCGGCGTGGTTCAGGTGCTGGCTTCCCTGTCCAGGGCGGCCTGCAGCGGTGTCCAGCGCAGTGCGAAGGTGCGCTGCGCGCGCGTGGAGTCGAGCCGGGGGCTGTCCTGCCACAGGCGCGCCAGCGATGGCGGCACCGGGGGCGGCGTGCGCAGGCCGATCCTGCGGCCGGCGATTTCCGCGATCTTCAGCGCCGGCGCGAGCAGGCGCGTTTCCAGTGCCAGCCGGCGCGCGCCGATGCGCTGCACCGGCGTGGCGCGCAGCGCCCGCGCATAGGCGATGAAGTACTCGTTCCAGCTCGGCGCCTGCGCCATCGCCAGGTTGTAGGCCTGCCCGGCCGCCGCCGGCAGGCGCAGCGCGGCCAGCGTGGCCTGGACCACGTCGTCGACGTGCACCAGGTTGCTGCAGCCGTCGCCGGCAGCGCCGAGGTCGCCGATGCGATGGGCGCGCAGCAGTTGCGCGATGCGTGTCGACCATTGCGGGCTGCCGCCGCCGTAGATACAGCCGGGGCGCAGCGTGACGCAGCCGGCGTAGTCGCCGAGCCGTTGCTCGGCGGCCACCTTGGCCTGGCCATAGGGGCTGGTATCGCTGCCGAACGGGCAGGATTCGTCGATGGTGCCCGCGGCGGAACCGTAGACGGCCATCGAGCTGAAATGGACCAGCGGCAGGGCGGGCTGGCCGCGCCGGTCCAGCGCGCTGCGCAAGGCTTGCGCGCTGGCGGCGATGGTGGCCGGCTGCCCGGCGACGGCATTGATGACCGCGTCGACCTGTTGCAGGGCCGTGCCCAGGGCGGCGGCGTCGGTCGCATCGAGCGCCAGCGCGCCCGGCAGGCCGGCCCGGCCTGCGCCGCGCGAGGCGGCAAGCGGTTGCGCCCAGTCGCTCGCGGCCAGCGCGCCGACCAGCCGCCGGCCGAGGAAACCCGTTGCGCCGAGTACCAGTACACGGATCGTCATGCCACGTCTTCCTCTTGTGCTCGCCGGGTGGTGATGCCGCTGGCCGCCTCTGGCGTCCGCGCATAGGTCTTGCGCAGGTGATCGGCCAGGCGCAGCGCCAGTGCGACGATGGTCAGGGTGGGATTGGCCTGCCCGGAGGTGGGGAACACCGCGGCGCCGGCAATGTAGAGATTGCCGGCTTCATGCACGCGGCAGTCGGGGTCGACCACGCTGGTGCGGGCATCGACGCCCATGCGGGCGGTGCCGATGTGATGGCCGCCGTAGGCGCCATAGCGGGTCATCTCCGCCTCGACCTGCTGCGGGTCGTAGTCGAAGGTGCCGGCGCCGCTGGCGCGCAGTTCCCGCGCGAGCGCCGCGAGCGAGCGGCTGACGGTGTCGGTGTCCTGCTGGCTGTAGCGCCAGTCGATATGCAGGCGCGGCATGCCGAGGGCATCGGTGTCCGTGCCGAGCCTCACCCGGCTGTCCGGGTTGGGCTCCTGCTCGGCATGGAAATCCAGGCTGAAGCGCAGGTTGTCCGGGCGGATGATGATCGACGGGAACTTGCGCGCCGCCAGGTTGCGGCGCCGGATCCAGTGCGCGAGAAAGCGCGCGGTGGCGGGCGCGCCGACGATGACGTTGCGCAGGTGGCCGAGCGCCGCGCCGGCCGACATCGGCTCGTCGGCGTCCAGCCGCTTGGCGTATTCGCGCGGGATGAACGGCCGGGCGAGGTAGAGCAGGGACAGCGCGCCATTGCCGTGGCCGGGGTCCGGGATGCGCGGGTGATGCAGGCGCGCGATGAAATTGCCGGCGTGCAGCGCGCGCTGCGCCTGCGGCAGCAGGGCCAGCCGGCGGCGGCAGTAGATGCCCTCGTCGGAGACCTCGTAGCCATGCCAGACCGAGCGCGCGGCCGACAGGTCGACCGTGCCGATGGTGCCGGCCAGGTGGGACATGTAGTAGCGGCCGACCACGTCGTGCGCGTTGCCCAGTCCGCGGCCGCTGCGCCCGGGATTGGCCAGCAGCAGGCGCGGCACTTCCAGCCCGCCGGTGGCGAGCACGAAGGCGCGCGCATCGACGGTGAAATGATTGCCTGCCAGGGTGCGCACCTGGGCCGGGCCGACCCGTTGCCCGCTGCCGTCGAGGGGCAGCGCGCGCAGGTTCGCGTGCTGGATCACGCGCAGCGCGGCGGTGGCGAGGCGGTGCCGGTAGCGCTGGCCGAAATCGGTCGGGCAGCTGAAGCGTTCCAGCGCGTCGGTGGAGAACAGTCCGCTGTCGAACCCTTCGATCATCGGGCGCATGCCGGGCACGGCCGCGGCGCTGTAGGCGAAATCGCCGGCCTCGCACAGCTGGTTGGCGCGCGGGTAATAGGGCAGCAGATCGCTCAGGGCGATGGGCCAGCCGCTGTGCGCGATGTAGTCGCGCGCTTCGAAGTCGATGGCGTCGAGCGGCATGCAGCGTCCGCCCCACAGCGTGGTCGAGCCGCCGAAGCGGCGCACGCGGTAGTGGTCGGCCGGCGGATGCAGGCGCGCATCGGCCACGCTGCCGGCGTAGAGCTGCTGGGTGGCGGCATCGTCGCTGTCGCCGCCGCTTTCGAGCAGCACGATATCGAGGCCGCTGTCGCGCAGGGCCAGCGCGAGGGTGATGCCGGCGGCACCGGCCCCGACGATGCAGACGTCTGCCTTGAGCAGCGAGCCGGCGGGAATGTGGTTGGCGTCTTCGATCATGTGGCGGGCTGTGCGCGCGTGGCTCGGCGGTTCACGGCTTGCTGCGTCGGAATCAGAAGATCCGTTCGCCGACGCGCACGACGTCGCCGGGACGCACGGGATCGGTGAGGTTGGCTTGCTCGCTGCCAAGCTTGCCGGTGGCTTCGTCCATGTGTTCCAGCTGGATGCGGCGGTCGGAGCTGCGCGGCGTGAGGCCGCCGGCGATGGCGATGGCCCGCATCACGTTCAGGCGGTCTTCGACCGGATAGGCTCCCGGCTTGCCGACTTCGCCGTAGACGTAGAACTTCTGCACCTTCGGCACGAACACGATGTCGTTCGCCTTCAGGTCGGTGTCCTGGATGTCCCGGCTGGGGTGCTGGCTGTTGTCGAGGTAGAGCGGGATGCGCTCCTGCTTGTCGTCGACGCGGCGGATCAGCACGGCGGTGTTGCCCGCATCGGCGGTCGAGCCGCCCGCCAGTGCCAGCAGTTCGAGCAGGCTCAGGTGATTGGTGAGCGCGTAGCGGCCCGGGCGCGCGACGCTGCCGAGGATGGACACCACGCGGCTGCGTACCGCGAGCACTTCGACGGCGACCTGCGCGTGTTCCAGGTAGCCGCGGGTGCGCAAGGCGTCGGCGATCTGTTGCCCGATCGCCGCAGGTGTCTTGCCGGCCGCCTGCATGGTGCCGACGAAGGGCACGACGATCTTGCCGTCGGCATCGACCGTCACATTGGCGTTGGCGCCGCCCGGGCCCATGATGGAAATGGCCAGCGTGTCGCCCGGCCCGACGCTGGCGATGCTGCCGGACGAGTCAGGCAGCGGTCCCGGGGTGGTGATCGCCTGGTTGATATCGGTCGCCGGGAGGCCTTGCGCGCCTGCAGTGCCGGCGATCAGTGCCGCCACCGACGCCGCCGCAACAAGCAGCGAAATTTTGAGTTGCCATCCAAATGCCGACACGGTATGTTCCATCCTTTGTGAGTTGCCGCGTATGCGTAAGCCAACGTAAGTGAGTTAACGAAGCTGAGCAAGCAAAGTTAACGAAAAAACGATAGTCGGCGAAAGTACGAGAATCGGCAAAGGTACTAAAGTACAAAGGTACTTTACGACAGCCAGGTCGACGAGGGCCAAGTCCGAGAGCTAAGTCGACGAGGTGTTTCAGTCATGCGGTTTCTCGGCCATGCGGGCGCCATCTTATCAGGGCGCCGCCGCCGGCCGGGGATCCGCGGATGGAAGCGTCGCCGGACTCCAACCTTTTGCCACGGAGGCTATGTGATGGGTTCTCAGTCGCCCGGGAATCGTACCGTGTCGCAGGTAGATTCACTGCTCGAGCAGGTCAAGGTCCGCCTGTTCGGCCTCGCGGTCGATGCGGCATCGTTCGACCAGGCGGTGGAGCAGCTCGTGACGGCTGCCATGCAGCGCGGCGGCGCCGCGCGCGTGGTGGTGACGCCCAATGTCGATCACCTGGTCCGGCTGGACGGCGCGCCCGAATTCCGTGAGCGCTACAGCCAGGCCGATTTCATCTTCGCCGACGGCATGCCGGTGGTGTGGGCGAGCCGCCTGCTGGGACGCCCGCTGCCCGAGCGCGTGACGGGCGCCGATCTGTTCGACGCCTTGTGCCGCGAGGCGCAGCAGCGCCACCTGAAGATCCTGCTGCTCGGCGGCCAGCCGGGGTCCGAACCCCAGCTGCTGGAGAGTTTTTCCCATACCTATGCGGGGCTCGACATCGAGATCGTCAGCCCCTCGATGCAGTTCGATCCCACCGGTCCGGAGGGCGAGTCCTTTGCCCGGCTCGCGCGCGAGCGGGCGCCCGACATCGTGTTCCTGTGCGTGGGCATGCCGAAGCAGGAGCAGTGGGCCCTGCACTACGCCAGCCAGCTGCCCGGCGGCATCGTGCTTTGCGTCGGCGCGGCGATGGAGTTCGCCATCGGCATGCAGCGGCGCGCACCGCAGTGGATGCAGTCCGCCGGGCTGGAGTGGCTGTGGCGGCTGGTCAACAATCCGCGGCGGCTGTGGCGCCGCTATCTGGTCGACGATCCCAAGTTCCTGCGCCTGTGCTGGCGAGAGTGGCGTGCGCGGATGCGCCATGGGGAGGCATGAGGGGCACTGGATCGCGACGCTGGGCGCAGGCTGCACTGGTGGCGCTGATGTCTTCCCCCTTGTCGGGCTGGGGCGTACCGCCGGAGTACGCGATCCAGCTCGGCAGCTCGGTCCAGTATCAGGGCAACCCGGGCGGCCTGCCCGAGTCGATGGCCGGCGATATCCATGGGGCCGCGGTGGTGGCCAATACGCTGGGACTGGGCCTGAGCTGGCCGCTCGCCTCGCCGGAAACGCGCCTGGACCTGGCCGCCAGTGCTTCCGATGTGCGCTACAGCAGCAGCCGGCAGCTCGACCACCAGCCTGCCTTCGTTAACTCCACCTTCTACTGGCGGGCGGGCCGGCTGCTGGCCGGCAACCTTCACTACGGCTACTTCAGCCAGCTCAACGGCGCGCTGAACCAGGTCTGGCCCGCGCGCGACATGCAGGTGAACCAGGACGCCAGCGCGGAGCTCGGGCTGCGCGTGACCGACGAGTTGACCTTGCCGGCCCTGCGGGTGTTCCACGCCACCGCGCGTTACGACGTGCCCTACAGCCGCCAGTTGTACAACAGCAACCAGAACGGCTGGCAGGTCTCCACGCGCTATGCGGCGGATCCGGACCGTGCCGACAGCTCGGCGGTGGAACTGGGGTATCGCCGCACCAATGCGGCCTATCCCTGGCGCTCCGATGAGCAGGTCGCGATCATCGACAATGCCTACAGCGATACCGAATGGTTCTCCGGGGCGCAGTGGTACGTGAGTCCCAAGACCTGGATCGGCGCCCGCGCCAGCCTGTTGCAGCGGACCTACGCGAACCTGTCGGCGCGCGATACCCGGCTCGTGACCTTCAATGTGCGCGCCTTATATGATTTCTCGCCCAAGCTGCAATTCGATATCCGCCTCTGGCGCCGGCCGTATGCGAACAATACGCAGCCGCAGGTGATTTACTCGACGCAGACGGGGGGCTTGATCGGGCTGGCCTGGAAGGCGACCAGCAAGACGACGCTGTCCCTGTTCTATCAGCACGCCTTGCAGAAGGACTACACCAGTTCGGCGGCGATTTCCGGATCCGACCAGCTTCGCCTGCCGGCCTACGGCGCGCGGCTTCAGTGGTCGCCCACGGACAATATGCGCTGGATGCTCGATTTCGTCAGCACGCTGCAGCGGGGCAGCTATGCCTACGACGATTACAACCGGCGCTATGTGCGGCTCGGTTTCGAATACACCTTCGGCAGCCGTGGCAACCAGGCGGTGCGCAGCCTGCTGAAGCCCAGCCTCTGCGGTGAAGCCTATCCAGCGCTGACGCTCTGCTGACGGGGCTGACGGGCGGCGTGACCGGCGGTGCCATGCCGAAGGGCTTCGGCATGGCCGCCCGATCGCTTGCGCGGCCGGCCGCTCAATACGTCGCCCGCACCTGCGCGAGCACGGCCGGGACCGTGCGCAGCAGGATCTTCAGGTCGAGCAGCAGCGACCAGTTCATGATGTAGTAGCGGTCGAACTCGATGCGGCGCTCCATCTTGTCGAGCGTATCGGTTTCGCCGCGCAGCCCGTGGATCTGCGCCCAGCCGGTCATGCCCGGCTTGACGCTGTGGCGCAGCATGTAGCCGGGGATCCGGGCGCGGTACAGCTCATTGTGCTGGGCCGCGTGCGGGCGCGGGCCCACCACGCTCATGGAGCCGCTCAGCACGTTGAAAAGCTGCGGCAATTCATCGAGCGACGAGCGGCGCAGGATGCGGCCGACCCGCGTCACGCGGTCGTCGTGCATCGTTGCCTGGCGCAGCACGCCGTCGGTGGCTGCGCTGCCCTCGACCTTCATCGAGCGGAACTTGAGGATGGTGATGGGGGTGCCGCGTTCGCCGTAGCGGGTCTGGCGGAACAGGATCGGGCCCGGCGAGTCCAGCCGGATGATGCACGCGATGGCCAGCAGCAGCGGCCACAGCACGAGCAGCGCCGCGGCGGCGACCACCACGTCCATGGCGCGCTTGAGCAGCCGCGACAGGCCCAGGATCTTGCTCGAGTGGACCGTCAGCAGCGGGATGCCGGCGATTTCCGTCAGCCTGGGCATGACCGGCCCGAGGAACTGCGGCATCGGCATCAGGTAGATGGAGGCGGTGGAGTCGTAGAGGTGGTCGACGATGCGCGCGATGCCGGTGCGGTCGTCATGGATGTGCTGGGTCAGGATGGCCGCCTCGAAGCGGCCCGCCATCAGATGCTGGACGGCATCGTCGTAGTTGCCCAGGTAGGGCAGGGAATCGATCGACTCCCCACTCGAGGGGGGTGTTCCGGCATAGAAGCCCGTCACGTGCATGCCGAGGATCGGCGAACGCTGCAGCCGCAGGTTCAGTTCGCGGGCGTCGGGGGCGATGTTGCCCAGGAAGACGGCCCGGCGCCGGCTGCCCGGCAGGTTGTTGACGTAGCCGGCAACCTTGCGCAGGAGCATCAGGCTGGCGATCTGCAGCCCCAGGGCGACGAAGCCCCAGGTGAGCAGCAGGCTGTGCGAATGGGCCAGCCAGTTGCCGACGCCGTGGGCCATCAGGACCAGGCCGAAGGACAGCGTCAGCGGCACGCGGAACCAGCGCAGGATGCCGTGGCCCAGCATCCACGATGCACTGCGCGCGCTGATCAGCAGCGGGAAACTGGCATAGGACGCGAAGGCGCTGAGGGCGATCAGCGCGATCATGATCAGGGCGTACGGTTCGAGATTGGCGTCGACGCCTTGAGAGAGGAGCAGTACCGCGAAGGAGGCGGCATTGACCAGGGCGCTGACCATGCCGGCCAGGACCAGGAACGATCGGAGATGGTGACTGGGCAGCCACGGTTGCAAAAACATGGCGATTTCTTGGTCTGATCAGCCGATGCTCGGATCCCCTGGGGGCTGCTGCGGGGGAGTCATAAACTTTCTATAGCACATGGCGCCGATATGGCAAATACGGAATGCCATGGCACATATGACACAGTTGTTGCGGTTGGTGCGGTTGGTGCGGTTGGTGCAGTTGGTGCGGTTGGTGTACTTGGTGCTATATGCAGTTGGCGCAGTTGGTGTGCCAGGCAGCCCGTATGATGGTGGATAGCAAAATGGACTGTCAACGACTATCGTGGCGTATTCCGGTGCGCATTCACCAAGCGTCTGTTCCGCGCATATTGCGGGGGTTTGCCGCCCGCTATTCCGCCGCGGGCGGACGGTGCTCCTGGGTTAAAATCTGCCCCCGTCGGCTGGGCGATATCAGAGAGGGTGTTGCGTGGTGAATTCAAGACCGTCTGATGCGGGTCTTTTGTCGGTCAATGCGAACCAGTTGGGTGCGATTCTTTTCGCACGCCGTCGCGTCATCGTCGGCGTGGCCCTGGCCACCCTGCTGGCGACCGCATTGCTGCTGGCCGTGCGGCCGCGCCTGTGGACCGCCTCGTCGGATGTCTACGTCGATTTCAAGGCGAACAACCCGCTCGACGGCACCATGTACTCGTCGCTGTCGGCGACGTCGGATGACAACTACATCCAGACGCAGATCGACATGATCCAGAGCCCTGCCGTGATCGAGCGCATGCTCAAGACACAAGGGCTGCTGGTGTCCGATGGCGCCAATGGCACCAACGATGCCAAGGCGCGCGACCTGCTGGTGCAGAGCGTGGCCAGGAACCTGACCGTGACGGGGGGCCATGGCAGCCGGATCCTGCAGGTGTCGTTTGCCGGCGACTCGCCGACCCGGGCCCGCGACGGCGCCAATGCGATCGTCAATGCCTACCTTGCGCTCAGCCAGGAGGTTTCGCAGTCGTCGGCACGCTCGGTCAGCCAGCAATACAACGCCCAGCTCGAGCAGTTGCGGCGTGAAGTCAACACGATCCAGTCCGACCTGACCAAGTACCGGGAGCAGACCGGCAACATCGACCAGCAGCCCGACAATATGGAGTCGACGCGGCGCCTGCACGACATGCTGAGCGAGCAGCAGACGCTGCAGGCGCAGATCCGCGATGCGCGCGCGCGCAACGAGGCCACCGGCAAGCTGCTGGCGGCCGGGACCCGTCCGGAGGACTTGCCGCAACTGGCAACGCTGGCCTCGCTCAACGAACTGCGCGAGGGCCTGACCCAGGTCAACCGGCAGATCGGCACGGTCGATGGCGCGCTGGGGCGGAACCATCCGACCGTGCGCGGGCTGCTGGCGGAACGGCAGCGCCTGCAGTCGCGTGTGGCGGTTGCGGCGCAGGCCGCGCTGTCGGCGCAGCGCGACGATCTCGCCCGTCTCCAGGCCCAGGCGGCCGCACTCGACAGCGATATCGAGGCGCAGCGCAAGCACGTGCTGCAGCAGTTGGGCGAGCGCGACCGCATTGCCGCCTACCAGCGGCAGCTCGATGGCGCCGAGCGGGTGTACAACGACGTCCTGCAGAAGTACGGCAGTGTGCTGATGGCCAGCAGCGTGACGCTGCCGCGCATGGTCGTGCTGCACGTGGCGGGCACGCCGGTCAAGCCGTCGAGCCCGAAGGTGACCCGCAGCCTGTTGGCCGGGATGCTGGTCGGCGTGCTCGGCGGGATCGGCCTGGCCCTGCTGCTGGAGCTGGGCAAGCGCCGGGTGCGCTGCGCGCAAGACCTGTCGCGCAACCCGGCCCTGAACATGATCGGCCATATCGGTCGCCCTGTGGCCACGAAGACATGAACGATACTTCCGCGAAGCTGGCGCCCGAGGAGCAGGAGCACGACGAGCAAGTGCGCGACGAGCAGGTGCGCGGCGAGCAAGACATGGCCGCCGCCGCGCCCATGGCGATGGAGCGCATGGGGGATCGCTTCGTGCGGGCCGGCCTGTTGACGCAGGCCCAGGTCCAGCGCGTGGTCGAGTTCCAGGCGGCGCGGAACCTGCGCTTCGGCCAGGCCGCCGTGCAGCTCGGCTTCGTCTCCGACCAGATGGTGTCGGCCGTCCTCGCCGAGCAATACCAGTATGAAGTCTCCACGCTGACCCGCCCGATCGAGCTGCCCCTGGCGATCGCCGCCGATCCGTTCGGCCAGGAGGCCGAGGCCATCCGGCAGCTGCGCGCGCGGATCTCGATGGGGATGGAGGGGCAGCGGCATTTCTCGCTTGCGCTGGTCAGCCCCAGCGCAGAGGCGGGCTGTGCCTACCTGGCATCGAGCCTGGTGGTGGCGTTCGCGCAGATCGGCCGCAATGCCCTGCTCGTGAATGCCGACCTGCATGCCAGCGGGCAGCGCGAGATGATGGGGCCGGCGCAGCCGACGGGGCTGTCGAGCATGCTGGCCGGGCGCCAGCCGCCCGGTGCCTATCGCACCATTCCCGGCATTGCCGCGCTCGGCATCCTGGACGCCGGGCCGCAGCCGCCGAATCCCGCCGAGCTGCTGCGCGACGCCGCGTTGCGGCGCATCCTGGACAGCTACGTCGATGCCTTCGAGATCTTCATCGTGAAGACGCCGGCGGCGAACACCTCGGGCGATGCGCTGTCGATCGCCCGGCAGGTCGATGCCTGCCTGCTGGTGGCGCGCAAGGATGTCACGCTGATGTCGGAGCTGGAGGAGACGGCGCGCCTGCTGGAGAGCGCCAACGTCAAGGTGCTGGGCACGGTCTACAACGAGTACGCGCCGCCCGAGCCGCGCGCCGACGGGCTGGCCGGGCGGCTGCGTGGCTTGCTGCGCAGCTGGCTGCCCTGGCCGCCGGCGGGCCGCGGACGCTGAGCGGCATGGCGAGCGAGCCGACGCGATTCGCCTCGCCGGCCCGGCCGGATGGCGCGGCGGGTACGGCGGGTGCTGCCGGTGACGGCGCTGCCCAGTCGCAAGAGGCGGCGCGCTGGGAGGTGCGCCAGCGCTGGCTGATGCGGCTGCTGATCGGCTTCAGCTTCGTGTGCGCGCTGGTCCCGGATACGCTGTCGATGAGCGAGATCGGGCCGGCGGCGGATCACACCATCACCGGCGGCTCGGCGCTCCGGCAGGTCGAGTTCGGCTCCATCTATGCGGTCTGCGCCTGGCTGGCCTGGCGCCGTCCGCAGGACACGCTGGCGCGGCTGCGCGGCATCAATCCGTTCCTGGTGGCGTTGCTGTTGTACTGCGCGGCGACCGCGCTCTGGTCGCCGTTCCCCGTCCTCACGCTCAAGCGCGCGGTGATGTTCGCCGGCATGATGCTGACCGGTTTCGCCTTGTCGCCGCCGTTCAGCGAACCGCGCCAGCTGTTCCGCGTGGCGCTGGGCACGCTGACCATCCTGCTGGCGGTTTCGGCCTTGGTCGCGGTGCTGTGGCCGGCGGTCGGCGTCGACTACCTGCTCGGCGGCGCCTGGCGCGGCATCATGTGGCAGAAGAACATGCTCGGCAGCGTTGCCGCGGTGGCCGCGCTGCTGTGGCTGCGCGAGCGCCTGGCGCCGGACGCGAACGTGCGCGCGACGACCGCCGGCCTGCTGTTCAGCCTGTTCATGCTGGCCATGGCCAAGAGCGCGACCGCGCAGCTGATCACCGGCATTTCCTTCCTGATCTACCTGACGACGCGCCGCAAGCTGACGGACGGCCGCACCGGCTCGATGCTGCTGCTCGGCGGCGGGCTCTTCGTCATGTACGCCTTGCTGCTCTTCTTCGTCGTGGCCGGACGCATGCCCGGGGTCGAGGATGTGCGCGGCCTGGTGACGGGGCTGTTCAACAAGAGCAGCGACCTGACCGGGCGCGACCAGATCTGGGCCATGGTCTGGCTGTCGATCAGCAAGCACCAGTTGCTGGGCGGCGGCTACGGTGCGTTCTGGACGGGGGAGGGCGGGCCGGCCCAGTACGTCGAGCAGGCACTCGGCTGGATGCCGCCGCATGCGCACAATGGCTACCTGGACGTCCTCAACGAGCTGGGCCTGGTCGGCCTGGGCCTGTTCCTGGGCGCCTTGCTCTGGCATGCCGTCAGCCTGGTCCGCCTGTATTTCATCGACAGCGAGGACGCCGCCATGCATATGGCGCTGTTCGTATCGATCCTGATCAGCAATTTCTCCGAGACGCAGTTGCTCGCCAATACCGCGTTCCAGAACATCATCTTCCTCTACTCCGCGATGGTGGTCAGTGCCAGGCTCGCGACGAGCCGGAAGGCCTTGCCGCAAGCGCGGCGCCGTCCCGGGCTCGCGGCGGGATGACGCGCCCCCGGCGCGGCCTGCTGCCGCGGCTCCTGCTGCCGCTCGCCCTGGCGGCCTCGCTGATGCTGCCGGCTTCCGGCCAGATCGCCGAACGCGCCTGGCGCGGCATGGTGCCGCGCGAGGCCAGCTACTTCCGCTTCGAGATCGACGAGGATGCGCTGCGCGGCGCGCCGGATCAATCCGCGCTGAACACGCCGCTCGATGCCGCTTCCCGCCTGTTCGTGCGCGACGGGCACTTCTACCAGGTGGGCGCCGACCTGGCGCCTGGCACGGCCGACGACCGGCGTGTCCGGCTGTTCGGCGTCAACCTGACCTTCGGCGGCAATTTCCCCGATGCGGCGGGCGCGGTGGCGCTGGCCAGGCGCTTGCGCAAGCTCGGCGTCAATGCGGTGCGCCTGCATCATCTCGATTCGCTGCCCTCCGACGAGCGCGAGGCGCCGCTCAGCATCCTGTCGAGCGGCCCCTATCCGAGTTTCAATCCGGTGGCCGTCGCGCGCCTGCGCCACCTGATCGATGCGCTGGCGAGCGAAGGCATCTATATCGACCTGAACCTGCACGTCGGCTACCGCTTCCGGCCGGCCGTCGACGACCTGCCGGCACTGGACGACGGCATGACCATGCCGCCGCTGGACGCGCCGATCCACGTCTACGACGAGCGCCTGATCGCGCGGCAGATCGGCTACGCGCGCGGACTGATCGACGGCCTCGGCCTGCGGCGCAACCCGGCGCTCGCGCTGGTCGAGATCGACAATGAATCGTCGCTGCTCAACGCCTGGCACAACGGCCACTGGAGCGAGGCCATCCCGTCGGCCTACGCGCCCGAGCTCAGGCGGCGCTGGCGCGGCTGGCTCCAGCAGCGCTATGCGACGCTGGCGGCGGCATGCGACGCCTGGGGCGGCTGCGACGACGGTCCCGACAGCGCGGCCCGCCTGCCCGAGCCGGGCCGGGCCCGCGGCCAGGGCGCGCAGCGGCGCCTGAGCGATTTCCTGGAGTTCCTGGCCGCCACCGACAAGGCCTACTTCGACCGCCTGCGCGCCGCCGTGCATGAGGCCGGCGATCCGCTGGTGCCCGTCACGGGTACGCAGATGACCTTTGGCGGCGCGATGAATTTCGACGCGCAGGCGTCGATGGATTTTATCGACGAGCATATCTACGTCGCGCATCCGAACTATCCCGGCGGGCGGGGCGACGCGGGGCGCTGGCGCATCCCGGTGCTGTCGGCCAGCGCGGACGAGATGAACCGGCTGCTGGCGCTGGGCCAGCGGCGCGACCGCCGGCGTCCCTTCGTCGTCAGCGAGTACAACGAACCGTTCCCCAATCCGCGCGGCAGCGAGATCATCCCGATCATGAGCCTGCTCGCGGCGCAGCAGGACTGGGACGGCATCTTCTTCTTCGAGTACAGCGACAGCGCCACGCCGCCGCGCGCGCCGGCCCGTTTCAACCTGGCCGGCGACTGGGGCAAGTATGTGCTGGCCGGGCCCAGCGCCCGCCTGTTCCGCACTTTCGGCCTGGCGCCGCTGCCGGATCGGATCGACCTGCCGCTGGCGCCGGCCGACCGCCTCCGGATCGGCCTGAGCGAGCGGGCCGATGCGCTCGAGCACGATCTGCACGAGCGGCTAGGCGCCACCCCCGAGCTGGCCTGGCGCGGCCGGGTCGCCGCGGACCTGGCGCCGGCGGCGGCTTCGGTGCGCCTGCCCGCGCCGGGCCAGGGCCCCTATGCGACGCCCGACGGCGCGGTCCGCTTCGATCCCGTGGCCGGTCGTCTGCTGGTCGACACGCCGCGCCTGTGGGGCTTGTTCGGCACCACCGCCTCCGCCCGCCTCGGCACGGAGGCGGCCTGGATGCAGTTCGACGCGGGCGGGCAGGGTAGCGCCAGCGTGTGGCTGGCCTCCCTGGATGGCGCCGACCTGGGCCGGTCGCGGCATATGCTGCTATCGATGGGAACGCTTACCTTGGGGGCCTCACCTGGCGCCGCTGCCGGTACTGCTGCTAGTGCCGCCGCTGGTGCCGCCGCTGGTGCCGATCCTGGCCGGCCGGCCAGGATCGTGCCCTATGACGGCGACCTCCGCTGGCTGACCTTGGCGTCCGGCGTGGCCGGCGGTGACGCGCCGCCGCGCGCGACCGAGCCGCCCACCTGGATGGCGCGCCTGCCCGTCACGCTGGGTTTGGGCGCGCGTCCGGGCGTGCTCAGGATCTACCCGCTCGATGGCACCGGGCAGCGGCGCAGCGGGCCGCGCCTGCCCGAGGTCAGCAGCGGGCCGTCGGGCTGGACCATCGCCTTGCAGCGCGACGCGGCGACGTCCAGCCCCTGGTATGAGATCGAGATCACGCCGAACTAGCCGGACTGGCCGGACTAGCCGACCAGCCGACCAGCCGACCAGCCGACCAGCCGGACTGGCCGCGCTGGCCGGACTGCCCGGGCTGGCGGAAGCGGACCGGCGTGCCGGCTTACTCTGCCGCGCGGCCGTAGGTGTCCTCGAAGCGCACGATGTCGTCTTCGCCGAGATAGGCGCCGGACTGCACTTCGATCATCTCGAGGGGGATCTTGCCGGGGTTGGCCAGGCGGTGCACCGTGCCGAGCGGAATGTACGTCGACTGGTTCTCCGTCAGCATGCATTCCTTGTCGCCGATGGTCACCAGCGCGGTGCCCTTCACGATGATCCAGTGCTCGGCGCGGTGGTGGTGCATCTGCAGGCTGAGCTGCTGGCCGGGATTGACGACGATGCGCTTGACCTGGAAGCGCTCGCCCTGGTCGACGCCTTCGTACGAGCCCCAGGGGCGGACCACGCGCCGGTGCGTGAGCGATTCGCGCCGGCCCGACTTGTTCAGCCATTCGACGACCTTCTTCACGTCCTGCACCTTGTCGCGATGCGCGACCAGCACCGCGTCGCCGGTTTCCACGATCACCACGTTCTCGACGCCGAGCGCCGCGACCATGCGGTGTTCGGCGCGGATGTAGGCATTCGTCACCGCTTCGGCGTAGACGTCGCCGATCAGCGCGTTGCCGTGCGCGTCCTTGGCGGCGATGTCGGCGAGCGCGCTCCACGAGCCGATATCGTTCCAGCCCAGGTCGGCCGCCTCCACCACCGCCGCGCGGCCGGTCTTCTCCATCACGGCATAGTCGATCGAGATGTCGGGGCAGGCGCGGAAGGCTTGCGCATCGAGGCGGAGGAAATCGTGGTCCTGCTTCGCCTGCTCGAATGCGAGCGCCGCCTGGCGCGCGATCTCCGGCGCATGGCGGCGCAGTTCCTCCAGGTAGGCCGAGGCCTTCAGCAGGAACATGCCGCTGTTCCAGTAATAGCCGCCTGCGGCGAGGAAGCCCTGCGCGGTCGGCGCATCCGGCTTCTCGACGAAGGCGTCGACCGCGTAGGCCTTGGGCCGGCCGGCCAGCGGGCTGCCGCGCCGGATATAGCCGTAGCCCGTGTGCGGCTGCGTCGGCGCGATGCCGAAGGTGACGAGGTAGTCGTCGGCAGCCACCGGCAAGGCATGCTGCACGGCAGCCGCAAAGGCCGCGTCATGCGCGATCGCGTGATCGGACGGCAGCACGAGCAGCAGCGCATCGGGCGCTGCGCGCATGGCGAGCAGCGCCGCGACGGCGATGGCGGGCGCGGTATTGCGGCCGACCGGCTCAAGCACGATCGAGGCGGGTGTCACGCCGACCTGGCGCAGCTGCTCCGCGATCAGGAAGCGCTGCTCGTTGTTGGTGACCACGATGGGCGCGGCGGCGCCTGGCAGATGCTGCAGGCGCAGCGCCGTCTGCTGTGCCAGCGAGTCGTCGCCGGTGAGCCGCAGGTATTGCTTGGGATGGCCGCTGCGGGACATCGGCCATAGCCGCGTACCGCTGCCGCCACACAGGATGACGGGTTGTATGTGCATTGTTTTCCTCGGGACGCCCAGTGGATCCATCCGGCAAGCCGGTCGGCACGGCCAGCGCGGTCAGCGCGGCCAGCGGGTATCTCGGGACGGCTTCATGCATGGCGCCACCGCATCCTGGCCGGCATGCGGCGGGTCGCTGCGGCGGCTCCGGCGGCCCTGGCGACTGCCGGCGGAGTTCCGCAGCCGGTGTCGAACCGTTGGCAGATACCCGCTCGCGCGCGCCATCCTCGATGCCTTGCACGCGCTGAGGGAGATCATCTCACAACACGCCAGCGGCGAGTGGGCTGGCGCGCCTGGTCAGGCCGGGTGCCGGCGCCGATGGCGCGTTCGCCTCTTGGCCCCGTTCCCAGCCTCGCGCTTACCCCTGCTGCAGCCCGTACTTGCGGATCTTGTCGAACAGTGTGGTCTTGGCCACGCCGAGCGCCTCGCTGGCGCGGCTGAGGCTGCCGTCGTGGCGGCGCAGCGCGTCGGCGATCAGGGCACGCTCGAATTGCTCCACGGCCTGCGCCAGCGGCAATGCCGCCGGCGGCGGCGCGTCCTGGCCGGGCTGGCAGCCCAGGCCGAGCACGTGGCGCTCGGCCAGGTTGCGCAGTTCGCGCACATTGCCGGGCCAGGGATAGGCCACCAGCGCGGCCTGTTCCGCCGGCGTGGCCGGCACGGCCTCGCGCTCGAAGCGCAGCGCGGCCTGGGCGACGAAGTGCTCGAACAGCAGCGGGATGTCTTCGCGCCGTTCGCGCAGCGGCGGCAGTTCCAGCGTGACCACGTTGAGCCGGTAGTAGAGGTCGGCGCGGAACTGGCCGGCATCGGCCAGCGCGCGCAGGTCGGCCTTGGTGGCGGCCACCACGCGGGTGTTGACCGAGACCGGCTGGTTCGAGCCCAGCCGCTCCACCACGCGTTCCTGCAGCACGCGCAGCAGCTTGATCTGCAGCGGCATCGGCATGCTCTCGATCTCGTCGAGGAAGAGCGTGCCGCCCTCGGCGTGCTCGATCTTGCCGATGCGGCGCCGCGCCGCGCCGGTGAAGGAGCCGGCCTCGTGGCCGAAGATCTCGCTCTCGAACAGTTGCTCGGGCAGGCCGCCGCAGTTGATGGCGACGAAATGCTTGCTGTGGCGCGCGCTGGCCTCGTGCAGGCAGCGCGCCACCAGCTCCTTGCCGGTGCCGGTCTCGCCGTGGATCAGCACGTTGGCGGCCGTGTCGGCCACGTCGGCGATCAGGCGGCGCAGCCGCTCGATGGCGGGCGAGACGCCGATCAGCCGGGCTTCCAGCTTCTCGCGGCCGGACAGGCGCGCGCGCAGTTCTGCCACCTCGCGCGTCAGCCGGCGCTGCTCCAGGGCGCGCCGCGCCACGTCGACCAGGTGCTCGGGCGAGAACGGCTTCTCGAGGAAATCGTAGGCGCCGCGCTTCATGGCCTGGACCGCCAGCGTGACGTCGCCGTGGCCGGTGATCATCACCACCGGCAGGGCGGGGTCGCGCGCCTTGAGCGCGTCCAGCAGGGACATGCCGTCGCTGCCCGGCAGGCGGATGTCGGACACGACGATGCCGGGGTAGCCGGCCTGGACCTCGCGCAGCGCGGCCTCGGCGCTGCCCACGCCGCGCGTGGCGATGCCTTCGAGCTTGAGCGCCTGCTCGCAGCCGAGGCGGACGTCGGGGTCGTCCTCGACGATCAGGACGGTAAGGGGAGAGGGATCGGCCGCCATGCTCGGGCTACTCGGGGTACTCAGGGTACTCGGGCTACTCGGGTTCAACTCGGACACTCGGATTCAACTGGGATCGACTGCAAACCGGAAACCGGGATTCTGCCTGGATTCAGGCGGAATTCGCTTCGGCCTCCGGCTCGGCCAACGGCAGCGTCAGCGTGAAGCAGGCCCCGCCGTCGGGGTGGTTGCTGGCGCGCAGGCTGCCGCCGTACTCGTTCAGGATGCCGGCCGACAGCGTCAGGCCGAGCCCAAGCCCCTGCCCGGCAGGCTTGGTGGTGAAGAAGGGCTCGAACAGCCGCGCGAAGGCGTCCTCGGACAGGCCCGGGCCGCTGTCGCGCACGGTCAGGTGAGCCTTGCCGCCGCTCACCGTGGCGCGCAGCTCGAGCCGGGGCGTGCCCTGGGCGCCGGGGCTTTCGCTGGCGTCGAGCGCGTTGCCGATCAGGTTGACCAGCACCTGTTCGAGCCGGTTCGGCTCGCAGACCACCGCCAGGCCGGGCTCGATGTCGCGCACGATGTCGGGCTGCAGCGCCTGCACGCGCGTATCGAGCAGGAACAGCGCGTTGTCCACGGCTTCGTCCAGCCGCGCGCCGCGCCTGCCGTTGCCGGGCTTGCGCGCGAAGGACTTGAGCGCGCCGGTGATGCGGCCCATGCGCTCGACCAGGCCGATGATGGTGCTCAGGTTGGTGCGCGCGGTCTCGTAGTCGCCGCGCTCGAGGAATTTCTGTGTGTTGCCGGACAGCGTGCGCAGCGCGGCCAGCGGCTGGTTGAGCTCGTGCGCGATGCCGGTGGACATCTGGCCCACGGTGGCCAGCTTGCCGGCCTGCAGCAGGCCGTCCTGGGTCTGGCGCAGCACCGCCTCGGTGCGGGTGCGCTCCGCCACCTCGGCCTGCAGCTGGGCATTGGCCTGCGACAGGTCGGCGGTGCGCTCGGCCACCTTGCGTTCCAGCTCGCTGTTGGCGGCCTCCAGCGCGGCACGCGCGGCCAGGCGCTCGCCGATGATGCGGCGGCGCACGTTCCAGGCCGCGCCGAGCAGCAGCACGAAGGCCGCCACCACGCCGCTGAGGGCGGCCGTGTTGAGCGCCGCCACGCGCGCCTGCATGGTGTTGGAGAGCAGTTCGAGGTGCCAGTCGGTGCCGGGCAGCGCCGCGCTCTGGGCCAGCATCGGCGGGCCGCCGCGCAGGCTGACCAGGGTGTCGCCGTTGCGCAGCTTGCGCACCGGCTGGAACGCCAGCGGCGCCAGCGGGGCGCGGTTGTACTGCAGGCTGTGGATCAGGCGCTGGCGCTGCTCGTCCGACATCGGCTTGAGCGCCAGCAGCCGCCACGAGGGCTCGGAGGCGAGGATGACCACGCCGTTCTCGTCGGCCAGCAGCATCTGCATGTCGGGGATGCCGGTGCCTTGCCAGTGCTGCTCGACCGCCTCCAGGCCGATCTTGACCACGGCCACGCCGATCGGGCTGTCGCGCGGGCCGATCGGCGCCGACAGGTAGTAGCCCGATTCGCTGCGCGTGGTGCCGACACCGTAGAAGCGGCCGAGCTGGCCCTCCATGGCGGCGTGGAAGTAGGGGCGGAAACTGAGGTCTTCGCCCAGGTAGCTGTCCGGGCGCTGCCAGTTGCTGGCGGCGAGCACGTTGCCGTGCGCATCCAGCACATAGACCACGCGCGTGCCGGCGCGCGCATTGAGCGCGACCAGGTAGGCGTTGGCGGCCGCCACCCGTGCCGCGTCGCGCGGGTGGGCCAGCAGCGCCTCGATGCGCTCGTCGAGCGACAGCAGGCCGGGCACGTGGTCGTAGCGCGCCAGCTCGCTGGCCAGGGCCTGCGTGTACAGGCGCATCTGCACCTGGCCGCGCTCGGCCTGGCGCGTCAGCGCGGTGTCGTAGCTGAGGCGGTAGCCCAGCCAGCTGGCCACGCCGATCAGCGCCGCCAGCACCACCATCGCCAGCGCGGGCGCGAACAGGCGCGGGCGGCGGACGGGTTCCGTCGAGGCGCTGGCGCCTGCGGAGAGGCCGGAGGAGGAGGGCTGGCCGGTCATGGGCTGGCGGGGGAGGGTGGGTGGAATCGGGGCTGGATTCGGGATGGGTGGAATCGGCGCAGCGGCGCTGGCGGGTCGAGGCGCGCGAAGCGCAGGTTCCGGCACGGGCGTCGGCGACGCGGTGCCCCGTTTTACCACATCCCGCACCGCGGAATGAATAAGGGCCCGCCCGCCTGGTCGGCGGCCGGGCCCTGGCACGGCTGCGGGAAGCTTACTTGCCCGACAGGACCTGAACGGGTGTCAGGTCGGCGTCGGCCGAGGGTTCATCCTCTGCCGACAGCACCGGCGCGCCGATGGCGCCTTCGCTCTTGGCGACGACGCTGGTTGCAATCGCATTGCCCAGGACATTGGTCACGGTACGGCCCATGTCCAGCACGTGGTCGATGCCCAGTACCAGCAGGATGCCGGCCTCGGGCAGGCCGAACATCGGCAGCACGGCGGCCACCACCACCAGCGAGGCGCGCGGCACGCCGGCGATGCCCTTGCTGGTGACCAGCAGCACCAGCAGCATGGTGATCTGCTGGGTCAGCGACAGATGGATGCCGTACACCTGGGCCACGAACAGCGCGGCGAAGGAGGTGTACATGATCGAGCCGTCCAGGTTGAACGAGTAGCCCAGCGGCAGCACGAAGCCGGTGATGCGCTCCTTGACGCCGAAGCGGGTCAGCGCGTCGATGACCTTCGGGTAGGCCGACTCGCTGCTGGCGGTGGCGAAGCCGATCATCAGCGGCGCGCGCATCAGCTTGAGCAGGCGGAACACGTCGCGGCCCAGGAAGAAGTAGCCGCCGGTGATCAGCGCCACCCACAGCAGTGCCAGCGCCAGGTACAGGCTGCCCAGCAGCTTGGCGTACACGCCCAGCACGCCCAGGCCCTCGGCCGTGATGACGGCCGAGATGGCGCCGAACACGCCCACCGGGGCGAAGGCCATCACGTAGTTGGTGACCTTCAGCATCACCTGGCCCAGGCCTTCGATGGCGGCCAGCACCGGCTTGCCGGCGCCGTCCTTGACCGTGCCCAGCGCGAAGCCGAAGAACAGCGAGAACACCACGATCTGCAGGATCTCGTTGGTGGCCATCGCTTCCACGAAGCTCTTGGGGAACATGTGGGCGATGAAGTCGCGCAGGTTCAGCGACGCCGTCTTCACGCTGGAGGTGGCGTCCGCCGCCGGGATCGCCAGGTTCATGCCGTGGCCCGGGGTCAGCAGGTTGGCCATCACCAGGCCCAGCAGCAGCGAAGTGATCGAGGCGCCGATGAACCACGCCATCGCCTTCATGCCGATGCGGCCGACGGCGCGCCCGTCACCCATGCCGGCGATGCCCGCCACCAGCGTGGCGAACACCAGCGGCCCGATGATCATCTTGATCATGCGCAGGAACACGTCGGTCAGGATGGACAGGTGGTCCGCGATGGACTTGGCGGTGGCGGCGTCCGGCGCCATGTTGTGCGCGGCGGTGCCGGCCAGCACGCCTAGCAGCATTGCAATGAAAATCAGGGTGGGCAGTCGATTCAGTTTCATCGTGGATCGGAACGATGCGCCCGGCGCGGGACGACGGGCGGCTGTATTGCAAGGGGGGCCGGCTGGCTGGCGCGGGACCGGTGTCCGGTCTGGCGACGCGCTGGCTCGTTCGGCCAGGAGCGTCAGCGCTGCGGCAGCCGCCGTGCGTCGACGGGCGCACGGCGCGTGGGGCGCGATGCGGGATGGGTCACTTGTCCTCCTCTTTTCCTCTGTTGTTGGGTGCGGCCGGGGCCTGGGGGGGCCTCGGCGTCCGCCATGCTTGGTGGCGCCTTCTATCGCACGAGCCGTGCCAGCGCTGCATGCGCGCGCATGCATGCCTAAGATGTTGATTTCGCTGCGGAAAAAAATGTGATGCGGGCGCTTTGTTCGGTTTTCCGTGTGTTGGTGCCGGATGGCCGTTCGGATTACCGAATGCGTGGCCGGGCGATGGGTGGCGGTGGCGGCATGTGCGTCGCGGCGGCGCCGGGCGAGGTGCCGGATGCTGGACGGGGGCTGGAGCAGCATGGACCGGGATGGTCCGGGATGGTCCGGGATGGTCCGGGATGGTCCGGGATGGTCCGGGATGGGAGGAGACTAAGCCTGCCTCTCCGTCTTCTGGCGCATACCAATCGCCGTGGCCCGGCTCCTAGAATGAAGCCATCCGGCCGGTCGGATACGGACCCGACACGGGTCGGAGGGGCTGGCGCCCGGCCGCGGGGCGCAGGGATGGGGGCCGGACATGAGTTCGAAGCACGCCTTTGTCACGCTGGACGCGCTGCGCGGGATTGCCGCCCTGGGCGTGGCGGTGACGCACATGCCGCGGGTCTTCGATGGCGTGACGGTGCCGAATGCCCACCTCGCCGTCGATTTCTTCTTTCAGCTGAGCGGCTTCGTCATTGCCTTCGCCTACTTGAAGAAGATCGAGGAGGGGATGAGCCTGGGCACCTTCGTGCGGGCCCGCGTCAACCGCCTCTACCCCATCTTCCTGGTCGGCATCCTGCTGGGCGTCGCGGTGGCCGTGGCGGCCCTGGCCTTCGGCGGCGCCGGCATGTCCGTGTCGTGGTCGGGGCGCGCCTTCGGCTGTGCCGTGCTGCCGAACCTGCTGATGCTGCCGGCCTTCGGCTGCGGCGTGGACAACCTGATCTTCCCCTTCAACCCCCCGATGTGGTCGGTGTTCCACGAGTTCCTGGTCAACATCGCCTTCTTCCTGCTGATTCCGCTGTTGCGCTTCCGCCTGCTGGTGCTGTGCCTGCCGCCGTTCCTCTATCTTCTGCTGGCGCCCTTCGTGCTGGGCAGCGGCGGCTTCGACTTCGGCTTCGGCTGGGGCGACTTCCTGCCGGGCTTCCTGCGCACGGCCGCGTCTTTCCTGGTCGGCGTGAACATCTTCCTGGCCGCCGACCGCCGCATGTCCAGCTCCAACCTGGTCGGTGTGCTGCTGGCGGTGGTGACGGGGGCGGCGCTCTACGCTTCCCATACCGGCCTGATCTACGAGTCGGTGATGGTGGTGGTGGTGTTTCCGCTGGTGGTGTGGTTCGGCGCGCGCTACAACCCGTCGCATGCCGGCCTGGCCTGGCTGTTCGTCAAGCTGGGCAGCATCAGCTATGTGCTGTATGCCATCCACAAGCCGACCTACCAGCTGCTCTACGGCGCGCTGCTCAAGTTCGCGCCGTCGCTGATCGGGCGCGCCGGCATGGCGCTGGGCGTGGCCATGCTGGCGGGCATCGTGCTCCTGTCCTGGTGGCTGGCGCGCTATTACGAGCCGGCGGCGCGCGCCCTGCTGGGCAAGGTGGGCGCCGCGCGGCGGGCCGCGCCGGCTTCCGCGGAGTGATGCCGGCGGGGTGATGCCGCGCAGTGATGCCCCGCAATGCCGCCCCGCCGGGACCTCAGCTGTCCTGCGAGGCGCGCGCGGTGCGGCTGTCGAGGAACAGGTCGAGCGGCATGGGCCGTCCGATCACATAGCCCTGCGCGAAGTCGACGCCGATGGTGCGCAGCACGTGCAGCGTCTGCTCGTCCTCCACCGATTCTGCTACCGTGCTGACGCCGAGGCGGTGGCCGATATCGTTGATGGAACTGACGATCTCGCGGTCCACCGCGTTGCTGGCCAGGTGGCGGATGAAGCTGCCGTCGATCTTCAGGCAGTCGACCGGGAACTGCTTCAGGTAGGCGAAGGAGGACAGGCCGGTACCGAAGTCGTCCAGCGCCACCGTGCAGCCGGCGCGCCGCATCTCGGACACCAGCCGGTTGGCCGCCGCCATGTTGTTGATCAGCGCGGTCTCGGTGATCTCCAGCTGGATGCGGCTGGCGGGCAGCACCGAGTCGTGCAGTTCGGCGTGCAGGAAGGGCAGCAGGAACGGCTCGCCCAGCGAGTTGGCCGACAGGTTGATGCCGACCGTCAGCCCGGGCACGGCGAGCAGGCGCGCGCCATAGCTGCGCAGCACGTGACGGATCACCCAGCGGTCGACGTGGCCCATCAGGTCGTAGCGCTCGGCCGCCGGGATGAAGGCGCCCGGCATCACCAGCTGGCCGCCTTCGTCGATCATGCGCACCAGGATCTCGATGTGGTGGGCGTCGGCGCAGGCCACCTGCAGCGGCCGGATCTCCTGCGCGAACAGGCGGAAACGGTTCGCCTCCAGCGCCGAGTGGATGCCGGCCGCCACCTGCAGTTCCTGGTGGTGGCGCTGGGCGTCGCTCTCGTCGCTGCGGTAGACCGAGACGCGGTTGCGGCCGGCCGCCTTGGCGGCATAGCAGGCCACGTCGGCGCGGCTCATCAGCTCGCCCACGGGCGGCGCCTCGGCGTCGATGGCGGTGATGCCGATGCTGGCGCCCAGGTCGTAGACCCGCCCCTCCCACGGGAAGCGCTGGCCGCGGATGGCGTCGATCACCTTCTGGCACACGGCCTCGGCATGCTCGACGGTGCAGTTGTGCAGCAGCAGCCCGAATTCGTCGCCGCCGAGCCGGGCCAGCACGTCGTCGGTGCGCACGTGGTGGCGGATCACGTGGCTGAGCTCGCGCAGCAGCACGTCGCCGGCGGCGTGGCCGGCGGTGTCGTTGACGATCTTGAAGCGGTCCAGGTCGATGAAGCACAGCGCATGGCGCTGCAGCTGCTGGCGCGCCGCTTCGCAGGCTTCGCGCAGGCGCTTCTCGAACCAGTTGCGGTTGGGCAGCCCGGTCAGCGCGTCGTGCGTGGCCGAGTGCGCCAGTTCGCGCTGCAGCGCGCGTGCCTGCGTGATGTCCTGGAACACCAGCACCGCGCCCAGCACCTCGCCGGCGGCGGTCAGCACCGGCGCGGCCGAGTCCTGCACGTCGTGGCGGTCGCCGTTCAGGCCCAGCAGCACCGCGCCGTCCTGCAGGTAGACCGGGCGCAGCGTCTGCAGGCAGGTGGCCACGGGATTGGGGATGACGTCGCCGCTGTTCTCGTCGACCACGCGGAAGATCTGCTCCAGCGGCTGCCCCATGGCGGCGGGCAGGGTCCAGCCGGTGAGCTGCTCGGCGATGGGGTTCATGAAGGTGACGCCCATCTGCGCGTCCGTGCAGATCACCGCGTCGCCGATCGAGCGCAGCGTGATGTGCAGGCGTTCCTTTTCCTCGAACAGCGCTTCGGTGAGATGGCGCTGCTCGGTGATGTCCCAGTTGGTGCCGACCATGGCGCTGGCGCGGCCGTCCTGCTGGCGCGACACCATGGCCATGGCGCGGATGTGGCGCACCTCGCCGCCGGGCAGGCGGATCCGGTATTCGGTGTCGAAGGGGCGCGTGCCCTTGATGGCATGGCGCATCTCGTCGCTGGCGCGCT
Organism: Cupriavidus malaysiensis; assembly: GCF_001854325.1. Taxonomy (NCBI): domain Bacteria; kingdom Pseudomonadati; phylum Pseudomonadota; class Betaproteobacteria; order Burkholderiales; family Burkholderiaceae; genus Cupriavidus; species Cupriavidus malaysiensis. The sequence goes on from NZ_CP017754.1 coordinate 1,354,670, forward strand.
GCAGGTCGTCCGGATGCAGCATGGCGATCCATTGCTCCAGCGCCAGCACGCCGCTGCCGTCGGCCTCGCGCGCGGGCAGGCCGTGCAGCGCGTGCATGCGCGCGTCCCAGGTGATGGTGGAGGTGACGAAGTCCCACTCCCAGATGCCCACCCCGCCGGCCTCGACGGCGAGCTGGGTGCGGCGCGACAGGCGTTCGAGCGCCTCCTGCGCGGTCTTGCGCTCGTGGATGCTCTCCACCTGGGCGATGAAATGCAGCGGCTCGCCGCTGGCCTCGTCGTGCATCAGGGAGACCGCCAGCAGCGCCCACACATACTCGCCGTTCTTGCGCAGGTAGCGCTTTTCCATGCGGTAGGACTCGATCTCGCCGGTCAGCAGCTGCTCCAGCTGGCGCAGGTCGGAGGCGAGGTCGTCCGGGTGGGTGATGGTCTGGAAGGGCAGCTCGGCCATCTCGTCCGCGGAGTAGCCGAACAGCTCGCAGATGGCGCGGTTGACGGTATGCCAGCGGCCGTCCAGGCTCACCAGCGCCATGCCGATCGCCGAGTGCTCCATGGCCTGGCGGAAGCGCTGCTCGCTGCCGCGCAGTTCATTGCGGTCGTGGCGGTTCTGCTCCACCACGAAGGCGATGCAGATCGGGAAGATCACGATCAGCGCCGCCGAGATCTGCCCGGATTGCAGCAGCGCGGTCGGCGCGGCGTGCCAGCCGGCATGGGCGGAGTACAGGTCCAGCAGCACGGTGACGGTGACCGAGAGCAGCGCCAGCAGCGCCGTGACGAGCGGGTTGGAGCCGAGCGCCGTCAGCAGCAGCGGCATCGATAGCACGATGAAGTGCTCGTGGCCGAGCCAGACGGTGGCGCAGCTGGTGGCCAGGCACAGCAGGGACAGGCCCGCCAGGCGCCAGCGCCGGCGCGGCGCCAGCGTGGTCAGGATGCGCTCGCGGGTCAGCGTGGCCATCAGCGGCAGCAGCAGCACCGCGCCCAGCGCGTCGGATGTCCACCAGGTCCACCACGCCGAGGTGTAAAGGCCCTGGTAGACGGTGCTGATCACGGCCGCGCCGAGCGTGGCGCCCACCGCCGGCCCGATCGTGCTGCCCGTGCCCATCACGATGGCGAAGCCGGCCAGCGGGCCGGTGCTGGCCTGGCGCGTGCTGGCCAGCAGCTGGCGCGCCAGCCAGGCCGACAGGCCGATCTCGGCGGTGTTGGCGCCGGCCAGCAGCAGGGCGGCGCCGAAGCTGTCGCCCATCAGCCAGTTGGCGAGCAGGATGCCCGCCAGCACGGACGCCAGCAGGCCGCGTGTTTCGGCGCGGGGCCGGCGCAGCAGGAGCCCGAGCGCGAAGGCACTGGCCAGCCAGATCGTGGCTGGCTCGCCGGGGTTCCGCGAGACCGCGATGCTGCCCGCACCGAAGGCTAGCGTGCCGATGGCGGTCAACAGCATCGCCAGGCGTGGATGCTGGGCAGTGGAGGGCTGGCGGTAAGCCGGGTCGGGCTGCATTCGAGTCTTGCCTGGTCTGGTAGAGCGGGAGCTGGGAAACCTTCTGGCTTGCCGGCGGGCCGGGGTCGCGCCGCCGGCGCCCCGAGGCCGGCGGCGCGCGCAATTCCCCTGAGGCTAGCCGGCAAGTGTAGCCATATGGGGGAGGCGGGATAGCCCAGATTTGGTGGGGTTGGCCGGCCGCTTTCAGGGCTGGCGCTCGCGGCGGTTTTGCGCTATGGGCGGTGCCGGCGCCGCCACCCGGGAGGTCCCCGCGCGCACCAATGTAGTGCCGGCAAGGCGGCCGCGGCCCGGCCTGCGGGGCCGCGCGGGGGCAGGAGAACGCTGGCGCACGTCACGAGGGAATTTGCACTATCCTCGGAAGGCTTTGCCAGGCACGGGCCGGCCATGCGCGCGGCAGTGCCCGGCAGCCATCGACCGGGCTGGATTCGATAACAAGACCGGCCGCCATGCCAGCGGCCGGCACCCTGCACATCACCAAGGAGTGTCCCCATGACCACCCTAGAGATCAACGGCAAGCCGCAGGAGCTGAACGTGGACCCCGCCACGCCGCTGCTGTGGGCGCTGCGCGAGAACCTGCACCTGACCGGCACCAAGTTCGGCTGCGGCATCGCGTCCTGCGGCGCCTGCACCGTGCATATCAACGGCCAGGCCACGCGCAGCTGCGTGACGCCGGTGTCGGCGGTGGCCGGCGCGCGCATCACCACCATCGAGGAAGTCGGCGGCGACAAGGTCGGGCGCGCGGTGCTCGACGCCTGGGTCAAGCACGATGTGGCCCAGTGCGGCTACTGCCAGAACGGGCAGGTGATGAGCGCGGTGAGCCTGCTGCGCAGCAAGCGGCATCCGACCGATGCCGACATCGACCAGGCCATGGCGGGCAATGTGTGCCGCTGCGGTACCTATCAACGCATCCGTGCCGCCATCAAGGACGCGGCCCGGACGCTGGGCTGAGGGGAGGGAAACATGCGCATCCGCGAACTCGAAGCGCTGGCGGGCGGCAACCGTCCCGCCGGCGAGGCCGGCACCGCCACCCTGAACCGCCGTGGCTTCCTCAAGCTGACCGGCCTTGCCGGCGGCGGCCTCGCCCTGGGCGTGGCGCCGGCCCTGGCCACGGCGCAGGCAGGCGGTGCCCCCAAGGCCCCGCCGGCACCGCCGCAGGCTTTCCTTACCATCGCGCCGGACAACACCGTCACCGTGGCCGTCAACCGGCTGGAATTCGGCCAGGGCGTGCACACCGCGCTGCCGATGGCGCTGGCCGAGGAACTCGATGCCGACTGGCGCAACGTGCGCGCCGTGCTGGCGCCGGCCGGCGACCCGTACAAGGACCCGATGTTCGGCATGCAGATGACGGGTGGCTCGACCGCGCTGAACCATTCCTTCCAGCAGTACCGCGAACTGGGCGCGCGCGCCCGCGCCATGCTGGTGGCCGCGGCGGCCAAGCAGTGGCAGGTGGATCCGTCCGCCTGCAAAGTCGAGCTGGGCGTGGTCAGCGCCGGCAGCCACCGCGCCACCTTCGGCGAACTGGCGCAGGCGGCGATGGCGCTGCCGGTGCCGCAGCAGGTGACGCTCAAGGATCCCGCGCGCTTCCGCCTGGTGGGCAAGCCGGTGCCGCGCCTGGACGCGCGCGGCAAGCTGAGCGGCGCGACGCTGTTCGGCATCGACACCCATCTCGACAACCTGCGCGTGGCGATGGTGGCGCGGCCGCCGCGCTTCGGCGGCAAGGTCAAGACCTTCAACGCCGACAAGGCGCGCGCCATGCCGGGCGTGCGCGATGTGCTGCTGGTGCCGGTGGACCGCGGCGGCACCGGCGTGGCGGTGGTGGCCGACGGCTACTGGCAGGCGCGCCAGGCGCGCGACGCGCTGCAGATCGACTGGGAGGACAGCGGCTCCAAGGTCTCCAGCAAGGCCCTGTTCGATGAGTACGGCAAGCTCGCCGACCAGCCCGGCACGGTGGCGCGCGAAGCGGACCTGGGCGCGATGGGCAGCGCGGCCCGCACCATCGAGGCCGAGTACCGCTTCCCCTACCTGGCGCACGCCCCGATGGAGCCGCTCAACTGCACGCTGCAGGCCGAGGTGTCCGGCAAGAAGGCCACCGCGCTCAAGGTCTGGGTCGGCTCGCAGTTCCAGACTGTGGACCAGGCCGCGGTGGCGCGCGTGTTCGGGCTGGCGCCCGCCGGGGTCACGCTCAACACCATGATGGCCGGCGGCGGCTTCGGCCGCCGCGCGGTGCCGACCTCCGACTACCTGGTCGAGGCCGCGCAGGTGATGCGGGCATGGATCGCCAACGGGCATACCGAGCCGATCAAGGTGATGTGGAGCCGCGAGGACGACATCCATGGCGGCTACTACCGGCCGCTGCATGTGCACAAGGCGCGCATCGGCCTGGACGCCCAGGGCAAGGTGCTGGGCTGGCGCCACGTGATCGTCGGGCAGTCGATCCTCAAGGGCACGCCCTTCGAGGCCTTCATGGTCAAGGGGGGCGTCGACTCGACCATGACCGAAGGGCTGGTCGAGAACGAGTACGGCCTGCCGCTGCAGCTCTCTGTGCACCATCCGCAGGTGGATGTGCCGGTGCTGTGGTGGCGCTCGGTGGGCAATACGCATACCGCCTACGTCAAGGAAACGCTGGTGGACGAACTGGCCGAGGCGGCCGGCCAGGACCCGGTGGCCTACCGCCTCGCGCACTACGACGAGGCCAAGCACGCGCGCCAGCGCGCGGCGCTGCAGCTCGCCGTGCAGAAGTCCGGCTACGGCAAGCGCAAGCTGCCCAAGGGCCAGGCCTGGGGCGTGGCGGTACACGAGTCGTTCGGCTCGGTGGTGGCCTATGTGGCCGAGGTTTCGCTGGACAAGGGCGAACCGCGCGTGCACCGCGTCACGGCCGGCGTGCATGCCAACCGCGTGGTCAACCCGATGAGCGCCGAGGCCCAGATCCAGGGCGCCTGCGTGTTCGGCCTGGCCATGACCAAGCCCGGCTTCGCCATCGAGATCGAGAACGGCGTGGTGAAGAACAGCAATTTCCCCGACTACCCGCCGCCGCGCATCACCGACGCACCGGTGGTCGACGTGTTCTTCGTGCCCTCGCAGGACAACCCCTCCGGCCTGGGCGAGCCCGGCGTGCCGGCCATCGCGCCGGCCATGGCCAACGCGCTGTACCGGCTCACCGGCAAGCGGCAGCGGCAACTGCCGTTCGTGCTGGCTTGAAGGGGGGCAGGCGCCAGCTGGCCGTGGCGGTCTGGAGTAGGCCATCGGCTTCGGTTCGCTCCCCTCTCCCGCTTGCGGGAGAGGGGCTGGGGGTGAGGGCAGGCGCTGGCTGACCGCAGCGGCTTGGATCACACCGTCGGCTTCGTCTCTGCGCTCGCGTGCCGGACCACACCGACGGCTTCGTCATGCGTGGCACCTTGCTAAACCACCCCTCACCCCCACCCTCCCCGTGCGGGGAGAGGGAGCCAAGACCTCGTGCTTGGCGATTGGTGTTGGCGCATCCTGCCGGCTTCGTCCAGCGCGATAGGGTTTGCGCCGGACACCCAACTAAAGTAGGGTGGTCACGCGGGAAACCCGCGCCAAGATTGACCATGAAGCCGGCGGGCGGCCTTTCGTCCCGATGGCGGTCGGCACGGTTGCCGCAGGTGACGTTGGATGCATTCGTAATCGCCTGCTTTGGAGATGCCTTGCGGGCAGGGCTGCGCCGCTCGACCGGGCGTGCCCAGGCGACGGCGGGTTCGAAACGGCTGCGCGACACCCGGGCGCGGGGGGAGGCGAAGTGGGACGACTGCGATGGATGGCCTGCTGATACAGCGCGCGTCGCGCGTGCAGCTTCTGCTCGCCGGCGCCGCCGCGTTGCTGATCCTGCTCGCGCTGGTGGCGGCGTCGCCGCGCGCGAGCTTGCCGTTGCCGGCGGTCGTGCCGTTCATGCCGATGTGCGCGCTGACCGTGTTCACCACCGCGGGCATCGCGGCCTACCTGCTGGGCGCGCAGTTCCATGCCACCCGGCAGCCGATGCTCGGCGCGCTCAGCGGTGCCTACGCCTTCACCGCGCTGGCGGTCGCCCTGCAACTGCTGATGTTCCCCGGCGTGTTCACCCCGGCCGGCCTGTTCGGCGCCAATCCGCATAGCGCGGCCTGGATGTGGGTGTACTGGCATGGGGGCTTCCCGTTCTTCGTCATCGTGGCGGTGCTGGCGCGCGACCGGCTGCAGGCGAGACTGTTCGCCGCGCGGCAGGCCGGATGGTGGAAGCTGGTCCTGGTCGGCGGTCCGGTGCTGGCCGCCGCGCTGCTCGGGCTGCTGGCCGTGCATACCCGGGAGGCGCCGGACTTCGGGCTGCCGGACCATGTGGCGGGCGTGATCGCCTACCGCACCGCCACCGTGGTCTGGCTGCTCAACGCGCTGGCGGTCACGATCGTTATCCTGGGCGGGCGCCTGCGCGCCGTGCTGGATCTGTGGCTGGCGATCGCCGTGCTGGCGTGCTTTACCGATACCACCCTGAACCTGCTGAGCCCGGCCCGCTTCACGCTCGGCTGGTACCTGGCGCGCCTGTTCAGCATGCTCGCGCCGGGCGTGCTGGTCTGCGCGCTGGTCTGGGAGGTCACCGCGCTCTATGGCCGCCTGTTCGCGGCCCACGCTTCCTTGCTCCAGGCTTCGATGCATGATGCCCTGACCGGCGTGTACAACCGCAGCTACTTCGATGTCGAGTATCGCCGCGAGCTGGAGCGGTCCGCGCATGGCGGGCAGCAGCTCTCCCTGCTGATGATCGATGTGGACGACTTCAAGCGCTACAACGATACCTACGGGCACTGGAAGGGCGACCAGTGCCTGGCCGCGGTGGCGCATGCGCTGGCCTCGGTCGTGCGGCGCGGGCCGGACTTCGTTGCCCGCTACGGCGGCGAGGAGTTCGCGCTGGTGCTGCCCGCCACCGACGAGCAGGCGGCGCTCGCGGTCGCCGAGCGCGCGCGGCAGGCGGTGGCGCGGCTGCGCCTGGAGGTGCCCGCCGGGATCGGCCACGTGACCGTCAGCGTGGGATGCGCCACCCGCGCGGTGGGCGCCTCGGATCCTCCCGAGCAGCTCATCCAGGCCGCCGATACGGCGCTGTATGAGGCCAAGAGCGCCGGGCGCAACTGTGTCCGCTTTGCGGAGGCGCCGGCCTGAGTGCCGGCGCGAGGCGGCCGCGTCAGCGCGGGGTGTCGCCGGACGCCGCCATGTCGGCCTCGTAAGCCTGCAGCCACGCCTCGCGCAGTCCGCGCAGCTCCGGCGCGCCGGCATCGCTGACGGCCCACAGGCGCATGTCGCCGGCGCGCCAGCTTTCCAGCACGTAGCCGTCGCGCAGCACCGGCATGGCGCCGGCCTGCCGGGCGGCGTCCGCCGGCAGCACGAAGACGTCGATCGGGTGCAGGTTGCGCCGGTAGACCAGTACCGCGACGGTGCGTCCGGCCACGTGGTCGAGGCGGCCGCCCACCAGCGGGAAGCCGTGCGTGGCGAGGTCGTAGACCGGTGGCGCATAGTCGAGGCGGCCGTTGAACCAGGGCTTGACCGTATGGCGGTCGGACGAGGCCACGTCGTAGCTGCGGCCGGACAGCAGGGCGCGCACATGGCTGTCGACCAGGGCGTTGGCGAGGCTGTCGGCCTGGGGGCCCAACTGTGCATAGCGCACCAGCCCGAGCGACAGCGTGGCGACGGTCAGTGCGGCCATCGCGGCATTGGCCGCCGGCGGCCAGTCGAACCAGCGCAGCCAGTGCAGCCAGCGGGGCCGGGCGCGCGCCGGCTGCCGCGCGGGCGCCGGTGCCGGCCGGGCATGCTCGGCCGGCACGCCGCTGCCCCGTTCCGGGATGCCATGGGTGGCGTCATGGGGGGCGTTTTCGGTGGCGCCGTGCGCGGTGGTATGCACCGCGGCCGTGGCGGCCGGCACGGCTTGCGGTATCGCCACGCCGCCCGGCAGGGCCGCCAGCAGCCGCGCGCGCAGCGCGGCATCGGCGCGATAGTAGGGCGCGCCCTCGCGCACCGCGGCGCGCAGCGCGCGCAGGGCTTGCAGCTCGGTGCGGCAGCCGGGGCAGCCGTCCAGGTGCTGTTCCAGCCGGAGCGAATCGGCCGCGCCCAGTTCGTCGTCGGCCCCGGCCTGCAGCAGGGCGCGCGCGTCACGGCATTCCATGGCCAGTCTCCTTGCCGGCGAGGCCGGCGTCGATCTTCCGCGCCGCCTCCGCCTGGCGCGTCGCGGGCCGTGTCCCGGTGCGCAGTGCGGTGACGGTGTCCGCCAGCAGGCGGCGCGCGCGCGCCAGGCGCGACATCACCGTGCCGATCGGCACGTCGGCGATGCGGGCGATGTCGCGGTAGGGCAGGTCCTCCAGTTCACGCAGCACGATGACTTCGCGGAAGGGTACCGGCAGGCGTGCCAGCGCTTCGCGCACCAGCCGCACGTCCTCGGCGCGCAGCAGCCACTGTTCCGGTCCGGCCAGCGCGGGTTCCTGCCAGCCGGGCAGGGCTTCGCCGCCGTCGCGGTTCTCGTCGTAGCCGTCGCCCGCCTGGGCCGGGTCGCGCCGCTCCCAGGTGCTGGCGCAGGTGTTGCGCACGATGGCGAGCAGCCACGGGCGCGCCTGCTCGCCGTGGAAAGCGTCGAAGTAGCGGTAGGCGCGCAGCATGGCCTCTTGCAGCACATCCTCGGCCTCCGTGCCGCCGCCGCACAGCCAGCGCGCCAGGTTGTAGGCGGCGTCCAGGTGCGGCAGCACGATGGCCTCGAAGCGACGGCGCTGTTCGGCAGCGTCCACATGCCTCCTTTGGGGTTTGCCGCGCCGGTCCGGGCCGCGTGCCGGTGGCACGCGGGGCCGGGTCCGCCGGCGGGTTTCCAAGGTATACCGCGCCGCGTGCCGCTTTATTCCCGGCGGCACGCTGCCTGCCTGCGTGCCGTTCGGCGCGGCGCGGCGGCGGCATGCCGCCGGAGCACGTTGCGGGAATAAGCCGGCGCGCGCGCCGGTACAACAGGTGTAGCACCTTTTTCTTGCGAAGGAGTCACCATGAACCATCAGTGGAACCGGCGCGACTTCCTGCGCCTGGCAGGCGCCGCCGGCGGCGCCGTGTTTGCGTCGGCCCTGCCCGGCTGGGCGGCGGCGCGCGACGAGGATTTCTACTTCGTGCAGTTGTCGGATGCGCACTGGGGCTTCCAGGGGCCGGCCAATCCCGATGCGCGCGGCACCTTGCCCAAGGCCGTGGCGGCGGTGCAGGCGCTGCCGGCCAAGCCCGACTTCATCATCTTCACCGGCGACCTGACCCACAGCGTGGACGATCCGGACGAGCGGCGCCGCCGCATGCGCGAGTTCCAGGGCGTGGTCGCACCGCTGGCGGCGTCGCACACGCTGCACCTGATGCCGGGCGAGCACGACGCCGGGCTGGATGGCGGCGCGGCCTTCCGCGAACTGTTCGGCCCCACGCACTATGTCTTCGATCACAAGGGCGTGCACTTCATCGTGCTGGACAATGTGTCGGACCCGGCCGGCCGGGTCGGGCAGGAGCAGCTCGACTGGCTGTCGCAGGACCTGGCCCGCCAGCCGCGCGATGCGCGCATCGTGCTGTTCACGCACCGGCCGCTGTTCGATCTCTATCCGCAATGGGACTGGGCCACGCGCGACGGTGCCCAGGTGGTCGAGCGCCTGATGCCGCACGCGAACGTGACGGTCTTCTACGGCCATATCCACCAGGAGCACCACCACATGACCGGGCATATCGCCCACCATGCGGCGCGCTCGCTGATGTTCCCGCTGCCGGTGGCGGGCTCGCAGCCGCAGCGCCAGCCGGTGCCGTGGGATCCGGCGCAGCCCTACCGCGGGCTGGGCTGGCGCAGCGTCAGCCTGGGGCCGGACGCGGCCGATGTGGCGCTGGTGGAAAAGCCGATCCTGGCGGCGGCGCCGGAGCGGGCGTGAGGAGCGGACGCGAGGAATGGACGAGAGGAACGGACCAGAGGGGGAATCATCATGCCTGATGCTGCGAAGATCGCGTCGCCGCAGCGACGCCGCTGGGTGGGCCGTGCGCTGGCCGGGGCGCTGGCGCTGGCCGGTACGCCGCTGCTGGTGCGGGGCGCGGCGGCAGCGCCCCGCGTGATCGCGGTGAATGCCCGCCGCTTCGTCTTCACGCCCGATCGCATTGCCCTGCGCGCGGGCGAGCCGGTGGTGTTCGAGCTGACCGTGCAGGACACCTTCATGGGCTTCTCCGTGCCCGAGCTGGGCATCCGCGCCGACCTGGTGCCGGGCCGTACCGTGCGCCTGCCGGCGATGGTGCCCAAGGCGGGCAGCTACACCTTCCTGTGCGATGTGTTCTGCGGCAGCGGCCACGAGGACATGCACGGGCTCATCGAGGTGACGGCCTGAGGTTGGGGCGGAAGAAAGGGCGGGAGAGGACGGGGAGGAGAGGCCGGCAGGCGCGGCCAGGGGCGGCGCAAGCCGCCGCCGCCCGCGCGCACCGCCTCAGTCAGCCTTGCCGGCCAGGGCGTGCGGATCGCCTGCCCCGCCGGAGCGCCGTGCCTTGCGCCGCATGTACCAGTAGTGCAGGCGGTCCAGGTAGAGGTAGACCACCGGCGTGGTGTACAGCGTCAGCAGTTGCGACAGCAGCAGGCCGCCCACCATGGCGTAGCCCAGCGGGCGGCGCAGTTCCGAGCCGGCGCCGTGGCCGAGCATCAGCGGCAGGCCGGCCAGCAGCGCGCACATGGTGGTCATCATGATGGGGCGGAAGCGCAGCAGGCAGGCCTGGTAGATGGCTTCCTGCGGCGTCATGCCCTTCTCGCGCTCGGCCACCAGCGCGAAGTCCACCATCATGATGCCGTTCTTCTTGACGATGCCGATCAGCAGGATGATGCCGATCAGCGCGATCACCGAGAGATCGTAGCCGCCCGCCATCAGGATCAGCAGCGCGCCCACGCCCGCCGACGGCAGCGTGGAGAGGATGGTGAGCGGGTGGATGTAGCTCTCGTAGAGCAGGCCCAGCACGATGTACACCGCGATCAGCGCCGCCGTGATCAGGTAGGGCTGCGAGGCCAGCGAGGCACCGAAGGCCTGCGCCGTGCCCTGAAAGGCACCGGTCAGGGTCTGCGGGCGGCCCATGCCGGCCAGCGCGTCGTTGATCGCCTTGACCGCCTCGCCCAGCGATACGTTGGGGGCCAGGTTGAAGGAGATCGTCACGGCCGGGAACTGGCTCTGGTGGCTGATCGACAGGTAGGCGGTGTGGTCGGTGTCGATCTTGACGAAGGTCGACAGCGGGATCTGCTGGCCCGTGAGCGGCGAGGTGACGTAGAGCTTGTCGAACAGGCTCGGGTCTTCCTGCAGCGCGGGCGTGGCTTCCAGCACCACGTGGTAGCTGTTGATCTGCGTGAAGTACTGCGCGACCTGGCGCTGGCCGATGGCGTCATACAGCGTGGCGTCGATCAGCGCCGGTGTGATGCCGAAGCTGGAGGCGCGTGCGCGGTCGATGGTCAGGCGCGCGGCGGCGGCGCCGTTCTGCTGGTCGGAGGCCACGTCGGTGAGCTGCGACAGCTTGCGGAAGCGCTCCAGGATGCGCGGCGCCCAGTCGTTGAGCTCGTCCAGGTTGGCGTCGATCAGCGTGTACTGGTACTGCGTGCGCGACAGCCGGCCACCCACGTTGATGTCCTGGCCGGCCTGCAGGAACAGGTTGGCGCCTTCCACGCGGGACAGCTTGGGACGCAGCCGCGCGATGATCTCGTCGGCGGTGGCGGTGCGGCCTTCTTCCTTGGGCTTCAGGCTGATGAAGACGCGGCCGGTGTTGACGGTCTCCTGGCCGCCCAGCATGCCGACCGCCGCCACGTCGGGATCGGCGCGCACGATGTCGGCGAGCTGGATCATGCGCGCGTTCATCGACTTGAACGACGCATCCTGGGCGGACTCGGCGAAGCCGAACAGGAAGCCCGTGTCCTGCTGCGGGAAGAAGCCCTTGGGAATGATCACGAACAGCGTGGCCGACAGCGCCACGGTGCCGATGAAGGTGCACAGCGTCAGGAACTGGTGGCGCATCACCACGTCCAGGCCGCGCCGGTAGGCTGCCAGCATGGCGTCGAAGCCGCGCTCGAACAGCTGGTAGAGGCGGCCGTGCCGCTCGGACGGTGTGTGGCGCAGGTAGCGCGAGCACAGCATCGGCGTCAGCGTCAGCGACACCACCACCGACACCAGGATGGTCATGGTCACTGTCACGGCGAACTCGCGGAACAGCCGGCCGACGATGCCGCCCATCAGCAGCAGCGGGATGAACACCGCCACCAGCGAGACCGAGATCGACACCACGGTGAAGCCGATCTCCGCGGCGCCCTTGATGGCGGCTTCCATCGGCGCCATGCCTTCCTCGACGTGCCGGTAGATGTTCTCCAGCACCACGATGGCGTCATCGACGACGAAGCCCACGGCGATGGTGATCGCCATCAGCGACAGGTTGTCGCGGCTGTAGCCGAGCAGGTACATGCCGGCCGCCGTGCCCATCAGCGCCAGCGGCACGGTCACGCTGGGGATCAGCGTGGCGGGCAGGTTGCGCAGGAAGACGAAGATGATCATCACCACCAGCGCGATGGTCAGCACCAGCGTGAACTGCACATCGGCCACCGAGGCGCGGATGTTCTGCGTGCGGTCCGCGATGGTGTTGACCCGCACCGACGGCGGGATCGAGGCCTGCAGGCGGGGCAGGGCGGCCTTGACGCGCTCGACCGTCTCGATCACGTTGGCGCCCGGCTGCTTGGTGACGGCCAGGATGATGGCGCGCCCGTTGTGGATCGTGTTGCCTTCCGGCACGCCGGCGCCGGCAAAGGCCCAGGCGGCCAGCTTCATGTTCTCGGGGGCATCGACCGCCACGCCCACGTCGCGCACGCGCACCGGTGCGCCGTTGCGGTAGGCCAGCACCATGTCGTTCCACTGCGAGGCCTTGGTGAGCTGGTCGTTGGTGTAGACGTTGAAGGCCTTGTGCGTGCCGTCGGTGCTGCCGGTCGGCTGGTTCACCGTCGTGCTGGCGATCACGCCGCGGATGTCCTCCAGGCTCATGCCCATCGAGGACAGCTTCTGCGGATCGACCTGGATGCGCACCGCCGGCTTCTGCTGGCCGCCGATATTGACCAGGCCGACGCCGGAGATCTGCGAGATCTGCTGCGCCAGGATGTTGTCGGCGTAGTCGTTGACCTCGGTCAGCGGCAGCGAGTCCGACTGCACCGCCAGCACCAGGATCGGCGCATCGGCCGGGTTGACCTTGCGGAAGGTCGGCGGCGAGGGCAGGTTGCTCGGCAGCTGGCCGCTGGCGGCGTTGATGGCCGCCTGGATGTCCACCGCGGCGGCGTCGATATTGCGGTTCAGGTCGAACTGCAGCGTGATCTGCGTGGTGCCCTGCGAGTTCGACGAGGTCATCTGCGTGAGCCCCGCGATCAGCGAGAACTGCCGTTCCAGCGGCTGTGCCACGTTGGAGGCCATGGTTTCCGGACTGGCCCCCGGCAGGTTGGCCGAGACCTGCACGGTGGGGAAATCCACCTGGGGCAGCGGCGCCACCGGCAGCAGCGGCCAGGCCGCCACGCCGATCAGCGCCAGCGCGATGGCGAGCAGCGTGGTGCCGATCGGGCGCTTGATGAAGGCGGTGGAAAGGCTCATGACTTCCTGCCTCCGGCGGGCGCGGCCGAAGCGTCGGCCGCGGTCCTGGACGGGGCTTGCCCCTCGGCCACGCGCGAGCCGGGCTTGAGCTTGTACTGGCCGTCGACCACGACGCGGTCGGCCGCGTTCAGGCCCTTGTCGACGATGGCCTTGCCGTCCTGGATGGTGGCCAGCGCGATGTCCTGCTGGCGTACGGTCTGGTCGGCCTGGACCACGAACACGTAGGGGCCGCTCTGGCTGCGCTGCACGGCGGCGGCGGGAATGGTGAGGGCCTGCTTGCGCGTATCGACCACCAGCGCGGCGTTGACGTACTGGCCGGGCCACAGCAGGTGGGACGGATTGGCGAAGCGCGCCTTGAGCTGGATCGTGCCCGAGGTGGTGTCGATGGTGTTGTTGAGCAGGATCAGGCCGCCGCTGCCGAGCGCCTCGCCGGAGGCGCGCTCGCTGGCGGTCACGGCCAGCGGCTTGTCGCCGCTGGCGCGCATGGCGCGGTTGATGCGCTGGAAGGATTCTTCCGGCAGCGTGAAGACCACGTCGATCGGGTCGATCTGGCGGATCACCACCAGGCCGTTGGTGTCGGTCGCGTGCACGATGTTGCCGGGGTCGACCAGGCGGGCGCCGACGCGGCCGGAGATCGGCGCGGTGATGGTGGTGAAGGCGAGCTGCACGCTGGCGTAGTTGACCTGGGCCTCGTCGTTCTTGACCGCGGCGGCGAGCTGGTTGACCGTGGCGCGCTGGGTGTCCAGCGTCTGCTGGGTGGTGGCGTTTTCCTTGATCAGGCCCTCGTAGCGCTGCAGGTCCAGGCGCGCGTTGGCGAGCTGCGCCTCGTCGCGCGCCTTTTGTGCCTGGACCTGCTGCAGCTGTGCCTGGAAGGTGCGCGGGTCGATCTGCGCGAGCAGCTGGCCGGCCTTCACGTCCTGGCCTTCGGTGAAGCCCACGCGGTCGAGCTGGCCGTCCACGCGCGAGCGCACGGTGACGGTGGCCACGGGCTGCACCGTGCCGACGCCGGTCAGGCGGATCGGTACATCTTCCTCGCGCACCAGCGCGGTGGTGACCTTGACGGCGGGGACGGCCGCGGCGGGCTGGGGGGCGCGCATGCGGCCCAGCGAGCCGGCGGCGAACCAGATCAGGGCGAGCAGGATCAGCGCGGCGAGGATGAGCAGCGGGAGTTTGCGGCGGTTGGGGCTTGACGCCATGACAAATGCCTCGGTCTTGTTGCGCCTGTGGCGCCTATCTGGGATCAGGGATGAGCGGACGGCGGGGTGGCCGTGCCGGCGAGGGTTTCCTTGGCGGACGCGGTGGACGCAGCGGATGCGGCAGGCGCAGCGGACAGCGCATCCGCATGCCAGCCGCCGCCGACCGCCTTGATCAGGCCGACGCTGGCCGCGAGCTGGCGCCCGCGCAGCTGGATCGCCGTGCGCTGGTTGGACAGTGCCAGCGTCTGCGCGGTGATCACCGACAGGTAGGTGGCGGTGCCGCCACGGTACTGGGCCAGTGTGACCCGCTCGGCATCCTGCGCCGCCTTGACCGCCTGCTCCTGCTGCACCACTTCGCGGTCGAGCACGGCAAGCGAGGCCAGGTTGTCCTCCACGTCCTGCAGGGCCGCCAGCACCGTCTGCTTGTAGTTGGCCACGGCAGCATCGTAGGCGGCCAGCGCCTGGTCGCTGCGCGCGCTGCGCAGGCCGCCGTCGAACAGGGTCTGGGCCAGGGCGGCACCGAGCGACCACACCCGCGCCGGCGGCGTGAACCAGTTGGCGAGGCTGGCGCTGTTGGAGCCGAGTGCCGCATTGAGCAGCAGCTGCGGGAAGTAGGCCGCGCGCGCGACGCCGATATTGGCGTTGGCCGCCGCCGCCTGTCGCTCGGCGCTGGCGATGTCGGGGCGGCGTTCCAGCAGCGTCGACGGCAGGCCGGGCGGGATCACCAGCGCCGTCATCGTGAATGGCTCGCTGGGAATGCTGAAACCCGACGGCGGGCGACCCACCAGCACTGCCAAGGCATGCTCGAGCTGCTTGCGCTGCAGCACCAGGTCGGTGGCCTGCGCCTGCGCCGCGGTCAGCGTGACGGTGGCCAGCGAGACGTCGGCCTGGGTCACGATGCCGGCGCGGAACTGGCTCTGGCTCAGCTTGAGCGACTCCTGGTAGCCGGCGATGGTGCGCGCATACAACTCGATCTGCACATCGGTGATGCGCAGCTGGATATAGTCCTGCGCCACTTCGGCCTGGATCAGCAGGCGGGTCGCGGCGAGCTGCGCGGCGCTGGCCTGGGCGCTGTCGCTGGCGGCCTCGGCCTGGCGGCGCACCAGGCCCCACAGGTCAGGCTCCCAGCTGGCGTCCAGCGCCGCCGTGTAGTAGGGGCCGATCGAGCTGACGCCGAGCGTGGTGGTGCGCTGCCGGCCGGTGCCGACATTGGCTGACACGGTGGGGAAGAAGGCCGAGCGGGCCTGCTGCACCAGGGACCTGGCCTGGCGGTACTGCGCCTGGGCCTGCTGCAGGGTCTGGTTGGACGCATTGGCCTGGTCGACCAGTTGGTCGAGCCGGCGGTCGCCGAACAGCTTCCACCAGTCGAGGCCGGCTTCGACGGTGCGCGGTTCGGCCACCTTCCACTGGGCGGGGTCCATCACCGCTTCGCTGAACGCGGCCGGTACCTCGGTGGCCGGGCGCTGATAATCGGGGCCGACCGCGCAGCCGCCCAGGCCGGCGAACACGAGTGCCAGGCTCACGCCACGCCAGCGGGCGTGGCGCGGCAGTGCGTCAGGGGGACGCGCGCAGGACATCGGGCAACACTCCTAATGGCAGGCTGGTTGGCTGCCGGACGGGGGGCCGCCGGGGGCGGCCCCTGCAGGGGGACAAGACTGCCGTGGACGGGGGAGGGCCGCGGCGGCGTTCCGGTGGCTGGCGGGCGCACGACTCCGCGCGCATGCCCGCCGCACGCCTCGCAGCTAAGAATACTGCGCGGCAGAGAGTCACGATATGTGCACAGCATTACCGAATATTTCAATGGATTACGCCACGGCGGGGCCATTCCCGCCGCAAGTGGCAACTGGCGCACGCACCCGGGCGGCGGCCCGCTGTCACTGAAATCTCCCGTAATCACCGGCCAGGGCTGGCGGCCGGTTTCGGCACGCTGGCAGCGCCCGGACCGCGCCACGCCCATCCTTGTTCCCACTATATATATATGTCGCGCGTGGCGATGGCGCGCGATCCTGCCGGGCCGGTTGCGGGCGTGGAAGCCTGGGGCCGCTTGGGGCCGCTTGTGCTCGTTCGTCGCCGCTTGTCGCCGCTTGTCGTCTTTTGCACGAAACGGCACGCACCCCCGATCCGTCATGTTGCAATTGCCAGCCGGCCCGCGTAGAAAGGAACCACAAGAAGACCGGCCCCACGCCGTTCGAGAAAGCCGACAAGGTATCGACCATGGAGACCCCACAGCCCAACGCATTGCTGCCCTATGCCCTGCTGGCAGTGCCCGCGCGCCTGGCCATCTGCCGCGCCTTGCTGGAAGCGGGGGAGCATGGGCTGCCCGCCGCCGAACTGGCGGCCATCGCGGGGCTGACGCTGCCGCGTGCCACGCACTGCTTCCGCGAGTTGCTGCAAGCCGACGTGGTGGCCGTCACCGTGCACGGGCGGCAGGTCAGCTACGTCCTCAAGGCCCGCCACGCGGTGCGCGAGGCGCTGGATTATCTGGGCAGTTCCGGGCTGCTGAGCTGAACCGTTGCGAGGGTGTCGCCCGACACTCCCGCCTCCCGCCTCCCGCCTCCCGCCTCCTGCCTCCCGTTTTCCCCCGCCGTACCCACCGCCAGCCAGGCAGCCGGCCGGCGGCGAGTTGCCGTCGTAGCCGGCGGGAGCCGTTCTCCCTTCTTCCGGGGTAGTCCATCTTGGCGATAGCGCCGGCGCCCGGCGAACGGCGGATTTCGCCGTGCCATCGCGATTTTTCCTGCAAATATGCTCGATAAGCAGCATTTCGGCTTTTTCTGCGGCGTTTGCGTCGTCCTTGCGGCATCTTTCCCATCTTTTGTCCCCCCATTGGTGGGATGACGTTCGCCGGGAAAATCGGGCATTAATGTCGTCGGTATCATTTTTGAAATTTCTTACATTTCTGCCGATAACCTCTGCGGAAATGACCGCCGCGCGGTGATCGCGGCACCGGCCTCGATGCCGGGCCTGGCATCCGCCAAGACACAACAAGCACCCCGAAAACCGTTCAGGAGCGAGTAATGCAAACGAGTCTCAAGAAACCCCTGGTACTGGCAACCATGGCTGCCGCAGCCGTGCTGGTCGTCGCCTGCGGCGGCGGCGACGATTCGCCGTCCACGCCCACGGCCAGCGTCAGCGGCAAGGCTGTGGACTTCTACCTGTCCGGCGCCACCGTGACCTTCACCGGTTGCAACAACCAGACCACCAAGACCGACGGCAACGGCAACTTCGCCTTCCCGTCCGGCTGCACCAGCAGCCCGCTGACCGTGACCGGCGGCACCGATATCGGTACCAAGCTGGCATTCAACGGCGTGCTGCAGGCGCCGGCCGTGGCCTACAAGGCAGGCCAGGTCCCGGTGATCTCGCCGCTGACCACGCTGGCCGTGGCGCTGGGCGTCAGCCCCAGCACGCTGGCTGCCAAGCTGGGCGTGACCACCGATCCGACCCTGGTCGACCCGATGACCGACGCCGCCGCGCTCAAGGCCGCGGTGGTGGTGCAGCAACTGATCGACCAGATCACCAAGACCCTGTCCGGCGTGGTCACCAACGCCGGCGGCACGATCAGCGCCAGCGCTGCCGCCGCCGCCGCAGCCAAGGCCGTGGCGAGCGCAATCAACAACACTTCGGGCACGGTCAACCTGGGTGACCCGACCCTGGTTTCCAACGCCATCAAGGGCGCTGTGGTGAATGCCCAGTCCAGCCTGCCGGCCAACCTGCAGAGCAGCATCAACACGGTCGCCGCCAACGTGGCCGCTATCGCTACGCCGCTGGTCAGCACCACCGTGTCGAGCGTGTCGAACGCCCTGAGCAATGTCACCCTGGGCGGCTCGCCGTCGGCCACGCTGACCGCGCTGCAGACCTCCGGCGCGCTGAACAGTGTGACCAGCAGCGCCAGTTCGACCCTGGCCACCACGCTGGCGTCGGCGGTCAGCTCGACCGCGCTGACCAACAGCTCGCTGACTTCGCTGCTGTCGGCCCTCGGCAATGCCGTGGCAACGGGTTCGCCCGCGGATGTGTCGAGCGCCGCCTCCGCGCTGGGTGCCAACGTGTCCGGCTCGGTCGTCACCCAGATCAGCAACGCCATCACCCTGAGCAACTACGTCCAGGTCGGCAATGTCTCGATCAACGGTGGCACGCCGGTTGCCTACACTTCGTCGCTGACCGGCACCGGCACGCTGGCCGATGTCAAGGCGGTGCTGACGACCGTCGGCTCGCCGTTCGGCACCAACGGCTCGAACGTCCGCGCCGGCCTGCACTACAGCTACAACGGCAACAACGTCGACCTGGTCATCGACAAGGTCACGTTGACCTTCGATGGCACCGGCGCGTTGACCGGCGCCACCGTGCCGGCCAATACCAGCTACAGCTTCAACATCTCGGGCGGCATCAACGTCAGCGTCAAGGCCACCAACAATTCTGCCGATAACCTGTACGGCACGATCGGTAGCGCGGGTGCGCTGGACCTGCCGGTGACGACCTTCCTGAGCAAGCTGCAGGCCGCCGGCTCGCTGAGCTCTGCGCAGATCGCCTCGCTGACGCCGAAGTCGGGTGGCACCGCCAACGTGACTTTCGCGCTGGTCGGTTCCAACGGCAACGCGGTGGTGGTCGGTACCGGTACCGGTACTGCGGCCAAGAGCACCGGCTCGGCTGCGGTCACCGCCAGCGGTGCTGCGGTCGCTGGCAACGGCCTGACCTTCTCGCTGTCGCTGAACTAAGCCGGGAGCCCTGCTCCGGTTGGTCGTATCGCCCCCCCGCGGGGCGATGGCGCCACCGGGCGCCCGCATGCCACGGTAGACCGGGGGCGTGCAGCGGGCGCCCGGTTTTTCTCGTTTACGGGCTGGCCTGCGCCAGCCCGTTCGCACAACTGCAGTTAGGGGGCAGCGATGTCCCTGGAGTCCGAGATGTTCCTGTCCGTTTCGCGCCGGCATGCCGCCGGTGCCATCGCGCTGATTGCCCTGGCCGGCGCCGGCAGCGCCCGCGCCGCGTCCGAGGACGAGTTCCTGCTCGCCGAGCCGACCACCGGCGAGTCCGACCGCTTCCGCGTCGAGGCCAGCTACGACGCCGTCAACAGCACGCTCGACGTGTTCAACCTGCGCACCCGCCAGGGTCCGCTGCCGGACGGCGCGGGCGACTACCAGGGCGGGCGCGTGATGGTCGGCTACAAGTTTTCCCCGTACTGGTCGGGCGCGGCCACCTACTGGCGCCGCAACATCACCTACGGCCAGGACACCAACGGCATCGACAGCTGGCAGGTGGCACTGCACTTCGACCCGCTCGCCGAGCCGGGCGCGCGCGATCGGTTGCTGTTCCGCTTCTCGCTATGGGGCGATACGGCCGGCGCGCTCAGCAAGAACTCGCCGACCACGGTGAAGGGCACCACCTTCAACCAGCTGACCGTCAACAACCCGAACGACATCCAGGCCCAGGCCGACATGATGTTCTCGGGCCAGCTCAACGACTACAACACCCTGACCGGCTTCGTCGGCGCCGGCATCAGCCGCGTCACGGTGGGCTCGATCAATGCGCAGCTGCGCCGCGGCAACTGCAACTTCAACGTCAGCATCAACTCCGACAACATGGCCAACGGCGCGCTGGCCGCGCCCTGTTCGGTCGGCGGGGTCACGCTGCAGCAGGCTTCCTTCAGCACCGACGCGTCCCAGTTCGGCATCAATGTCGGCCAGGACCTCAACTACACCGCCGGCTTCTTCTCGCTGGGCGGCTCGTGGCGCTGGCGCTACAAGGACTTCGGCGCCCACCTCGGCTACCAGTTCCAGTACCTGCTGCGCAGCGACATCGACAGCCGCATGTCCAGCTACGGCGCCTCGCCGATCAAGTCCAACCATTCGCTGGGCCTGGAGCTGTCCTACAAGGTGGTGAAGAACGTCGAGCTGTTCGTGCGCGGCCAGGCCTTCCTCTACAACTTCGTCGGCACCATTCCGATGCTGTACAACGCCGCCACCGCGGGGCGCCTGGACCGCTACTACGGCTACGCCTCCTTCGGCGTGCGCTTCTCGGGCTTCTGAGCGCGCCCGCGGGTTTGCCGCCGCCGCCGCGCGCAGCGGCGGCGCGCCTGGCTCCGCCAGTGGGCACCGCCCGCCCACGCCCGCGCTGAAGGCCGGCTCAATGCGCTACCCAGGTGCCATCGCCGATCGACACGCCCAGGCTGCCGGTGATGGTGGGAATCGCCACGTTGGCGATCGAGGAGTCCAGTACGTTCAAGACCGTGGCCAGCGCCACGGCGAAGGAGCCAAGCGCCGGCTGGCTGCCGGTGAGGGGACGACAGGGATGTCGGCCGGTGAATCCATGATGGCCTCGTGTTGCATGGTGCCCAGTTACCTGACTTGTCAGGTAACTGGGCAAGAAAGGTCATTCGATCGGTGCAGCGCTTTGTCTGGTCGCCGGGGCGGAAGTGGAAGCCTTACAGGCGGACTTTGTCGCGCCCCTTCAGGCCCAGCATGTCGCGTGCCTCCGCCGGCGTCGCGATTTCGAAGCCGAGGCGCACCAGCACGTCGCGTATCAGTTCCACCTGTTCCGCGTTCGACGTGGCCGGCCGGCCAGGTCCGAGCGACAGCGAGTCTTCCAGGCCCACGCGCACGTTGCCGCCCATCAGCGCGGCCTGCGTGATCAGCGGAAGCTGGTGCTTGCCGGCGCCGAGCACCGACCACCGGTAGGTGTCGCCGAACAGCTTGTCGGCGATGCGCTTCATGTGCACCAGGTTTTCCGGATCCGGACCGATGCCGCCCAGGATTCCGAGCACGAACTGCAAGAAGATCGGACCCTTGACCAATCCGCGATCGACGAAGTGCTTCAGGTTGTACAGGTGGCCGACGTCGTAGCACTCGAACTCGAAGCGTGTGCCGTGCCGCTGGCCCAGCCGCTCCAACACTTCCTCGATATCCGCGAACGTGTTGCGGAAGATCGAGCGGCGCGAGCCTTCGATGAAGTCGCGCTCCCACGCGTGCTTGAATGCCTTCATCTTGTCGAGGATCGGGAAGATGGCGAAGTTCATCGATCCCATGTTGCACGAGGCCATTTCCGCCGATACGTCGAGCGCGCCGGCGAGGCGCTCGTCCAGCGTCATGTTGACCGCGCCGCCGGTGGTGATGTTGATGACGGCGTCAGTCGCCTGGTGAATGCGCGGCAGGAACTGGCGGTAGGTGGCCGCGTCGAAGGCGGGCCGGCCGTCCTCGGCATGACGCGCGTGCAGATGCAGGATGGCGGCGCCCGCCTTCGCGGCGGCGATGGCCTCGCGCGCGATGTCGTCGGGTGTGGCGGGCAGGTAGGGCGACATGCTCGGCGTGTGGATCGAGCCGGTTACCGCGCAGGTGATGATGACTTTGCGTGCCATGGTGCTGGTGCTCCTGGTAGGGGTCAGGCCGGTTCGGCGACGACGATGTTCTCGATGTGGCCGATACCGTCGATTTCCACGCGCATCACGTCGCCGAGCTTGAGGAAGCGCGGCGGCTTCTGCGCACCGCCGACGCCGGACGGGGTGCCCGTGGCGAGCACGTCGCCGGGCTCGAGCGTCATCACGGTGGACAAGCAGGCGATCTGCTGCCAGATGTCGTAGATCATTTCGCCGGTGTTGACCTCCTGCCGGCATTCGCCGTTGACGAGCATGCGCATCTGCAGGTCGTGCGGGTTCTTCACTTCGTCGGCGGTGACGAGCCACGGGCCGAACGGCCCGTGTGTGTTGAAGGACTTGCCGAGCATCATGGTCGGCGAGCGCATTTGCCAGTCGCGCACCGAGACGTCGTTGCAGACCGTGTAGCCGGCGACCACCGACGCGGCCTCTTCCGCCGGCACATGCCGGCAGCGCCGGCCGATCACCACGGCGAGTTCGGCTTCATAGTCGAGCTTGTCCGACACCTTCGGCATGTGGACCGGATCGAACGGCCCCGTCACGCACGAGACCTGCTTGTTGAACCAGACCTGGCTGTCGGGCACCTGGATTCCGGCCGCGATTGCCTCTGCCACGTGGCGGCGGTAGTTCATGCCGATGGCGAGGAACTTCGATGGGTTCGGCACCGGTGCGTCCAGGCGCACGTCGGCGAGCGGCCAGGTCACAGCGTCTTCGAGGCGCACGTCGCGGGCGCGCTGCATCAGTGCGGGGCCTCCCTGCAGCAGTTCGAGCATGGTGGACGGCAGCGCGCGATCGCTGGCGGGCAGGTCGATGACCTGCCGGCCTTCGACCTTGCCGATCGAGCGATGGCCGCGGCATTGGAAAGTGACGAGCTTCATGTTGTGCTCCTTGTGTTCCTGGTGTGACGGATGATTGGATGGAGGGTGGCGAGTCGTCAGGCGTCGCCTTCCGGGCTCCCGGCGAAGATGGCGGGCAGGTCGGGGCCCCAGAGATACATGCCGTCCTCGGGCGCGTGGTCGGCGGCAACCCAGTCGACCGACGCGGGGATGTAATCCATCGTGGCGCTGTATTCGGAGAAGCTGCCCCACGGGTCCTGCACGTAGTAGAAATAGTTGGAGCCGAGGACGTGACGTCCGACGCCCCAGCCGTTGCGGTAGCCGGCGGCGGCCATCTGCATATAGCCGAGCCCCACTTCCTCGATGGTCGGCACGTCCCAGCTCAGGTGGTGCAGGGCCGGCGCGGGGCTCGCCGCGAAGGCGAGCAAGTGGTGATCGCCGCCGTGCGGCGCATGGATGAATGCCACGCCGTCGCCCGATCGATCGGACAAACGCAGGCCCAGCACGCGCTCGCAGAAGTCGATCTGCGCGGGCACGCTCGTGGTGGCGAGTGCGATGTGCGACAGCCGCGAGGGCTCGACGCGCGGCGTGTTGCGCCGGTACGGCGCGCAGCGCGTGCCGTCCACCGGCAGCGGAGGGTTCGCATGGGCAGCCGCGTCCAAGGTGGTTTTCACGCCGGCGCGGATCTGCAACGGCAGGCCGTCCGGATTGCGGATCCAGAAGCCGGAAGCATCGGCGCCGGCGGGCGGATCGATCAGCGCGACGCCGGCCTCCAGTGTGCGCGCGCGCAGCGCCTCCAGGTCGTCCTCGAAGGCATGCAGCGTGAGCCATTCGAACTTCTTGCGCGCGCCCTGGCGCAGCCGGCCCCACACGTGCGGCGAGCCGAAGGTGCGGATCAGCAGGCCGGTGTCGCCGTCGGGCTGCACGTCGAGGCCGAATGCCGAGTAGAAGCGATTCGCGTCGTCGAGCGACGGCACGGTCATGCGGAACTCGCCGATCGAATGGATGCCGAGGCGGTCGCGCCTGCGTTGTTGCGTCATGGTGTCTCCTGTCGTGGGATGGAATTCAGGCGCATTGCAGTGCGTGGCGCCAGGTATCGACGAGCGCGTCGAGTTCGTCCGCGCTGCGTGCCGCGCCGAAGCTGTAGAAATCGGGGCGCGCGAGCACGGCTTCCACGCCATGCCGGTCGAAGTAATCGGCGTACACGCCTTGCAGGTCGGCGAAGCCGCCGGGACCGAAATGGGCGATGATCGCCTGCTGTTTGTCGAGCCCGGCGCGGTTGGCCGGACTGAGCTTGTCGAGGACCTCGCGGTTGCTGGCGATCAGGGCGAAGCCGTTGCCGAACACGTCGTCGAAGAGGCCGCGGCGGCCGCCGGACTCGACCATGCCCTGGGGTGCCAGCCAGCCGCTGCCGGGCGCGTGCGGGTCATAGAGGCCCGCGCCCAGGCGCGGCTGCGGCGCCTCGGGCGGCCGGAAACCGGGCGTGGCCTGCGCGGCCAGCATCTCGCGGTCGCGCGCGGCGGCCGCTTCGGGATCGGTGATGCAGATGACCTTGCCCAGCGCGATCGAGAAGTCGATCAATTCGCGCACGTGGTGCAGCCGCTCGGGGCCGTAGCTGTCGAGCAGGGTGTCGCCGGCCTTGCCGTCGAGGATCGCATTCAGTCGCCACGCGAGCGCCCCCGCATCGCGCAGGCCGCTGCACATGCCCTGGCCGGCGAACGGCGGCATCAGGTGTGCCGCATCCCCGGCCAGCAATGCGCGGCCCTTGCGCCATGACTTCGCCCAGCGACCGCGGAAGGTGTAGACGGCGTGGCGTTCGAGGAGCGCGTTGTCGGGCGTGATGTCCCAGCGGGCAAGCAGCTCCCACGCCACCGTATCCTGGTTCATCTGCTCCGGGGTCTCGCCGGGCAGCAGCATGAATTCCCAGCGGCGGCGGCCCGGGCCGCCCGAGACGATCGTCGTGGGCCGCGCGGGATCGCACAATTGCCAGCTTCTCGGCATCCACTCGCGCTGCTGCAGGGGCTTGACGTCGACCACCAGCCAATCGAACGCGAAGCCGAGGTCCTCGAACTCGATGCCGAGAGCGTTGCGCACCATCGAGTTCGCGCCGTCCGCACCCACCAGGTAGCGCGCGCGGATCCTGCCGGTTTCGCCGCTGCCGACCCACCGGCCATCCACCAGCCCGCCGGCCTCGATATCGAGCTCCACCCTCTCGGCTTCTTCGCGCAGCGCGGTGGCCGACCAGCCCTGGCGTACCGTGACGTTCGGCAGCCGCTTGACGTGGCGGTCGAGCACGGCTTCGAGCTCCGGCTGCGCGAAGGTGCTGGCGACAGGCCAGCCGCTCGGACCCTGGCCCTCCCAGCGGAAGTCCATCAGCACCTCATGGTTGGCGTTGCACCACTGGTAGCGGTCGGAGGCCTCGGCAATGCGCTTGATATCATCGATGACACCCGAAGCCTGGAAGAGGCGGGCAATCTCGTGGTCGTAGTGGACTGCGCGCGGCAGCGGATAGAGATCGGGCCAACGCTCGACGACGGCCACGCTGCGCCCCGCGCGCCCCAGCATCAGCGCGAGCAACTGGGCCGTGGGGCCATAACCGACGATCGCCACATCCACGAACTGGTCTGCCTCCATGTCTTCTCCCGGATCAGGTAAGATCTTAAAATGACGAATCAGTACAATTCATACTTAATTGTCAACTTGACGAATTGCTTCACGCAATGGGGGAAACCCGAGGGGTCGCGATGAGGGCGTCGGGCGACAGCGCGGGGCTGGCCGCGAGCGAAGCGGCCAAAGAGGATCATCGTGTGCGGACCGGCGCGGCACGGCGCGAGTCGACGCGGCGCAAGCTGCTCAGCGCGGCAGTGGAAGTGTTCGCGGCCAAGGGGCCGGACGCAGCGTCGATCGACGACTTCCTCGCCGCGGCGGGCGTCGCGCGCGGCACCTTCTACAACTACTTCAAGACCACCAGCGAAGTGCTTTCCGCCGTCACGTCGGAATTGAGCGACGCGGTGATCGCCCGCATCGAGGACTGTGTGCGACAGATCGACGATCCGGTCGAGCGGGTCTGGGTGGGGTGCCTGATCTACATGGAAGTGGCCGTGTGCCATCCGGCCTGGGGCAGGTTCATCGCGCGGGCAGGGGGGCGCAGCGAGGCGACGGGGCGGCTGACTGACATCTACCTGCCGCGCGATCTCGTTAGCGCGCGCGAACGAGGCATGGCGCATTTCACGCACGACCGCGCGGCCAGGGATCTCGTGGTAGGCGCGATCTACCAGAGCATCGAGACGGTGTTATCCGGCGCGGCGGAGCGCCAGCACTTGCGAGACCTGATGCGTCTCGTACTGGCCGCACTGGGCATTGCGCCATCGACCATCGAGCGGCTCAACGACATGCCGCTGCCGGAGATCGAGCTGCCTGACAGCCTGAAATCGTTGGAAGCAGCGAAACCGTAGCCCTTGACCTATCTCCAGGGCTCGTGAACCTGATGCCGCCAGTTCCGCCCGCCAATGCCGCTAGCCCGCGTCTGCCCCGCAGTGTCGGCGTTGGCCGCCTCCGTGGCCGGGGTTGTGACCTGCGCCGGTCTGATGGGCAGGCCGGGCGACATCGAAGGGATATGGATGGAACCCGTGGTAGGGGCGGGTCAAGCTGCGTGTCAGTTCAAAGTCGGGTGAACAAAGTTCAAGGCTGAGCGAATCTCGACACCTGCCTACCCCCGCCTACCCCTATCCAAGGCCTCTCCGGGAAAACCCCCATTCAGGCCTTGTCTTGAAAACGTAAACCCCCGTCCCTATAATTAGCACTCGTCCGGTGGGAGTGCTAACAGCTTGATCCGGCGAGCCAATTCTGCTGGCCGTCCGTGCTGGCGGCCTCAATTTGTGAAATAAAACTCACTTGTACTAAGGAGTCCGTATGAATCTGCGTCCTTTGCACGACCGCGTGATCGTCAAGCGTCTGGACAACGAAACCAAGACCGCATCCGGCATCGTGATTCCCGACAATGCTGCCGAGAAGCCCGATCAAGGCGAAGTGCTGGCCGTTGGCCCCGGCAAGAAGGACGACAAGGGCAACTCCATTGCCCTCGACGTCAAGGTGGGCGATCGCGTGCTGTTCGGCAAGTATGCCGGCCAGGGCGTGAAGGTGGATGGCCAGGAACTGCTGGTCATGCGCGAAGAAGACATCATGGCGGTGGTCAACAAGTAATGCGGCTGCCGGGCGCCGTGCGCCCGGGCCCTGCTTGTGACGCGCCCGCCGCGGCGGGACGCCTGAGTCTCTCAGACTTATCCAACATTCCCGGTCTCCCGCATGGGGGATCCATCCAAGATTCGGAGTAACAGAACATGGCAGCTAAAGACGTAGTGTTCGGCGACGCCGCCCGTGCCAAGATGGTCGAAGGCGTGAACATCCTCGCCAACGCAGTGAAGGTGACCCTGGGCCCGAAGGGCCGTAACGTGGTGCTGGAGCGCAGCTTCGGCGGCCCGACCGTGACCAAGGACGGCGTGTCCGTGGCCAAGGAAATCGAGCTGAAGGACAAGCTGCAGAACATGGGCGCCCAGATGGTCAAGGAAGTGGCTTCCAAGACCAGCGACAACGCCGGTGACGGTACCACCACCGCAACCGTGCTGGCCCAGTCGATCGTGCGCGAAGGCATGAAGTACGTGGCCGCCGGCATGAACCCGATGGACCTGAAGCGCGGCATCGACAAGGCTGTCGGCGCTGCCGTGGAAGAGCTGAAGAAGCTGAGCAAGCCCACCACCACCAGCAAGGAAATCGCCCAGGTCGGCGCGATCTCCGCCAACAGCGACAACTCGATCGGCGAGCGCATCGCCGAGGCGATGGACAAGGTCGGCAAGGAAGGCGTGATCACCGTCGAAGACGGCAAGTCGCTGGCCGACGAGCTGGAAGTCGTGGAAGGCATGCAGTTCGACCGCGGCTACCTGTCGCCGTACTTCATCAACAACCCGGACAAGCAAGTCGTCCAGCTGGACTCCCCGTTCGTGCTGCTGTTCGACAAGAAGGTCTCGAACATCCGCGACCTGCTGCCGGTGCTGGAGCAAGTGGCCAAGGCCGGCCGCCCGCTGCTGATCATCGCTGAAGACGTCGAAGGCGAAGCCCTGGCGACCCTGGTGGTCAACAACATCCGTGGCATCCTGAAGACCGCCGCCGTCAAGGCTCCGGGCTTCGGCGACCGCCGCAAGGCCATGCTGGAAGACATCGCCATCCTGACCGGCGGCACCGTCATCGCTGAAGAAGTCGGCCTGACGCTGGAAAAGGCGACCCTGCAAGACCTGGGCCAAGCCAAGCGCATCGAGATCGGCAAGGAAAACACCATCATCATCGACGGCGCCGGCGACGCAGCCTCGATCGAAGCGCGCGTCAAGCAGATCCGCGCCCAGATCGAAGAAGCGACCTCGGACTACGACCGTGAAAAGCTGCAAGAGCGCGTGGCCAAGCTGGCCGGCGGTGTTGCCGTGATCAAGGTCGGCGCAGCCACCGAAGTCGAAATGAAGGAAAAGAAGGCACGCGTGGAAGATGCGCTGCACGCTACCCGCGCAGCCGTGGAAGAAGGCATTGTCCCCGGCGGCGGCGTGGCCCTGCTGCGTGCCCGTGCTGCCATCGCTGGCCTGAACGGCGACAACGCCGACCAGAACGCCGGTATCAAGATCGTGCTGCGCGCAATGGAAGAGCCGCTGCGCCAGATCGTGCTGAACGCCGGTGAAGAAGCGTCGGTCGTCGTTGCCAAGGTCATCGAAGGCAAGGGCAACTACGGCTACAACGCCGCTTCGGGCGAGTACGGCGACCTGGTGGAAATGGGCGTGCTGGACCCGACCAAGGTGACCCGCACCGCGCTGCAGAACGCCGCTTCGGTGGCTTCGCTGATGCTGACCACCGACTGCGCCGTGGCCGAAGCTCCGAAGGAAGAGTCGGCTCCGGCAATGCCGGGCGGCATGGGCGGCATGGGCGGCATGGACGGCATGATGTAAATCTGCCGGACTGCCGGCTTCGGCAGCCTGTCTGAAAAAAACCCCCGCGGGTGCGAACCCGCGGGGGTTTTTGTTTGGGCGGCCGCCGCGTCCTGCGTATGCCGCCGGCAGAGGGGAGCGCGCGGCGGCAGGCCGGCTTCGGGCGCGGCATCCAGGGGCGCGAGGCTCCGCGCCGGCCTTTGGATGCCGGGCCGGCGCCTCAGAACAGTCCAGGCACGACGCGGTAGCGCACTTTGTCCTGATAGGCGCGGTAGGCCGGATCCGCGCTCAGCAGCCGTTCCTCGCGCACCGCGCGCACCGCCAGCAGCCCCAGCTGCACGGCGTACACCAGCAGGTTCTGCAGGCCGAAGTTGACCAGCAGGAAGCCGATGTAGGAAATGAAGTAGCCGAGATAGATCGGGTGCCTGACGAGGCGGTAGGGGCCGCCCGAGACGATGCCCCGGTTCGCCGGCAGCAGCCCGAAGGCACGCCGCAGCGTGAGCTTGGCGCCGATCTGCAGCAGGATGCCCGCGGCCTGCAGGGCCACGCCGACCATTTCCGGCACGAGGTGGATGCCCGGCGCCAGCTGGATCCACAGGAAGTAGTAGGTGGCGGCGATCGCGCAGGCGACGGAGATCGGGCTCCAGTCGCGCTTCTCCGGTACCCGCGCCGTGAGGGCGATGGCGATGGTGACGAACTCCGCCAGCACGATCAGCAGCAGCGTGATGCGGCTCGGGTCGGCCAGCCATTGCTGCGCGGCGGCATAGGCGAAGGCGGCGAACAGCAGCGAGGTGGCGAGCCGCAGCGCGGCTTCCACGGCGTAGTCGCGCAGGCCGAGAGGCCTGGGCACGGCAACGGTTCCTGCGTCCGTGGGCGGACGTTCTGGCATGGTGTGGAGTTTCCTTCCCCGTCGATGGGCCGGCCTGGGGGACCGCGTCGTGCGCTGCCCGCCGATCTCACCGGAAGCTGTTCTGTTCTTGTTCCACTTGCGGCGTCGCAAGGGCTGACAGCCTCCATATTACCGTCGTGAAGCCAAGCCGACAGGACAGCTTCCGTGCATCGTTGTATCGGCGCTTCAGCCCCCGCCCTGGCCATTCCGCGTGCAAGCGATCGGCCGTCCTTCACGTTCGCGCGCCCGGCCGTGGCAGCCGTGGCGGCGCCGTGCTTCATGGCCCGATCAGCCAGACTTGCCCGAGTTCGGTGGCGGGAAGCGGGGTTGCCGCGATGTGTGCGTTGCGAAGGAATTTTCCGTCTTCCTGTTCGCCCCTGCCGATCATGCGGACCGATCGCCCCCGGAGGAAGGGGTCGTTCTGCACGAGGTCGTCGAGGACCGTGTTGCGATCGACGAACAGGAACACGATGCTGCGCCGGTCCGCTGGTGTGTCGGGTAGCCGCGCCAGCTGGGCACTGATGTGCGTTTCGATGTTCCGCAGCTGCCACGGCACCAGGATCAGCACGCTGCCTGCGACGAAGGCCCCGGCCAGGTTCCGAAGGGCCGAAAACGCTTTGCCGCCGTCGTGGCGGAATTCCCCGGCGACCGCGGCGCCCGCGAGGATCGGCAGGGTACCCCAGGCGGGATGGAAATAGCGGTATCCCCAGCCGTTCCCTTGATCGAACGGAACGAAGAAGTAGCCCAGGAAGGTGACGAGGGCCGAGGCGGCGAGCAATTGCACGGCGGCTCTCTCCCGCCAGCGCGCGTAGCCCATGCAAGCAAGCACCAGCAGACCCGGCACTGCCCAGACCCATAGCTTGATGGTGCCGGCCACGCGGGAGATGAGGATCGATGCGTCGGGTAGGGAAAACACCGACGCGACCCGGGCCAGGAAGCCCTGGGACGGTGGATGTGTCGCCGGGCCGGCCACGTCGGCGCCGACATGAGCCGTGACCAGGACCCAGCCCAGGCCGAGCAGCACGGTGAGCGGCAAGTAGCCGGCGAGGAGTGCCGCCGCGTGTCGCGACGGCGGCCGCTGGCCGAGGAACCAGATCAGCCACGGCAGCGCAAACAACGTGTGAGGCAGCGGATTGTGGAAGGTCAGCGCGATCGAGCCGACCACGCCGCTGAGGAACAGGCTGCGCGTGGTCGGTTGCAGGAAGCCCCAGGTGAACACCAGATTGGCCAGCAGCAGGCCGGTCATGGCGAAGTACGAAATACCCGAGCCCGCGAACACCGGGGAGGCGACGGTGAACAGGATCGCCCAGCCGGCTATCGCCTCGTTTTCCGGAAACACGAGGCGGCAGGTGCGCGCGATGGCGACCACCGTCAGTGCCGACAGCACCGGATTGCACAGCCATTCGGCGCCGGCCAGGCTGAACGGCGCCATCAGAAGGGCGAAGCCGGGCCAGTAGGCGGAGATCACGTTGCCGCTGGTATGCGACACGACCAGGAAGTAATTCTGAAACGGCTGATAGATGAGGCGGTCGAGCCACGATGGCGGGAAATGTGCGGACAGGGCGCCGTTGGCGAAGAGGCGGCTCTGGAACCAGACAGCGTACTCGTCCATCGAGAGCGGATGCGCGTGATACACATAGCGTGCGCCCAGCGCGAACACGATGCCGGTCAAGGCTGCGGCGCGCCACGGGTGGCGCCCGCACGCGGCGGCCACGGCGGCCATGCGGCCGCAGTACGGTGCGAGCGCGGCGGCCAGCGGGACCAGCAACACACTCGCCTCGGCGACCGGCCGATCATAGGTGTAGAGCAGATGGAAGAAGATCGACATCCGGCCCGGCACGTGCGGCTCGATCGCGAGCAGCAGTGTGCAGAGGACACCGACGATGCCTGTCCAGACGGCCAGCCGCGTCGCAGGAGACACCGGGGTGCGGGCATCGGGTTCGGCATTCTCAGCGGTCGCCATGATTCATCTCCGAGATTCATCTCCGACGCTCGAGGACTTCGCGGATGACTTCGCAGTAGGCATCGGCACAGCGTTCCCAGGACCAATGCATGGCGGCCCAGTCGGCGACTTCGCGGCGCCGTCCGGTGAGCCGCTGCGGGTCGGCGAGCAGTGCCGTCAGGTGGCGATGCCAGGCCGGCAATGCGTGATCGGCATCGACGGTCTCGGAGAACAGCACCTGGTCGAGGCCAGGCAGGGCAGAAGCCGTGTCGCGGCCGACGATGGCTGGCGTGCCGCAGGCCATCGATTCCTGCACGACCAGCGGAAAGCCCTCGCCGGTACTCGGCAGCACCAGCAGGTCGGCGGCGCGATAGAGTTCGGCCAGCGAGGCGCCGGCACGATCACGGAACACCCGGACATTGCCGCGTGCCCACCTCTCCGGATCCATTTCACCTTTGCCGGCGAAGATCCAGGTGGCATCCGGCAGCAGCGCCGTCAGTTTCTCCAGCAGAGCCAGGCCCTTTTTCTCGACGAAGCGGCCGACGAAGAGCAGGCATGGGCGGCCGGCGGGAATGTCCAGCCTGGCGCGCAACTGCGCACGCGCCGCGTCGGCGATCGGGGAGAACGTGGAAAGGTCGAGGCCGTTGGGAATCAGGCGGCCCCGGCAGCCGGCACTGCCGTCGGGCAGGAACAATGTCCTGACGGTATTGCTGACGAAGGCGGCGGCGTCGGCGTACTTGAGCATGGTTCTTCCCAGCGTCAGGTTCGCCACGGTGAGCATCCGCGACATCAGCCTGCTGCGGAACGGCACCGCGCCGACGTGCTGGGTGATGAGAATCGGCTTGCGCAGGATCTTCGCCATCGAGAAGGCCGCCAGGCTGCCGACGTAGATGTAGTCGTGCAGGTACACGAGGTCGGCTTCGCGCACCGCGTTCCACAGCGGTATCAGGCGCAGCGGGGACCAGATCGGGTAAGGCATGTGGAAGCGGCGCTCCAGCGGGTTCCACGTGCGCACGGGCAGGCAATCGACACCGCCGAGCGCCGGAGCGGGATCGCAGTCGCTGGCGAACCACGTAATGGCCGTTGCCCTGTCACGGGCCAGCGCTTCCGCCAGATGACCCGCGACGATCTCGATGCCGCCGCGGTGGGCGGGGAAGAAATGGGTGACCAGGAGGATGCGCATCCGTTGCGCGCCGACCCGCGGCAGCGCTGCGCCGCCTCCGCGCCGGGAGGCAGGCGCCCGGGCCGATACACCGTTCTGCGGTGGCAGGTCGTGTGTCACGGCGCGAAGGTCCAGCGGAGATGGGCCAGGAAATTGAAGATCATGAACAGCAGGGTGATCGTGACGCTGGACAGCAGGTAGTGGATGCCCAGTGCGTCGACCATGACGAACATCAAGCCCAGGTTCAACGCCAGGGAACCCGACATCACGATGTAGTAGCGCCGGATCTCGCGAAAGCTCGGGCGTAAGACCTGCGTGAAGGTGAGGTATTTGTTGAAGACGAACCCCACGCCGTTGACCGCGAAGAACGAAATGGCAGCGGCGACCAGGTAATGCCACCCGAGGCGGGTCGTCACGAACCAGATCGTCGCCAGGTTCAGCAGTGTGCAGATACCCCCGACCAGCACGAAGCGCAGGAACTTCCCGGGCAGGGGCAGTACGCGAGAGGCCGGGTGCGGAGTCATCGGGCTGGTGGCTCATGCGATCTTGACGGATTCGACGAGCACGCAACCGAAGGGGCCTGTCGATGGCGAGGAGCGGTTCAGGCCGATCGCCAGCATCCTGCTGGCCATGCCGGCCAGCGCGTTCGGAACGGAAGACTTTGCTTTGCGCAGGCCGAGGCTGCGCTGGATGTCGATCGGCTGGCGGCGCTTGCCGAACACCAGGTAGAGAACGCCCGCGGTCAGCCTGGAGATGGTCTCCCAGCGCCTTACCTCCTTCGCGCTCAGGTATTCGACATGGTCGCTGACCGTCAGCCCCCTGCGGGCCAGCTCCCGTTGCCAGAGCTCGACGCTCCAGTAGCGCTTGTGCGCGCAGCGGCGATCGATCTCGTCCAGGTAGGCGGAGCGGCTCGCCGCCGGCAGCCACGGGCCGCTCAGGCAGGCATGGAAATACTCGCTCGGCACGGTGAACACGAATCTGCCGCCCGGCTTGAGGACGCGCGAGACTTCATCGAGCACATCCCCGATGGTGTCGATATGCTCGAGGACGGAGTTGGAGAAGACGAAATCGAACGAGGCTTCCGGTTCGGGAATACGGCCGCCCGAGGTTGTGTGGATGGTGTCGTAGATGCCGAGCGCGCCGGCCTGGCCGGTTTCGAGCGGGTCGATGTCGACGCCCACCAGTTCGCGCCTGCCGACGTGATCCGTGATGGTCTTCATCAGCTTGCCGTCGCCGCAGCCGAGGTCCATGCCGCGACCGGGCGGAAACGGCCGGGACAGCACGACGTCGATCTCGATGGCCCGCCACAGGCTGGTCGCGGGTTGGAATGGCGTTTCCCTGAAGAAGCGCCGGAGCAGGTCGGAATTCATGGTCATTTCGTGCCGCCTCCGTTCACGCCCGTGCCGCGCGTTCGATGATCTGATGTTGCATGCCGAGGATCGCGAGCGCCGAGTCCGACCCGATGGACTCAAGCGCGTTGCCGGAGCGGATCGAGCGCGCGAAACCCGAGAAGACATCGTCGTTGCCGTAGAACAGTGCGCCTCTGAGATGCCGGATTCCGCTCGTGAAATGCTGCTGCCAGTGCTGCCAGGTGGCGGACAACGAGGTGCGCAGGACCGTCGCGGTCGTATGGGCGCCATCGTTCGGCAGGCGGATGTAGATATCGCGGAAGACGTCGACGATCCCCATGAAGCGCTCGCCGCACACGACCACTTGCCATTCGCTGACCGGTGATTCGAAGTTCATGTTCAACATGACCGGAATCGCGCCGTGCGGTGTGTCGCATTGGTAGTGTGCGGTGATCAGGCACGGCGTTTCGAGGCCAGTGCTGCTCGGGACGACGGTGGCCTGCTCGAGCGCCAGCGAGCCGGGCGCCAGGCGCCGCAGCAGATAGAACATGTGGGGGCTCTCGTCATAGAACAGGCCCAGCGGAAGGTCTTCGTACCAGGCTGGCAGGCGGCGTTCCGGATTCCCGAACTGATGCGCGGTGATCGAGCGGATCCTGCCGTAGCGGCCGGCTTCGACATCCCGCAGCAGGCGCTTGGTCGAAGAGGCGAACTGAAAGTTATGCACGATGCAAAGGGTCCGCTCATGGGCTTTCGCCAGCTTGACCAGTTCTTCGCCTTCCGCCACGCACATCGTGAACGGCTTCTCGGTCAGCACGTGCTTGCCCGCCCGCAGCGCTTGCGCGATCAGCGGGTAGTGGGCTTGCGGGCCGGCACCGATCGTTACCGCATCGACGTCGTCGAGCCACGGCACATCGGCAAGCGATCCCGTGCAGGCGTGGTGCCGGATGCCGAGTCGCTGCGCGACACGTTGCGCGTGCTGCGGCTGGCGATCGACCAGGCCGACGACTTTGAAATCCGGGTCGCGCAGCATCACCGGCAGATGACGGTGAGTCGTCACCCATCCCAGTCCGATGGACGCCACGCGGATCGGGGCGGCGGCAGTTGGGGACATCGTTTCCATGGTTCGCTTATCTCCTGGCGCAAGGCGCGGCATGGCCTGCGTGGCCTGCGTGGCCGTGATGCCTTTCCCCCTCGCGTACGAGCAGATTGAGGAAGAAGGCGGAGAACGCCCCGTCCATGCCGAGTACGATCAGCGTCGTGGCGACGATCGCCAGGTGCACGGTGCTTTCCATCGGAAGCGCCGGATTGGCAAGCCATTTGAACAGCATGCAAGCATCCAGCACCAGGCCGAGCACCGCGGTGGCCGCGCCGCCCAGCAGACACGCTTCCATCGCAAATGGACCGGTAGCCCATCGGACGATGCGTCCTCGCAGCGATGCATGCTTGTCGGCCATGATCACCTTGGCGAGCACGCCCATCGTGATGAAATTGAAGCCGATCAACGTCAGGAGGCTGGCGAGCGCGAGAAAGTGCGGGCCCACGAAGTGCCCGAGCAGGTGCGTCGGGCCGCCCGCCAGCAGGCCGAGCAGCAGCAGGCCGGCCACGAACATCAGGAGCCCCGGCATCACGAAGACGTGGTTGGGTGCGTAGGTGAGGATGAAACGCAGGTGCCGCCAGCCATCGCGGAACGAGCGCAGATGTGGCGGACGGTTGCGCTTGTCGGGGTGGAGCGCGGTCGGAATCTCGACGATGCGCAAACGGTTGCGCGCCGCGTTGATCACCATCTCCGATGCGAACTCCATCCCGGGTGTCTGCAGATCCATGCGCGCGAACGCGTCCCGCGTGAACGCGCGCATGCCGCAGTGGAAATCGCCGACCGGGACGCTGCAGGTCAGCCGCGCGATCGTCGACAGCACCGGGTTGCCGAGGTAGCGATGCAGCGGCGGCATCGCATGCGGCATGATGCCGCCCTTGAAGCGGTTGCCGATCACGAACTCGTAGCCTTCCTCGATCTTCGCGATGAAGCCGCGGATGTTCGACCAGTCATAGGAATCGTCCGCGTCGCCCATGATGATGATGTCGCCGTCGGCCGCCGCGATGCCGGCCATCAGTGCCGAACCGTAGCCGCGCACCGGCTCGTGCACCACCTTCGCGCCGAACTGGCGCGCGATCTCGACCGAGCGGTCGGTGGAGCCGTTGTCGGCGACGACCACCTGGCCCGCGATGCCCAGCTCCGCGAAACTGCGTTGTGCCTTCGCGATACACAGGGGCAGCGTGATTTCCTCGTTGAGGCAAGGCATGACGGCCGACACCCGGATGCGGCCGGCCGCCGTACCATTCCCGCCCGCGGACGGCGCGACACGATTCGGCAAGGGCGTGTGGCCGTAATCCCGGCGCAGAAGAATATCGATCGCCATGTTGGATCTCCAGATTTGTCACATGCATTGGCTGGCTCTCGCCTTGCCTCCGGCCGGACCTGATGCCGGAACCCGATTCGCCGGCGGGTCAGGAAGCGCCAGCGCGGCCGATGTGGACGAAAACGCGAGTCGCGCCGCCCCGATCGTCTGCGGTGGGCGCAATGTGGTCGGTGTTCGATGCCCGCTCTACAGACGCCCTGCGGCGGCGCGATGACGCATATCCGGGCGATGCCGGGTGCGATGACCGGCTGCGCCGCTGTCCGGCGCGGCCGGCGCCGCTTACCATCCCGAACCCGGCGGTGTTCGATGCTGCGGAGGGCGTGCGCGTATGGCGATGCGGGCCGGGCCGACAGAGGCAGAGAAAAGACCGGGTATTGCGAAGCGCAGCTGGTCGCGCCGGCGCGAATGCGCGAGCTGGATCCGGCTATGTCTGCCGAGATGGCAAGCATGGCGCAATGCCGAAAGGAATGGGCGCAGCATGCTGCTCAAGCCCGAATTCGCCGGACATGCGGCTTTCGTTCTGGATTTCATATGCCCCCCGAATACGAAACGTTCTTCTGAGCGTATGGCGTCTACGTGCATCGCTCGACCTGCGCTCACCGGCGCTCCCCAGTGCTCAGGCAGCTTTTCTGGCTGGCGGGTTGCGCAGGGCCGACGAGGCTGAGCGACGGCGCATGCAGGGAGCGTGCCACCTGGCCGGAGCCCGCCTGCCGGCTACCCGGAGCCAGTCTGCAGGCCGGGCGCGGGGTGGCCTTGTGCGCGCGAGTGCGCTGCCGCCACGGAAAACGTTTCAGGCCTGCAACGCCAGGGCCGTGCTGACCCGGCTTCCCGCTCCCGGCCGCGGCGTGGCATGACCGAGGCGCACCGGACGAAACCTGTTGCGGCGCGCAGCGTTTCGAGGGTGAAACACTCGAGCCGGAGACAGGCTCGGCCCGGTCGGGAGCGTGGTGGCCGAAGCCCGTCGCGAAGTCGAGCCGAGCCGGTTCCCAGGGCTGGAACGGCAGCGCACCGCATGCAGGGAGGCGGGGCGCGTGCTGTGGCAAGGATGGCGATTCAGTGCTGAAACGCCGGCTCCCGCCGCGCGCGTCGCGCGCGATGCGGCTGGCCGCTGCGTGCCGGCCGCATCCCGCCGCATCCGGCCGCCAGGCGCTGCCGGTCCGGCAGGGTGAGCGCTCTATGTGAAGTCATCTCCGGACCCTCGCACGGATCGGCCGGGTGGCCACGGCGCATCGCTGCGCGGGCGCATCGGCTTCCGCATCGCCTCCCGTCCGCGCGCATGCGAGAGGGCGGCGGGCCGCGCTGCGCGGCGCGAGCGGTTTCAGGCCTGAATCATCCGTTCGGTCGGTTTCCGATTTGGCGGTGCACGTCTACAAATGACGGTAAGGGCGGGGCAGGGCGTCAGCGGCGCCGGCCTCGATGACAAGACACGGCATGGCGCTGCCGACCGGGCGGCGCGGCCTCTATTGAACGGTCGGTGTGATATGCGGAACGACTGGAACAAGAAGGCAAGAGGTGCGGTGCTGCCGATGGTCGGCCTGATGCTGGCCGTGCTGATCGGGATGGCCGGCCTCGTCATCGACCTGGGCAGCCTCTTCGTGGCGAAGTCGGAGCTGCAGTCGGCGGTCGATAGCTGCGCCCTGGCCGCGGCGCAGGAACTGGACGGCACCTCGAGCGCGACGGCTCGCGCACAGAGTGCGGGGCTGACCGCGGGCAACGCCAACAACGTCCAGTTCCAGAGTGTCTCGGCGTCGCTGACGAGTGCCGATATCACCTTCAGCGACTCGCTGACCGGCTCGTTCAGTTCCGGCTTCTCGCCCACCGCTGCGGCCTACGCGAAGTGCAGCCATACCACCAGCGGCATCGTCGCCTTGCTGATCAAGATGGTCGGCGGCCCGTCGAGCAACAGCGTGGCCGCGGTCGGCGTGGCGACACGCTCGCATGCGCAGAGCGCCTGTCCGGTGCCCATCGGCTTGATCCCCAAGACCGGGGGCACCTCCCCCGACTATGGATTCCAGGTCGGGGAATGGGTCAGTGTGCTCTACAGCAACAGCCAGGCACCCACCCCCGGCGAGATGGGCTGGTACAACCTCAACGGGACCACCAGTGCCTCCGAGACCAAGAACGAAATGGACGTGGGCTATTGCGGCTCCAAGGTCGGCGATACGCTGGGCACGCCGGGCGCCAAGGTATCTGTCGACGACCAGTGGAACTCCCGCTTCGGCATCTACAAGAACAACGGCAATATCGCCTCGATGCGGCCCGACTTTTCCGGGTATGCCTACACGTCGCAGAACTGGACCAACAGCGTGCCCCAGAATGCCTACAACGGCACGCCGGCGAGCGGGTCGGATCCGACCGCCGCCAACTTCCTCACCAAGCGCGCGGCCTATGCCAACTACGCCAACACCGGAACGAGCGTCCAGACCGGCGACAACATCACCGGCCTGAGCATGAAGGGCGGGTACCAGAGCCTT
The DNA here is from genome assembly GCF_001854325.1 of Cupriavidus malaysiensis. Taxonomy (NCBI): domain Bacteria; kingdom Pseudomonadati; phylum Pseudomonadota; class Betaproteobacteria; order Burkholderiales; family Burkholderiaceae; genus Cupriavidus; species Cupriavidus malaysiensis. The sequence goes on from NZ_CP017754.1 coordinate 1,393,344, forward strand.
GCTACCAGTGGCATGACCGGCCAGCAGGCAACGTATGGCATGAGCCGGCGGCTGGTGCTGGTGCCGGTGGTGTCGGCCAGCAAGATCGTCGATTTCGCCTGCATGCTGATGCTGCAGCCCGTCAGCGGTCCGACTGTCACGGTGCAGTTCGAGTATCGCGGCAATGCCAGCGCGTCCAACAGCCCCTGCACGGCTTCCGGCCTTGCCGGCGGCAGCGCAGGCCCCCTGGTGCCGGTCCTGGTGCAGTAGGAGGTGCGATGAACAAGAAGCGACAACGAGGCGTGGCGGCCGTGGAGCTTGGCTTCACGATGTGCCTGCTCCTGGCCATCGCCTTCGCGATCACGGAGTTCGGCCGGGCCATCTATACCTACAACACCCTGACCAAGGCGGCGCGCGATGCCGCGCGCTACCTGAGCACGCAGGCCGCGGGCAGCAGCTCCGCGGCGACCACCGCCACCAACCTCGCGGTCTATGGCGTGCCGGTCGTCAGCGGATCGCCGGCGCCGCTGGTGCCGGGACTGACGACAAGCATGGTGTCGATCTGCGACGCGTCGAACGTCGCCTGCACGTCGAACATCTTCCAGGGCACTAATCCGGCCATCAATACGGTGACCGTGACGATCAGCGGCTATACCTTCAGTCCGGTGCTCGACATGCTTGCCTTCACCCGTTTCTACACCAAGGGAACGAGCTCGATCACATCGCTGTCGTTCGGCAGTATCTCGGTCACGATGAGGCAATCCTATGAATAGCCATCAACGGGGTGCGACCGCGGTCGAATTCGCCCTGGTGTCGCTCATCTTCTTCAGCGTGGTGCTGGGCATCCTCGAATTCGGCCGTGTCCTGTACACATGGAACGCGGTGGCGGAAGCCACCCGCTGGGGGGCGCGGCAGGCCGTGGTCTGCGGGCAGGGTTCGGCATCCGTGCTGGCACGGATGCAGCTCATCGTGCCGAGCCTGACCACGTCCAATGTGTCCGTGCAGTGGTACGACGGCAGTGGTGCGGTCAGTACGACCTGCGATGCCAGCAGCTGCGCCGGCGTGTCGGTCAGCGTGTCGGGCGTCAGCCTGACCACGATCTCACCGCTGCAGTCGAGCGGCTTCATGACGCTGAATGTGCCGGGCTTCTCCACCTACCTGCCGCGCGAGATCATGGGGCAGGATGCGGGCAGCAGCTCGGTCTGTTCCTAGGCTGCGCTGTCCTGCCCTCTGTCCCGCGCCGCCGCTCCCGCCTTCCCATTTCCCTTCGCAGCAGCACCCCGGCACCTGCAGGCTGCCGGGCTGCCGGGCTGCCGGGCTGCCGGGGTGCCCAGGGGTGCCCGGGGTGCCTCAAGGCGCCTCAGATCTCCACCGTGTAGCACCAGTCGAACTGAGGGTTCTCGGGCGTTCCTGTCTTGCGTCCGATATAGCCACGGGGATTGCACACCACGCGGCTGTGCTCGAGTCGGTAGTCGAAGCTCGTATGGGTATGGCCATGCACCCACAGGTCGGCGCGGGCCACCAGGTCCGGCCGGCGCGAGATGAAGCCGCCGGACACCAGGTCGTGTGAAAAGCGGGGCGCCAGGCTGCCGAGATCGGGGGCGTGGTGCGTGACCACGACGGTGCGCCCGTCGAAGGGCGCGCTCAACTCGGCGTCCAGCCACGCGCATGCCGCCCGGTGGCGGGCCAGCGCATCCTGCGGCGAAAAGGTGCGCCGGCTGCCGTCCGCATCTTCGACTTCGATCAGCCGGTGGTCGAGCATCACGCCGGCACAGGCCTGCATCGAGGACTCGCGCCGGTCGACGCCGAACAGTTCGTAGTCGGTCCACCACGTGGCGCCGATGATGCGGACCGGTGCCTCGCCCGCCGGAGCCAGGGTGATCGACCTGTGGTTCAGCACGTGGACGCGCTCGTGCTGGCTGCCCGCGGCGGCCAGCTGCGCATCGACCACGCCGAAAGTGCCCTCGTAGTATTCATGGTTGCCCGGCACGTAGACGACCGGCCCGGCGAAGCTTCGCGCCGCCCAGTCGACGCCGGCGCGGCCATTGGCGATGTCACCGGCGAGAATCACGAGGTCGGCTTCGCAGGCCGGCACCGAGGCGGGGGTGTGATGCTCGAGATGGAGGTCGCTGAGGATGCGCAGCTTCATGGGGTCTCCTTGCGGCGCGTTCGCCGCGACCACGGTCTGCAGGAATTCTTCAGAAATCGCCGGCATCGGTCAAGGGGGCGCGCGCAGGCCCGCCGGGCGGCCGGCCGGTGCCGCAACGAGAAAACCCGGCACGAAGCCGGGAAATGGACCACCGCCCCGGCATCGAATGCCGGTTGGCAGCCCGGGGGCCAACGCCGTCGCTGGCGGGTACGGGTCCGGTCAACCGCCCGTATGCCCGCTCATGGTCGGCAGCAGTACCCTATAGATCTGGATGAACGCCGGCCCGAGCAGGACCAGCATCAAGGTGGGGAAGATGAGGAAGATCAGCGGGAAGAGCAGCTTGAGGGCGATCTTGGCCGCCTTTTCCTCCGCCAGCATCCTGCGCTTGGTGCGCAGCATGTCGGACAGCACGCGCAGCGATTCGGCCAGGCCGGTGCCGAAGCGGTCCGCCTGGATCAGCATCGAGGCGAACTTGTCGACGTCCTCCACGCCGGTGCGCAGGGCGAGGTTGGTCAGCGCCTTCTCCTTGGAGAAGCCGGAGCGCAGTTCGAGCAGCATCAGTTCCAGTTCCTCGGCCAGGACGGGGCAGCGCAGGGCAAGCTCCTGGGTGACGCGCAGCAGCGCGGCGTCGAGGCCCAGGCCGGCCTCGACGCAGACCGTCAGCAGGTCGATCACATCCGGGAACTCCTCGAACACGGCTTGCTTGCGCTTTGCTGCCTTGCGCGACAGGACGATATTCGGCAGGTAGTACCCGATGGCGCCCGTCAGGGCGACGAGGGTGAGCATCGCGTTCTTGTTCTGCGCCAGCGGATGCCCGCTCACGAGCACCAGCGCGATCAGCGGCAGCGCCAGCGCAAGGAAGGTCTTGGCGGCGAAGTAGAGCGGGGCCGCCGAGGCGCGCCGCCAGCCTGCGTTCATGAACGTCAGCCGCAGCTTGGACTTTTCCCATCCCTCGGCCGGCAGCGAGAGCTGTGACACGGGACGGGCCAGGCGGGCGAGCTGCTCGATCCAGGCATTGCCTGTGTCGTCGCTGCTGCCTCCGGGGTTGGCGATCTGCTCGATCCGGCCGCGCGGGCGGCCGGGCGCGAACAACTGCAGCAGGCCGAAAGCGGCGCCGAACGCGGCGATGAATATCAGGGCCAGCACGAGACCCTGCTCGGAATAGATGCCTTGCATGATGGCTTTCCCCCCAATGGCTTGCTTCATTTTCTTGAGTCTGCCTTCCCGTCAGCCCGCGCCGGCCCGCGTCGGGCCTGTCTGGCGCATCTGGCGCGGGCCGGCGCGGGCTAGACGTGGATGCGGATGATCTTGCGCATCCAGAATACGCCCGAGATCATCATGCCCAGGGCGACCCACAGCGTTTTCACGCCGATGGGGTCTTCCCACAACACCTTCATGAACCCCGGATTCAACACCAGGATGAGCCCTGCCGTGACGAAGGGCAGCAGCCCCAGGATCCACGCGGACAGCCGGCCCTCGGCCGACAGCACGCGGATCTTGCCGTAGAGCTTGAGGCGATCGCGCACGAGGTTGCCGATGGTGTCGAGGATCTCCGCCAGGTTGCCGCCGCTTTCGCGCTGCACCAGCACGGCAGTCACGAAGTAGCGCAGGTCGTTGACCGGGACGCGCATGGCCAGGTTGGTCAGGGCATCTTCCAGCGACACGCCGTAGTTGATTTCCTCGAACGTGGTGCGGAATTCGGGGCCCATCGGCGCGTTCAGTTCCTGCCCGACCATGCTCAGCGCACCGGCGAAGGCATGCCCCGCGCGCAGCGCGCGGCTGATCATGTCGACGGCATCCGGCAGTTGCTCCTCGAGCCGCTTCAGCCGCTTGCGCCGCAGCGAGGCGATGTGGAGCAGCGGCATCGCGCCGAACAGCAGGGCGCCCGCCACCACCACCAGGGCGGGAACCGGCAGCCAGGGACCGGTGGCCAGGGCCAGCAGCACCACCGACAGGCTGTAGCCCAGCAACTGCCCGATCGACCAGTTGCTGCCCGACTGTTGCAGCCAGCGGTCCAGCAGGGTCACGCGCGGCAGGCTCATCAACCAGCGCTGCATGCGCGGCGATTCGCTCAGCAGCCGCTTCTTCAGGATGGAAAGGGTCTCCTCCCCCACCTGGCCGCCCGCGGAGAGGGCGCGGATGCGCGAGTCGATCCGTTTGGCCGAGGCGCCGTGATAGCTGTTCCACCACAGGTAGCCGCCTTCGATACACAGCACCACGGCGATGAACAGGAGGATGACGAAGACATAGAAGGCGAAGTCCATTTTGCTCTTCCTCGTGAAGGGAGTCGGGCCAGGGCCGGTGCGGCAGGAGCACCGCCCGGCACGTCGTCAGACCTCCATGCGCCGGGCCGGGTCGTAGGCCTCGTCGGGCAGTCCGACGCCGAAGACGCGCAGGCGCTCGGCGAACTTGGGGTAGACGCCGGTGGCGCGGAAGTGGCCCTTGACCGTGCCGTCCTGGGCGATGCCGGTGCGCTGGAAGGTGAAGATCTCCTGCATATTGATCATGTCCCCCTCCATTCCGGTGATCTCCTGGATGCTGACGATCTTGCGCCGGCCGTCGGTCAGGCGCGAGGCCTGGACCACCACCGTGATGGCCGAGGCGATCTGCTGGCGTATCGTCTTGGCGGGCAGGCTGACCCCGGCCATGTTGACCATGTTCTCCAGCCGGGTCAGCGCATCGCGCGGCGTATTGGCGTGGATGGTCGTCAGCGAGCCTTCGTGGCCGGTGTTCATGGCGTTGAGCATGTCCAGCGCCTCGCCGCCGCGCACCTCGCCCAGGATGATGCGGTCGGGCCGCATCCGCAGCGCGTTGCGCACCAGGGCACGCTGGGAGATCTCACCCTTGCCCTCGATGTTGGGCGGGCGCGTTTCCAGGCGCAGCACATGGGGCTGGCGCATCTGGAGTTCCGCCGCGTCTTCGATGGTGACCACGCGTTCGTCTTCGGGAATGAAACCCGACAGGACATTGAGCAAGGTGGTCTTGCCGCTGCCGGTGCCGCCGGACACCATCACGTTGACCTTCGCCTTCGCCAGCGCCTGCAGCAGTTGTGCCATCGGTGGCGTCAGGCTCTTGAGGCTGACGAGGTCCTCGACCTGCAGCGGGTTGACCGAGAAGCGCCGGATCGAGAGCAGCGGACCGTCGATGGCAGAGGGCGGGATGATGGCGTTGACCCGGGAGCCGTCCGGCAGGCGGGCATCGACCATGGGGCTGGTCTCGTCGATGCGCCGGCCCACGCGCGACACGATCTTCTCGATCACCTTCATCAGGTGGGCATCGTCGTAGAACACCGTATCGGTCAGTTCGAGCTTGCCGCGCCGCTCGACGTAGGTCTGCTTGGCGGTATTGACCAGGATGTCGGACACCGTCGGGTCGTGCAGCAGCGGCTCCAGCGGACCGAAGCCGAACATCTCGTCGTAGATGTCGGCGCTCAGCTGGCGGCGTTCGGCATCGTTCATCAGCAGCCGCTGCTCGTCGACGATGCGGTTGACCAGGGTGTTGATCTCGTGGCGGATCTGGTCCGCCGGGAAACGCGCCAGCCGTTCGAGATCGATGTTGTCGAGCACAGCTTCATGGACCGTCTTCTTGAGCGGGAGATAGGCGGCCTGGTGGACCTTGTCCGACTGGGGTTCCGTGCGCAGGGTCGGCACGGGGACGACCTCGGTAAGAGACAGGTGTTCGCGAATCGACATGATGGACTCCGTGTATCGGCTGCCGGTGCCGGCCGCCAGGCATTGGTCGCGTCAGGATGCGGGCCTCGGGCCCGGGGCTTCAGTCCTCAGGCTTCGGGCTTCAGGCTTCAGGCTTCAGGCCGTGTTCGGTGCCGACGTCTTGGAGCGCAGGAAGAAGCGGCCCAGCGCCGAGACGCGCTCCCCGCTGGCACTCGGCGCGCTGCCGCGCTCCACCACCAGGTTGTGCCCGAGCGCGGTGAGGGCCTTGGCGATCGCGCTGCGCTTCTGTTGCTGCACGGCGGGGACGCCATGGCTGATGGCGTCGTCGACCGCGGCCGGATCGTCCGGCAGGGTCAGCAGCGTCTTGGTGCCGAAGATGCCTTCGAGCGTGTCGCGCCGCAGGCCGTCCGCCTTGCCCTGGCGATTGACCAGAAGCAGGAGCTTCTCCGGGCCGTAGTGCAGCCCCTCCAGGACTTCCAGCATGCGGCGCCCGGTACGGGCGTAGGCAATGCCGGGCTGCGTGACCAGCAGGATCTGGTCGCTCAGGTCCAGCGCCGCCACCGAGACAGGATTGATGTCCTGGCCGGCGTCGATCAGCACGAAGTCGTAGCTGGCCGCGGCCAGCGAGAGCACGTATTCGACGCGGTCCTTGCGGATGTCGCCTGCCTTGACCGGGTCGCTGGCGCCGGCCAGGATGTCGAAGCTCGGCGAGACGTGGATGAGGCAGGCTTCGAAGAAGGCATCGTCGAGGCGGTCGATCTGCGCGCAGACATCCGCCAGGGTCGCCGGCGGTACCTTGTCGGTGACGAGGAAATGCGTGTCGCCGAACTGGAGGTTCAGGTCGATCAGCAGGACGCGCTTGTGCTCCAGCGCGCTGAGGACGTAGCCGAGGTTGCCGGCGAGGAAGCTGGCGCCGGCACCGCCCTTGCCCGACACCAGCGAGATGACACGGGCCTCGTTCCTCGCCGCCGCGACACGGTTGGCCTCCAGCCGCTGCAGGGCCTCGGCGAGCTGGGCCCGGTCGAGGGGCCAGCCGAGCACGTCGCTGACGCCGGCGCGCAGTGCGCGGATCAGCAGGTCGGGGGGGCGGTCGTCGCTGACCAGGATGCAGGGCAGGCCGGGATACTGCTGGCGCACCGCCTCCAGCGCGCGCAGGTGCGCGCTGTCGCCGGTCGCCTGGTCCAGGATCAGGACATCGGCGCTGCGCATCTGGGTGCCATGCGAGGGCAGGTTGGACGCGGCGTCCTGCAGGCGCATGGGCAGATAGTTCCCGCTCGCGCTGGTGACGCGCGCGAGCTCGCCCAGCCGCTCGGCCGATTCCGAAACGATCAGGATCTTGAGCATGACATCTTCTCCTTGGTCAGCATCGACTGCCGGCGGCCGCTAGCGGGTGCCCGAGCCCATCATGCTGGCGTCGCCGTAGCCGGTACCCATGCCGACGCCCGTGGCGGCGCCCGAACCGTAGGCGCCTCCGGCCGGTGTCATCCGGATCAGCGAGCGGTCGTAATTGTTCATCGCGGTCACGGCGGCCTTGCCGTCGACGCCGCTCAACGGCGGCTGGTCGGCCGGGCCATCGGGGTTGACCATCTGGGCACGGTTGACGGCGCTGAGCGCCTGGCCGAACTGCTTGTCCCAGATCGGCGTGGTGGTGACGCAGGCGCTCAGCAGGGGGCTGCACAGGGCGAGCAGCGCCAGCCGGCGGAGAGTCCGCATGGTCTTGGTCGGTTGGGTCATGGCATCACTCCACTTGGGACTTGTCGGCTTGGCTCGGCTGCGCGGCGGCGCCGGTCACGATGGGCTCGTCGAGCGGCTTGCCTTCCGGCATCGCGCTGAGTTCCGGCTGCGCCTCGGGCGTGGCCGGCGGCGGCATCTGGAGCAGCGGTGCGGCAGCTTCCGGCTTGGGCGACGTCGCGGTGCCGGCCACGACGGGCTCGTCGAGCGGCTTGCCTTGCGGCATTGCGCTGAGTTCCGGCCGTGGCACGGGTGTGGCCGGCGGGGGCAACTGCGTCAGCGGCGGGGCGGCTTCGGGCTCGCGCGAGGAGGAGGCGCCCGGCGCCGGCACGGTGGGGGCGGACGGTGCGGCCGGCGTGGCCGGTGCGCTCGGGGCCGGAGCCTGGGGCATCGGCGACGGGGACTGTCCATTGCCGCCGTTGCCGCTGTTGTTGCGCTTGGGCGAGCCCTCCATATTGCCCATCATCAGCACCTGCAGCTCGTTGGTACGGGTGAAGCTGTCCGTCGGCAGCGGGATGGACGCGGTCTGCATCGGCTGCACCAGGTGGGGCGTGATGACGAAGACCAGCTCGGTCATGTCCCGCTGGTAGGAGGTGCTGCGGAACAGGGCACCCAGCACCGGGACTTCGCCGACGCCCGGAATGGCCTGGATGGCACCGCGCGCGTTGTCCTGCAGCAGTCCGCCGATGGCGAACGTCTCGCCATCGCGCATCTGCACGGTGGTCGTGGCCCGCCGCGTGGTGATCAGCGGCAGTACCGTCTGGGCGTTCGAGCCGCTCTGTACCGTGGCGCTGACCGTAGCGCCGGTGGGCGACAGCTCGGAGACCTCGGGCGAGACCTTGAGATTGATCCGGCCGTTGCTCATCACCGTGGGCGTGAACTTCAGCCCGACGCCGAACTCCTCTTCCTGCAGCGAGATCGTGGCGCTGGTGCCGGTATTGCTCTGCACGACCGGGATGAAGATCTTGCCGCCGGCGAGGAAGCTTGCCTCCTGGCCGCTCAAGGTGACCAGGTTGGGTTCGGCCAGGATCTTGACCAGGGTGTCGTTCTTCTGCGCGTCGACCTCGACCTGGAACGGCCTGTGGTTCGCCTTGCTGGCGAAGATGGCCGAGGCCGCGCCGGACAGCAGGGCGCTGGCCAGCCCGCCGCTCCAGGTACCGAAGCCGCCTTGCAGGTTCAATTGGGCACCCATCTGGTTGAGCAGGGTCTTCGAGACCTCGGCGACCTTGACCTCCAGCATCACCTGCTGCGGCGTATCCACCGCCAGCATGTTCAGCACGCCGCCGGTCTTCTTGTCGCCTTCTGCCTGGGCGGCGCTGGCATAGACGCGGGCGATCTCCATGGCCTGCTGCGCCGCCTGTGCGTTGGAGACCGAGCCGGTCAGCACCAGGTTGTCGGCCGCGGTGGTCACGCGGATCTTGCTCTCGCCGGGCATCAGCTGCGTCAGCGAGTTCTGCAGGCCGGCCGCGTCGACGTTGACCACCACATTGATCACGCTGCAGGTGCCGCTGCGGCCTTGCACGATCATGTTGGTGGTGCCCACGCTGCGTCCGAGCACGTAGAGCGTCTGCGGCGACACCATGGTCGCCTGCACGATGGCGGGATTGCCCAGCGTGCGGTTCTTGACCGCTTCCGGCAGTGGAATCAGCGATGACTTGCCGACCGAGACGACCACGGTGCTCTCATTGCGCAGCGCGCCCGTGCAGTTCGGTCCGCGCCCTTCCGGCGCCACCGGCGTCGCCGGCGGCGCCGTATTCATGCTGATGGTCATCTGCATGGGCCCGCCGGCGGGGCGGCCCGGAGCCGACTGCGCCGGCTGGGCCGGCGCGGTCGACCTGCCGATGATCGCGCCTTCGGCAGCGCTCTGTGCCGTGGCCAGGCTTGGAGCGCCCAGTGCCAGGCTGACGACGCCCGCCACCAGCACACGGGTGCCAGCGGGCGCATTGTTTTCGTTCTGCTTGGTTCTCATGTCTTCCCTCCCCCGGGATCGCTAGCTGGCACCCGACTGGTCACGCGGATACCCTCGGCTGGCGTCGGGCTGGCGCAGGCGCCGCCCGACGCAGGTCCAACAGAATCAGATTCAGATTCAGAAGCACTCCTGGCTGCCTTGCATGCCGGCGAGGACGCCGATGCAGTCGCCGCGCGGTGCGGGCGGGCGCGGGCGTGCAGGGGCACGCGGCGCGCTGACGGTGATCACCTTCGGCGGCGCGACCACCGGTGCGGCGCCGAGCAGCGTCAACTTGGTGGCGCCGTCCGTGCTGGTCGCGGCGACGTCCACCTGGTTGCGCAGGACCAGCGAGAGCGTGCCGACACTGCGCGCCACGTCCAGCTTCTCGGCCTGCTCGGGCGTGACTTCCAGGGTGACGGCATTGACCACCTTCGGCTGCGTATCGTCGCGGCTGACCTGCTGGGCGACCGCCAGCACCAGGATCTTTTCCAGCACGATCTTCGAGATGCTGGCGCCGTTCGGGTTCTGGCTCTTGGTGTCTTCGCTGGTGTTGACGATCACGTCGACGAGGTTGCCGGGCAGCGCGAAGCCCGCCACGCCGACCACGTCGTTGACCCGCACCGTGATGGCACGCTTGCCTGCGGCGATCACCGCCGACAGGCCGCCCTTGGTGCCTTGCGGCGAAAGCTTGGCCTCGAGGATCGGCTCGCCGCGCTGCAGGCTGGTGCGGACCACGCGGCCGCTCAGTTCCCGGGTGTCTTCGAAGGAGCCGGCCGGCACGCTGGAGGTCGGCCAGCTGACCACGCGCAACTGCTCGGGGCCGAGCGGTTGCCCCAGGTCGATGTCGGCATTGGCGACGATCACCTGCCGCGTCGAGCCGGAGCCCTGCTGTATCAGCCAGCGCGACGCCGAGACCACGGCGGCGATGCCGGCACCGAGCGCCACGATCAGCATCAGAATGGCACGAGCGTTCTTCATGTTGCACCTCCCTACGGTAGTCGATGACCCTGTCCTTGGTGTCAGCGGGATGCCGCGTCTGGTTCATCGGTTGTTGCGGCGTCTGCCCGAACGCGCGCGGGCATCCCCCAATCCATCTCCGGCCTGGCCTGCAGGTCTCCGCCTGCCTCGACGTGGGCGCCGAAGTACAGCCGCCAGGCGTTCCGCAGGGCTTCCTTTTCCACGCGCGGTGCCAGGCCGTGGTACCGGTTGGCAGAGCCGATGAGCTGCAGCAGGTCGCCGGGAATGCAGGCGAGCAGCGGCACGCCGGTGGCGCCGTGCAGTGCCTCGATCAGGAAGGTCAGCTCCGCATCGCTGCTGTCCAGGCCGGCTTCGTCGGCCGCTTGCCGGAACACGCGCCGATACGCCTGCGGGTCGAGTGCACCGACGTAGATCTTGCTGCCCAGCCGGCGCAGGAAGGCATCGTCGGCCAGCTTGTGGGGATCGAGGTTGGACGAGAACACCGGCCAGACGTCGAACGGCACGGAGAAGCGCAGGCCGCTGCGCAGCGCATACGTGTCCACGCCGCGGTCGAGGGGCACGATCCAGCGATTGAGCAGGTCTGTCACGGCGACGCGCTGCCGGCCGAGGTCGTCGACGATGTAGATGCCGTTGTTGGCTTTCCAGTGCGGCGGCGCCTGGTAGAAGCCGGAGGCGGGCTCGTAGCGCAGCTCCAGCATCTCCAGCGTCAGCTCGCCGCCGGATAGTACGGCCGGGCGGTGGCAGTCGACCCAGCGGCGGTCGCGCGAGCGTGACGTTTCGAGTTCGTCGTCGCCCACGGGAGCGTGCACCAGCGGATCGAAGACCTGGATGATTTCCCCGGCGATGGTGATGGCATGCGGCACCGGAATATGGCCGGGCAGGAGTTTGCAGAGCCGTTGCGCCAGGAAGGTCTTGCCGCTGCCGGCAGGGCCGAACAGCATCAGCGGGCGGCTGCTGTTGAGGGCGATGCCGATGCCGTCCAGGGTGCCGGGAGGGATCACCAGGCTGCCGAGCGCGGCGTGGAGTTCGGCCTCGGTCACTGTGACGCGCGCGATCGTATGCTGGCGCACCGCCGCGCAGTAGGCCTGCAGCGTGACCGGCGCAGCGCCGACGTAGCTGCAGCGTGCAGTCAGTTCGCTGGCGCGTTGATAGCCGGCATCGGTGAGGTGGTAGCGCACATCGATGTCGCTGTCGCCGCGATGGGCGACTTCCAGCTGGCGTTCGCGCACGGCGAAGGCCGCCACTTCCTGGACCACGGTGACGGGCAGCTTGAGCACGTCCACCAGCTGCGCGAGCATCGCCGTGCGTTGCCGATGCGCGGCCTTGAGCAGCAGGCCGGTCAACAAGGGCATTTCGAGGCCGGTGTCGGCCACGCTGCGCGGCGCGATCTCCCAGGCATGCCGGGAAGCGAAGCCGGCGCTGGTGTCGTGGGGCAGCGGGGATGCCGGCGTTTGCCGCTCGGGCATCGTGAGGGTGTTGCCGAGGCGCATGGCGCTTCTCCCTGTGGTGGCGGCAGCCGGTGCTCAGGCGGTGGCGAACAGCACGCCGACCGTGCCGATCGCGATGGCGACGCCGTATGGAATCGAACCCACCGAACGCAGCGCGGCGGGATCTCCCGTGCCGTCGCGTTGCGGCCGGATCTGCCCGGCGCTGGCGAGCATCAGGCGCAGATTGCGCAGCAGCGGCACCCATTGCCCCGCCGCGAGGGTTTGCACGATGGCCCAGACACCGCCGATCACGAAGGCAACCAGGGCGATCTGCACCGCCATGGGGGCGCCGAGCCAGGCGCCGACGGCCGCCATCAGCTTGACGTCGCCGGCGGCCATGCCACGCATCAGGTAGAGCGGCAGCAAGAGGCCGAGGCCGGCCAGCCAGCCGCCGGACCACTCGAACAGTCCGGACACGGCACCATGCATGGCGCATTGCACGGGCAAGGCGAGCAGCCACGCGCCGAAGGTCAGCCAGTTCGGGATACGGCGGCGCCGCAGGTCCTGGGCGGCGGCGGTGGTGACGACGGTGATCACGCAAGGGCCGACAACGGCGCCGATGGCGAAGGGATAGATCATGTGAGATTCCCCTGGTGCGGTTGCGGCCGTGGCGCCTGGCTGCGCCGTGGCTTGCAGTGGACGGTCGTCTCTGCACGCGCGGCAGGCGAGCTGCCGCTGCGTATTGCGGCAGCAGGCGGCCTGGTCGCGGTGCGGCGAGGTGTCGCGCATGCGGTCCATGGTGTGCCTCCTTGCTACGGCTATGTTCCCGGATGAAGCCGTGGCGCCAGGCGTCACGGGCTCCCATGTCAATGCGCTCTCGGTATCTGTCGGCGCTGGCCCGCAGCCGGAGCGCGATGAGGACGCTCCGGCCGCGGGGCTGGCGCGGTTCAGGTCACCAACTGGCCGGCGATGTAGTTGAAGATGCCCTGCAGGCTCGTGCCGACGCTGGTCACGGCCGCGATGATGGCGACCGCGATCAGCATTGCAATCAGGGCATATTCGATGGCTGTGACACCATCCTCTTCGCGGGCGAAGTCAGGCGCGTGGAGTATCGTGGGTTCCATCGCGTTCTCCTGTGTGGTCGCCGCGTGCCGGATCAGGTCACCAGCTTGCCGGCGATGTAGTTGAAGACGTTGTTGAGGTTGGTCCCGACCAGCTGGACGGCGGTGATGATGGCCACGGCAATCAGTGCCGCGATCAGGCCGTACTCGATGGCGGTGACGCCTTCGTCGTCTTGGGTGAATTGCTTCAGTTGCGTGATGAGTGCTTGCATGACAATCTCCTTCGCGTGGAAAAGCAGGGTTCTACATCCAATCAAACTCAAGCCGGCATCAGGAGCCGGGCGGCCCGCAGGCGGCGCAGGCGTGGAACTGCCACTGGCCGTCGTTGCCACGCTGGCCACGCTTCGCGCTGCCGTTCCGGCAGGCGCAGTCACCCGGCTTCATGCCATGGTGGCCACCGGTCGCGGTGCGTCCGGTGTCGGAGCGGGTGGCGGTTTGCGTAGCGGGCATAGCCTTCGGTCAGTGGTGGGTTCCTCGCCGGCGGCGGTGTCGCGGATCGCGGGCACCGCTTGCCGGGATGTCGACGCCGGGAATCGCCGTCTGACGAAGGCAAGGCAAAACGCGGGCCAGCCGCCCTCGATGCCTTGTGCGGCAAGGCTTTGCGGGATATCTGCCGGTGCCGTCGGGATGCGGGGGGCGGGCCGGGCAGGCCATCGTTTCGCGCGGGAATCATGCCGAATAGAACGAGCCGGCGAAGCACTGAGACCAATGGATGGCCGGCGCACCGGCCAACTCATCCATTCGGCTGATGACAGCGCCCGACGAGCCGTTTGCCAGGCCCGGCCGCGCCGTCTGCCGCGGGCGCCTACGGCATTCGCCCGAGCAGGCAGGCCATGCAGTGCGCGCCGGTCCATGTTTCACGCGGGAAACGTCGGGTGCCGCAGGCAAGGCGGGCCGCGCCGATTCCGGCGTGCAAGCCATGGGAGCGTGGTGCAGCGGCGGTCGCCGCGGCGGCTCCGGGCCGGCCGCTTCAGTTTGGAAACGTGGCGCGGGCCCGGCTGGAATGGCACCTTGGGCGGCCTTGCCTGATCGCGCGGCTTGGTAGAAAACAGCAGGCATGGAGGGTCGCACGCGCGAGCGTGGCTGACCATGTGAGGTGTGCCTCTGCGAGACGACCATGCAAGCAGGACAACCGATACGAACCGGCGATTGGCTCAGCGGCGCGAGCCTGCGCGCGGGCTGCTCGCTCGTCCTGGCACTCTATGCGGCATTCGTCCTCAGCTGGGCCTGGCTGACCCGCGGTTTCACCTTGGGCACGGTGCTGCGGCCGGGCACCGACTTCTCGGTGTTCTGGAGCGCGGGTCATCTGGCGCTGCAAGGGGAGGCCGCGGCCGCCTACGACTACACCAGGCTGCAGCCGGTGATCGCCGCCTACGGCGCGCTGGCCGACGGCGCCAGCTTCGACCTGCCGTGGCTCTATCCGCCTGCTTTCCTGTTGTGGATGGCGCCGCTGGCCGCGCTGCCCTTCGCCTTGGCCTACGTGGTGTTCATCGGCGGCAGTGGCTGGGCCTACGTCGCGGGTCTGCTGCGCCTGCAGGCGGCGGGCGGATGGTCCGCCGGCGTGGCGCGCTGGCTGCCCGTCGTGGCCTGCCCGGGCTTCGTGGTGACGGGCGCGATGGGACAGAACGCCTTCCTGACCGCGGCCCTGGCGCTGTGGGCCGTGCTGCTGCTGGAGCGCCGTCCGGTGATCGCGGGGATGCTGGCCGGGGCTCTGTGCATCAAGCCGCAGCTCGCCGTACTGCTGCCGCTGGCCTTGCTCGCGGCACGGGAGTGGCGGGCGCTGGCCGTCGCCGCGGCAACGGCGCTGCTGATGACGCTGCTGGCTGCCTGCGTGTTCGGATGGGACACCCTGCCGGCCTTCCTGTCCGCCGGTGCCCGGGCCAAGCACGAGATGCTGGAGCATTCCGACACGGCCTGGTACGCGATGCCCACCGCCCTGGCGCTGGCCCGGCTGCTGGGGGCTTCGGCCGCTTCCGCGTACCTGGCCCAAGGGATTTCGGCGCTGGCCGCGGCGGCGGCGGTCGCCTACGTCTGGCGCCGGCAGGCCGGGCCGGTCCTGCGCGCGGGCGCATTGGGCGTCGGCACGACGCTGGCGACGCCCTATCTCTGGTACTACGACCTGAGCTGGCTGGGCATCGCCCTGGTGGCACTGGCCGCCCTCGGCATGGGCAAGGGCGGCTGGCTGCGTGGCGAGCGGCTGCTGCTGCTGGCGGGCTGGCTGCTGCCGCTCTATCTGTTCGTCAACCGTGGCACGCGCTGGCCGCAATGCGGTGTGCTGGTGCTGGTGCTGGTGCTGCTGGCCGTGCTGCGGCGGGCCCGTGCCGCGCCGGTGTGCACGGGAAGGGGCGCAGCATGAGACCTGGCGCCGTGCCTGGGTATCGCTGTCATGGCAGGGCCGGGGCGCCGCTGCCGCGGGAAATGGAGGTGTCCGGCCGGAAGCGCCGCCACAAGGCGAACCGGAACGGGGAGGAGGCATGATGATCCGCTATTCCGAAGTGAAATTGCTGTCGCTGGTGGTGCCGTGCCACAACGAGAGCGCGGCGATCCGGCCGTTCTTCGCCAGTGTGATGCCGATCCTGGAGGCGATGGAGGATGTCCGCTTCGAGATCGTCTGCGTGAACGACGGCAGCACGGACGATACGCTCGAGCGCCTGGTGGCGGTCGCGCGCCGTGACATGCGGGTGCGCGTCATCGACCTGACCCGCAATTTCGGCAAGGAGGCCGCCATGACGGCCGGCATCGACGAGGCGCTCGGCGATGCCGTGATTCCCATCGATGCCGACCTGCAGGATCCGCCGGCGCTGATCCCGCTGCTGGTGGAGAAATGGCGGGCGGGCGCCGAGGTCGTGCTGGCGCAGCGCCGCGATCGCCGCTGCGACAGCCTGCTCAAGCGCATTGCCGCGACGGCGTACTATCGCGTGCACAACCGCCTGTCGGAACTCAAGCTGCCGGAGAACGTCGGCGACTTCCGCCTGATGGATCGCGTGGTCGTCAACGCGCTGAAGCAGCTGCCGGAGCGCCGGCGCTTCATGAAGGGCTTGTTCGCCTGGGTCGGCTTCCGTACGGAGATCGTGACCTACGAGCGCCAGGCGCGTTGCGCGGGGGACTCCAAGTTCTCCGGCTGGAGATTGTGGAACTTCGCGCTGGAGGGGATCACCAGCTTCAGCACGCTGCCCCTGCGCGTCTGGACCTATATCGGCTCGGCCTTTGCCTTCCTCGCGTTCTGGTATGGGCTGTTCATCGCCGCGCGCACACTCGTGCTCGGCGTGGACGTGCCAGGCTATGCCTCGCTCTTGTGCGTGCTGCTGTTCTTCGGCGGCTTGCAGCTGATCGGCGTCGGCGTGGTCGGCGAGTACGTGGGGCGGATCTACTACGAGGCCAAGGGACGGCCCATCTACCTGGTGCGCCAGCGTTTCCACGCCAGGCCGCATTCCGAGCAGGCATCGGCCGGGCGCCGCGTCGTCGAGTTTCCTCGCATGCGTGGCGGCAAGCGGCAGCCCTGATGGCGCCGCACGGCGGGCGTGCAGCGGTCTGGCCAGCGTTCTGGCGTGCGCGATCGCGCGGGCCGGCCACGGCCGCTTTCCCGCCGCACTGTCACCTGCGCTGAAATTGCGCTGGCGCTGGCGCTGGCGCCGGCGCGAATGGCGCCGACAGTCGAACGTTGCGGGGGCGGGGAAGGGGCCGGCGCGGGCCGGGCATCAAGTCGCGGCCGGCGCGCGGAAGGCGTAGAGCCGGGCGCCGGCGTAGGCGAGCGTCGTGTACGTGACCATGCCGCAGGCCTGGGTCAGCAGTTGACCGCTGCCGAGCAGCCGGCTCACTTCCAGCACGACGGCGAGGTTGGCCGCGTAGGCTACCGCGCAGACGGCGCCGTAGCGCAGCAGTCCCTGTTCGACGGCGCCGCGGTGGCGGAAGGTCCAGATGCGGTGCCAGGTAAAGCCCCAGAGAAAGCCGATGGCATAGCCGATGGCATTGGCCGCCGCGTCTCCCCAGCCGAACAGGCGCAGCGCGGCCCAGGTCGTGCCGAAGCCGACCGCCGTATTGCTCAGGCCGACCAGCACGAAGCGCAGGAAGGGGTGGCGCAGCAAGCGATGCATGGGCAGGCGCGGCGGTGAATGCCGGGACAGCGCGCTAAGGATGCGCTTGATGCGCTCAGGCGCGCTGCTCGACGACGTCGAGCTCGCCCCGGCGTACCTGCAGCTTATGTTCCCGCATCATCCGGAACAAGGTGACACGCGAGATGCCGAGTTCCTCGGCGACGTCGATGAGCCGTTCATGGTGGCGCTGCAGGGCTTCCTTGAGTGCCTGCAGTTCGGCCGCATGCCTGACCTTGGCCAGGGTGGGCGGCCGTTCGGTCTCGGCTGGCGAATGCAGTTCCAGGTCGCAAGGCCGGATCACGCCGTCTTCGCACATGGCGGCCGCATTGCGGATCCGGTTGATCAGCTCGCGCACATTGCCAGGCCAGTCGTGGGCATGGAGCGAGCGCAGCGCCGCCGGAGAAAAGCCGCGGATCCGTTCCGGCGAGTGCTTGCGGATCTGGTTGAGGATGTGTTCGGCCAGCAGCACGATGTCGCGCTCGCGTTCGCGCAAGGGCGGCTGCTTGACGCGCAGCACGCACAGGCGGTGGTACAGGTCGCCGCGGAAGCGTTCGGCAGCGACCGCTGCCTGGAGGTCGACGTGGGTTGCCGACACCACCCGCACGTCGACGGCGATGGATTCGGTGCTGCCCAGGCGTTCGATATGGCCGGTTTCGAGGAAGCGCAGCAAGCTGGTCTGGCTCTCGAGCGGCATGTCGCCGATCTCGTCCAGGAACAGGGTCCCGCCGTGGGCCAGCTCGATACGCCCCGGCTTGCGCTTGGCGGCGCCGGTGAAGGCGCCACGTTCATAGCCGAACAGTTCGGACATCAGCAGCGTGGGCGGGATGGCCGCGCAGTTCACCGCGATGAAGGGACCCGAGGCGCGTGCCGACGCCTGGTGGATGGCACGGGCCGCCAGTTCCTTGCCCGTGCCGGATTCGCCGGAGATGAGCACCGGCATATCCCAGCGCGAGACCTTGGCGATGCTGCGGAACAAGGCCTGCATGGCCTCGCAGTTGCCGATCATGCCGTCGGGGCGGGGGGCGTGCGGGAACGCCTGCGCGGTGCTCGAGCGCAGCGTGGCCATGCCGACCGCGTGGCCCAGCGCATAGTCGACATGCGCATCGTCGCACGGCGCGGTGCAGTAGTCGATGAAATACAGCCCGAGCATATTGCGCGCGACCGGGGTGAGATCGCTGGCACCGTCCGTCAAGCCGATCCAGCCGATGTTGCGCAGCGCCAGCCAGGGTTCGACCGCCTGCAGGTCGGCCGGGGCCACGCCAGCGCGCAGGTCGAGCAGGCCGGCCATCGGCTGGCTGTCCAGGTCCATGCCTTCGAGATCGCTGACGCTGGAGGCGAAGTGGGGTTTCCAGCCTTGCTGGGCCAGGTGGCGGCACAGAGTCCCGTCATGCTGCCGCGACAGATAGAGCAGTGGGCGCGGTATATACGCGTTCATTGCGATTCCCCCGATTTCTTTTCTTGTGCCGCCGGAATGCAGCGGCCTGGGCACATCATCGGGGATCGGGCGCAGGCCCTCGATCGAGCGCATCCCGTACAGGGTTGCAGGATGCAGGCGTTGCCTGCTTCCGGTCCGTGCGTTTCCGCTCCCCAGCGTCGACGTCGAGGCGCTCCTGGTTTCGGACCAGTTTCCTGCTGGCTCGATGGCTGCGTTGTTCTCTAGCGGAACTGGCTTGCCGTCGTCAGCTCGGGCTTGACCCGAGCACCCCCGTCGGACCTGCTTTAGCGATGTCCGTGCCAGATCGGCTAAGTCCTTGATTTTGCTAGGTGAGGCGTTGCAGAAGTGAATCGTCTTCCGGCATTCGTAACCAGATGTTTCTGGTGTGCCGTCGGCTTTCCTTGCCGTTGATCCTTCGAAATCAGCCGCCATGGAAAGCCGGCGTCATTTCCTGGGCGGAATCCGGTGTTCAAGCGGTGCATTTATGGCGGCTGGCGCATTTGCCCCGATTCGGCCGCGGAAGGAGGCGGGTGGCAGACAGGTTGCAGAGATGAAACTTGCCGGAATGCAAATGAGAATGGTCTCTGCGCGCCAAGGCAGGCCCCAGGTCGGAGTGATCGCTGCGGGCTGCGCGAACGGAGGAGGCGGTGCCGCTTCGACGGGCCGGATGCTAAGTCAAAAGGCTGAGTTTTGATCGAGCCGGGGAGCCGGCCCCGTCTGAATAGGCGAGGCGATCTTGGTTGAAGGGGGCGCCGCGCAACAGGGCGGCTTTGGTTGCAATTCTGTTACAGCGCTGTTGTTTCCGGCCGCCGCCGGGACGGAAACCGGGCGCAAGCGCGCGGCTGCGGCGTCGACGCCCCGCAGTCCTATCCGGCGTGCCGTCAACTGCCGGAGGCCGTGTCGCCGGCGCCGCGCGTCGGCTGTGCCGATGCCGCCACCTGCTCGCGCAGCCAGCCGATCAGGCGCAGGATGTGGGCTTCGCGCGGATTGCCTTCGCGCCACACGACCCAGTAGTGCAGGCTGGACGGCACGCTCACCTCGCCCAACTGCACCAGTTGGCCGTTGGCCAGGTAGTCGCGGGCCAGCAGCGCGCGCGCGGTGGCCACACCGAGACCGGCCACCGCCGACTGCAGCATCAGGCCTGCGTCCTGGAAGATCGGCCCGCGCTCCGGCTCCTCGGGCGGCAGCCCGGCGCGTTCCAGCCAGTCGCGCCAGGGGCGCAGGGCGAAGCGCAGCATCGGCAGCCCCGGCAGGTCGGCCAGCGTGAAGCCCGGGTAGCGCGCCAGCAGCTTGGGGCTGGCCACGGCGATGACGTGGTCTTGGATCAGGCTGCGGCATTCGAAGCCTGGCAGGTCGACGCGCTGGTGCCAGATGCCGAGATCGACGCCGTAGGGGTCGGGTGGCGAGATCTCCGCGTGCAGGCGCAGGTGCAGGTCGATCTCGGGCGCGGCGTCGTACAGGCTGGGCAGGCGGTGGATCAGCCAGGCGTTGGCCAGGTCGGCCATCACGCTCATCTGCAGGCGTACCACCGGCGGGCCGCTGCTGGCGCAGGCTTCGCGCAGGGCCGTTTCGAGTTCGTCCAGCGCGCCGCGCACGCGCTCGGACAGGCGCAGGCCCGCGCTGGTGGGCTGCATCAGGCTGCCGCTGCGCTGGAACAGCTTGCTGCCCAGCTTGTCCTCCAGCCCGCGGATATGGTGGCTGATGGCGCTGTGGGTGAGCGATAACTCTTCGGCGGCGCGTGAGAAGCTGCGGTGGCGCGCGGCGGCCTCGAGCGCGCGCAGCGCCTGCAGGGCGGGCAGGTGGAAGGGAGGTTCGGCCATGGCCGTCAAATTCTACTCACAATCTCCGCCGATATCTTTCGTTGGTCATGCACCGCCCTGGTGACGACAATCCCAGCATGACGACGACCTCTTCCTCCTCCCTGCCGCCCGCGCCACGCGCGTCCGCCCCTCCCACGGCCACGGCCACCCAGCCTGCCTCGCCGGTGCGCTGGCGCGTGCTGGCGGTGTTCTCGCTGGGCTTCCTCGTGTCCTACATCTTCCGCGGCGTCAACCTGGGCTTCGCGCCCTACCTGACGCGCGAGCTGAGCCTGTCGGCGGCCGACCTCGGCCTGCTGACGAGCTTCTATTTCCTCGGCTTCGCCTGCGCGCAACTGCCCGCCGGGCTGATGCTCGACCGCTTCGGCCCGCGCCGCACCGAGGCCGTGATGCTGGTGTTCGCCGCCGCCGGGGCGTGGTGCTTCTCCCAGGCGGGCGGCATGGCCGGGCTGGCGGCCGGGCGCCTGCTGGTTGGCGTGGGTGTGTCGGTCTGCCTGGGTGCGGCCATCCAGGCCCTGGCGCTGTGGTTTCCCCTGTCGCGCATGCCTTTGCTCAATGGCGTGGTGATGGCGATCGGCGGCCTCGGCGCGGTGGTGGTGGGCACGCCGCTGGCCTGGCTGTTGTCGGTCATGGACTGGCGCGGCGTGAGCCTGGGCCTGGCCGGCTTGTCGCTGGCGATGGCGCTGCTGTTGTGGTTCGGCGTGCCGGACGCGCGGCGCCAGGGGCAGCAGACCCTGGGCGAGCAGTGGCGCGGCACCGTCCGCATCCTGCGCAGCGCTGCCTTCTGGCGGGTGGCGCCATTGACGCTGCTCAA
Source organism: Cupriavidus malaysiensis (assembly GCF_001854325.1). Taxonomy (NCBI): domain Bacteria; kingdom Pseudomonadati; phylum Pseudomonadota; class Betaproteobacteria; order Burkholderiales; family Burkholderiaceae; genus Cupriavidus; species Cupriavidus malaysiensis. Next base: position 1,414,508 of record NZ_CP017754.1, read on the forward strand.
CCAGGGCATCTTCCTGGCGGTGCAGACGCTGTGGGTCGGTGCCTTCCTGCGCGATGTCTCCGGCGCCGGCCAGGCCGCGGCGGCGGGCCTGGTGTCCGTGATCGGCTTCGCCATGATGGCGGGCTGCGTCGGCTCGGGCTGGGCGGCGCGCTATCTCGAGCGCGCCGGCCTGAGCCTGTATGCCTTCGCCGGCCTGGGCATGACGGGCTTCATCGTGGTCCAGCTGCTGATCATGGCGGGCGTGCCGCTGCCGGCGCCCTGGCTGTGGGCCGGCTATGGCGTGTGCGGCTCCAGCGGCATCCTGACCTATGCCGTGCTGGCGCGCAGTTTCCCGGCGTCGCTGATCGGTCGCGCCACCACCGCGCTGACGCTGCTGGTGTTTCTCGCGACCTTTGCCTGCCAGGTCGGCATCGGCTATGTGCTCGATTTCTGGCCCGCGGTGGGCGGCCGCTATCCGGCCGTCGCCCATCTGTGGATCTGGGGAGGGCTGGTTCTGCTGCAGCTCGCGGCCGCGGCATGGTATGCCTGGGCCGGCCGCGGCGGGCGCGCCGCGCTGCGCGAGGCGTGAGCTGGCTGGGTGTGCCCGGTGGGTCTGGCGGGCCCGCTGGGCGCGGTGGGCCCGATGGGCAGGGCGGCAGGGCCGGCTGGGCGGGTGAGGCCGCGCCGCGGCCGGCTACAGCACCAGAGGCCGGTCGTCCAGCGCATTGGGGCGCGGCCGCCCATCCGCCGGGAAGTGCGCCTCGATCAAGGCATGGATCCGCGCCACCGCTTCCAGCACGGGCCGGACCGACAGCTCGCGCGCCAGGTCCTGGGCCAGTGCCGTGCAGACGGCATGCCAGGCCGCCTTGCCGACACAGGCATCGACGCCGCGATCGGCCAGCAGCTCGACGGCATGGTCGGCGAGGTTGATGTAGAGCAGCACGCCGGTGTGCTCTTCGGTATTCCACACTTCGAGCGCGCCGAACAGGGCGCGGGCGCGCTGGCGGTCGCTGACGCCGCGCCAGGCGTGGCCGACCGGCAGGCTGGCTTCGATGACCACGCGTACCTCGCCGCGATGGCGCTGCTCGCCGGCCCGCACGGCTTCCTGCAGCGCCTGCTGTGCCGCCGGCGGGAAATGGCGCCGGGCGGTGCCGGGACGGTGGCTCAGGTGGCGCAGGGCGCGTCGGATGAAAGGCATGATGGGCGTCTCCGTATGGCTGCCGTGTATCGCTGTCGCGCTACCAGTTTCCGGAGGCGCCGCCGCCGTCGAAGCCGCCTCCGCCACCGCCGCTGAAGCCGCCACCGCCGCCGCCACGGTCGGAGTCGCCGAAGCCGCCGCCACCCAGGCCGCCGAGACCGCCCAGGCCGCCCAGTCCTCCGAGGCCGCCCAGCCCGCCAGGGCCCGGGCCGCGGCTGCCGTAGCGGCTGCCCGTGACGATGTCGGGCGCACGCGGGCGCAGCGCGGCCGAGATGAAGAAGAACAGGATGATGGCGAGCGGGAACCCTACCGCCAGCCAGGTGCTCCAGCCGTCCTGGCCGGCCGTCCCGGCGGCCTGCGGCCCGGGCAGGCCCTCCTTGTCGATGGTGGCCTGGATGGCCGAGACGCCGGCGGCCAGGCCGCCGTAGAAGTCGTTCTGGCGGAAGTGGGGCGCCATCACGTCCTGCAGGATGCGCTTGGACATGGCGTCGGTCAGCGATCCCTGCACGCCCCGGCCGACCTCCAGCCGCATCTTGCGCAGGCCGGGCGGGTTGTCCTTGGCGATCAGCACGATCACGCCGTCGTCGATGCCTTTGCGGCCGGCGCGCCAGGCGTCGGCGACCCGGATGCTGTAGGCGTCGATGGGCTCGGGCGCGGTGGTGGACACCATCAGCACGAAGATCTGGCTGCCGTGCTGCTGCTCGTACTCCGCCAGCACGTTCTCCAGCGCGCGGCGCTGGTCGGCGCTGAGCGTGCCGGTGAGGTCGGTCACGCGCTGCGTCAGCGCCGGCACGGCGACGAAGCCGTCGTCGGCGGCGCGCGCCGCCGGCGCCGCCAGCAGCAGCGCGAGCGCCAGGGCTGCCAGCCAGGCCAGCCAGCCTGGCAGCGGTGCCAGGGCCCGCGGCCAGGGACGTGCCGCGCAGGATCGCATCATGTCGTTCGCCCCGGGGTCAGAACTTCACGGCCGGCGGCGTCGCGATCGCCTTCTCGTTGTCCACGGTGAAGGCGGGCTTGACCTGGTATTTGAAGACCATGGCCGTGAGATTGGTGGGGAAGCTGCGCGCCAGCACGTTGTAGGCCTGCACCGCGACGATGTAGCGCTGGCGTGCCACCGTGATGCGGTTCTCGGTGCCTTCGAGCTGCGACTGCAGGTCGCGGAAGGAGGCGTCGGCCTTCAGCTGCGGATAGTTCTCCGACACCGCCATCAGGCGCGACAGCGCGCTGGTGAGCTCGCCCTGGGCCTGCTGGAAGCGCTGGAAGGCCGCAGGGTCGTTGAGCGTCTCGGGTGTGACCTGGATGCTGGTGGCGGCGGCGCGTGCCTTGGTCACCGCTTCCAGGGTCTCGCGCTCGTGCGTGGCATAGCCCTTGACCGTGTTGACCAGGTTGGGGATCAGGTCGGCGCGGCGCTGGTACTGGTTGATGACCTCGCTCCAGGCGGCCTTGACCGCTTCGTCCTTGGCCTGGAAGTCGTTGTAGCCGCACGCGCTCAGCAGGCTCGCAAGCCAGGCCAGCACGAGCCAGCGGATCAGGGTCAGGGGCGAAGTCAGGGAAGCGGTCATCGAGGGCTCCAAAGTCAGGCGAATCTCAAGTGTAGCGCACGGGCAGGTGCCCCTTGCGTGGCGCCAGCCGGTTGACGCGGCGCGGCATGCGCGGGTAGATTGTCGGTTCCCGGCGCGCCGATGCGCCGGATTTTTCCAGTCCTGGATTCTCCCTCGTGCGCCGCGCCTGTCCCGTTTCCGCCATCGCCGGCCCTGCCGTTCCCGGCCAGGCCGGCCTGCGCGCGCACGCCAAAAGCAAAAAACAGCCGCTCATCTGACCGGGGCGCGCTGTTCCGTCAGATGAGCGACGGAACGGCACGCACGGCAGGGCGCTCATCCCCCCTGGTCCGCATCTCCCGCTCCGCGCGCACCTGTGCGGTTTTCCGATCGGTCGATCCGGAGAGTTCGATGCAAGACGTGAGGCAAGAAGAGATCCAGCAGGGCATCAGGCAAGACACCAGGCAAGACACCAGGCAAGACACCAGGCAAGACACCAGGCAAGACACCAGGCAAGACACCAGGCAAGACACCAGGCAAGACACCAGGCAAGACACCAGGCAAGACATCGGGCAGGAGGTGTTTTCAGGCATCTGGCTGCCGCTGGTCACCCCCTTTGCCGGGGGCGAGGTGGACCATGGCGCGCTGCGCAGGCTGGTGGCGCACTACCGCGGCAGCGGCATCGCCGGCCTGGTGGTGTGCGGCAGCACCGGCGAGGCCGCGGCGCTGGACGAGGCGGAACAGCTGGCGGTGCTGGATGCCGTGCTGGAAGAGGCCGGCGGGCTGCCGGTGATGATGGGCCTGGCCGGCTTCAACCAGCGCCAGGTGCTGGCGCGGCTGGCACGCCTGAACGAGCGGCCGCTGGCCGGCCTGCTGACGCCGGCGCCCTGCTATGTGCGGCCGTCGCAGCAGGGGCTGCTGGGTTACTTCAGCACGCTGGCCGACCACGCGGCGGCGCCGCTGGTCCTCTACGACATTCCCTATCGCACCGGTATCAAGATCGAGACCGCAACCCTGCTGGCGCTCGCCGGCCACGGCAATATCCGCGCGCTCAAGGACTGCGGCGGCAGCCTCGACAGCACCCAGGCCGTGATCGACGATGGCCGCCTGGCGCTGCTGGCGGGGGAGGATGCGCAGGTGCTGGGCACGCTGTGCCTGGGCGGCCGCGGCGCCATCATCGCCTCCGCCCACGTCCGGCCCGACCTGTTCGTGGGCCTCTGGCGGGCCGTGGAGGCCGGCCGGCTGGCCGAGGCGAGGCGCCTGTTCCGGGCGCTCGCGCCGGTGCTGTCGCTGCTGTTCGCCGAAACCAACCCGGGGCCGCTCAAGGCCCTGCTGGCCCGGCAGGGGCTGTTGCGCGACGAGCTGCGCGCGCCCATGACCGCGGCCTCGCCCGCCCTGGCGGAGCAGCTGGCGGCGGCGTACGCGGCGCTCGATGGCGTGCGCGCGCCGGTGGCCGGCGCCTGACGCGCGCTACCCCGGCGGTCGTTCAGCGCGACGGGCGGCCCCGGCCGCCCGGGCCGTCCGAGTCGCTCAGGCCGCGAACGCCTGGCGTGCCGCGTCCAGCGTTGCCTGCAGCACCGCGTCGTCATGGCAGGACGAGACGAAGCCGGCCTCGAAGGCCGATGGCGCCAGGTAGACGCCGGCGTCGAGCATGGCGTGGAAGAAGCGGTTGAAGCGCGCGGTGTCGCTCTGGGTGACCTCGGCGAAGCTGGCGGGCACGCCCTCGCGGAAGTAGATGCCGAACATGCCGCCGACCGCATCCGCGGCGAACGGCACGCCGGCCGCGCGCGCGGCGTCGGCCAGGCCGTCGGCCAGCTTGCGGGTCTGGGCGGCCAGGCGGTCGTGGAAGCCGGGCGCCTGGATCAGCTTGAGCGTGGTCAGGCCTGCCGCCACCGCCAGCGGGTTGCCCGACAGCGTGCCGGCCTGGTAGACGCCGCCCAGCGGCGCCAGCTTGGCCATGATGTCGCGCCGGCCGCCGAAGGCCGCCGCCGGCATGCCACCGCCGATCACCTTGCCCAGGCAGGTCATGTCGGGGGTGATGCCGTAGTGGGCCTGGGCGCCGCCCAGGGCCACGCGGAAGCCGGTCATCACCTCGTCGAAGATCAGCACCGCGCCGTGTCGGGTGCAGAGCGCGCGCATGGCCTGCAGGAAGGCGTCGCTGGCGCGCACCAGGTTCATATTGCCGGCCACCGGCTCGACGATCACCGCGGCGATCTCGTCGCCGTGGCTGGCGAAGGCCTGTTCCAGCTGGGCCACGCTGTTGTACTCCAGCACCATGGTGTGCTTGGCGACATCGGCCGGCACGCCGGCCGAGGAGGGCGCGTTGCGGGTGGTGTCGGCGAAGGTCAGCAGGCCGGAGCCGGCCTTGACCAGCAGGCTGTCGGCGTGGCCGTGGTAGCAGCCCTCGAACTTGATGATCAGGTCGCGCCCGGTGAAGCCGCGTGCCAGGCGCAGTGCGCTCATGGTCGCTTCGGTGCCCGACGAGACCAGGCGCACCTGCTCGATCGACGGCACCAGCTTGCAGATTTCCTCGGCCATTTCGATCTCGGCCTCGGTGGGCGCGCCGAAGGAGAAGCCCTGGGCAGCGGTCTGCTGCACCGCGCGCACCACCTCCGGATGGGTGTGGCCGACGATCATCGGACCCCACGAGCCGATGTAGTCGATATAGCGCTGGCCGTCCGCGTCCCACATATAGGCCCCCTCGGCGCGGGAGATGAAGCGCGGCGTGCCGCCCACCGAGCGGAAGGCGCGCACGGGCGAGTTGACGCCGCCGGGAATGGTCTGCTGGGCACGATCGAAGAGCTGCTGGTTGCGGGACATGGCCTTGTCTGAAGTCAAAAGCAGGGGAAAGGCGTCCAACCGGCCGTCAATTCGCGGCGAACACGCAGGGATTTGCGGGGATTCGCGCGCGAACTGCGCGGCAACGGTCGGGAACGCGGCGTATTTGGCACGGATCTGGCTTGCCACGGCTGGCGCCGTCTGCGCTGATTCGGTACCATCTGCGCTGAATTTTAATGGAGAGTCACCTGCCCGTTATGGAATACAAGACCTGGATGTGCCTGATCTGCGGATGGATCTACGATGAGGCCGCCGGCGCGCCCGAGGATGGCATCGCCCCCGGCACCCGCTGGGAGGACGTGCCCATCAACTGGACCTGCCCCGAGTGCGGTGCCCGCAAGGAAGATTTCGAGATGGTGGCTATCTGAGCCACCGGCGCGCGCAGCCGCGTCGCGCCGAAGCGACAGATCGCCGGAGGTGGCCGCATTGCCGCGATTGACGGCCCCCCGGCGTCTTGTCACACTCTGCTGCAAATTTGAACACGGTTCCCGGCCGGCCGCTGCCACCGGGGACACGGGTAGGCGCGGGAACCATGCGCCGCCCGGCAAGCAGCCGGCTCGCCGGCTTTTTGGGAAAAAAACTAGATATCGGGGTCCGCCGGGTCGGCCAGACTGATCCGGTCGGGTGTTCTCAAGTGAATGCCGGCGCATCCGCATGGACGGGCGCCGTTCGCGGGAACAAAATGCGGGTCGCTCAGATTGCAGAACACGACGGGGTCGCCGGCGCGCCGGGCGCGGCATGCGCACGCCGCAAGGTGCTGGTCATCGATGACTCCAGCACGATCCGCCGCACGGCGGAGATCTTCCTGTCGCAGGCGGGTTGCGAGGTCATGCTGGCCGAGGACGGTTTCGATGCCCTCGCCAAGGTGGGCGACCTGCACCCGGACCTGATTTTCTGCGACATCCTGATGCCGCGCCTGGACGGCTACCAGACCTGCTCCCTGATCAAGAAGAGCCCGCGCTTCCACGCCATCCCGGTGATCATGCTGTCCTCGCGCGACGGCGTGTTCGACCGCTCGCGCGGCCGCCTGGTCGGCGCGCGCGACCATCTCGCCAAACCGTTCACCCGCGAAGCGCTGCTGCACGTGCTGGAAACCTGCGCGCCGGCGCCGGCCGCGCTGGCGTCCGCAGCGTCCGCAGTGTCGTCTGCAGCCTTGCCTGCATAAGACGGCACGCCGCACGCATGCGCTGCGCGAACCCAATCCGATCATGACCATCCATAAGATCCTCATCGTAGACGACTCCCCCACCGAGGCGCTGTTCATGTCCGACCTGCTCGGCAAGCGCGGCTTCAAGGTCTCGGTCGCAGGCAACAGCGAGCAGGCCTTCGCCCGTCTCGAGAGCGAAGCCTTCGACCTGATCCTGATGGACGTGGTGATGCCCGGCCAGAACGGCTACCAGGCCACGCGCTCGATCAAGCGCGACGAACGCTTCAAGGACATCCCGGTGATCATGTGCACCAGCAAGGGCCTGGACACCGACCGCATCTGGGGCATGCGCCAGGGGGCCGCGGACTACATCGTCAAGCCGGTCGACGGCGAAGAACTGCTGACCAAGATCGCCGCCCTGTCGCACTGAGCCATCCGCCACCCGCCCGCGCCATCCCCGCCATGAACGCTCCCCGCCAGGACCTACGCGTGCGCCACACCCGCCTGCAGGACTACCAGGCGATGCTGGCGCGGCGCTTGCGGGAGGCGCGCAGCCTGCCCGCCGTCGACAGTTATCTCGGCCTGCAGGTAGGCGCCCGGCACTGGCTGCTGCCGCTGGCCCAGACCGGCGAGGTGATCGAGATGCGCCAGCCCGCGCGCGTGCCGCTGACCCAGCCCTGGTACACCGGCCTGGTCAGCGCGCGCGGCAACCTGCTGGGCGTGATCGACTTCGGCCTGTTCTGCGGCGAGGGTGTCACGCCGCTGCAGCCGGGCAGCAAGATCGTCGTGCTGTCGCGCGAGGTCGAGCGCGCCTGCGGCATCCTCGCCACCCGCGTCATGGGGCTGCGCCACGCCGGCGAACTGAGCCCGCCGCCGGGCGGAACCGGCAGCGGGGCCTGCCGCGAGTGGGAAGGCGCGAGCCTGGTCGACCGCGAAGGGCGCGGCTGGCAGGTGCTGGACGTGCGCCGCCTGCTGGATACGCCGGCGTTCCTGCAGGCCGGGCGCCGACCGGCCTAGCGCGGTCGCCAGGGCAGCGTGCGGCAGGCGCCGGCGCTGCACAGCATGCAGCACAGAAGAATCATCGAATGAACGGATTGAGGGGAGCTATGGGTTTCAAGAGATTCAGCCTGGGTCGCCGCACGCAGGTGGCGCAGGCCGCGGGGCTGGCGGCCGATGGCGTGCCGGTGGCGCCGCTGCCGGCGGCGCCAGGCGGTCTTGGCGCCACTCCCGTGGACCGGCTCGGGGCCTGGCTGCGCGGCATGTCCTTCTCCAGCCGGCAGCGGGTCTTGACGATCGGCCTGGTGGCTTCGCTGGCGGCGCTGCTGGGCTCGGTCTACTTCGACAACCGGCAGGCCGACAACGGCGCGGCGCAGATCGAGATCGCCGGCGACACGCTGATGCACTCGCAGCGCCTGGCCAAGGCGGTGCCGAACGCGCTGCTCGGCAATCCGCAGGCCTTCATCCAGCTCAAGCAGTCCAGGGAGCAGCTCGCCGCCGACTTGCTGGCGCTGCAGGAAGGCAGCGCTGCGCGCAAGGTGCGGGCCACCACCGGCGCGGCCGAGCCGCTGCTGGAGACGGCCATGGGCTCCTGGAAGCGCAGCGAGAAGAGCGCGGGCGACGTGCTGGCCCAGCAGCCCACGCTCACCACCATCGGCCAGACCCTGCAGATCTTCAACGCCTCCAACCCGGAACTGCTGGAATCGGCCGAGCAGGTTGCCGCGATCAAGCTGCAGTCGGGGGCGAACGCGCGCGAAGTGGCGGCCTCGGCCCAGCTGGTGATGCTGACGCAGCGCCTGGGCAAGAACCTGAACGAGTTCATCGCCGGCGAAGGCGTCAACCCCGAGACCGCTTTCCTGCTCGGCAAGGACACCAACACCTTCCGCGAGACGCTCGACGGCCTGCTCAACGGCAGCGAGGCGCTGCGGTTGTCGGCGGCCGGCGACGCCGAGACGCGCAGCTACCTGGAGCAGCTTTCGCAGCGTTTCGACGCGGTGCAGAAGACCACGCAGACCATCCTGGGCAACCTGCCCGGCCTGATCGCCGCCAAGCGCGCGCAGCAGCAGATCTTCAACGACAACGAAGCGCTGCGTGGCGACCTGGCGGCGCTGCAGGGCGCCTATGCGCAGGCGGCACGCTTCCGCCCGGTGACGCTGGCCGCCACCATCGGCTCGGCGCTGCTGGCGCTGCTGTGCCTGGCGGGCCTGGTCTCGCTCTACCTGCGCGACTCGCGCGTGCGTGCCAGCGAGGCCGAGGCGCGCGAGCGCGAGGCCGAGGCGCGCCGCCTGGACGAAAAGCGCAACAACGATGCCACCCAGAAGGCCATTCTGCAGTTGATGAACGAGCTGCAGGACATCGCCGACGGCGACCTGACGCGCCAGGCCACGGTGACCGAGGACATCACCGGCGCCATCGCCGACTCGGTGAACTACACCGTGGAAGAACTGCGCGAACTGGTGCGCCGCGTGCAGCAGACCGCGGGCGAGGTGAGCCAGGCGTCGGATCGCATGCAGGACACCTCCACCCACCTGGCCGCGGCGGCGGAGGAGCAGTCGCGCCAGATCCGCCAGACCGGCGAGTCGGTGGTGGAGATGGCCGACCGCATCAACCAGGTGTCGCGCGGCGCGGCCGAGTCCGCCAACGTGGCGCGCACCTCGCTGACAGCGGCCGAACAGGGCCAGCGCGCGGTGCAGGATGCCATTGCCGGCATGAACGATATCCGCGAGCAGATCCAGGAAACGTCCAAGCGCATCAAGCGCCTGGGCGAGTCCTCGCAGGAGATCGGTGAAATCGTCGAGCTGATTTCCGACATTACCGAACAGACCAACGTGCTGGCGCTGAACGCCGCCATCCAGGCCGCCTCGGCCGGCGAGGCCGGGCGCGGCTTCTCGGTGGTGGCCGAGGAAGTGCAGCGGCTGGCCGAGCGCTCCGGCGAGGCGACCAAGCAGATCGGTGCGCTGATCCGCACCATCCAGACCGACACCCAGGACGCCGTGCACGCGATGGAGCGCAGCACCCAGGGCGTGGTCGAAGGCGCCAAGCTGTCCGACAACGCGGGCGCCGCGCTGCAGGAGATCGGCCGCGTGTCGCGCCAGCTGGCCGAGCTGATCGAGCAGATTTCGCAGACCACCTCGCACGAAGCCGGCCTGGCCAGCGCGGTGGCGCGCAATATCGACGACATCCTGCACGTCACGGAGGAAACCTCCACCGGCACGCGCCAGACCTCGGCCTCGGTGCGCCAGCTCACACTGCTGACCGAAGAGCTGCGCAACTCCGTATCGCGATTCAAGATCGGCTAAGCCATCCGGCGCGTGGCGCGGCGTACGGCGGCCCGCCACGGCCATTTTGGAAGCAGTCATGTCACTGAACTCCCCAGTCTCGCGCGCAGCGGCCGAACCTGACGCCATCGCGGCCGCCGCGCGGCACGAGGCGCACGCCGCACCCGCCGCGGAAGGCGGGCGGCGCGACCTCTCGATGCTGGCCTGGCTGGCGCCCAGCCTGCGCACGGCGCTCGAGGACGCCGCGGCCGAGTTCGGCCGCTATGTCGACGAAGTGCAGCAGGCGCCGGAGGCGCTGGGCGCGCGCGACACCACGTCGCTGCGCCTCGCCGGCCAGCAACTGCACCAGGCCGCCGGCGCCGTGCATATCGTCGGCCTGCGCGGCATCGATGCCTACTGCCAGGCGCTGCGCCGCCTGCTCGAGGCCGTCGATGCCGGCACGGCGGCAGCCAGCGCCGACACGCACCAGGTATTCCGCCAGGGTGTGCAGGCACTGGCGGAGTACGTCGACGACCTGCTGGCGGGGGAGCCCGATGACCCGCTGCGCCTGTTCCGCAACTACGCCGACGTGCTGGCCCTGCTCTCGGAAGAGCGCGTGCATCCGGCCGACCTGTGGGTGGACGACGTGCAGATGCTGCCCGGCATCCTGCTGCCCACGCGCCTGCCGGCGGCGGTGGCGCGCGCGCGCCAGCGCTTCGAGGCCGCGCTGCTCGGCGCGCTGCGCCTGCCCACGCCATGTACCGATGCCGAGCAGTTGCAGCAGGTGTACCTGCCGCTGGTGCGCGCCATGCAGGACGTGCGCGCCGGCGAGCAGGAGGCGCGCCGCAGCGCCGACCATCCGGACCGCGGCGTGTGGCATGTGCTGTCGCTGGTGTTCGAGGCGCTCGCGCATGGCCTGCTGCCGTCCGACCTGCTGGCCAAGCGCTTCGCCGCGCGCGCGCACCTGCTGCTGCGCCAATACGTGCAGGGCCAGGTACGGGTGCCGCAGGCGCTGCTCAATGACGCCATCTTCCTGCTGGTCGCCACCGGCCTGGCGCCGGACGCCGAGCGTTCCGCGCCAGCGCTGGCCTTGCGCGCGGCGATCCGCCAGTGCCTGCAGGCCTTCCGCCTGGACGCCGCGCACCTGGCCGTCGAGGCGGATTTCCGCCAGCGCTACTACGGCTGGCTCGACGGCATCGACACCGGCAACCTGCAGCAGGCTGCGGCCGGCCTGGAGCGCGCCGCGCGCGGCGACGCCGCGGCCTGGCACACCGCCCTGGCGGCGCTGGCCGAGGCCGCCCAGCCGTTGTCCCAGCCGGCCTTGTTGCGTTGCCTGGACGCGGCGGCAGGCGGCGAAGGCGTTGCTGCCGGCACTGCTGCCGGCACTGCTGCCGGCACCGCAGCGGAGGCGCTCGCGCTGTTCCTCGCGCGCGCGCTGGCCACGCCCTGGCGTGTGCATGGCAAGTCCGGCCATGCCGCGCGCCTGCAGTTCGCACAACGTTGCGAGGAGCTGGCGAGTTGCCTGGCGGCCGGTGCGGCGGCGCCGTCCTGGCTGGTCGAGATGGTTGCCCAGGCGCAGGCGCAGGAGGTGCGGCGGGCCGCGGTGGCGCAGTTGCGCGCGCAGCTCGACAGCGGCGAGTCCTGGCTCGATGCCTATGACCGCGATGGCGGTGGAATCGCCGCCGGTACGCACCTGCAGGATGCGAGCCGGGCCTTCCGCAGCCTGCGCGATACGCTGCGCACGCTGGCGAGCGGTGGCGCACTGACGCCGGCGCTGGCCGCGGAGGCGGGCGGCGCGGCCGCCATCGTCGAGCGGGTGGAGGCGCGCCTGGCCGGATTCGCCGGCGCCGATGCGCAGGCGCGCGCCGGCGCGCTGGCGGAGGTCGCCGGTGAACTCGGCCCGCTGCATGCCTTCGTCGACGCGGTGGAGTTCGGCAAGGCGCCGCTGGCCGGGGAGTTGGAGGTGCCCGGGGACGCGGACCTGGCGGAGCCGGGAGCGTTGCGGCCGGCATCGCCGGCATCGCCGGACGCGCTGGCGGGTGCCCGTGCTGCCGCCGCCGCGATGCTGCGCGTGCACGCCGAAGCCGAGGCGCCGGAGGTGCATGCCCTGCGCGCGGCGCTGCAGGCGGCCGGCGAGCAGGCCGCGATCGATGACGACGCGGCGCTGCGGCGTTCGGTGGCGGAGGCGACCACGCAGCTCAATGCCTGGCTGGCCGGCAGCGCCGATGCCGCCCAGCGGCTGGTGGCGGTGCTGGCCGAACCGCTGCCGCCGGCCGCGCCGGCGGCGCCCGCGCCTGCGCTCGTTGACGCCGCCGCGCCGGCCGACCATGCGGCGCTCGACGCCGAACTGCTCGACATCTTCCTGCACGAGGCCGAGGATGTGCTCGCCAGCATCGCCAGGGCGCTCGATGGCGGGCTGGCGGCGCTGGCGGATGCCGATACGCTGAGCCGCGTGCGGCGCGGCTTCCATACCCTCAAGGGCTCCAGCCGCATGGTCGGCCTGGCCCGCTACGGGGAGGCGGCATGGGCGGTGGAGCAGGTGCTCAACCTGTGGATCGCCGAAGCCCGCGAGGCCAGGCCGGAACTGCTCGAACTGCTGCGCCAGGCGCACGCGGAACTGGAACCCTGGCTGGCCGGCCTGCGCCAGGACGCCGCCTGCCAGCGCGACGTCGACGCGCTGCTGGCGGCGGCCCAGGCCGTACGCGACGGGCGCCCGGCGGCAGCCGATGCAGCCGATGCAGCCGATGCAGCCGATGCAGCCGATGCAGCCGATGCAGCCGATGCAGCCGATGCGCGGCCGGCCATGCCGGCGGACGAGGCGCCGATCCCGTTGCACGATGCCGGTCCCGACGCGGCAGCAGGCGCGGGCGAAGTGGAATTCCCGCGCGCGGACGACGACGGGCGGGACGCGCCGGATGAGGCCGCACAGACCGGCGCGGACGCGGCGCAGGACGCCAACGTCATCCCCTTCCGGCTGGCGGGAGCGCTCTCCGGCGAGGACGACCACTACAAGGTCATCGGCCCGATCCGCATCGGGCTGCCGCTGTACAACGTCTACCTGCAGGAGGCGGACGGCCTGATCCGCCAGTTCGCCACCGACCTGTCCGAGTGGCGCCATGAAGGCCGCCCCTGCCCGAGCGAGCTGGCGCTGCGCGTGGCCCATACGCTGCAGGGCAGCGCCGCCACGGTGGCGCTGGAGCCGGTGCGCGAGGTGGCCGAGGCGCTGGAGGGCTTGCTGCTGCAGCTGGCCGCGCATCCGGTGGCGCTGCATCCCGGTGACTTCCGCCTGCTGGAGCAGGCCGTGGAGCGCCTGCGCGGCATGCTGCACCAGTTCGCCGCGGGCGTCTGGCCGCAGTCGGAGACGGCGCTGTGCCGCAGCCTGGCGGAGTGCCGCGAGCGCATGTTGATGCGGCCGCGCCTGCATGTCGGGCCGGCGCCGGGATCCGTGCTGGGCCTGGGAGCGATGCCGGATGGTTCGAATGGATCGGATCTGGCGGATGCTTCGGATATGCCGGTGTCGATGCTGTTCGGCGCCGCGCGCGTGCCTGTTGTGCCGCACGAGGCGGGCGCCGCAGGCGGCGAGCCCGCCGCGGCGGCGCTCCACCAGGCGGTGGTGATTCCCATGCCCGCGCTGCGGGCTCCGGGCGTGGAGGCCCGGCCCGCGCCGGTGATGGAGCAGGTGGGGCCGGTGGGGCTGGTGGAGGAGGCTGCCGCAGGCGAGCCGGAGCCCGCGCTCGATCGCGAGCTGGTCGAGATCTTCCTGGAAGAGGCGCAGGCCAGCCTGCCGGAGCTCGGCCGGCTGCTGCGCACCTGGGAGGCGGCACCGGTCGAGGACATGCGCCATGGCGGTCTGGTGCTGCGCGCGCTGCACACCCTCAAGGGCAGCGCCCGCATGGCCGGGGCCATGGCCCTGGGCCAGTCGGTGCACGAAATGGAGACGCTGCTGGACGCGAGCCTGCGTGGCAACCGCGTCGGCCCCGCGCTGTTCGCCCGGCTCTATGCCTGGTACGACCGCATCCTGGCGCATGCGGAGGCACTGCAGGCGGGCCGCCTGCTGCCAGCGGACGACCCGGAGGCGGTGCACGCCCAGGCGGACATCGGCGCCGCGGGCGAGGGCGGGGACGGCCGTGACGGCGCCGAGCAAGGCGGGCAGGCGGACGGGACGGAAGGCGTGGACGGCGCTGCCGGCGTGGCCGGTGCGCCGCCGGACCGCGGCACCGATGCGCCGCCGGCCGGCGCGCTGGCTGCCCTGCCGCCGGCGGCACCCGGTCCTGCCGGCGTCATGCCCGGCCTGGCTCCGGCCATGCCGGCAGCGGAGCCTGCCGAGCGCCAGCGCGCGCTGGTGCGGGTGCAGGCGCGCACGCTGGACAACCTGATCAACGACGCCGGTGAAGTGAGCGTGGCGCGCGCCCGCGTGGACAGCGAGCTGGGTGCGCTGCGCACCTATCTCGGCGAGCTGAACGACAACGTGGCGCGCCTGCGCACGCAGTTGCGCGAGATCGAGATCCAGGCCGAGTCGCAGATGGCCTCGCGCATCGCCGACTCGCGCCAGAAGCAGGAATTCGATCCGCTCGAGTTCGACCGCTTCACGCGTTTCCAGGAGCTCACGCGCATGATGGCCGAGTCCGTCAACGACGTGGCCACCGTGGAGCAGAACCTGCAGCGCGGCTTCGATCGCGCCGCCGGCGACCTGGAAGCGCAGGCACGCCTGACACGCGGCCTGCAGCGCAGCCTGATGCAGGCCCGCATGGTGCAGTTCGATGCGCTGGCCGAGCGCCTCTACCGCGTGGTGCGGCAGGCGGCCGCCGAAACCGGCAAGGAGGTGCGCCTGCTGATCAAGGGCGGCACCGTGGAGATCGATCGCTCGGTGCTCGACCGCATGGCCGGGCCGATCGAGCATCTGATCCGCAACGCGGTGGTGCACGGCATCGAGCCGGCCGAGGCCAGGCGGGCGGCCGGCAAGCCGTCCACCGGCGCGCTCACGCTGGAACTGCAGCAGGAAGGCAACGAGGTCGTGCTGCATTTCGTCGACGACGGCGCCGGCCTCGACCTGCCGCGCATCCGTGCGCGCGCCGTGCAGCGCCAGTTGCTGGCCCCGGACGATGAGGCCGGCGAGGCACGCCTGACCGAACTGATCTTCACGCCCGGCTTCACCACCACCGACACCATCTCCGAACTGGCCGGCCGCGGCGTCGGCATGGACGTGGTGCGCGCCGAGACCGTGGCGCTGGGCGGGCGCATCGCGCTGACCACCGAGGCCGGGCGCGGCACCCGCTTCACATTGCACCTGCCGTTGACCACGGCGATCACGCAGGTGCTGCTGGTGATGCTGGGCGGCCGCCTCTTTGCCATTCCCAGCGGCATGATCGACCAGGTCCAGCAGTTGCGCGCGCCGGCGCTGGCCGAGGCCTACAACCGGGGCAGCTTCGCCTATGGCGGCGAGCCGGTGCCGTTCCACTACTTCGGCGCCCTGCTGGAGGAGAGCCCCGCCATCGCCGCTGGCAGCAAGTATTCCCCGGTGGTGGTCACGCGCAGCGGTGCCGAGCGTGTGGCGGTGCACGTCGACGAGGTGGTCGGCAACCGCGAAGTGGTGGTCAAGCACATCGGCCCCCACCTGGCCCGCCTCGACGGCATTGCCGGCGCCACCACGCTCGGGGACGGCGAGATCGTGCTGATCTACAACCCGGTGGTGCTGGCCCAGCGCCATGCCCAGGCGCGCGGCGAAGCGCTGCGCGGGCTGCCGCCGGCCGGTGAGGCCGCGCCGTCCGCGCAGGCCGCCCGCTTGACCGGGGCGGTGGCCGAGCTGGGCGCCGGCAGCGCTGCCGCGGTGGCCGTGGCGGGCCTCGGCACGCAGCCCACGGTGATGGTGGTCGACGATTCGCTGACCGTGCGCAAGGCCGCCCACCGGTTGCTGACCCGCGCCGGCTACCAGGTGGTGCTGGCGCGCGACGGCGTGGATGCGCTGAAGCAATTGCAGGACGTCATGCCGGATGCCATGCTGGTCGACATCGAGATGCCGCACATGGATGGCTTCGACCTGACGCGCAACGTGCGCGCCGACGCCCGCACCGCCCACATGCCGCTGGTGATGATCACCTCGCGCACGGCGGAGAAGCATCGCCGCTACGCGGCCGAGATCGGCGTCAACGTCTACCTCGGCAAGCCCTACAACGAGGATGAGCTGCTGGGCACGCTGCACCAGTTGATCGGGCCGCGCGCGGCCGGTACCGCCGGCTCGGTGGGCGAGATGCTGGGCGACGCCTGAGACGGAGCCGGCCTGCCGGGGCGGTGGCCGATGCCGCCGCCCCGCGCGCCCTCCCTACTTGTTCACCATCCGTGCCGGCACCGACAGCGTCAGCGCCGCGCCCGCCACCATGCAGGCCGCCAGCAGGTACATGCCGGAGTCGGTGCTCTGTGTCAGGTCCTTCAGCCAGCCCACCGCGTAGGGGCTGATGAAGCCGGCCAGGTTGCCCAGCGAGTTGATCATGGCGATGCCGGCGGCCGCGCCGGTGCCGGCGAGGAAGGCCGTCGGCAGGCTCCAGAACAACGGCAGCGTGGTGAGGATGCCGATGGTGGCCAGCGTCAGCGCGCACATGGCCAGGGTGGTGTTGCCGTGCCACTGCACCGACAGCACCAGGCCGAGCGCGCCGCCCAGCGCGGGCAGGGCGATGTGCCAGCGGCGCTCGCCGCGACGGTCGGCGCTGTAGGCCACCAGCACCATGCCGATCACCGCGCAGCCGTAGGGAATGGCGGTCAGCAGGCCGATGTCGAGCGCGCCCTTGACGCCGGTCTGCTTGATGATGGTGGGCAGCCAGAAGCTGATGCCGTACAGGCCCATGACGAAGCTGAAGTAGATCGCGCTCATCAGCCAGACGCGCGGGCTGGACAGCACGCGGGCGATCGGCAGGTCTTCCTTGTGCGCCTCCTCGCCGGCGATATTGCGCTGGAGCAGCGCCTTCTCTTCGTCGCTGAGCCACTTGGCGTGGGCGATGCGGTCGTCGAGGTAAGCGATCACCCACAGGCCGACCAGGATGGAGGGGATGCCTTCGATCAGGAACATCCATTGCCAGCCGGACCAGCCGTTGTGGCCGTCGAAGGCCTGCATCACCCAGCCCGACAGCGGCCCGCCGATCACGCCGGACAGGGCTACCGCCGTCATGAAATAGGTGGTGGTGCGGCCGCGCCGGCCGGCCGGGAACCAGTAGGTCAGGTAGAGGATGATGCCAGGGAAGAAGCCGGCCTCGGCCACGCCCAGCAGGAAGCGCAGCACGTAGAACATGGTCGGCGTGGTGACGAACATCATCGCCGCCGAGATCGCGCCCCAGGTGATCATGATGCGCGCGATCCAGATACGCGCGCCGACGCGGTGCAGGATCACGTTGCTCGGCACTTCGAAGAGGAAGTAGCCGATGAAGAAGATGCCGGCGCCGAGCCCGTAGATGGTCTCGCTGAACTTCAGGTCATTGAGCATCTGCAGCTTGGCGAAGCCTACGTTGACGCGGTCCAGGTAGGCCACCACGTAGCACAGCAGCAGGAAAGGCACCAGGCGCCAGCTCACCTTGCGGTAGGTGGCATCCTCGAAGGCGGCGCTGGTGGCGCCGGGGTTGACTGCGGTCGTTGTCATGCTGTCTCCTCGTCCTGGCATCGGCTCGATGCCTTGTTGTTGTACGACGTTCGGTGCGACGTTGGGTACGACGATTCGTGTGACGTTAGGTACGACGTTAGGTACGACGCTTCGGCCCGGTGTGCGGGAAGGGCTTGGAGAGGCTAGACGCAGCGTCCCCCGTCGACTTCGATGCACGTGCCCGTAATGAAGGCCGCCTCGTCGGAGGCCAGGTACAGGCAGGCGTTGGCCACGTCCTGCGGGGTCGACATGCGGCCCATCGGGATGGTGGCGAGAAACCTGGCGCGGTTCTCGGGCGTGTCGGGCATGCCCATGAACTCTTCCAGCAGGCCGGTGGCGCCGATCACCGGGTTGACGCAGTTGACGCGGATATTGTCCGGGCCCAGCTCGGCGGCCATGGCCTTGCTGGCGGTGATCACGGCGCCCTTGCTGCCGTTGTACCAGACCAGGCCGGGGCGCGGCCGGATGCCGGCGGTGGAGGCGATATTGACGAAGACGCCGCCGCCGCGGGCACGGAAATGCGGAACGAAGGCGCGGGCCGACCAGAAGATGCTCTTGACGTTGACGGCGTAGACGCGGTCGAACTCTTCCTCGCTGACCTGCAGGATGGGTTTGTTGCGGTGGGTGGTGCCCGCGTTGTTGACGACGATATGGACGTCGCCGAAGGCCGCCAGCGCCGCCTCGCGCATGGCCTCGACATCGGCTTCGTGCGACACGTCCGCGCGCACCGCGCGGGCCTGGCCGCCCGCGGCGGCAATGGCGTGCGCCACCCGCTCGGCCGCGTCGGCGCGCAGGTCGGCCACCAGCACCCTGGCGCCTTCGCGCGCAAAGGTGTGGGCGATGCCCTCGCCGAAGCCCGATCCGCCCCCGGTGACCACCGCCACCTTGTCTTCCAGTCTCATTGCCTGTCTCCTTGGCTTGTGCGGGACCTCCGCGCCGTGCGGGAGGCCTCCTGACGTTTTCGTTGCGGGGAGCCGCGGCTGCCGCGTTCCCCGCCAGACACGGGTGCAACAAACTGCAAGGCGCGCGCGCTGGTGCCGGGCGCGCGCCGCAACGCGCCTCAGTGCGAGAACGGTCCCCGCCCGCGCAGCGCGTTGGCGACCATCATCACCGCCAGCAGGAAGGGCAGGGCCACATACAGGCACCAGTGCACGCGGTCGCCCACGGTCTCGCCCCACTTGCGCTTGAAGACCTGCAGGCGCGGCATGCCGGAGGGGTTGGTGGCACGCTTGTTCTTGACGTGCCAGGCCATCCAGAAAAAGAAGA
This sequence comes from Cupriavidus malaysiensis, assembly GCF_001854325.1. Lineage (NCBI taxonomy): Bacteria > Pseudomonadati > Pseudomonadota > Betaproteobacteria > Burkholderiales > Burkholderiaceae > Cupriavidus > Cupriavidus malaysiensis. Next base: position 1,433,349 of record NZ_CP017754.1, read on the forward strand.
TGGCGAAAGCGACCGAGAGGAAATTGATGTTACCCATGTGACTCCGAAAATGCATGGCCGTCGTGTGGAAGGAGACGGCACTCCGATGAATGGATGGCCGCCGCGGCCGGCGGCGCTGGCTCAGCCGTGCTGGATGGCGACCGTCTTCAGCGTGGTGAAGCCGTACAGCGCCTCGAAGCCTTTCTCGCGGCCGTAGCCGGACTGGCCGGTGCCGCCGAAGGGCAGTTCCACGCCGCCGCCGGCGCCGTAGTTGTTGATGAAGACCTGGCCGGCGCGCAGGCTGCGTGCCAGCCGCAGCTGGCGGCCGCCGTCGCGCGTCCAGACGCCCGCCACCAGGCCGTAGGGCGTGCCATTGGCCAACGCCACCGCCTCGGCCTCGCTGTCGAAGGGCATCGCCGCCAGCAGGGGACCGAACACCTCCTCCTGCGCCAGCCGATGGCGCGGCGGCACGTCGCGGAACAGCATCGGCACCTGGTAGAAGCCGGACTCCGGCGCCTCGGGCACGATGTGTCCCTGCGCCATCACGGCGATGCCGTCGTGCTGGGCGTCGGAGACGAAGTCCCAGACGCGCTGCTGCTGCTTGCGGCTGATCAGCGGCCCGCATTCCAGGTCGAGCCCGGACGGGCCCACGCGCAGCGTCTCGAACACCGAGGCGAGCCGGTCGAGCAGGGCGTCGTAGAGCGGGCGCTCCACCAGCACGCGGCTGCCGGCCGAGCAGGTCTGGCCGGCATTCTGCACGATGCCGTTGACCACCACCGGCACCAGCGCGTCGACATCGGCGTCGGCAAAGACGATCTGCGGCGACTTGCCGCCCAGTTCCAGCGTGACCGGCACGTGGTTCTCGGCGGCCAGCTGGGCCACCAGCTTGCCCGTCGCCGGCGAGCCGGTGAAGGAAATGTGCTGGATGCCGGGATGGCGCGCCAGCGCCGCGCCGGCCTCGTGGCCGTAGCCGGTGACGATGTTCAGCGCGCCCTCCGGCAGGCCGGCCTCGGCGGCGATCTCGGCCACGCGCAGCAGCGACAGGCAGGCGTCTTCTGCCGGCTTGACCACGCAGGCATTGCCGGCGGCCAGCGCCGCGCCCACGCTGCGGCCGAAGATCTGCAGCGGATAGTTCCAGGGAATGATGTGGCCGGTCACGCCGTGCGGCTCGCGCAGCGTCAGCACCGTGGTGCCGGCCTGGTAGGGGATGGTCTGTCCGTGCAGCTTGTCGGCCGCGCCGGCATAGAACTCGAAGTAGCGGGCCACCGCACGCGCGTCGCCATGCGCCTGGCGCAGCGGCTTGCCGGTATCGCGCGCCTCCAGCGCGGCCAGCTCGTTCTCGTGGGCGAGCAGGGCCAGCGCCACGCGGTTGAGCAGGCGCGAGCGCTCGGCCGGCGACATGGCGCCCCAGGCGCCGTCGGCAGCCTGGCGGGCGGCGTGCACCGCCACATTGACGTCGGTGGCGTTGCCGCGGGCGATCTCGGCGAAGGGCTCGCCGGTGGAAGGGTCGAAGACCTTGATGCGCAGGCCCGAATCGGGTGCGATCAGGCGGTTGGCTACGTAGTGCTGGGCATGCATGGATTGGCTCCGGTTCGGCGGGCGGACGGGGGGAGTCCCGCGCCAGGCCCGGGGACGGGCGCCGCCGGGGATCGATCCGGCATTATCGCCCAGCCGGCGGGACGCGCAAGGCACCTGCGCCGCCGCGGCCCGGCCTGCGTTCCTGTCAGATTCCGGTCAGCGCGAACCGCTATAATGCCCGCCATCCGTAATCACAGGCATTTCTGGAGAACACGCATGAGCTTCAATCTCGTCTCGCCGGGCAAGGACATTCCGAACGATTTCAACGTCATCATCGAGATCTCCGCCCAGAGCGATCCGGTGAAGTACGAAGCCGACAAGGAAACGGGCCTGCTCTTCGTCGACCGTTTCATCGGCACCGGCATGCGCTACCCGGCCAACTACGGCTTCATTCCCCAGACCCTGTCGGGCGACGGCGACCCGGTCGACGTGCTGGTGATCACCCCCTTCCCGATCCTGGCCGGCGCCGTGGTGCGCTGCCGCGCGCTTGGCATGCTGAAGATGACCGACGAGTCGGGTGTCGATGCCAAGCTGGTCGCCGTGCCGGTGGACAAGCTGTCGCCGGCCACCGCCTTCATGAAGGGCCTGTCCGACGTGCCGCAGAACCTGCTCGACCAGATCAAGCACTTCTTCGAGAACTACAAGGCGCTCGAGGCCGGCAAGTGGGTCAAGGTGGAAGGCTGGGCCGGCATCGAGGAAGCCCACAAGGAAATCACCGACGGCGTGGCCAATTTCAAGAAGTGATTTTCCGAGCACCGCCAAGCCCGTTTTTCCACGCGATCCGGCGTGTGATGAACAGGCGCTGAACAGCCCCGCCTCCGGCGGGGCTTTTTGCTGGGGCCGGCTTGACGCCGGCCAAGGATGGCGCCCCCCGGAGGCGTTAAGCTGACGGCACTCCCACATCAATCGAGAACCTGGCGCAATGACCAAGACCTCGCTTGCCGGATCGCGCTACAGCGGCCCGGCCATCTTCTTCCACTGGGCGGTCTTCCTGCTGGTGGCGGCGGCCTATGCGGCTATCGAGCTGAAGGGCTTCACCCCGCGCGGCAGCGCCGCGCGCGCGTTGGCGATGGGCACGCACGAATGGGCCGGGGTGCTGGTGCTGGTGCTGGCCGTGCCCCGCCTGCTGTGGCGCCTGGTGCGCGGCGCGCCCGCGCCGGAAGAGGGATCGCGCTGGATGCAGCTGCTGGCGGGCGCCATGCACCTGCTGCTCTATCTGTTCATCTTCATCCAGCCGCTGCTGGGCCTGCTGACCCTGGCGGCGGCCGGCCATCCGCTGGCCGTGCCCGGCACCGGGCTGGAGCTGGCGCTGGCGGCGCCGGACGACGGCCTCAAGGACCTGTTCGAGGAACTGCACGAGACCATCGGCAGCGCCTTCTACGCGGTGATCGGCCTGCATGCGGTGGCGGCGCTGTTCCACCACTACATGCTGGGCGACAACACGCTGCGGCGCATGTGGCGCCAGCGCTAGCCCCGGCGCGCGGCGCGGGCCGCGGCCGGCGGCCGGCTCAGGTGCGGGCGAAGGGATTGCGCTCGTTGAGCTCGTCGAGGTAGGCGCCGATGCCCTGGCGCTCCTGCGCCAGGAAGCGCTCCACCGCATCGGCGAAGGCCGGGTGCGCCAGCCAGTGCGCGGACTGCGTCGCCACCGGCAGGAAGCCGCGCGCCATCTTGTGCTCGCCCTGCGCGCCGCCCTCGAAGGTGCGGATGCCATGGGCGATGCAGAACTCCAGCGGCTGGTAGTAGGACGCCTCGAAGTGCAGGCAGGGATGGTGCTCGAGCGCGCCCCAGTAGCGCCCGTACAGGGTGCTGATGGCCGGGGCGTCGTCGTAGACCAGCAGGGCGCTGGCGATCGGGCTTCCGGCCCGCTCGGCCACCACCAGCAGCAGGTTGCCCGGCATGGACGCGCCGATGCGGCGGAAGAAGTCCAGGTTCAGGTAGGGCGAGGAATGGTGCTCGCGGTAGGTCTGGCGATAGCAGCGGTGGAAGAAGCGCCAGTCTTCGTCGCTGATCTCGGCGCCACGCAGGTGGCGGAAGCCGATGCCGGCCTCGGCGACGCGCCGCCGCTCGGCGCGGATGTTCTTGCGCTTCTTCTGCGACAGCGTGGCGAGAAAGGCCTCGAAGTCGGCGTAGCCGGGATTGGTCCAGTGGAACTGCACGCCCTGGCGCAGCATCATGCCGGCCTCGGCCATCCAGCCCGCCTCCTGCGGCGTGGGGAACAGCACATGCAGCGAGGACATGCCGCTCTGCTCGGCCAAGGCCAGCGCATGCGCCAGCAGCTGGCGCGCGGCGTGTTCGTCGGCCGCCAGCAGGCGGCTGCCTTGCACCGGGGTGAAGGGCACTGCCGACAACCATTTCGGGTAATAGCGCAGGCCGTGCCGCTGGTAGGCGTCGGCCCAGGCCCAGTCGAACACGTACTCGCCGTAGGAGTGTGCCTTCGCATACAGGGGCATGGCGGCCGCCAGGCGCTCGCCGCCAGGTTCGGCGGCCCACAGTGTCAGGTAGCGCGGCGACCAGCCGCTGTCGTCGCCGGCGCTGCCGCTGGCGTGCAGCGCGTGCAGGAAGGCGTGGCGCAGGAAGGGGTTGGCGCCCGGGCGCGCGTCCACCAGGGCATCCCAGGCCGCCGCGTCGATATCGGCCAGCCCTTCGGCGATGCGGGCCTCGTAGCGGCGCTCCGCCTGGCCAGCGCAGCCGCCCGCCGGGTGGTCGTCATGGGTGCTGCTGCCGCGCCGTGCCTCCGGCTTGCAAGGTTCCGCCCGCATTGCGCTTCGATCCGCTCCAGTTGCGCCCCGCCTGGCCTGCCGCCGGCGCTCGGCCGCGGCGTCCCGGGTACCGGGCGAGTCTACCGGAAAGGCCGCCGCGGCGCAGCGCGGCGGCCGGGGCCGTCGTAAAATGCCGGGGTCGACCCGGCATCACGCACTCGCCACGGCCGCGGCCCCACGGTATCCAAAGGCATCACATGAGCGACTCCTTCTTCAACCTCTATTCCCATGGCTTCGCGCGCGTGGCGGTGGGCGTGCCGGAGTGCCGCGTCGCCGACCCGGCCTTCAACGCGCAGCAGACCATCGCGCTGGCCCGGCAGGCCGCGCAGCAGGGCGCCGCGCTGGTGGCCTTCCCCGAACTGGGCCTGTCGGCCTACACCTGCGAAGACCTGTTCCACCAGCGTGCGCTGCTCGACGCCTGCGAGAGCGCGCTGGCGGAGATCGTGGCGGCCTCGGCGCAATTGGCGCCGGCGCTGGTGGTGGGCATGCCGCTGCGCGTGGAGCACCAGCTCTTCAATTGCGCCGTGGTGGTGGCCGGCGGGCGTATCCATGGCGTGGTGCCCAAGAGCTACCTGCCGAACTACTGGGAGTTCTACGAGGCGCGCCAGTTCAGCGCCGCCGACTGTGCCGCCGCCGGCTCCGTCTCGCTGGCCGGGCAGACCGTGCCGTTCGGCGCGGGGCTGCTGTTCGAGGTCGAGAACATCCCCTTCTTCCGTTTCCATGTGGAAATCTGCGAAGACGTGTGGGTGCCGGTGCCGCCGTCCTCCTTCGCCGCGCTGGCCGGCGCCACCGTGCTGGTGAACCTGTCCGCCTCGAACATCGTGGTGGGCAAGTCGGGCTACCGCCATCAACTGGTCGCGCAGCAGTCGGCGCGCTGCCTGGCCGCCTACCTGTACACCTCGGCCGGCAAGGGCGAGTCGTCGACCGACCTGGCCTGGGACGGCCAGGCCCTGATCTACGAGAACGGCGAGCTGCTGGGCGAATCGGAGCGCTTCGCCGACAGTTCCCACCTGCTGGTGGCCGATGTGGATCTGGAGCGGCTGTCGCGCGAGCGCATGCACCAGACCACCTTCGGCCAGTCGGTGCGCCGCCACCGCGAGGAAGTGGCGCGTTTCGAGGTGGTGCGCCTGCGCGTCGGCGTGCCCGAAGGGCAGCCGCTGCCGCTGGTGCGCAAGGTGGAGCGTTTCCCCTACGTGCCGGCCGATGCGCGCCGCCGCGACGCGCGCTGCCGTGAGGTCTACAACATCCAGGTGCAGGCGCTGGTGCAGCGGCTGTCGTCCAGCGGCATCGCCAAGGTGGTGATCGGCGTGTCGGGCGGGCTGGACTCCACCCATGCCCTGCTGGTGTGCGCCAAGGCGATGGACCGGCTCGGCCTGCCGCGCACCAATATCCTGGCCTACACCATGCCGGGCTTCGCCACCAGCGAGCGCACGCTGCGCCAGGCGCGCCGGCTGATGGAGCTGGTGGGCTGCAGCGCCAGCGAGATCGACATCCGCCCGAGCTGCCTGGCGATGCTCAAGGACCTGGGCCATCCCTACGCCGAAGGCAAGCCCGTCTACGACGTGACCTTCGAGAACGTGCAGGCGGGCGAGCGCACCAACCACCTGTTCCGGCTGGCCAACTTCCAGCATGCCATCGTCATCGGCACCGGTGACCTGAGCGAGCTGGCGCTGGGCTGGTGCACCTACGGCGTGGGCGACCACATGTCGCACTACAACGTCAACGCCAGCGTGCCCAAGACGCTGATCAGCCACCTGGTGCGCTGGGTGGCCGAGACCGGGCAGGTGGCCGACGGCGGCGAAGGCGTGCTGCTCGACATCCTGGACACCGAGATCAGCCCGGAACTGGTGCCGGGCAACTCCAGCAGCGGCCCCGAGCAGAAGACCGAGTCCGTGATCGGGCCCTACGAGTTGCAGGATTTCCACCTGTACTACACGCTGCGCTTCGGCTTCACGCCATCCAAGGTGGCCTTCCTGGCGCTGGCGGCCTGGGGCGACCGGGAACGCGGCGAATGGCCCGAGGGGCCGCACGTGCCGCGCCACGAATACACGCTGGCGGAGATCAAGCGGGTGCTGGGCATCTTCGTCGACCGCTTCTTCCGCACCAGCCAGTTCAAGCGCTCCTGCATCCCGAACGCGCCCAAGGTGGGCTCGGGCGGCTCGCTGTCGCCGCGCGGCGACTGGCGCGCACCCAGCGATGGCGAATCGGCGGTGTGGATGCGCGATCTGGCACGCATTCCGGATGGCCCGGACAGCGCGCAAGCGGGCTGAACGACGGGCTGAACGGCGGTGTCGGCGGCCTGTGCGGCGCCGCCTTGCCAAGGATGTCAGGGTTTCGGGCTAGAATCTGGCATTCGCTAATGACCATAACCAGGGGCCAACATGAAGCAGATTACCGCCATCATCAAACCGTTCAAGCTCGACGAAGTGCGTGAAGCGCTGGCCGACGTGGGCGTGACCGGATTGACGGTGACCGAGGTGAAGGGCTTCGGCCGCCAGAAGGGCCATACCGAGCTGTACCGCGGCGCGGAATACGTGGTCGACTTCCTGCCCAAGATCAAGATCGAAGTGGTGGTGGCCGAGAACCAGCTCGACACCGTGCTGGATGCCGTGGTCAAGGCCGCCCACACCGGCAAGATCGGTGATGGCAAGATCTTCGTGACCGAGGTGGAGCGCGTGATCCGCATCCGCACCGGCGAGCAGGACGAAGCGGCGGTCTGACGCCGCCGCGCGGCGGCGGCGCCGGGTTCAGCCCGGCAGCCTCCAGCCGCGCCAGACCGAGACCAGGCGCGTGGCCGTGGTGGTCAGCGCGCCGGCCAGCAGGGCCGCTTCCTGTTGCGCGTCCAGCCAGGTCAGGCCGAGGTAGACCCAGCAGCCGGCGAAGGCGCAGGTGGCATAGGGCACCCGGTCACGCAGGATCATCGGCATCTCGTTACATAGCACGTCGCGCACCACGCCGCCGAACACCGACGAGATGATGCCCATCATGACCGCCACGAAGGCCGGCATCTGCGCCACCAGCGCGAGCGAGGTGCCGGTCACGGCGAACAGGCCCAGCCCGATCGCATCGGCCACCAGCATGGTGCGCTCCGACGCCACGCGGCTCACCACGCGGAACACCACCGACGCGCCGATCGACATCGCGAAGATCAGGATCACATAGCCTTCGTGCTCGACCCAGTAGAAGGGACGGCGGTCGAGCAGCACGTCGCGCACCGTGCCGCCGCCGAAGGCGGTGGCGAATGCCACCACGAAGGTGCCGACCGCGTCGAAGCGCTGCTTGCGCGCATCGACGACGCCCGCCACCGCGAAGGACAGCACGCCGATCACTTCCATCACGTGGAGGATCAGCGGCAGCCGGCCGAACAGCGCATCGAAGTGCGGAGAAAGGATGGGGGCCAAGTGCGCTCGCGGTCGGAGTGGGGCGGGGACGCCGGGCGGCGGCTCAGGTGCGCGGCCCTCAGGCGCGCGGCTGGCGCAGCAGCACCATCAGCGCGCCGGCGCCACCCTCGGCGCCGCGGGCCTGCACGAAGGCGATCACTTCCTCCTTCTGCACCAGCCAGCTGCGCACCTTGCCCTTGAGCACCGGCAGCTTGTCGGGCGAGCCGTTGCCCTTGCCGTGGATCACGCGCACGCAGCGCACGCCGCGCCGTACCGCGCGGCGCAGGAACTCGGACAGCGCCTCGCGCGCCTCTTCGCTGCGCAGGCCGTGCAGGTCGAGCTTGTCCTGCGGCACCCATTCGCCGCGCCGCAGCTTCTTGACCACGTCCATGCCGATACCGGGGCGGCGGAAGGAGAGGCTCTCATCGGTGTCCAGCAGGCTCTCGACGTCGAATTCGTCGGACAGCGAGGCCGCCAGCGTTTCCTGGTCGTTGCGCAGTGTCTGCACCGGCAGCGGCGAGGGCTTGCCCGCGGCGGGCTCGATCCGGTTGCGGTCGCGCAGCGCGCTGACCTGGCCCACCGAACTGCGGAACACGTCCGCTTCCTCGCGTGCGCGCTGCGCGGCCTGTTCGGCCGCCAGGCGTTCGGCTTCGCGGCGTTCGGTCTCGTCCTTGAGCCGCTCGCGCAGCTTGCCGAGGTCGGCCAGGCCGAGGCGGGATGGGGCGTTGTCGGGTTTGGCGCCGTGCTTCATGGCTGTCTCCGTGGGGCAGGCGTCATTTTATAAGAAAGTCCGGCCGGGGCAGGGGGTAGGCGGGGCAAAGGCGATGCGCGGGATCACCTGTTACTCATGTCTCCGAACACCCGTTACCCATGTTTCCGGTCTGAAGGCCGCCTGCGGGAGCGGGCGGGGCGGGCGCTTGCCCGGACGCAGCGGCAGGCCTCTTGCTCCAGCCGCCTGCCGCCAGAAAGCACAAAGGGGTGCCGGTTCCCCGGCACCCCTTTGTCCGCGTCGGCTGACGCGTGTGTGCTTTACTTCAACGCTTCCACGTAGCGCTGGGCATCCAGTGCCGCCATGCAGCCGGTGCCGGCGCTGGTGATGGCCTGGCGGTAGACGTGGTCCTGCACGTCGCCGGCGGCGAACACGCCCGGGATGTTGGTGGCGGTGGCGTCGCCCTGCAGGCCGCTCTTGGTGACGATGTAGCCGTTGTGCATCTCGAGCTGGCCTTCGAACAGTTCGGTGTTGGGCTTGTGGCCGATGGCCACGAACACGCCGGCCAGCTTCACTTCCTCGTTCTGCCCGGTCTGCACGTTGCGCAGCTTGACGCCGGTCACGCCGGAGTCGTCGCCCACCACCTCGTCGAGCACCGTGTTCCAGCGGATCTCGACACGGCCTTCCTTCTCGCGCGCGAGCAGGCGGTCGACCAGGATCGGCTCGGCGCGGAACTTGTCGCGGCGATGGATCACGGTCACCTTGCTGGCAATATGGGACAGGTAGAGTGCTTCCTCGACCGCGGTGTTGCCGCCGCCGACCACCGCGACTTCCTGGTTCTTGTAGAAGAAGCCGTCGCAGGTGGCGCAGGCCGAGACGCCGCGGCCCATGAAGTTTTCTTCCGAGGGCAGGCCGAGGTACTGGGCCGAGGCGCCGGTGGCGATGATCAGCGCGTCACAGGTGTACTCGCCGGCATCGCCGATGAGGCGGATCGGGCGCTCCGTCAGCTTGGCCGTATGGATATGGTCGAAGATGATCTCGGTGTTGAAGCGCTCGGCGTGCTCCAGGAAGCGCTGCATCAGCTCGGGGCCCTGCACGCCCTTGGCGTCGGCGGGCCAGTTCTCCACGTCAGTGGTGGTCATCAGCTGGCCGCCCTGGGCGAGGCCGGTGATCAGCACCGGCTGCAGGTTGGCGCGGGCCGCGTAGACGGCGGCTGTGTAGCCGGCGGGACCGGACCCGAGAATGAGCACTTTTGCGTGTTTGGCCATGATGCAATCCTGTGTCCGGCGCGCGCGCTGGCGCACCGGTAGCGGTCAAAAGCGACATTATAAGTGGAGGCGCGTTTGCCCACTGTTGCAATTTCCAATGGGAGCGATAGTGCGCACCAAGGTTAAAATGCCCGGCATCCCGAATTTTTTTCAACCCCACCAATCGCGCATGGCTCGAGCCACTCCCACCACCCGTACCGATCCATCCGCGCTGCCCTCCCGTATCGGCAAGCTGCTGGGCGAAGTGCGCTGGTTCCTGCTGCTTGCGGTCACGCTCGCCTTCGTCTGCATGCTGGCGAGCTACAGCAAATCGGACCCGGGCTGGTCGCATGCCAACCAGGTCGCGGACGTCCACAACCTGGGCGGGCGCGTGGGCGCCTGGCTGGCCGACGTGCTGTTCTTCGTCTTTGGCTTTTCCGCCTACTGGTGGGCGGTGCTGCTGGTGCGGCGCTGCTGGCGCGGCTGGCGCGCGCTCTCCGAGGAACTGCCGCCGCCGCTGCCCGAGGCACGCCAGGGCGTGGTGGTCAGCTGGGTCGGCTTCGCGCTGACGCTGGTCTCCAGCATGGGGCTGGAAGCGATCCGCATGTATCCGCTGCGCGCGGCGCTGCCGCGCGCGCCCGGCGGCGTGCTGGGCGACCTGCTGGGCGGCTGGATGCAGGTGGCGCTGGGCTTCACCGGCGCCACCCTGCTGCTGCTGATGCTGTTCGCCATCGGCCTGTCGCTGTTCTTCCATTTCTCCTGGCTGTCGGTGGCCGAGCACATCGGCGGCTTCGTCGAGGGCCTGTTCCTCGGCTTCAAGGCGCGCCGCGAGAGCAAGCAGGACCGCATCATCGGCGAGGCCGCCAAGGTGGAGCGCACCGAGACCGTCGAGGTGCAGCGCGTGAAGATCGAGGAGGCGGCGCCGGTGCAGATCGTGCGTCCGCAGGCGGTGCCCAAGCACGAGCGCGTCGAGCGCGAGAAGCAGCAGCCGCTGTTCGCCGACATCCACGACTCCGACCTGCCGCCGCTGGCACTGCTCGACCCGATCCCGCCGCACCAGGAAACCGTCAGCGCCGAGACGCTGGAATACACCTCGCGCCTGATCGAGAAGAAGCTCAAGGACTTCGGCGTCGAGGTCAAGGTGGTGGCGGCCTACCCGGGCCCGGTCATCACCCGCTACGAGATCGAACCGGCCACCGGCGTCAAGGGCAGCCAGGTGGTCAACCTGGCCAAGGACCTGGCGCGCGCGCTGTCGCTGGTGTCGATCCGCGTGGTCGAGACCATCCCCGGCAAGAACTGCATGGGCCTGGAGCTGCCCAACCCGAAGCGCCAGGCGGTGCGGCTGTCCGAGATCCTCGGTTCGCAGGTCTACAACGAGAGCGCCTCGCAGCTCACGCTGGCGCTGGGCAAGGACATCGCCGGCAAGCCGGTGGTGGCCGACCTGGCGCGCATGCCCCACTGCATGGTGGCCGGCACCACCGGCTCGGGCAAGTCGGTCGGCATCAATGCCATGATCCTGTCGCTGCTGTACAAGGCCAAGGCGGATGCGGTGCGGCTGATCCTGATCGACCCCAAGATGCTGGAGATGAGCGTCTACGAGGGCATTCCCCACCTGCTGTGCCCGGTCGTGACCGATATGCGGCAGGCCGGCAACGCGCTCAACTGGGCGGTGGGCGAGATGGAGCGCCGCTACAAGCTGATGAGCAAGCTGGGCGTGCGCAACCTGGCCGGCTACAACAAGAAGATCGACGAGGCGGCCGCGCGCGAGGAAAAGATCCCCAATCCCTTCAGCCTGACCCCGGACGCGCCCGAGCCGCTGGAGAAACTGCCGGTCATCGTGATCGTCATCGATGAGCTGGCCGACCTGATGATGGTGGTCGGCAAGAAGGTCGAAGAGCTGATCGCGCGCATCGCGCAGAAGGCACGCGCGGCCGGCCTGCATCTGGTGCTGGCGACGCAGCGTCCGTCGGTCGACGTCATCACCGGCCTGATCAAGGCCAACGTGCCGACCCGCATCGCCTTCCAGGTCAGCAGCAAGATCGACTCGCGCACCATTCTCGACCAGCAGGGCGCGGAAGCGCTGCTGGGCATGGGCGATATGCTCTACCTCGCGCCCGGCACCGGCCTGCCGGTGCGCGTGCACGGTGCCTTCGTCTCCGATGACGAGGTGCATCGCGTGGTCGAGAAGCTCAAGGAAGCGGGCGAGCCCAACTACATCGAGGGCATCCTCGAGGGCGGACTGGCCGAGGAGGGCGGTGGCGACGGGATGGGCGGCGGCGCGGGCATCGCCGGTGGCGGTGGCGGCGAGGCCGACCCCCTGTACGACCAGGCCGTCGAGGTGGTGCTGAAGAACCGGCGCGCCTCGATCTCGCTGGTGCAGCGCCACCTGCGCATCGGCTACAACCGCGCCGCGCGGCTGCTGGAGGACATGGAGAAGGCCGGTCTGGTGTCCGCCATGTCCGGCAACGGCAACCGCGACATCCTGGCCCAGGGCGGGGGCGCGCGCGAAGAGGAGTGAACGCCGCACGCGTAACGCGTAACATCGGCTTACTTCTCTGCCGGAATCCCTCCCGCGAGACCGGCTCTAAGCACACAGGCGGCCCGCAGGCAACATGCCGGCGCGGCGCCGCCGCTCAGGTAAACCGAAGAACGCAAGGAAGCAACCTCATGCACATCAGGAGTTTTGCGCCGGCACGGCGCCAGCTCGCACGGACCGGCGTCCTGCTGGCCCTGCTGGCCTCGGGCCTGACGGCCGCGCATGCCGCCGCCACCGACCAGTTGCAGGCCTTCGTCACCACTGTCAAGACTGCGCGCGGGGAGTTCACGCAGCGCCAGGTCAAGGGGCAGGGCGATACGCTCAAGGTGACCGGCAACTCGAGCGGCAGCTTCGCCTTCTCGCGGCCGGGCAAGTTCACCTGGCGCTACGAGAAGCCCTATGAGCAATTGCTGCAGGCGGACGGCCAGACCCTCTACATCTACGACAAGGACCTGAACCAGGTCACCGAGCGCAAGCTCGATGGCGCGCTCGGTTCCAGTCCGGCCGCCATCCTGTTCGGCAGCAACGATCTCGAGAAGAATTTCGTGGTCAGGAACGGCGCCACGCGTGACGGCATCGAGTGGCTGGAACTGACGCCCAAGTCCAAGGACACGCAGTTCGAGCGTATCGGCATCGGCTTCAAGGGCGGCAACCTGGCGGCCATGGAGTTGCGCGATGCCTTCGGCAACACCACGCTGCTGAGCTTCACCGCGATGCAGAAGAACCCGGCACTGCCGGCCGATACGTTCCGCTTCACGGTGCCCAAGGGTGCCGACGTGATGAAACAGTGAGGACCGGCATGCGAGTGAACGCCTTCTGCAGCCTGCCCCGCCTGGCTGTCGCCGCGCTGCTGGCGGCCGGGCTGGCGGCCTGCGCGGCGCCGGGATCCGGCGCGCGCCAGTTCGACGTCGATGCCTTCCTGGGGGCGCCCGACATGGCCTTGCCCGAGGTGCTGGCCAACCGCGATTTCCTCGCCGCGACCAAGGCGCCAGTGGCTGATTGCGCCGCCATGCTGCAGTCGGCCAGCAGCGGCGTGCTCGAGAGCCTGGGCGGCGGGCGCGCACCGGCCTGGCTGCTTCACCCCGCCGGCGATGCCGCGCGGGTCTGGCTGGTGCTGGGCCAGGCCGACGGCTCGCGCAGCTGCCACGGGCCGCTGCCCGCCGCGCCGATGCGCGTGCTTGCGGAGCGGGCCAGGCGCTAGCCGGCGGACGGCCGGTCCGGTTCAGCCCGGCGAGGTCTTGGTCTTGGCCGCCGAATTGATGCGCAGCACGCCCTCGGGCGGTGGCAGCGGGCGGTAGGTCAGCCGCACGCTGCTGTCCAGGCGCCGCGCGGCCGTGCGGCGGTTCGTTTCCCGCCGGACCATATTGTTGTGGCCGACCGTGCCTTTGGCATAGCCTGCGGCCCCGGCCAGTCCCAGCCTGCGGTTGGCCTCCGCGGCGCTCTTCTTCAACAGTGCGTCAAGGGCCGTGCGTGCCTTGACCTGGGCCTGGAGCAGGGCATCGTCGGGGAAGGCGCGCGCGCGCGCCGCGTCCTGCGGCAACTGCGTCCGGCCGGCCAGGCGGCGCAGCGCGGCACGGAGTTCGGCGCCGTCGAACTGGCCCTCGGCGACCACCCAGGCCGCGTCATGGCGCAACCAGGGTTCGGCATCGGCCAGGCGGCGCAGCAGGGCCGGCAACAGGTTAGGGCAGGCAAAGCAGCGTGCGCGCCGCACCGCGTTCAGGGCGACGCGGCGCACCTGGGCATGCTCGTGATCCATCAGGTCCGCCACCACGCGCTCCGCTGCATGCGGGCGATGCATCATTTCGGCGAGCTGGCCGGCCAGCGCGATCTCGTCGACAGCGGTCATGCGGTTGCGGCCCGTCAGCCGGGAAATCTTGAACAGCAACATGCGGTAGGACAGCAGCATAGGGGTCTCTGGCAACAGGGCGGCATGGCGCCGGCTCGCGCGCGCCGGCGTCAATGCAGGGCATCGGTAGTTCGTATATCGGCCGGGGCGCGGGATCCTGAAGGCGGTGCGGCATCACCTCGCCGCAAGCCGTGGCGGTGATGGCGACTCCCTATAATGCGGTGCGGCCCGGGCCTGCGGGCTGCCCCTTCCACCCAGGCTCGAACAACGCTAGGACCGTGACATGCTTCGTCTCGCCGTGTGCGACGTCTTGCTTTCCCGCCTCCTCCGGCGGGCCTGCGGACGGCCGTTGCCGCTGGTGCTGGCGCTGTTGTCGATGACGCCGTTCGTGCCGGCGCGGGCGCAGCCCGCGTCGGCACCGGCGCCGGCCGCTTCGGCCGCTTCGGCCGCGGCAAGCGCGCCTGCGCCGGTGACCTGGCGCATGACGACGGAAGCACCGGCCGCCGGCATGGCCGGCGAGGGACTGTCGACCTTTGCCGAGGAGATGAAGGCGCGCTCGGGCGGGACGCTGCTGGTGGCGCCCGCCTTCGAGGCCGGCGTGGACGCCCGCCCGCTGCCGCCACCCGCGGCGACAGCGGCGAGGGACGCGCGCGGCGACGGCGGCGACATCCCGGCCGAAGCACTGGGCCAGCTCGATCCTCTGTTCCAGCTGCCCTCGCTGCCCTTCATCGCGACCTCGCTGGAGTCGGCGCGGCGCCTGGCCGGGCTGGCGCGCGCCGACTACGCACGCGCCTTGGCCGCGCAGGGGCAGCACCTGCTCTACATCACGCCGTGGCCGCCGACCGGGTTGTGGTCGCGTGCGCCGCTGGCCTCGCTGGCGGACCTGCGCGCGCTGACGGTGCGCACTGCCGACACGATTTCGACCGGGCTGATCCGCACCGCCGGCGCACGTGCGGTCGAGCTGCCGCTGTCCGACACCATGCCCCGCCTGCGCGAGGGCTCTGTCAATGCGGTGCTGTGCTCCGGCGATGACGGCGCGGCGCGCAAGCTGTGGCGCTACCTGCCCAACTTCACCGCGATCGGCTATGCCATGCCGCTGTCCTTCACGACTGTCGGCAATGCCAGTTATGCGGCCCTGACGCCGGCCCAGCGCGAGGTGGTCGATGCCGCCGCACAGGCCACCGAGCAGCGCCAGTGGGCGCGGCTGTCGACGCGCATCGCCGAGAACGCGGCGCAGATGATGGCGAACGGCGTGACCGTGCGCGGCGAGGCGGAGCCGGGCGTGCGCGCGGCGCTGCGCGCGGCGGCTTCTGCGCCGGTGGCCGCCTGGCGCGCCCGCACCGGCAGGGCGGCCGGCGCCATCCTCGACGCCTTCGCCGCCAGCGGCGGCGACTAGGCAAGGCCGGCACGGCCGGCAAGGGCGGGGTGGCGCCGCGGATGGTCTACACTGTGAGGTCGCGCGCCGCACGCGGCGCGCCCCGATACCGAGGCATGACAACCGTGGCGGATACGCTGTTCTCCGAAACCCCTGACCGTTCCAACCAGCCGCTCGCGGAGCGGCTGCGCCCGCGCAACATCGATGAAGTCATCGGCCAGCAGCACCTGCTCGGGCCGGGCAAGCCGCTGCGCGTGGCCTTTGCTTCCGGCGAGCCGCACTCGATGATCCTGTGGGGGCCGCCCGGTGTGGGCAAGACCACGCTGGCAAGGCTGATGGCCGACGCCTTCGACGCCGAGTTCATCGCCTTGTCGGCAGTGCTGTCGGGCGTCAAGGACATCCGCGAGGCGGTCGAGCGCGCCGAGCAATACCGCGCCCACGGCCGCCGCACCCTGGTCTTCGTCGACGAGGTGCACCGCTTCAACAAGAGCCAGCAGGATGCCTTCCTGCCGCACGTGGAAAGCGGTCTGTTCACCTTTATCGGCGCCACCACCGAGAACCCGTCCTTCGAGGTCAACGGCGCATTACTGTCGCGCGCGGCGGTCTACGTGCTCAAGAGCCTGGACGACGCCGAGCTGGCGCAGCTCGCGGGCCGTGCGAGCGCGGAGCTGGGCGGGCTGCGCTGGGACGACGAGGCGCTCAAGCTGATCGTGGCGTCGGCCGACGGCGACGGCCGCAAGCTGCTCAACAATATCGAGATCGTCGCGCGCGCGGCGCGCAGCGCCGGCCAGCAGGCCATCGACACCGCGCTGCTGGGCAGTGCCCTGTCGGAGAACCTGCGTCGCTTCGACAAGGGCGGCGATGCCTTCTACGACCAGATCAGCGCCCTGCACAAGTCCGTGCGTGGCTCCGATCCCGACGGCGCGCTGTACTGGTTCTGCCGCATGCTGGATGGCGGCGCCGATCCGCGCTACCTGGCCCGGCGCATCGTGCGCATGGCGTGGGAAGACATCGGGCTGGCCGACCCGCGCGCCGCCCGCATCACCCTGGATGCTGCCGAGACCTATGAGCGGCTGGGCTCGCCGGAGGGGGAGCTGGCGCTGGCGCAAGCGCTGGTCTACCTGGCCGTGGCGCCCAAGTCCAATGCCGGCTACAACGCCTACAACGCGGCGCGCGCCTTCGTCGCCAAGGACAAGTCGCGCCCGGTGCCCGTGCATCTGCGCAATGCGCCCACCAAGCTGATGAAGGAACTGGGCTACGGCCACGCCTACCGCTACGCGCACGACGAGCCCGAGGCCTACGCCGCCGGCGAGCACTATTTCCCGGACGACCTGCGCCCGCAGGGCTGGTACCAGCCGACGCCACGCGGCCTGGAGGGCAAGATCGGCGACAAGCTGCGCCACCTGCGCGAGCTCGACGCCGACTGGCACCGGCGCCAGAAGGCTGCGAAGGCTGAAAATGCAGCCAAAGCCGCCGCGGCCGAGCGCGCCGCGCGCGGGGCCTCAGGCGCTGCCGCCGATCCCGCCGCCGGCCCGGCGGAGCCGGGCGACCGATAAGCGGCGTCCCGTTCTCGCTGTTCCCGGCGGACGGGCGTCGCCGCTGCAGTAAAATAGCGGGTCCGCCGGCATGTCGCCGGCTCCGCACTTCCCCGATCCTCGACATGCTCGACATCCAGCTGTTCCGCAAAGACATCGACGCCGTGGCCCAGCGCCTCGCCACGCGCGGCTTCCAACTCGACGTGGCCGCCTTCCAGGCCCTCGAGACCGAACGCAAGCAACTGCAGACCCAGACCGAGGAACTGCAGGCGCGCCGCAACAGCCTCTCCAAGCAGATCGGCATGCTCAAGGGCAAGGGCGAGGACACCTCCGCGGTGATGGCCGAGGTCGGTGGCATCGGCGACACGCTCAAGGCCTCGGCCGCGCGGCTGGACGAGATCCAGGCCCAGTTGTCTGATCTGATGCTGACGATCCCGAACCTGCCCCACGAGAGCGTGCCGGTCGGCGCCGACGAGAGCGGCAATGTGGAAGTGCGCCGCGTCGGCACGCCGCGCAGCTTCGACTTCGAGATCAAGGACCACGTCGACGTGGGCGCGCGCCTCGGCCTGGACTTCGATACCGCGGCCAAGGTCACCGGCGCACGCTTCGCGATGCTGCGCGGCGGCGTGGCGCGCCTGCACCGTGCGCTGGCGCAGTTCATGATCGACACCCATGCGACGGAGCATGGTTATACCGAGACCTACGTACCCTACATCGTCAATGCCGCCTCGATGCGCGGTACCGGGCAGTTGCCGAAGTTCGAGGAAGACCTGTTCAAGGTGCCGCGCAAGGTCGGCGGCGAGGCCGAGGATGGTGGCGAGCGCATCGAGAACTTCTACCTGATCCCGACCGCCGAGGTGCCGCTGACCAATATCGTGCGCGACGCCATCGTCGCGGCCGACAAGCTGCCGCTGCGCTTCGTCGCCCATTCGCCGTGCTTCCGCTCGGAGGCGGGCTCCTACGGCAAGGACACGCGCGGCATGATCCGCCAGCACCAGTTCGACAAGGTCGAGATGGTGCAGGTGGTGCCGGCCGAGCAGTCCTTCGCGGCGCTGGAGGAAATGACCGGCCACGCCGAGGCCATCCTGAAGAAGCTGGAACTGCCGTTCCGCACCATCGTGCTGTGCACCGGCGACATGGGCTTCGGCAGCACCAAGACCTATGACCTCGAAGTGTGGATCCCCGCGCAGAACACCTATCGCGAGATCAGCTCCTGCTCGAACATGGGCGACTTCCAGGCGCGCCGCATGCAGGCACGCACGCGCAATGCGCAGGGCAAGCCCGAGCTGCTGCACACGCTGAACGGTTCCGGGCTGGCAGTCGGCCGCACGCTGGTGGCCATCCTGGAGAACTACCAGAACGCCGACGGTTCGGTGACCGTGCCGACCGCGCTGCGCGCCTACATGGGCGGCATCGAACGGCTCGAACCCGAGGCGTAAAACTTTTTTGCGGAAGGGGCTTGCAGCGGGGGCGAGGCTATCGCTATAATCTTGTTCTTCGCTGATTGCCACCGGCGAACAAGTTCCAGGAGAGGTGGCAGAGTGGTCGATTGTACCTGACTCGAAATCAGGCGTACGTGCAAGCGTACCGAGGGTTCGAATCCCTCCCTCTCCGCCAAATAGAAAAAGCCTGTCGATTTTTCGACAGGCTTTTTTTCTTCATGCAACGTCTCAGTCGTCGTCTCGGTCCAGTGCTCCGTTGTGGGCGCGCCCGCCGAGGCTGTCTGCGCACCCCCTCGCCAACTCCCGCCACGGAATCCTCGACATTCGCCTGACTGTTCGCGCGCGTTTCAGTTCCGGGGGACGATGTTCCGGCCCCGCGCCAGCTCGAACGTTGAAGCGAGGCCTTCTCCGGTGCCATGAGCGCACGGAAACAGGGGAAGGGCACCTTCGCGCATCCTGCCCGAGCGCTCTACTTCGATGGTGCTGTGTACTGTCCGGGGGAGCTTGCTCTACCGCTGACTTTGCGAACCGGCGCGCGCGAAATTCAGCTTCGGCTGATGGAAGCCTGGAGGGGAGGCGGTGTCCAATTGGGGCTTTCCAGTTCACAGGGGCAAGTCTTGGGGGTGCTTGGAAGCAGCAGCAGGACTTGCCGGCCTGCCTCGCTCAGCGGTGCGAGGGTTTCGTCAATGCCGGCCGGGGACCGCGTGGGCAAGGCCAGAGAGGGCCGCCGATCATGATGCGCGTTGCGCAGCTTCCCCGTGACAATTGGCCGCGCGAGCTCGAACGGATCGGCTTTCACTTCCATTCGCTCGATGAGCACAACGTCTGCCGCGCGGTGGACGGCGATGCGTTCTTCTATTGGCGAGAGGATGCGGCCTATGCCTTCGACTCCGAGGAGGTCGAGCGTCTCTATGCCGCCGCGCTGGATCTTAACCAGCGCTGCCTGGAGGCCGTCCAGCATGTGATCGATCATGACCTGTTCGCGCGCCTGGCGATTCCCGCGCACGTCGCGCCGCTGATCCG
Organism: Cupriavidus malaysiensis; assembly: GCF_001854325.1. Taxonomy (NCBI): domain Bacteria; kingdom Pseudomonadati; phylum Pseudomonadota; class Betaproteobacteria; order Burkholderiales; family Burkholderiaceae; genus Cupriavidus; species Cupriavidus malaysiensis. Next base: position 1,452,758 of record NZ_CP017754.1, read on the forward strand.
CGCCTCGTGGGAGCGCGACGATCCGACCTTGTTCGGACGCTTCGACATGACGCTGGATGCCGATGGCGTGCCCAAGATGTATGAGTTCAATGCGGACACGCCGACTTCCCTGATCGAGTCGAGCATCGCGCAGTGGTACTGGAAGGCGGCGGTACAGCCGCAGGCCGATCAGTTCAACAGCCTGCACGAGGCGCTGGTGGCGCGCTGGCAATGGCTGCGCAAGCACTATCGCAACGCCTCCCTGCTGCATTTCGCCTGCATGTTCGACAGCCAGGAAGACATCGGCAATGTGGAGTACCTGATGGATACTGCATTGCAGGCCGGCTGGTCGGTCAAGCTGGTCGACATGCAGGACATCGGTAGCGATGGACGCGGCGGCTTCTATGATGCCGACGCGGTGCCGATACAGGTGGCATTCAAGCTGTACCCGTGGGAGTGGATGGTCACGTCGGATTATCGCGATCTGCTCCTGCACAGCCCGGTGCGCTGGATCGAGCCTTGTTGGAAAACCGTGCTTTCCAACAAGGCTCTCCTGCCCATCCTGTGGGAGTTGTTTCCCGGGCATCCGAACTTGCTCGAGGCCTCGTTCGAAGAGAGCCGCTTCGCCGGCCGGCCGCATGCCAAGAAGCCATTCCTGTCGCGCGAAGGGGAGGGCGTGAGCCTGGTGACGCCGCATGGCTGCATCGACAATCCTGGCGAGTATGGCGCGGAGGGCTTCGTCTACCAGGCCTACGCGCCAGCGCGGCAGTTCGATGGCCGCTTTACCACCCTCGGTGTCTGGATCGTCGACGATGAGCCCTGCGGCCTGTGCGTGCGGGAGGAGGCCGGTCCCATCATCAAGAACACCAGCTTCTTCGTGCCACACTATTTCTTGCGAGGCTAGGGACGATGACGAGGAAGAGCGGCCAGCGGCAGCCGTCGAAGTACGGCAGTCCTCACCAACCCAGGCCGAGCGGTTCGTTGAAAGGCACCGGCCGCCCACTGTATTCCTCCGATCTCTCGACGGTGCCCGCATTGAGCACGCTTCGCTCCCAAGCGGTGCCTGTGCTGTGGATCGTTGGCGTATTCACCGTGGTTGCCAGTGTGGTGGGTTCCTGCAGCGACGAGGCGGATGACGACCCCGGCGTCACCGTGCGGCGGGCAAGCTACGCGTCGCTGGCGGATTGTGAGGCGGACTGGTCGATGCAGGGTGACTGCGAGAATGTGCCCATCGACAGCCCGGGCGCAATCTTCCATGCCCAGCAGGCTACGGCTGGCGGCGGTACCCCCGCGTTTCGCGAGGCGCCCAGCCCACATGCCGGCTCACTAGGCTACTCCACTCCCCTGGCACGCTGGTATGGCCCTTACTACACGGCAAGCGGGACCGTGTACCACGCGAACGGCACCCAGACACGGCACGATATGTCCGGCGCGTCCGGGCGTTGGCTGCTCGAATATGACGGCAACGGCTCGATCTCACGCAAGACGTGGGTCGAGGGTGCCCCGCGCAGCGCCATGATCGAGGAGGCCACCGTACGCCGCAGCGCGCTGGGTCGAGGAAGGTCCATGGGCCTGTCGATGCCTATGACCGCAGCCACGCAGGGGCCGGTCATCTCGCGCGGCGGCTTTACCAGTCGCTTTGGGGGATCCTCCGGCCGCTCCGGTGGTGGCTGAGGCTTGCCGACCGACGTACATGGCTGCTCCGGCCTTCGCTGCCCGGTCTCCAAGTCTGGTCGCCCCCGCCGAACCGAACAGTTGCAACCACCTGTCGCTTCCCATGCCCAGCCTCCTGTCTCCGGCGCTTGCCTACCTGATCTACATCCTTTCCAGCTTCGGCCTGCTGGGCCTGTTCCTGCTGGTCTACACGCGCGTGACGCCGCATCGCGAGTTTGCGCTCATCCGCGCGGGCAACGTAGCCGCCGCGCTATCGCTCGGCGGCGCGGTGCTGGGCTTCTCGCTGACGCTGTCGTCCAGCATCCAGCACAACGCCTCGTTCCGCCTGTTCCTGCTGTGGGCGCTGGCGGCATTCGTGGTGCAGGTGCTGACCTACCTGGCCGTAGCCGCCGCCTTGCGCAATGTCAGCGCGGCCATTGCCGCCGACAACCGCGGCATGGGGCTGTTGATGGGCATGATTTCGCTGGCTGCGGGTGTGGTGAATGCGGCCTGCCTGAGCTGACCGTCCGGCCACCGCATCCCGTGTCACGGGCGGGAGGCTGGCCTCAAGTGGAGGTGCGCTCGGCCAGCGGCAGCCGCGACACCAGCAACTGGTCGATCTTGTGGTGGTCGATGTCCACCACCTCCAGCCGGTATCCTGCCACTTCGATGGACTCGGATTTCTTGGGAATGCGCTTGAGCGTGTAGATCACCAGCCCGCCCGCGGTGTCGACGTAGTCTTCGCCCGGCAGTGTTTCCACTTCCAGCGCCTTTTTCAGGTCGACCAGCGGCGTCAGGCCGTCGACCAGCCAGGAGTTGTCGTCGCGCCGCACGATCTGCTCGTCCTCGTTGGAGTAGAGGATGTCGCCCATCAGGGCGCCGACGATGTCATCGAGCGTGACCACGCCGACCACCAGCCCGTATTCGTTCATCACCACGGCGAAGCCCTGGTGCATCTCGCGGAAGCGCGTGAGCGCTTCCGACAGGGTCAGGGTGTCGGGGATCACGAGCACGTTCTTGTCGTGATGCTTGCCGATATTGCCCAGCGGCATGGCCTGGTCGGACAGCAGCCGCTGCATGATGTCCTTGGTGTCGATGTAGCCGAGCAGGTCGTCCAGGTCGCGGCCGCACACCGGATACTGCGCGTGCGGCTCGCTGACCAGCTTGCGCCGCACGCTGTCGGTCGACTCGTCCAGTTGCAGGTAAACGACCTCGTCGCGCGGCGTCATGATGGCCGTCACGCTCTTGGAGTCGAGCTCGAACACGTTCTCGATCAGGTGGATCTCGTGCTTGTGCAGCACGCCCGCCTCGGCGCCGGCATCGACCATGGCGGCGATATCCTCGGAGGTGATCTGGTCGACCGGCTTGGTGGGCAGCCCGAACAGCCGCAGCGCGGCGTCGGCGGCCGCGTTGAACACGTAGACCAGCGGACGCAGCACCTTGAGCAGCATCAGCATGGGCTCGATCACCGCCAGTGCACACGTCTCGGGGAAGGTCATGGCGATACGCTTGGGGATCAGGTCGGCGAACTGGATGAACAGCAGCGTCACGATCAGGAAGGAGCCGATATTGGCGCTGCGCTGCGCCATGTCCTGCGCCATATAGGGCGAGAGCGCGGCGAAGACCAGGTCGGACACGTGCTTTTCGCCCAGGATGCCGGCCAGGATGGCCACGCTGTTGACGCCGATCTGCACGATGGTGAAGAAGTTGCCGGGCTCTTCCTTGAGCAGCATGACCTTGGTCGCGCGGCGGTCGCCGCGTTCGGACAGCGTCTGCAGCTTGGTGCGGCGCGAGGCCGTCAACGCGATCTCGGAGATCGAGAAGAAGGCGCTGGCCAGCACGAGGAGGAGCAGGATCAGGGCGAACATGGAGAGGGGCGCCGTATTGGCTCGTGTCGATGATGGTGCACGCCTCGCGTGGCTGTCAATTCTCGGCGCCGGCGGCCGCCGGCTCGAACACCACGGCCGGTGCCTCCAGCCGCTGCGGCAACGCTTGCGCGGTGGCTTGCGCCACCAGGGCGAACTGGGCGCGCATGTCGTCGACCAGGCTGGAGGTGGCACGGTGGCGCGCGCGCAGCGCGTGGATCTCGAAGGGCAGGGCAGGTTCGATCTGGTGCAGTGCAATACGGGCCGGATCGGCGTCGAGCGCGGTGAACTGGTCGAGCAGGGTCAGGCCGAGCCCGGCTTCGACCATGGCCAGCGCCAGCGAGTAGGTCTGTACTTCCAGCGTGGAGCGCGGTTCCAGCCCGTTGCGCGCCAGCGTCTGGCGTACCAGCAGCCCGAGCGAGCTGTTGTCGTCGTAGGCGATGAAAGGCCGCTCGGCGAGCCGCTGCATGGACACGCTGCCGCGCCGCCCGCCGGCGGGCAGCGGCAGGCCGCGCGGCACCGCCAGCAGCATGCGTCCCGATGCCACCGCTGCCGCCGCGAGCGCTTCATGGCGTGGCGGCGAGAAGGCGAAGCCCAGGTCGATCTGGTTGGACAGCAGGCCCTGCACGATCTCGCCGGTATGGTGGGTGAGTACCTGGACCTGGGTGTCGGGGTGGCGCGCGCAGAAGCGCTGCAGCGCCGGCACCAGCAGGGGGCCGGCCAGGCTGGGCGTCGCCGCCACGCGCAGCCGCCCGGCGCCGCTGTGGCGCAGGCTTTCCGAGACGCGCCGCACCCGTTCGATCTCGCCATATAGCCGTTCGACATCGCCGTACAGGGCAGCGGCCTCGGGTGTGGCCTGGAGCCTCCCCTTGACGCGCTCGAACAGGCGGAAGCCGAGCGAAGCCTCGGCGTGCTGCAGCACGCGTGTCACGACTGGCTGGGACACGTGCAGCAGGCGCGCCGCCTCGCTGGCGGTGCCGGTCAGCATGACGGCACGGAAGACTTCGATCTGTCGCAGGCGCATGGTCGGAGGGCGCAAAGGCAGGGGATACGTCGGGACGGGCCAGGGTATAGCCTTCGGACATATTCTGGCACGTATTCGCATTGGGCAAGCCGCACGCGCTCCGCTACGCTGCGCGGATCGCATGACAGGCAGGGCCGTGCCGGGTTCCGGGGCCGGCGTGGCGGCAGGCGGCGGGGTGCCCGGCCGCCGCGCGCCCCGGCGCGCCCGGCATGGCCCTGGCCTGGCATCGTGCGATCCGGATCGTCCCCCCACCAGGAGAGCCTCACCATGATGCTGAACGTACGCCCGATGCGAACCTCCTCCCGCCGGCGCGCCGCGGCCGCCGCGGCCCTGTTCGCGCTGGCATCCGCGGCCGCCGGCGCCGCCGAGGGCGATAGCGACACGCTGCGCAAGATCAAGGACAGCGGCGTGATCACGCTGGGCTACCGCGAGTCTTCCATCCCCTTCTCCTACACCAACGGCAAGGACGTGATGGGTTACTCGCACGAGATCATGCTGCACATCGTCGACAAGGTGAAGGCGCAGCTGAGCCTGCCAGCGCTCCAGGTGAAGCTGATGCCGATCACCTCGCAGAACCGCATCCCGCTGATGATGAACGGCACCATCGACCTGGAGTGCGGCACCACGACCAACAACCTGGAGCGGCAGAAGCAGGTCGCCTTCAGCAACAGCCTGTTCGTCTATGGCCTGCGCATGCTGACGCGCAAGGACTCCGGCATCAAGGACTTCCCCGACCTCGCCGGCCGCAATGTGGTGACCACCGCCGGCACCACCGACGAGCGCCTGCTGGTGAAGATGAACGGCGAGAAGGCCATGAACATGAACCTGATCAGCACCAAGGACCACGGCCAGTCCTTCCTGATCCTGGAAAGCGGGCGCGCCGTCGCTTTCGTGATGGACGAGCCCTTGCTCTACGGCGAACTGACCAAGGCCAAGAACCGCGACGACTGGGTGGTGGTCGGCACGCCGCTGCAGACGGAGAACTATGCCTGCATGCTGCGCAAGGACGATCCGGCCTTCAAGAAGCTGGCCGACGGCGTGATCGCCGACCTGATGACCAGCGGCCGTGCCGAGCTGCTCTACAAGAAGTGGTTCCAGTCGCCGATCCCGCCGCGCGGCCTCAACCTGAACTACCCGCTGTCGGCCGATATGAAGTCGCTCTACGCCCAGCCCAACGACAAGGCTTTCCAGTAGCGCCGCCGCGGCCGCGCCGGGCGGTGCTTGCGCGGCCCGCCGGCTCGCCTGCTGCGGCGTCCGGGTCGCATCCTGCGCGGGCACGTCCTAGAATGGATGCGACCACGCCTGCGCTGGCGCGGCGCCGCATGCATCACTGCGGTGCCGCCCGTTGCGGACGCGGCGCGGCCGGCCTGCCTCGGGCCGAGCCGGACCGATTGCCAGAACGATGGGAGGAGCCATGCGAACGCTTCGAAGGGGCTGGGCCGCTTTCCTGCTCGCGATGACGGCCTCGGTGGCCGGCTTGTTCTGCACGCCGGCCGGGGCGGCCGACCTGCTCGATGCGGTCCGGCAGGCCGGCGCGCTGAAAGTCGGGCTGGAAGGGACCTACCCGCCTTTCAATTTCCGCGGCCCGGATAACCAGCTCGACGGCTTCGACGTCGACGTGGCGAAGGCTGTGGCGGCCAGGCTGGGGGTCAAGGCGGAATTCGTCACCACCGAATGGAGCGGCATCATCGCCGGCCTGCAGGCGGGCAAGTTCGACGTGATCGTCAACCAGGTCGCGATCACGCCGCAGCGGCGCGAGGTGCTCGATTTCTCCACCCCCTACGCCTATTCGGCGGCGCAGCTGATCCAGCGCCAGGACGACAAGCGTGCCTTCCGTTCGCTGGCCGACCTGAAGGGGTTCAAGCTGGGCGTCAGCCTGGGCAGCAACTACAACGAGATGGCCAAGTCGGTGCCGGGCATCGACCTCAAGACCTATCCCGGCGCGCCCGAGTACCTGCGCGACCTGGCCGCGCAGCGCATCGATGCCGCGCTCAACGACCGCTTGATGGTGGGCTACCTGGTCAAGACCGCCAAGCTGCCGTTGCGGCCCGGTGCCGTGCTGCCGGGTGCCAATGCCGAAGTGGCCATTCCGTTCCGCAAGGGCAATCCCGCCTTCGCCAAAGCCATCGACCAGGCGCTGGAGGACCTGCGCCGGGACGGCAGCCTGGCCCGCCTGTCGACCAAGTGGTTCGACGTCGACGTGACACGCCCGGCCCGTTAGCGGCGCCGGCCAACTCACCGGCCCATGCGGGCGTGCCGGCCGGCGCGCCCCTGCGGCCGGCTTTCGCGCTGCCGCCATGCCTGCTCTGAAGCTGGTGCTGGATTCACTGCCCGTGCTGTTGCAGGGCATGCTGCTGACGGTGAAATTCGCCGTGTGGTCGATGGGCTTCGGCCTGCTGGTGGGCCTGCTGGTGGCGCTGATGGGCATCAGCGGCCAGCGCCTGGCGGTGGCCCTGGCGCGCGGCTACGTCAGCATCATGCGCGGCACGCCGCTGCTGGTGCAGATCTTCGTCGTCTACTACGGCCTGCCGGGCATCGGCATCGCGCTGGAACCGACCCCGGCCGGCGTGCTGACGCTGAGCCTGAACGTCGGCGCCTACCTGTCGGAAAGCATGCGCGGTGCCATTGTCGGCGTGGCGCGCGGCCAATGGCTGGCGGCCTACAGCCTCGGCTTCACGCCGCTGCAGGCGCTGCGCTACGTGATCGGCCCGCAGGCCCTGCGGCTGGCGGTGCCGAGCCTGTCCAACAGCCTGATCAGCCTGATCAAGGACACGTCGCTGGTGTCGGTCATCACGGTGACCGAACTGCTGCGCACGGCGCAGGAAGTGATCGCCGCCACCTACCAGCCGCTGCCGCTCTACCTGGCAGTGGCCGCCATCTACTGGGTGCTCAGCACGCTGCTGGCCGGGCTGCAGCACATGCTCGAGCGCCGGCTTGCGCTGCCGGGGCGGCATTGAGGCACTGCGCGGTGTTGCGGCGCAGTGGTACGGCGTGAAAAGGGGAGGCGCCAATGAAAAAGGCCGGCCCGCAGAGGGCCGGCCTGTGCCGGTCGCCGAGGCTCGAGCCTAGACCCGGGCTTCGCCGATACGCTTGGCGATGTGGTCGAGCGCTTCTTCCACCTGGTCGACCAGGATCAGGCACAGGTCGCCCGGCTGCAGGCGTGCCAGGCCGGTGTCGATCGCCACGAACTCGCCGCGGATCTCTTCCACGTGGCTGGCGCGCTGGGCGCCTTCCAGGCCTTCGCGCAGCAGGGCCAGCACTTCGCCATCCTCGCGGCCGCGCTGGCACTGGTCCTGGTAGAGGATGACGTCGTCGAACACGCCGCCGAGGATCTGCGTCTGGCGGCGGATGTCTTCGTCGCGGCGGTCGCCGGCGCCGCTGATCACCACCACGCGGCGCTTGCCGGGCATGCTCTGCACCGCGGTGCTGAGCGCCTGGATGGCATCCGGGTTGTGGCCATAGTCGGCGATCAGCGTGGCACCCTTGTAGTCGAACACATTGAAGCGTCCGGGGGCCGTCTGCGCGTCGCTGTCGAAGTGCATCAGGCCCTGGCGCACCACGTTCCAGTCGACGCCGAGCGCCCACGCCGCGGCGACCGAAGCCATCGCGTTCTCGACCTGGAAGCCGATACTGCCGCCACGCGTGAGCGGCATGTCGGAGAAGGCGATGCGGACTTCCTTGTCCCCTTCGGCCGCCACGATCTCCTGTCCGTCGACGAAGACCACGCGCTTGCCCTGGGCGCGGTGGGTGGCCATCGCGGGTTCCTGCGGATCGCGTGCGAAGAAGGTGACGCTGCCCGGGCAGGCGTCGGCCATGCGCGCGACCATCGGGTCGGCGGCATTGAGCACGGCCATGCCGTGCGGCGCCACGTTCTGCACGATCACGCTCTTGAGCACGGCGAGGTCTTCCACCGTGCTGATATAGGACAGGCCCAGGTGATCGCCTTCGCCCACATTGGTCACCACCGCGACGTCGCAGCGGTCGAAGGCCAGGCCTTCACGCAGCAGGCCGCCGCGCGCGGTCTCGAACACGGCCGCGTCGACGTCCGGGTGCAGCAGCACGCTGCGCGCGCTGCGCGGGCCGCTGCAGTCGCCGGTGTCGATGCGCTCGCCCTGGATGTAGACGCCATCGGTGCCGGTCATGCCCATGCGCAGGCCGCTGGTGGCCAGGATATGGGTGATCAGGCGCACCGTGGTGGTCTTGCCGTTGGTGCCGGACACCGCCACCACCGGGATGCGGCCATCGTCGCCGTCGGTGAACATGGTCGAGACGATGGCCTCGCCGACCGCGCGGCCCTTGCCGTACGAAGGCTGCAGGTGCATGCGCAGTCCCGGCGCGGCATTGACTTCGACGATGCCGCCGGCCTGCTCCTCGAAGGGTTTCAGCACGGTCTCGCAGACCGCGTCGACGCCGCAGATATCGAGGCCCACCATCTGCGCGGCGGCCACTGCGCGTGCGGCGATGTCCGGGTGCACGTCGTCCGTCACGTCGGTGGCGCTGCCGCCGGTCGACAGGTTGGCATTGTTGCGCAGGACCACGCGTGTGCCCTTGGCGGGTACCGAGTCGGCGCTCAGGTTCTGCTTGGCCAGGGTGGCCAGCGCGATGTCGTCGAAGCGGATCTTGGTCAGCGAGGTGGCGTGGCCCTCGCCGCGGCGCGGGTCGCGGTTCACTTCCTCGACCAGCTGGCGCACGGTGTGCACGCCATCGCCGGTGACCTGGGGCGGGTCGCGCCGCGCCGCCGCCACCAGGTGCTTGCCGACCACCAGCAGGCGGAAGTCATGGCCCGGGATATAGCGCTCGACGATCACGTCGGAGCTGATGTCCTCGGCCACCTTGTAGGCCGCCAGCACTTCCTCGCGGGTGCGGATGCGCACCGCCACGCCCTTGCCCTGGTTGCCATCGCGCGGCTTCACCACCACCGGCGCGTTGATCTCCTGGGCGGCAGCCCAGGCCTCTTCGGCGCTGCGTACCGAGCGGCCCAGCGGCACCGGCACGCCGGCGGCGTGCAGCAGGCGCTTGGTCAGGTCCTTGTCCTGCGCGATCGATTCGGCCACCGCGCTGGTCATGTCGGTCTCGGCGGCCTGGATGCGGCGCTGCTTGCTGCCCCAGCCGAACTGCACCATGCTGCCCTGGGTCAGGCGCCGGTAGGGGATGCCGCGTGCCACCGCCGCATAGACGATGGAGCCGGTGCTGGGGCCCAGGCGCACGTCCTCGTCGAGCTCGCGCAGGCGGTGCAGGGCGTCGTCCAGGTCGAACGGGGTGTCGTCGCGGGCCGCCTTGCACAGGGCCTCGGCCAAGTCGAAGGCCAGGCGGCCGACTTCTTCTTCGCTGTACTGCACCACCACCTGGTAGGTGCCCGGCTCGACCGTGGGCGCGGTGCGGCTGAAGGTGACCGGGCAGCCGGCCGCGGCCTGCAGGCGCAGCGCGGCGACTTCCAGCACGTGCGCCAGCGAGACGATGCCTTCCTCGTCGTCGGGCCGCAGCGGGCCGATGTCCGGGAAACGCGCGCGCAGCCGGTCTTCGAAGCCCGGCAGGTCGGTCAGCATGTGCGATTGGTCGGAGCAGGCCACGATCGCCTCGATCGCGGTATGGCGGCACCACAGGTTGGGGCCGCGCAGGGCCCGGATACGTGAGACTTCCATGAAATCGGTTTCCTCTTGGCAGCGCGTGCGCTCAGGCGCGGCGGGCCGCCTGGCCCATCCATTGGTGGACGTGGTCCACGGTGGCGGCGGTGCTGGCCTCGTCGCACTGCAGGACCAGCAGGTCGCCCGGCACCAGTTGCGCCAGCGCGGCTTCGATGGCCTCGCGGCGCATCCCCTCGTCGATGATCTTGGTGACGCGGCGGCCTTCGTACAGGCCCTGCTTGAGCAGGGCGCGGGCCTCGCTGTCGGGCTGCGCGCCGGCTACGCTGCGGTCCTCGCACAGGAATACGCGGTCGAAGGCGGCGCCGAGCACCTTGCCCTGCTTGACCAGGTCCTGCTCACGGCGCGGCGCGCCGGCGCCGTAGACCACCATGCGGCGCTCGGCCGGGAAGCGGTCGAGCGCGGCGACCAGCGCTTCCAGCGCGGGCGCATTGTGCGCGTCGTCGATCACCACGGTGGTGCCGTTGCGCTCGAACAGGGTGAAGCGGCCCGGCACGTCGACCTGGCCGACGTCGAAGGTCACCACGCCGGCGCGGATCAGGTCGTGCGAGATGCCCAGCGCCCAACCGGTGGCCACGGCCGCCAGCACGTTCTCGATCTGGAACGAGACGCGGCCGGCGTAGGTCAGCGGGATGGCCGAGACATCGGCCAGCGGCGCCTCCGCGGCGCCGGTGGCGAGCACCACCTTGCCGTCGCGCACGAACACCGAGCGCTTGCCGGCGGCACGGTGGGCAGCCAGGGCGGGCAGGTCGGGCGAGAGGCCGAAGAAGATCACCTCGCCGTCGCACAACTCGGCCATTTCCACCACCATCGGGTCGCGCGCGTTGAGCACGGCGGCGCCCTCGGGCAGCACCACGTCGATCTGGGTGCGCAGTACGTTGTACATGCGGTCCGGCTCTTCGATGTAGTACTGGCCCAGGTGGTCGGGCTCGTCGATGTTGGTGACCACGCCGACCTGGCAGCGGTCGTAGGCCAGGCCTTCGGAGAGGATGGTGCCGCTGTCGTTCTCGAACACCGCGGCCTCGACGGCGCGGTTCATCAGGATGCGGTGCGCGGCGTCCCAGTTGGCGCGGTCGCCGCCTTCCACCTGGCGGCGGTCGAGGAACAGACCGTCGCTGCAGGCCAGGCCGGTGTGCTTGCCGGCCAGTTGCAGCAGCCGCGCCACCAGCTTGGCGACGATGGTCTTGCCGTTGGTGCCGGTGATGCCGACCAGCGGGATGCGGCCGTTGTCGCCGCCGGGCTGGCCGGCGCCCTTGAACAGGTGCTCGACGATGGCGCGGCCGACCGGGCGCGGCTGGCCGTCGGCCGGCTTGATGTGCATCAGCAGGCCGGGGCCGGCATTGACTTCGACCACCGCGCCGCCTTGTTCGGCCAGGGGGCGGCTGATGTCGGTCGCGACCAGGTCGACGCCGGCGATGTCCAGGCCGACGATGCGGGCGGCCAGCGAGGCGTGGCGCGCCACGCTGGGGTGGACGCGGTCGGTCACGTCGAAGGCGACGTTGCCGTTGCGCTGGACCAGCACGGTCTTGCCTTCCGGTGGCACCGAGCTGCCTTCCAGGCCCTGGCGCTTGAGCTCCAGGCGGGCTGCGGAGTCGAGCCGCACGCGGTTCAGCGGGTGGTCCTCGGTGCTGCCGCGGCGCGGGTCGGAATTGATCTGCAGTTCGATCAGTTCCTCCACGGTGGACTTGCCGTCGCCGACCACGCTGGCGGTCTCGCCCATGGCCGCCGCGACCAGGCGGCCGCCGACCACCAGCAGGCGGTGCTCGTTGCCGGGCACGAAACGCTCGACAATGACCCCGTTGCCTTCGTCGATGGCGACCGCGTAGGCGGTCTGCACCTCTTCCTGCGTGGTCAGGTTGGTGAACACGCCGCGCCCGTGGTTGCCGTCGTAGGGCTTGACCACCACCGGCACGCCGATGTCCTGGGCGGCTTTCCAGGCGTCGTCCGCATCGTCGACCATGCGGCCTTCGGGCACCGGCACGCCACAGGATTCGAGCAGGCTCTTGGTCAGGTCCTTGTCGCGCGAGATGCTTTCGCCGATGGCGCTGGTACGGTCGGTCTCCGCCGTCCAGATGCGGCGCTGGCGCGCGCCGTAGCCGAGCTGCACCAGGTTGCCGTCCGACAGGCGTACGGACGGGATGTCGAAATCGTCCGCCGCATCGACGATGCAGGCCGTGCTCGGGCCCAGGCAGTGCTCGTCGACCAGGCTGCGCAGGTGTTCGACCGCTGCCCCGACGTCGTAGGGGCGGTCCTCGATCGCCGCCATCACGAGGTCGCGGGCGGCCTGGAGCGCGGCGCGCGTCACTTCCTCGTGCCAGGCGCGCACAATGACCTTGTACACCCCGCGTACCGGGGTCTCCCGTGCCTTGCCGAAGCCACCGGGCATGCCCGCGAGGTTCTGCAACTCGAGCGTGACGTGTTCGAGGATGTGTCCGGGCCAGGTGCCTTCCTTCAGGCGCTGCAGGAAGCCGCCGCGCTCGCCGATGCTGCAGCGGTGCTCGACCAGCGACGGCAGCCAGCTGGAGAGTCGTTCGTAGAAGCCCGGAATCGTGTTGGAGGGGTAGTCCTCCAGTTCCCCGATATCGACCCACGCCTCCAGCACGGGCCGATATGTCCACATATTCGGGCCGCGCAGCGACATGACATCGACGATCTCAATGTCCTTCTTTTTCATTGATTTAGCTTGAGGCAGTGCTTGAGGCAGTGGGCGAGCGCCCGAGAATTTGAGGCGTAACCTTTCAATAACGTTACGGCGTGTCGCGGGTTGACCAAGGGAGAGAAAAAGTGTTTGTGCTATGCATCAAAAAACGCTGATGCGCGTGCCTTATGTATACTTGCGGGCGAAATTGCGGACCGCTAGTACGATTCCGCGCTAAATTGTTTCAAGTTATATCCGCATCCGGCGGAAATAACACGCCGCATCCACATGACCCAGCCAGCCTTGCCCGACCCGCAACAACCTGCCGACGATCCCTGGCGCGCCGAACTCGGCGCTTCCCTGCTGCCTGGCGAGGTGCTTGCAGCCGGGGTGGTGCTCGACCTGGATGCGAGGCTGCATTTTACTAAAGGGTGGGCGGTTGTGACGGATCGTCGTTTGCTGGCGCGCGCGCCGGGGCAGACGGCGGTCCAGGCCTGGCGCATCGAACCCGGCATGCGGCTGGTGCACAGCGACCATGCCGGCGTGGGGATGCTGGAGTTGCAGCAGGGCCAGGCGCGCCTGGCCAGCTGGCGCTATACGCTGGGATACAACCCGGCCGCCCTGCGCCTGGTCGACCAGTTCGACGCGGTGCTGGACGCTCCGGGCGGCGCCGCGGCCGGGGAGGAGGGCGAGGAAGAAGGCGAGGCCTGTCCTTCCTGCAGGGCGCCGCTGCCGCCCGGGGCGGAATCCTGCCCGCAGTGCAGCCGCGAGCTGGAGGCGCCGCCCTCCACCTGGGCACTGCTGCGGCTGTGGCGCTTCGCCCGGCCGTACCGCTTCGAACTGCTGACCGGCTTCGTGCTGACACTGTTGTCCACCGGCGCCACCCTGGTACCGCCTTACCTGACCATGCCGTTGATGGACAAGGTGCTGATTCCCTACCAGAACGGCCAGCCGATCGACTACGGCCTGGTGCGGCTGTACCTGGGCGGCCTGCTCGGTGCCGCGCTGGTGGCATGGAGCCTGGGCTGGGCGCGGACCTACCTGCTGGCGCGCGTGTCCGAGCGTATCGGCGCCGATCTGCGCACCACCACCTATGAACACCTGCTGCGCCTGTCGCTCGAGTACTTCGGCGGCAAGCGCACCGGCGACCTGATGGCACGTATCGGCTCGGAAAGCGACCGCATCTGCGTCTTTCTTTCGCTGCATCTGCTGGACTTTGCCACCGACGTGCTGATGATCGTGATGACGGCGGTCATCCTGATCTCGATCAATCCCTGGCTGGCGCTGGTGACGCTGGTGCCGCTGCCCTTCATCGCCTGGATGATCCACCTGGTGCGCGACCGCCTGCGCCACGGTTTCGAGAAGATCGACCGCATCTGGTCGGAGATCACCAACGTACTCGCCGACACCATTCCGGGCATTCGCGTGGTCAAGGCCTTCGCGCAGGAGAAACGCGAGGTGGAGCGCTTCCGCGAGGCCAACAAGCACAACCTGGCAATCAATGACCGCGTCAACGCGGTGTGGTCGCTGTTCACGCCGACCGTCACCTTGCTGACCGAGGTGGGCCTGCTGGTGGTGTGGATCTTCGGTATCTGGCAGGTGTCGCAGAACGCCATCACGGTGGGGGTGCTGGTGGCCTTCCTCACCTACATCAGCCGCTTCTACACGCGCCTGGATTCGATGAGCCGCATCGTCTCGGTGACGCAGAAGGCGGCCGCCGGCGCCAAGCGCATCTTCGACATCCTCGACCATGTGTCGAGCGTGCCCGAGCCGGCGCGCCCGACCCACCTGGAGCAGGTCAGGGGCGCCATCGAACTGCGCGACCTGGGTTTCCGCTACGGTAATCGCGCGGTGATCCGCGGCCTCGACCTGTCGATCGCCCCCGGCGAGATGATCGGGCTGGTCGGTCACAGCGGTTCCGGCAAGAGCACGCTGGTCAACCTGATCTGCCGCTTCTACGACGTTTCGGAGGGCGGGATCCGTGTCGATGGCATCGACATCCGCTCGCTGCCGGTGTCGGAGTACCGCCGCAATATCGGCCTGGTGCTGCAGGAGCCCTTCCTGTTCTTCGGCACGATCGCCGACAACATCGCCTACGGCAAGCCCGGCGCCACGCGCGAGGAGATCATCGCCGCCGCCCGCGCGGCCCACGCCCATGAGTTCATTCTGCGCCTGCCGCACGGCTACGACTCGCTGGTCGGCGAGCGCGGCCAGGCGCTGTCGGGCGGCGAGCGCCAGCGTATCTCGATCGCCCGGGCCCTGTTGATCGACCCACGCATCCTGATCCTCGACGAAGCCACTTCGTCGGTCGATACCGCGACCGAGAAAGAAATCCAGAAGGCCCTGGACAACCTCGTGCAGGGGCGCACCACGATCGCTATCGCGCACCGCTTGTCGACGCTGCGCAAGGCAGACCGGCTGGTGGTGATGGATCGCGGCCAGGTTGTCGAAGTGGGCAACCATGACGAGTTGATGGCGCGTGAAGGCGCCTATTACAAGCTGTACCAGGCGCAGGCGCGCAATGTCGATGTCGAGGATGCATCCCCGGCCGACGAAGCAAGCGCTGGCGCCGCTGAACCGCTGAGCGCGCAATAGCAACAGGAAAGGAAGAGAGCGATGGTAAGCACCGGATTCACGCTCGTGCGCAACCAGCTGGGCCGCCTGGTCATGACGCTGGCCGACGGCACTGTCCACGAAGGTGTGGTGCCCGTGCGGGCATTCCCGATTTCCGCGCCGGACGACGGTGTCGGCGTGATGAGTACCGATGGCCGCGAACTGGCTTGGATTCCACGGCTGGACGCCCTGCCGGCCAATGAGCGGGCGCTGCTGGCGGAAGAACTGGCCAGCCGCGAGTTCATGCCGGAGATCCGCCGCATCGTCTCGGTATCGACGTTCGCCACGCCGAGCGAATGGACGGTGCAGACCGATCGTGGTGCAACCACGCTGACACTGCGCGGCGAAGAAGACATCCGCCGGCTGTCCGGTGCCACGCTGATGATCTCCGACAGCCATGGTATCCACTATCTGATCCGCGACCTGTCCGGACTCGATCGCGGCAGCCGCAAGATCCTCGACCGCTTCCTCTAATGCCGTGCGGGCGGCGCTTGCCGCCGCCGCGTCCGGTCCATCGCTCCGGCGCGCCGATGTGCTGTGTGCACCGCCCATTTGCTACCGCCTGCTCGCACTGTCCGCTTGCGCGGCTGCCGGCGCGTCCCCCGCTTCCGGCCCGTGGCGCGGAAACATACGCCGACGCACTATCAGCGCCTAAACTGGTTGAGGCGAAGCGCAGTACGCGGAACGCGGCGGCGGGCGGATTCCCGGGAAATGGGCAAGGGCAAGCGACGCCCAGGCGCACATTCCAATGCCGGCGCCTGCCCTGGCGGCGGAAGTTGCCGCGTGCCGGGCTGTCTAGGCAGCACCAACCATTTGATGCAAGGAGATCGCAATGAAGAAGACCAAGGCGTTGCTGAGCTTGCTGCTGGCGGTCGGTGTCCTCGGGCCCGGCACAGGCCTGGCCCAGCCGTCCGGGCATCACAAGGCCATGAAGCAGGAGGCCATGCCGGCCGGCGGCGGTGCGGGTCCCTTCAACTACATGCCGGGGCAGTGGAAGGCGGGCGATCGCCTGCCGGCCGAGTACCGCGACCGTCAGTACGCGATCGACGATTATCGCGAATACCAGTTGCCCGCGCCCAAGCGCGGACATCATTGGGTCGGCGTCGGCTCGGAATTCTTCCTGGTCAACGGTAATGGGGTGATTGCGCAGGTCGGGCCCTGAGCACAGTCCGGGAATACCTGTAAAAAAGCCCGCCTTTCGGCGGGCTTTTTTTGAGCGATGGCATTATCGGGAAAATCACCGCCATTCAGCGGGTGGCTCGGATGGCCAGGCCATTCGATTTCGCTTTCGGTTCGGCGTTTACCGGATATTGCCTGGAAACTGGTGGAGCCGGCGGGAATCGAACCCGCGTCCGCAAGCCCTCCACAGAGAGTTCTACATACTTAGTTCTGTCATTTGATTTAACCGCCGCATCGCGGACGAACACGCTCTACGACGGCGAGTCACTTGGTTTTCGTCCCCGGAGTCGTGACCCTTCCGGGGCTTATCTGACGTAAATGACCTCGCGTGGTCTTGCGACCCTAGCCCGTCAGCGAGCCAGTGCGAGGACGGCCGCAATTAAGCGGCCAGTGCGTAACGTTCGTCGTTAGCAGTTATTACATTCCCATTGATTAACGAGGTGACGGGTCCTCGGTATGCCCTCCACTGCTTCGCAACCCACGTCGAAACCAGGTCGGCCCCAGTGTGAAGAAGAGAGATTGTACCGCGTTGGACGCCCGCTGTGTCAGGGAGTTCCGCCGGGCTTTGCCATGCCGGCCCGGGCGAGCAGCGGCAGCAGTTCCTCGGGGTGCCGGATCAGGTAGTCGGCGCCCCATGCTTCCGGCGGGTCTTCTTCACCGCAGTAGCCATAGGCGGCGGCGACGGTGACCATGCCGGCCGCCTTGCCGGCCTGGATGTCGCGCAGGTCGTCGCCGACGTAGGCGCAGCGTGCCGGCGCGACGCGGCTCAGTTCGGCGGCGAGCAGCAGCGGGGCAGGGTGGGGCTTGGCGTGGGCCGTGGTGTCGCCGCTGACCACGGCGGCCGCGCGCGGCGTCAGGCCGATGGCTTCCACCAGCGGGCGGGTGAAGCGGGTCTGCTTGTTGGTGACGATGCCCCATGGGATGCCGGCGGCCTCGAGCGCGCGCAGCACCGCCTCCATGCCATCAAACAACTGCGTGCGCGCGGCGATGTCGGCCTCGTAGTAGTCGAGGAAGGCATCGCGCAGGGCCGGGAACTCCGGATCGTCCGGCGTCTTGCCGAAGGCCGCGCCGATCAGGCCGCGCGCACCGTGCGAGGCGACCGGGCGCAGTCTTTCGTAGGCCACCGGCGCGCGGCCGTGCTCGACGGCGAGCCGGTTGGCCGCGGCCGCGAGATCGGGCGCGGTGTCGGCCAGCGTGCCGTCGAGGTCGAAGAAGACGGCCTGCAGTTCCGTGATCATGCGGCCTCCCGGCGGAAGGCCATCATGTAGTTGACGTCGGTGTCGCGGCCCAGTTCGTAGGTCTGCGACAGCGGGTGGTAGCTGAGGCCGCGCATCTCCAGCAGGTCGAGCCCCGCCTGGCGGGCGAAGCGCGCCAGTTCGGCCGGCTTGATGAACTTGTCGTAATCGTGCGTGCCCTGCGGGATCATCTTCAGCACGTACTCGGCGCCGACCACGGCAAACAGATAGGCTTTCAGGTTGCGGTTGATGGTCGAGAAGAAGACGTAGCCGCCAGGGCGGACCAGCGCGGCGCAGGCGCGCACGATGGAGGCCGGGTCCGGCACGTGCTCCAGCATCTCCATGCAGGTCACCACGTCGAAAGCGGCAGGCGTGCGTGCCGCCAGGGCTTCGACCGCGATCTCCTCGTAGTCGACGCGGACACCGGATTCCAGGCTGTGCAGGTCGGCCACGCGCAGTGCCTTGCGGGCGAGGTCGATGCCGCGCACCTGGGCGCCGAGCCTGGCCATGCTTTCGGACAGGATGCCGCCGCCGCAGCCTACGTCCAGGACCTGCTTGCCGGCGAGGGGGGCGATGCCATCGATCCAGCCGAGCCGCAGCGGATTGATTTCATGCAGGGGTTTGAATTCGCTGTTCGGATCCCACCAGCGATGCGCCAGCTCGCTGAATTTGTCGATCTCCTTCGGGTCGGCATTGGTGGCGGGCTCTGGCGTGGCGGTGGTGTCGTGGGAGGAGGAAGGGCTGGACATCGGGGAACTGGGGCGCGGCCAGCGGCGGCGCCGGGAGGGAGTCAGGTCTGGGGCAACTGTACCAAAAAAAAAGCCCAGCTTGCGCTGGGCTTCTTCTCATCGGGAGAGATTCCGATTAGCGGGCGCTGCGAGTGCCGACCACTTCCACTTCCACGCGGCGGTTCGGCTGCTGGCAGGCGATCTGGGCCTTGCGGTTGCCCTTGCAGGACTTCGGATCGACCTTCAGCTGGCGCTTGCCCTTGCCTTCGGTGTAGACGCGGTTGGCTTCCACGCCCTTGCTCACCAGGTAGGCCTTGACGGCTTCGGCGCGGCGGATCGACAGGCGATCGTTGTACTTGTCCGAACCGAACGAGTCGGTGTGGCCAACGGCGATGATCACTTCCAGGGTGATACCCGACAGCTTGGAGGTCAGGTCGTCCAGCTTGGCCTTGCCTTCGGGCTTCAGGACAGCCTTGTCGAAGTCGAACAGGGTGTCAGCAGCGAAGGTGACCTTCTCGCTCGAAACGACCGGCGGGGCGACCGGCGGTTGCGGCTGTGCCACGGGGGCGGTTGCCGGAGCCAGCGCGCCGTCGCACTGCGCATTTGCGGTGGCGGGGGTCCAGGAGCTGTCGCGCCAGCAGAGCTCGTTCGTGCCGTTCTTCCACACGTACTCGCTCGTACCGTTGCCCCAGTTATCGTTCACTGCCTTCTTTTCATAGGGCACGGACTGGGCTTGAGCGGATGCAGCCATTACTGCGGTAGCTGCAACGAGCGCGAGCTTGGCAAATTTTTTCATATTTCTCCTCTCAGGATGAGATCACCGCAGGGTTACTGCGAGCAAATGGACGAAAACAAGTCATACATTCTTCGGAGTATAACATTCTCGATGTGGCGGATGCTCCACTTCGAACAATGTCTGGCTCTTCGCTGGGGAATTGTGCCACAAGGCTCGTTTCCTAAGAAGTAAATATATTCGATTCAATCCGGCGCTTTTGGGCCTGTGGTGTTTGTGCAACATGCACCTTGTGGTGCCCGCAAAGCCTTGTGCCATCAGGGTTGCAGCCGGTCGGGAGGGGATTGTCGAGGGTCGCGAAGCGCCGTTCCCGAGGGGGCTGCAGGTGGTGCCGGGGCCGCCGGGAAGGGGTGGCTGGCATGCTAGAATGGCATGTTGGCCGCCTGTCATGGGGCCGCCCCCGGGAAGGTCATTTCGGGGGGCATCATTTGCCTAAACCCGCCGCATAAACCACGCCGCAATGGATCAATTCGCGAAAGAAACCCTTCCGGTCTCCCTCGAAGAGGAAATGCGCCGCTCCTACCTCGATTACGCCATGAGCGTGATCGTCGGGCGGGCGCTTCCCGATGTGCGGGACGGCCTGAAGCCGGTACACCGGCGCGTGCTCTATGCGATGCACGAGCTCAACAACGACTGGAACCGGGCCTACAAGAAGTCGGCCCGTATCGTCGGCGATGTGATCGGTAAATATCACCCTCACGGCGACACGGCAGTCTACGACACCATCGTCCGCATGGCGCAGGATTTCTCGCTGCGCTACATGCTGGTGGATGGCCAGGGCAACTTCGGCTCCGTTGATGGCGACAACGCTGCAGCGATGCGCTACACGGAAATCCGCCTGTCGAAGATCGCCCACGAGATGCTGCACGATATCGACAAGGAAACGGTCGATTTCGGTCCGAACTACGACGGTTCGGAAAGCGAGCCGCTGATCCTGCCGGCACGCATCCCCAACCTGCTGATCAACGGCTCGTCGGGCATCGCGGTCGGCATGGCGACGAATATCCCGCCGCACAACCTCAACGAGGTGGTGGACGCCTGCCTGCACCTGCTGCGCAATCCCGACGCCACGGTCGATGACCTGATCGAATTGCTGCCGGCACCCGATTTCCCCACGGCCGGCATCATCTACGGTATCCAGGGGGTGCGCGAGGGTTACCGCACCGGCCGCGGCCGGGTCGTCATGCGGGCCAAGACGCACTTCGAGGATATCGACCGCGGGCAGCGCCAGGCGATCATCGTCGATGAGCTGCCCTATCAGGTGAACAAGCGCACGCTGCTCGAGCGCATCGCCGAACTGGTCACCGAGAAGAAGATCGAGGGCATCTCCGACATCCGGGACGAGTCCGACAAGTCGGGCATGCGCGTGGTGATCGAGCTCAAGCGCAACGAAGTGCCCGAGGTGGTGCTCAACAACCTATATAAGAACACCCAGCTGCAGGATACCTTCGGCATGAACATGGTGGCGCTGGTCGACGGCCAGCCGCGCCTGCTGAACCTGCGCCAGATGCTGGAGTGCTTCCTGTCGCACCGGCGCGAAGTGGTTACCCGCCGCACCGTGTTCGAGCTGCGCAAGGCGCGCGAGCGCGGCCACGTGCTGGAAGGCCTGGCCGTGGCGCTGGCCAATATCGACGAGTTCATCGCCATCATCAAGGCAGCGCCCACGCCGCCGGTCGCCAAGCAGGAACTGATGGCGAAGTCCTGGGACTCGGGCCTGGTGCGCGAGATGCTGGCACGTGCCGAAAGCGACACGCCGGGCGGCCGCGCTTCCTACCGTCCGGATGGCCTGCCTGCCGTGTTCGGCATGCAGGCCGACGGCCTCTATCGCCTGTCGGATTCCCAGGCCCAGGAAATCCTGCAGATGCGCCTGCAGCGCCTTACCGGCCTCGAGCAGGACAAGATTGTCCAGGAATACCGCGAAGTGATGGCGATCATCGCCGATCTGCTCGACATCCTGGCGCGTCCGGAACGGATCACGACCATCATCTCCGACGAACTGGGCGCGATCCGCGCCGAGTTCGGCGACGAGCGACGCTCGCAGATCGAGCTGAACGCCACCGAGCTGGACATGGAGGATCTGATCACCCCGCAGGACATGGTGGTCACGCTGTCGCACAGCGGCTATATGAAGAGCCAGCCGATCTCCGAATACCGCGCGCAGAAGCGCGGCGGGCGCGGCAAGCAGGCGGCAGCGACGAAGGAAGACGACTGGATCGATACCCTGTTCGTGGCCAATACCCACGACTACATCCTGTGCTTCTCCAATCGTGGTCGCCTGTACTGGCTGAAGGTCTACGAGGTACCGCAGGGTTCGCGCAATTCGCGCGGCCGCCCCATCGTCAATATGTTCCCGCTGTCCGACGGCGAGAAGATCAACGTGATCCTGCCGGTGCGCCAATTCGACGCCGAGCACTTCATCTTCATGGCGACGGCGCGCGGTACCGTGAAGAAGACCGCGCTGACTGACTTCTCCAACCCGCGCAAGGCCGGCATCATCGCGGTCGACCTCGATGAGGGGGATTTCCTGATCGGTGCGGCGGTAACCGATGGCCAGCACGATGTGATGCTGTTCTCCGACGCGGGCAAGGCCGTGCGCTTCGACGAGAACGACGTGCGTCCGATGGGGCGCCAGGCACGTGGCGTGCGCGGCATGAATCTGGAGGAAGGCCAGAGCGTGATCGCCATGCTGGTGGCGCCGGCGGAATCCGCCGACGCTGTCGACGGCGAGGCTCCGGCAGTGACCGTGGGCAGCGTGCTGACCGCCACTGAGAACGGCTACGGCAAGCGTACCCCCATCTCCGAATACACTCGACATGGCCGCGGTACTAAGGGCATGATTGCGATCCAGACGAGCGAGCGCAATGGCCGGGTGGTGGCCGCGGCACTCGTGGCGCCGGAGGACGAGATCATGCTGATCACCACCGGCGGCGTGCTGATCCGCACCCGTGTCGCCGAGATCCGCGAGATGGGTCGCGCCACGCAGGGCGTGACGCTGATCAACGTCGACGAAGGTACCAAGCTGTCGGGTCTGCAACGCATCGTGGAAACGGATGGCGACAACGCCGGCGCCGGCGATGAGGCCGGGGCCGACGACGCGGATGCCGAGACGCCGGGCGGTGACGAGCCTGGCGCGGCGAGCTGATCGGGCCGGATCCGCATCGTTCACGCTGTAAA
Source organism: Cupriavidus malaysiensis (assembly GCF_001854325.1). Lineage (NCBI taxonomy): Bacteria > Pseudomonadati > Pseudomonadota > Betaproteobacteria > Burkholderiales > Burkholderiaceae > Cupriavidus > Cupriavidus malaysiensis. The sequence continues at coordinate 1,475,281 of NZ_CP017754.1, forward strand.
GACTTGAAACAGTAATCGGACTTTTCACCGGAACTCGACCGGTGGGGTCCGGACTAACCGAGACATATTTACCAGGGAGTCATAATGCTCAAAACCACTCGTCAATTCGCCGTTCTGGCGGCCTCCGTCTCCGCGCTCATGCTGGCGCCGTACGCGCACGCACAGGATGCGGACAAGACGGCCGCGATCAAGGAACTGCTGACGGTGATGCAGGCCGACCAGGTCGTCAAGAACCAGGGCGAGATGTTCCAGCAGAATGCCAAGCAGGACGCGCCGGCCGTGCTGGAGCAGGTGCTGATCGAGAACAAGACGCTGAACGACAAGCAGAAGCAGGCTGTGGTCGACAAGCTGAAGAAGAACGGCGCGGTCCAGCGCATGGTCGACGGCGCGGGCCAGGCCTTCACCACCGATGCCTTCAAGAAGGACGCGATCCAGGCCCACTACGAGGCTTTCGGCAAGTACTACAGCACCCAGGAACTCAAGGACCTGACCACCTTCCTGAAGTCGTCGACCGGCCAGAAGTTCATGACCAACCAGGGCAAGGCGACCCAGGAGATCTGGGGCTCGACCATGCAGAAGTACGGTCCGCAGGTCGGCAAGGCCATGCGTGACGCCGCCGAGAAGGAAATCGCCGCTGCTGCGAAGTAAGCACTGGCGGATGCCGGAGCCGGGCCTGCGTTCAGGTGATTCCGGCGCCGCGCCGCGCAACGCGGGGCGGGTTTGAGTGATAATGGCTGCTTGGGTAACACCGGCAGCCATTTTTCTTTCATGAACGATCCTCAGAATCCAGCCCTTGCCGCCATGATGCAGCGCGCCGTGGCAGAGCGTGTCTACAATTTCTCTCCCGGTCCGGCAGCGCTGCCGGCCGAGGTGCTGCAGCAGGCGGCCGAGGAGATGCTGTCCTGGCATGGCTCCGGCGTTTCCGTGATGGAGATGAGCCACCGCAGCCGCGAGTTCGAAAGCATCCTGGCCCAGGCCGAGGCGGACCTGCGCGAACTGCTGCAGGTGCCCAAGGATTACCGCATCCTGTTCCTGCAGGGCGGCGCCATCGGCGAGAACGCCATCGTGCCGCTGAACCTGATGCGTCGCCTCGACGCCGAGCGGCCGAAGGCCGACTTCGTCGTGACCGGCACCTGGTCGGTCAAGACCGAGCAGGAGGCGCGCCGCTACGGCGAGGTCAATATCGCGGCTTCCAGCGTCGAGCAGAAGTTCGTGCGCATCCCCGATGTGGCGGACTGGAAGCTGGCCGACGATTCGGCCTACCTCCACCTGTGCACCAACGAGACCATCGTCGGCGTCGAGTTCCAGGAGGTGCCCGAGGTCGGGCAGAAGCACGGGCGCGTGGTGGTGGCGGATGTATCCAGCCACATCCTGTCGCGTCCGGTCGACTGGTCGCGGCTGCAGGTGGTCTATGGCGGTGCGCAGAAGAACATCGGCCCCGCCGGCGTGACCATCGTCATCGTGCGCGAGGACCTGCTCGGCCATGCGCATCCGCTGTGCCCGTCCGCCTTCAATTGGCGACTGGCCGCCGAGCATGGCTCGATGTACAACACGCCGCCGACCTACGCCATCTATATTGCCGGCCTGGTGTTCCAGTGGCTCAAGCGCCAAGGTGGTGTGCCCGCCGTCGAGCAGCGCAATATCGCCAAGGCCAAGGCACTGTACGATTTCCTCGACCAGAGCGCGTTCTACCGCAACGAGATCGATCCGAGCTGCCGTTCGCGCATGAACGTGCCGTTCTTCCTGGCCGACGAATCCCGCAACGAAGCCTTCCTGGCCCAGGCGCGCGCCGCCGGGCTGGTGCAGCTCAAGGGCCACAAGTCCGTGGGCGGCATGCGGGCGAGCATCTACAACGCAATGCCGCTCGAGGGCGTGATGGCGCTCATCGACTTCATGCGCGAATTCGAGCGCAGCGCGGCCTGAGTGCCGCTGAGCCGCGGGCGGGTGCCCGCGGCACGCTGCCGGACCGCGCGGCCTTTCCCGTTCCGCCCCGCCGGGGGCGGGCCAGCAGATTCCACACATGACAAGCCAAGACAAGCAAGACGCCGCCGAGGAGACACAGCCGGCCGGCAGCCAACCCAGTGCGGCCGAACAGGCCCTGTCGGTCGAACTCGCGCCGCTGCGCGAGCAGATCGATACCGTGGATCGCGAACTGCTCGCCATGCTCAACCGCCGCGCCCAGCTCGCGCTGGACGTGGGTGAGGTGAAGAAGAAGTACGGTGCGCCGGTGTTCCGCCCCGAGCGCGAACTGCAGGTGATCCGCAAGGTGCAGGGAGCCAATCCCGGACCGCTGCTGGGTGAAAGCGTGGCGGCGATCTGGCGCGAAGTGATGTCGGCATGCCGCGGCCTGGAGAAGCCGCTGGAGGTTGCCTTCCTGGGGCCGGTCGGCACCTTTACCGAGCAGGCGCTCTACGCGCACTTCGGCCACGAGGTCAGCGGCGTGCCGTGCCCGAGCATTGACGAGGTGTTCCGCGCGGTCGAGGCCGGCACCGTCGAGTATGGTGTGGTGCCGGTCGAGAATTCGACCGAGGGCGCGGTATCGCGCACGCTCGACCTGTTCCTGCAGACCTCGCTGAAGATCAGCGGCGAGATCGCGCTGAAGGTGCATCACAACCTGATGGCCTCGTCGCCCGACATGAAGGGTGTGACCGTGGTGCGCGCGCATGCGCAGGCGCTGGCACAGTGCCAGCACTGGCTGAGCGCCAACTACCCGCACCTGGAGCGGCAGGCGGTGTCGAGCAATGCCGAGGCTGCGCGCATGGCGAGCGAGGATCCGAGCGTGGCGGCGATCGCCGGCGAACAGGCCGCCAACCGCTACCACCTGCACATCGTGCGCTCCCATATCCAGGATGATCCGCACAATCGCACGCGCTTCGTGGTGATCGGTCGCTACGAGACCGAGCCGTCCGGCAGCGACCAGACCTCGCTGATCCTGTCGGTGCCGAACAAGGCCGGCGCGGTCTACCAGCTGCTGGCGCCGCTGGCCCAGAACGGTGTGTCGATGTGCCGCTTCGAGTCCCGACCCGCACGCAGCGGTGCCTGGGAGTATTACTTCTACGTCGACGTCGAAGGCCACCAGCGCGAGCCATCCGTGGCGCAGGCGATCGACGAACTGCGCCGCAACGCGGCCTACCTGAAGGTGCTGGGTTCCTACCCGTCCAGCAAGTAGGCGCCGGCGCATCGGCTGCTGGCGGGTATCGTGCGCGGTGGAAGGCCGCAGTGCATGGCGATGTGCGGTTTCGCTGCCGATCCATCACGCATCACTGATCAGAACAGAACCAGGAGAAGACATGGCAGAGCAGGGCGGCAACGTGCGATTCGGGCCGGACTATGTGCGGGCGATTTCCCCCTACGTGGCCGGCAAGCCGATCGCCGAGGTGGCGCGCGAGTTCGGGCTGGACGAGGCGGGCATCGTCAAGCTGGCCTCCAACGAGAACCCGCTCGGCATGCCGGAGTCGGCGCGCCGCGCCGTCGCGGCGGCGGCCGCGGACCTCGGGCGCTATCCCGACGCCAACGGCTTCGAGCTGAAGGCGGCGCTGTCGGCTCGCTTCGGCGTGCCGGCCGACTGGCTGACGCTCGGCAACGGCAGCAACGATATTCTTGAGCTGGCGGCGCACGCCCTGGTGCAGCCGGGCGAAGCAATCGTCTACGCGGAATACTCCTTCGCCGTCTACGCGCTCGCCACGCAGGAAGTCGGCGCGCGCGCCATCGAAGTGCGGGCGCGCGACTACGGCCACGACCTCGACGCGATGGCAGCCGCCATCACGGCCGACACGCGGCTGGTCTTCATTGCCAATCCCAACAATCCGACCGGCACCTTCCTGCCGGCCGGGCAGATTGCCGCCTTCCTGGCCAAGGTGCCGTCGCATGTGGTGGTGGTGTTGGACGAGGCTTACAACGAATACCTGGAGCCTGCGCAGCAGTACGACTCCATCGAGTGGGTGCGCCGGTATCCGAATCTGCTGGTGTCGCGTACCTTCTCCAAGGCCTATGGCCTGGCCGGGCTGCGCGTCGGCTACGCGGTCGCCCAGCCCGCGCTGACCGACCTGCTCAACCGTATCCGGCAGCCGTTCAACGTCAACAGCCTGGCCCAGGCGGCAGCCATCGCGGCGCTGGGCGATGCGGCCTTCCTGCGCGAGAGCGCGGAGCTGAACCGGGCCGGCAAGGCCCAGTTGGCCGGGGCCTTCGAGCGCCTCGGCCTCGAATATGTGCCCTCGTCCGGCAACTTCGTGCTGGTGCGCGTCGGTGATGACGACGAGGCCGGCAACCGCGTGAACCTGGCCTTGCTCAAGCAGGGCGTGATCGTGCGTCCGGTCGGTGGCTACAAGTTGCCTCGCTGGCTGCGCATCACCGTCGGCCTGCCCGAGGAGAACGCGGCCTGCATCGCCGCGCTCGAGACCGCGCTGAAGTAACGCACTCGGCGCGTCGCCATGTTTCCGGGGGATCGTCCCCCGGCGCAGGGCGGGCAGGCCAATCCCCGGCGGTGCGAAAACGCGCGCGCGACCGGCTACAATATCGGATTCCCGAAATTTCCTCGCCTGGCAGGCAGCGTATTCCCGTGTCCGCTCTTCATTTTTCCCGTGTCGTCATCGTCGGTGTCGGCCTGATCGGAGGTTCGCTCGCGCTGGCGCTCAAGCGGGCCGGTGTGGCCGGCAAGGTGATCGGTGTCGGGCGCTCCCGGGCCTCGCTCGAGCGGGCCCAGGCACTGGGCGTGATCGACGAAGCCGCGCCGCTGGAGGTTGCGGCCAAGGGCGCCAGCCTGATCGTGCTGTGCGCGCCGGTGGCGCAGACCTTCGCCTTGCTGCACGCGCTCGAGCCGCATCTCGAGCCGGGCACCATCGTCACCGATGCCGGCAGCACCAAGTCCGACGTCATCATGGCGGCCAAGACCGCGCTGGGCGACAAGGTGGCGCAGTTCGTTCCCGCCCATCCGATCGCCGGGCGCGAGCTCAACGGCGTCGAGGCCGCGCTGGCGGGGCTCTATGAAGGCAAGAAGACCGTGCTGTGCCCGCTGCAGGAGAACGCGCGTGCGGATGTCGCCGCCGTGCGGGCGATGTGGGAAGCGGCAGGCGCCGATTGCCACGTGATGTCCGCGGTCCAGCACGATGCCGTGTTCGCGGCCGTCAGCCACCTGCCGCACGTGTTGTCCTACGCGCTGGTGGCCCAGGTGGCCAATGCCGAGGACGCCGCACTGAAACTGGATTTCGCCGGCGGCGGCTTCCGCGACTTCACCCGCATCGCGGCGTCATCGCCGGAGATGTGGCGCGACATCTGCGTGGCGAACCGTGATGCGCTGCTGCGCGAGATCGCCACCTACCAGTCCGTGCTGGCGCACCTGAAGGCGCGGATCGAGGCCAGCGACGGCGAAGGCCTGGAACGCGTCTTCGCGCGCGCCAGCCAGGCGCGGCTCGCCTGGGGCGCCCAGCGCGCCGCCGCTGCCAACGTCGAACCGTGATGCCGGCCGGCGCGGCAAGCCGTGCCGCGCCGCTGCGCAGTGCCCGCCAGTCCCCACCCGCTAGCCAGTCAATCAGCCACCATGGAACACCTTACGATCGGTCCTCTCACCCGTGCCGCCGGCACGGTCCGCCTGCCGGGCTCCAAGAGCATCTCCAACCGTGTGCTGCTGCTGGCCGCCCTGGCCGACGGCGAGACGCGCGTGCGCGATCTGCTCGATTCGGACGACACGCGGGTGATGCTGCAGGCCCTCCAGGCGCTGGGCGTGGCCTGGCGGCAGGACGGTGCCGATTATCTCGTGAGCGGCACCGGCGGCGGATTCCCCATCAAGTCGGCCGAGCTTTTCATGGGCAATGCCGGCACCGCGATCCGTCCGCTGACCGCGGCGCTGGCGCTGCAGGGCGGCAGCTACCGCTTGTCCGGCGTGCAGCGCATGCACGAGCGGCCGATCGGTGACCTGGTCGATGGCCTGCGCCAGGTCGGCGCGCGCATCGACTACCTGGGCACGGAGGGCTATCCTCCGCTGGCGGTGCATCCGGCGTCGATCCGCATCGATGGGCCGATCCGCGTGCGCGGCGACGTTTCCAGCCAGTTCCTGACCGCGCTGCTGATGGCGCTGCCGCTGGTGCAGGCGCCCGATGGCCGCATCGTGATCGAGGTGGTGGGCGAGCTGATCTCCAAGCCCTATATCGAGATCACCCTGAACCTGATGGCGCGTTTCGGCGTGGTGGTCGAGCGCGATGGCTGGTCGCGCTTCGTGCTGCCGGCGGGGGCGCGCTACCGCTCGCCTGGCGAGATCTTCGTCGAGGGCGATGCCTCGTCGGCGTCCTACTTCCTGGCGGCTGGCGCCATCGGCGGCGGCCCGCTGCGCGTGGAGGGTGTCGGCATGGCCAGTATCCAGGGGGACGTCCGCTTCGCCGATGCGCTCAATCGCATGGGTGCCAACATGATGGCGGGCGACAACTGGATCGAGGTGCGTGGCACCGAGCGCGACGATGGCGGCCTGCATGCCATCGAGCTCGATTGCAACCACATTCCCGACGCGGCGATGACGCTGGCGGTAGCCGCGCTGTTCGCCAAGGGCACCACCACGCTGACCAACATCGCCAGCTGGCGGGTCAAGGAAACCGACCGCATCGCGGCGATGGCGAAGGAATTGCGCAAGCTCGGCGCGGAGGTGGAGGAGGGCGCGGACTACCTGCGCGTGACGCCGCCGCAGCAATGGCAAAGTCCGGCCGAGGGCATCGACACCTATGATGATCATCGGATGGCGATGTGTTTTGCGCTGGCGGCCTTCGGGCCGCTGCCGGTGCGCATCAATGAGCCGGGCTGCGTGGCGAAGACCTTCCCCGACTACTTCCAGGTCCTGGCCGGCGTCGCACGCTGAGGCGCCGCGGGGCACCGTATCAGCCGCCCGGCATGGCATCCGCCGCGGCGGGCGCAGCCGGTTCCGCCGGTCCTGCCGCATGGGCGCGGGCTTCGCGCCGTGCCCAGAAGCGTTCGAAGAAGTAGTGGGCCACGGTGTTGACGGCCGGCTCGATGAAGGTGATGGCGCCGCTGATGGCCAGGCTGCCGGTCAGCGCGTAGGTGACGCTGAAGGCGATGCCGAGGTGCATGACGCCGAACGACAGGGTTTTGGCCATGGTAGATTGCCTTGCGCGATGAGGGTCCGTAAATGGCACGCAGCGGGAGGTCATTCGATCCAGCGTGTGCACCATGACCAAATGATAATGATTCCTATTTGCTTTTCAAGGCAATTATTTTTGTTGTTGTAATCAAAAATGACTATCGTTGATGTCATCACCATCGATGGACCCACGGCTTCCGGCAAGGGTACTGTCGCGCACAAGGTCGCCGATGCGCTGGCCTTCCACCTGCTCGACAGCGGTGCCTTGTACCGGCTGGTGGCGCTGGCCAGCGTGCGCGTGGACATCGACGTCCAGGATGTCGAGGCGCTTGCAAAACTGGCGGCCAGCCTCGATGTCAAGTTCGGCCCGGACCGGGTCTGGCTGGCTGGCGAGGAAGTGAGCCTGGCGATACGCGCCGAGGCGATCGGCAACCGCGCCTCGGCGCTCGCGGTGCATCAGCCGGTACGCGACGCCCTGACCAGGCTGCAGCGCGACTTCCGCAAGCTGCCGGGGCTGGTGGCGGACGGGCGCGACATGGGCACCGTGATCTTTCCCGACGCCGGGCTGAAAGTGTTCTTGACGGCAAGCGCCGAGGCACGCGCCCGGAGACGCTATAAACAATTGATTGATAAGGGGATTTCTGCTAATATCGAAGACCTTTTGCGTGACCTCGAGGCGCGCGACGCGCGGGATCGTACCCGTGCCGCCGCGCCGCTGCGTCCCGCCGAAGATGCGCGGCTGCTCGATACCTCCGACATGACGGTGGAGCAGGCGGTTGCGCAGGTGCTCGCGTGGCATGCCGAAACGCGCGCGTGATGCTTCACGCGGCCGGCGTGCCATCAGGCGCCGAGGCGGCTTGCCCGGTCGATGACGGCCGGCGCCGGCTTTTGTTCAACCTGACCCCGCTGCATTGGCAGACTGTGCGCGATCCTCGCGCCGGCCAGCGTACTGCGGATTGTTAACCTACGTTTATGTCCGACCTGCAAACTAACGAATCCTTTGCCGCACTGTTCGAGGAATCGATCGCCCGCTCCAATATGAAGGCTGGCGAAGTGATCTCCGCTGAAGTCGTGCGCATCGACCACAACTTCGTGGTCGTCAACGCCGGCCTCAAGTCCGAGGCTTTCGTGCCGGTGGAGGAGTTCCTGAACGACCAGGGCGAACTCGAAGTGCAGGCCGGCGACTACGTCTCCGTGGCCATCGACGCGCTCGAGAACGGCTATGGCGACACCATCCTTTCGCGCGACAAGGCCAAGCGCCTGGCCTCGTGGCTGAACCTCGAGAAGGCCCTGGAAGACGGCGAGATCATCTCGGGTACCGTGACCGGCAAGGTCAAGGGCGGCCTGACCGTCATGGTCAACGGCATCCGCGCCTTCCTGCCCGGCTCGCTGGTCGACGTGCGTCCGATCAAGGACACCACGCCGTACGAAGGCAAGACCCTGGAATTCAAGGTCATCAAGCTGGATCGCAAGCGCAACAACGTGGTGCTGTCGCGCCGCGCCGTGGTGGAAGCGACCCTGGGCGAAGAGCGCCAGAAGCTGATGGAAACCCTGAAGGAAGGCGCCATCGTCAACGGTATCGTCAAGAACATCACCGACTACGGTGCGTTCGTTGACCTGGGCGGCATCGACGGCCTGCTGCACATCACCGACCTGGCATGGCGCCGCGTCCGCCACCCGAGCGAAGTGCTGTCGGTTGGCCAGGAAATCACCGCCAAGATCCTCAAGTTCGACCAGGAAAAGAACCGCGTCTCGCTGGGCGTGAAGCAACTGGGCGAAGATCCGTGGGTCGGCATCTCGCGCCGCTACCCGCAAGGCACCCGCCTGTTCGGCAAGGTGACCAACCTGACCGACTACGGCGCGTTCGTCGAGATCGAAGCCGGCATCGAAGGCCTGGTGCACGTGTCGGAAATGGACTGGACCAACAAGAACGTGGCCCCGTCCAAGGTTGTCCAGCTGGGTGACGAAGTCGAAGTCATGGTGCTGGATATCGACGAAGACAAGCGTCGTATCAGCCTGGGCATGAAGCAGTGCAAGGCCAACCCGTGGGACGATTTCAGCCGCAACCACAAGAAGGGCGACAAGCTGTCGGGCCAGATCAAGTCGATCACCGACTTCGGCGTGTTCATCGGCCTGCCCGGTGGCATCGACGGCCTGGTCCACCTGTCCGACCTGTCCTGGAACGAAGCCGGCGAAGAAGCCGTGCGCAAGTACAAGAAGGGCGACGAAGTGGAAGCCGTGGTGCTGGGTATCGACGTCGACAAGGAACGCATCTCGCTGGGTATCAAGCAGCTGTCGGGCGATCCGTTCAACAACTTCATCTCGGCCAACGACAAGGGCTCCATCGTGACCGGCACCATCAAGGCGGTGGATGCCAAGGGCGCCGTGGTGCAGCTGGCTGACGACGTGGAAGGCTACCTGCGCGCTTCGGAAATCGCGGCTGACCGCGTGGAAGATGCTCGCAACGTGCTGAAGGAAGGCGAACAGATCACCGCCCTGGTGGTGAACGTCGACCGCAAGTCGCGCAACATCAACCTGTCGATCAAGGCCAAGGACAACGCAGAGCAGCAGGAAGCGATGCAGAAGTTCCAGGCCGATACCAGCACTGCCGGCACGACCAACCTGGGCGCGCTGCTGAAGGCCAAGCTGGGCCAGGACAACCAGTAAGCGCTGGTTCCACGCGTAGCGGATGCCCATGACCAAGTCCGAGCTCGTCGAAAAACTGGCTGGCCGTTTCCCGCAGCTGCTGCTGCGCGATGCGGACATTTCGGTGAAAACGATCCTCGACGCGATGTCCGATGCGCTGGCCGACGGCCATCGCATCGAGATCCGCGGCTTCGGCAGCTTCGGTCTGAACCGGCGTCCGCCGCGCGTTGGCCGCAATCCCAAGTCCGGCGAACGCGTGCTGGTGCCCGAGAAACGGGTGCCGCACTTCAAGGCGGGCAAGGAATTGCGCGAGCGGGTGGACCGTTCGCTGCTGCGGTCGCCGGTCAACGGCGGCAGCGGTGGCGGCGGTGCGCATGCCGCCCATGGCCAGGCCGGGCAATCGGCCCAGGCGGGTGGCAGCGCGCTGTTGGACGGCGGGCTGAACCTGGTCCGCTCCTGAGCGGGTCCGCTCCGCGGCTGTCTGCAAAAGCGCTCCTGACCGGAGCGCTTTTTTCGTTGGGGCCGCCGGCATCTCTTGCCGCCGTGTGGCGTGCCTGTCATGTTTCGTCACAGATTGCAGGCAAGGGCTTACCTTCGGCGCCGAACGATTCCGTTACAATGCCGGGAATTCGCCGCAAGTGCCGTGGCGCCGGCTCCTGAACGCGCTTTTCTAGTCCATCCTTGCTCGCATGAAACTTGTTGCCTGGACCATCCGCATCGTGCTGTTCGTGCTGCTGTTCGTGCTGGCACTGCGAAATACCGGCGAGGCGGCGCTGCAGTTGTTTTTCGGCGCAGTCTGGCACGCGCCGTTGATCCTGATCCTGCTTGCCGCCTTCGCGCTCGGCATCGTCGCCGCGCTGATCGCGGTCGCGCCGGCGCTGATGCGCCAGCGCATGGAGGCCAGCCGTTTGCGCCGTTCGCTGGATGCGGCACGCGCGCAGCAGGCGGCAGAGAGCAGTGAGCGCGGGACGGGCGTTCCCTACAACATAATGGGACCGAAAGTCTGAGTCATGATGTTTGAAACCTGGTGGCTGCTGGGACTGCCGCTCGTCTTCGGCCTGGGCTGGGTGGCCGCGCGTTTCGACGTGCGCCAGCTGCTGAGCGAGCAGGGGGCGCTGCCGCGCTCCTACTTCAAAGGCCTCAATTTCCTGCTCAACGAGCAGCCTGACAAGGCCATCGACGCCTTCATCGAAGTGGCCCGGCTCGATCCGGAAACCACTGAACTCCATTTCGCGCTGGGGGCGCTGTTCCGCCGGCGCGGCGAGACCGAGCGCGCCATCCGCGTGCATCAGAACCTCGCCAGTCGTCCCGACCTGCCCGAGTCCGAACGCGAACACGCCTTGTACGAGCTGGGGCAGGACTTCCTGCGGGCGGGGCTGCTGGATCGCGCCGAGGAGTCGCTGCGGCGCCTGATGTCCGGCCCCTATGCCGCATCGTCCAAGCGGGTACTGCTCGAGCTGTACCAGGTCGAGAAAGAATGGAAGAAGGCGATCGACGCCGCGCGTGAGCTGCAGGGGCTCGAGCAGAAGGACTACAGCGTGCAGATCGCGCAGTTCTGCTGCGAGCTGGGCCAGGAGGCGCTGCAGCGCAAGCAGCCCGAGCAGGCGGTGCAGTGGCTGCATCAGGCACTCAAGGAGAACCCGAAGAACGTGCGCGCGCCGATGCTGCTGGGCGACGTGTCCTCCGCCGCCGGCGATCCTGCGGCGGCGCTGGAGCACTGGCTCGGCATCGAGCGGCAGGATGCCGCCTTCGTGCCGCTGGTGGCCGACCGCGTGGTCAAAGCCTACCACCAGCTGGGACAGCAAGGACGCGCGCTCGACTGGCTGCATGGCCTGCTCAAGGGCAATCTGGCTCCAGAGCTGCTCGACACGGCCTATCGCGCCGAACTGGAGGCAAACGGGGCGGCCGCCGCGGTGACGCTGATGCGCGACCAGTTGCGCCGCCAGCCTTCGCTGCTGGCGCTGACACGCTATTTCGAGGCGCAGGCCGAACTGGGCCGGCAGGAAGCGCCGGCACAGGAGGCGGCCGGCGCCACCGCGACCGCCACGCCGGTTGCCGACCAGGGCCAGGAGGCCGCTGCCATCGGCAAGCTGCTGCAGGCCCGCACGCGCAACCTGGCGCGCTACACCTGCCGCGAGTGCGGATTCCGCGCCCGGCTCTTCTATTGGCAGTGCCCCGGCTGTGCCCGCTGGGAAACCTATGCGCCGCGCCGCACCGAAGCGCTGGGCTGAGTCCGGCTGCCTGCGCGCGCCCCCGAATCTGGAGTACGAACAATGAAAGTCACCATCATCGGCAGCGGCTACGTCGGCCTCGTGACCGGTGCCTGCCTGGCCGAGCTGGGCAACGATGTCTTCTGCCTGGACGTCGACGAACGGAAGATCGCCCTGCTCAACGCGGGCGGCGTGCCTATCTACGAACCTGGCCTGAAGGAACTGATCGAGCGCAACCGTGCCGCCGGCCGGCTGACCTTCTCGACCGATATCGCCGCCAGCGTCGAGCATGCCGACGTGCAGTTCATCGCGGTCGGTACGCCGCCCGACGAGGATGGCTCCGCCGACCTGCAGTATGTGCTGGCCGCCGCGCGCAATATCGGCCGCTACATGACCGGCTTCAAGGTGGTGGTGGACAAGTCCACCGTGCCGGTCGGCACCGGCGACCGCGTCGCCGCGGTGATCCGCCAGGAGTTGGCCGCACGCAACCTGGAAGACCTGCAGTTCTCCGTGGTGTCGAATCCGGAGTTCCTCAAGGAAGGGGCGGCGGTCGAGGATTTCATGCGCCCCGACCGCATCGTGCTGGGCTGCGACGACGACGTCGCCGGCCGACACGCCAAGGCCATCATGCGGCAGTTGTACGCACCCTTCAACCGCAACCACGAGCGCACCTTCTACATGGACGTGCGTTCGGCCGAGTTCACCAAGTACGCGGCCAACTCCATGCTGGCCACGCGGATCTCGTTCATGAACGAGCTGGCCAACCTGGCCGACGAAGTGGGGGCGGATATCGAACTGGTGCGCCTGGGTATCGGCTCGGACCCCCGCATCGGCTACAGCTTCCTCTATGCCGGTGCCGGCTACGGCGGCTCATGTTTTCCCAAAGACGTGCAGGCGCTGATGCGCACGGCTGCCGCCTACGGCAAGCCGCTGCGCGTGCTGGAGGCGGTCGAGGCTGTCAACGACGCGCAGAAGGCGATCCTGGGGCGGAAGGTGGTGCGCCGCTTCGGCGAAGACCTGGCGGGGCGCACCTTCGCCCTGTGGGGGCTGGCCTTCAAGCCCAATACCGACGATATGCGCGAAGCCCCTTCGCGCGTGCTGGTGCGCGAGCTGGTTTCGCGTGGTGCGGCGTTGCGTGTGCACGATCCGGTGGCGATGGAGGAGGCCCGCCGCGTGATGGCGATGGACCTTGCCGACATCGATGGCGGCATGGCGCGCGTGCACTTCTGCGAGCAGCAGATGCCGGCGCTGGAAGGGGCTGACGCGCTGATCATCATGACCGAATGGAAGGTGTTCCGCAGTCCTGACTTCGCGCAGATCCGCGCGCGCCTGAAGGCGCCGGTGATCTTCGATGGCCGTAACCTGTACGAGCCGGAGGCCATGCAGGAGGCGGGCATCGAATACCACGCGATCGGACGGCCCTCGACGGCCGCGGCCGCAGAGCAATAGCCCACGAGGCAAACGGGTATGCAAGCCAGCCGCCCCGCTGACGGGCCGGGCGGCGTTGCCAAGGGAAGCCGATGAACAAGACCGTGATTCCGCAGGAGCAGATCCGCCAGGCCCGCATTCTGGTGGTCGGCGACATGATGCTCGACCGCTACTGGTTCGGCGATGTCGAGCGCATCTCACCGGAGGCGCCGGTGCCGGTGGTGCAGATCAAGCGCAGCGACGAGCGCCTGGGCGGCGCCGCCAACGTGGCGCGCAACGCTGCTGCGCTGGGCGCGCGCGTGGGCATGCTGGGCGTGATCGGCGACGACGAGCCGGGCCGCATGCTGGAGACCTTGCTGGAGGCCAGCGAGGTCAAGCCGTACCTGCACCGCGATGCGAACGTCAATACCACTATCAAGCTGCGCGTGGTGGCGCAGCAGCAGCAACTGCTGCGCGTGGACTTCGAGAAGCCGCCGACGCACGAAGTGCTGCGCTCGGTGCAGGACCGCTTCCAGTCGCTGCTGGCCGAGCACGAGGTACTGGTGCTGTCCGATTACGGCAAGGGCGGCCTGGCGCACGTCGGCCGCATGGTGGAGGCCGGTCGGGCCGCCGGCCGCGCGGTGCTGGTCGACCCGAAGGGCGACGACTACTCACGCTACCGCGGCGCCACGCTGATCACGCCAAACCGCGCCGAGATGCGCCATGTGGTGGGCGCGTGGAAGACCGAGGCCGACCTGACCGTGCGCGCGCAGAACCTGCGCCGCGACCTGCAGCTCGAGGCGCTGCTGCTGACGCGCTCGGAGGAGGGCATGACGCTCTATACCGAGACCGAGGTGCTGCACGTGTCGGCGCAGGCGCGTGAAGTCTATGACGTATCCGGTGCCGGCGATACGGTGATCGCCACGCTGGCGGCCATGCTCGGCGCCGGCGTGCCTCTCAAGGAAGCGGTGCAACTGGCTAACCGGGCCGGCGGCATCGTGGTGGGCAAGCTGGGCACGGCCGTGGTCAGCTACGCCGAACTGTTCGGCGCGGCGGGCTGAGGGCGCAACGTGCCCGCACAGCACCCGTCGGACCTGTTGGACTAGTTGGATTCGTTGGAACGACCATGACCATCATCGTGACCGGCGCTGCCGGCTTTGTCGGCAGCAACCTCGTCAAGGGCCTGAACGAGCGGGGCGAGGACAACATCATCGCCGTGGATAACCTGACGCGGGCGGACAAGTTCCACAACCTCGTCGACTGCGAGATCCGCGACTACCTCGACAAGGAAGACTTTCTCGCCCGCCTGGCGCGCGGCGAGTTCGGCAAGATCCGCGCGATCTTCCACGAGGGCGCCTGCTCCGACACCATGGAGACCGACGGGCGCTACATGATGGAGAACAATTTCCGCTACACCCAGACGCTGCTGCGGCATTGCCTGGACCTCGGTGCACAGTTCCTCTATGCCTCGTCGGCCGCCACCTATGGTGCCTCGCAGACCTTCCGCGAGGAGCGGGCCTACGAGAAGCCGCTGAACGTTTACGGCTATTCGAAGTTCCTGTTCGACCAGGTGGTGCGCCGCACGCTGCCGGGTGCGCTGTCGCAGATCGTCGGCTTCCGCTACTTCAATGTCTATGGTCCTCGCGAGGACCACAAGGGCCGCATGGCCTCGGTGGCCTTCCACAACTTCAACCAGTTCCGCAGCGAAGGCATCGTCAAGCTGTTCGGCGAATACGGCGGCTATGCCCCCGGCGGCCACAGCCGCGATTTCATTTCGGTCGAGGATGTGGTCAAGGTCAACCTGTTCTTCCTCGAGCATCCGGACAAGTCCGGCATCTTCAACCTCGGCACCGGCCGCGCTCAGCCCTTCAACGATATCGCCACCACGGTGGTCAACACGCTGCGTGAGGCCGAGGGCAAGCCGGCGCTGAGCCTGGCGGAAATGACGCAGGAAGGGCTGCTCGAGTACATCAAGTTCCCTGACGCGCTGCGCGGCAAGTACCAGTGCTTCACCCAGTCGGACATGTCGCGCCTGCGCGCAGCCGGCTATGACCAGCCCTTCCTGACGGTGCAGGAAGGCGTGGCGCGCTATTGCCGCTGGCTGCTGCAGCGCGGCTGATCCGGCCGGGTCGTTCCGGGGCCCGCCCCCGCGACGGACACATCCCGGTGCGGATGGTGTCAACTTGTGTGGCCGATCGACGCACAGCCGCCCGCTGCCTCTTATCCTGCGCTGGACCCGCCTCTTGCGGCGAGGTCCTGAGCAACCGGATAGGAGAGTCATCCATGAGCAAACGAGCCTTGCTGGCCGTGTTGGGCGCACTGGCCTTTTCCCTGGGCAGCGCCGCCCACGCGGTCGACGTCAACAACGCCGACGAAGCGGCGCTGCGCACCATCAAGGGTATCGGGCCGGCCACGGCGGGCACCATCATCGAGGAACGCAGTCGGAACGGGCCCTACAAAGATGCCGACGACTTCGCCCAGCGCGTCAAGGGCGTGGGACCGAAGTCGGTGGTGCGGCTGCAGGAGCAGGGCCTGAGTTTCGGCTCGCGCCCGGCTACGGCGGCGAAGAAGGACGCCAGGCCGGACCCGAAGGCCGGTGCCAAGGCGGTGGCCAAGCCCGCACGCTGAGCGCGGCCGCGCCCTGGCGGCACCGTTTCGCGGCGCCGTCTCATGCAAGCCCCGGCATGTCCGGGGCTTTTGCTTTGGCGCCGCCGGGCGCTGGCCGCGTCCGGTCGTTCCGGGCAACTGGCATGACTCGTGCTCCGACGCAAGCTCGGGCGTTCCGCCGGACCGCTGGCGCGGAGTATCATGCGGACGCCGCCGGGGCTTCGCCATGGCGGAGCGGGTAGAGGCGGCGGAGCTGGCCACCGCCGATAGAGACAGTGAAGAGCGGTCCGGGCGCCAGCCGCCAGGTGGAAGGCGTACTCGCAACGATGCATTCATAAGAGCGGCACCGGCAGCACCGGCAGCACCGGTAGCACTGACAGCACTGACAAGAGAAGCAGATCGGGAGAAAAAACAGATGCAGAACGAAGAGATCGGCGGCACGGGCTTCTTGCCGAAATGGAAGCTGAAGACCGAGGGCGTGATCGCCCCGGACGAGCGCCTGCCAGCGGGGCAGACGCTGCTGGCGGGGATCCAGCACGTGGTGGCCATGTTCGGCTCGACCGCGATCGCGCCCATCCTGATGGGCTTCCCGCCGAATATCGCCATCCTGTTCTCCGGTATCGGCACCCTGATCTTCTTCCTGTGCGTGCGCGGCCGCGTGCCCAGCTACCTGGGTTCGAGCTTTGCCTTCATCGCCGTGGTGATCGCTGCCACCGGCTATGGCGGCAGCGGCCCCAACGCCAATATTCCGCTGGCGCTCGGCGGCATCATCGCCGCCGGTGCCTTGTACACGGTGATCGGCCTGGTGGTGCAGGCGATCGGCTATCAGTGGGTGGAGCGCCTGATGCCGCCGGTGGTGACCGGCGCCATCGTCGCGGCCATCGGCCTGAACCTGGCGCCGGTGGCGGTCAAGGCCGTCAGCGGCGGTTCGCTCGACACCTGGGTCGGCCTGCTGACCGTGTTCGCGGTCGGCCTGGTGGCAGTGCGCATGCCCGGCATGCTGGGCCGCCTGCCGGTACTGCTGGGCGGCTTGGCAGGCTACCTGCTGTACTGGCTTGCCACCAATGTGATGGGGCTGGGCAAGCCGATCGACTTCTCCGGCGTGGCGAGCGCGGCCTGGTTCGGCCTGCCGGTGTTCACCGCGCCGGTGTTCGACGCCAATGCGATGTTGCTGATCGCCCCGGTGGCCATCGTGCTGGTGGCCGAGAACCTCGGCCACATCAAGGCCATCGGCGTGATGACCGGCCGCAACCTGGATCCCTATATCGGCCGCGCCTTCATCGGCGATGGCATCGCCACCATGATCTCGGCCAGCGGCGGCGGCACCGGCGTGACCACCTATGCGGAGAACATGGGCGTGATGGCGGTGACGCGCATCTACTCCACGCTGATCTTCGTGGTGGCGGCCGCGGTGGCTCTCGTGCTGGGCTTCTCGCCCAAGTTCGGCGCACTGATCCTGACCATTCCCGGACCGGTGATCGGTGGCCTGACCATCGTCGTGTTCGGCCTGATCTCGGCCACCGCCGGCCGTATCTGGGTGCAGAACCATGTGGACTTCTCCAGTTCCCGCAACCTGATCACGGTGGGCGCCACGCTGACCGTGGCCGCCGGCGACCTGACGTTGAAGCTGGGCGGCATGACCCTGGGCGGCATCGGCACCGCCACCTTCGGCGCGATCCTGCTCTACCACCTGCTCGGCAAGGGCCGCGAGCAGGGCTGAGCGCCGACCGTCCCTTGCCGGGGCGTCGCCGGCAAGGGACAGGCCGCTGCATTACAATGTCCGCCGACATTGATGATCCAGCACCATGGCCTACAAGACGATCGAAGACACCATCGGCAACACCCCGCTGGTGCAACTGCAGCGCATCCCCGGGGCGGGCAACGCCGAACGCGGCAATGTGATTCTCGGCAAGCTCGAGGGCAACAACCCGGCCGGCTCGGTCAAGGACCGGCCCGCCGTGTCGATGATCGCCCGCGCCGAGGCGCGCGGCCGCATCAAGCCGGGCGACACCCTGATCGAAGCCACCTCGGGCAATACCGGTATCGCGCTGGCCATGGCGGCGGCGATCCGCGGCTACAAGATGGTGCTGATCATGCCCGAGGACCTGAGCCTCGAGCGCCGCCAGAGCATGGCGGCCTACGGCGCCGAGATCCTGCTCACGCCCGTCAAGGGCGGCATGGAGTATGCGCGCGACCTGGCGGAGTCGATGCAGCGCGAGGGCAAGGGGGTGATCCTCGACCAGTTCGCCAATCCGGACAACCCATTGGCGCACTACGAGACCACGGGTCCCGAGATCTGGCGCGATACGGAAGGGCGCGTCACGCATTTCGTCTCCGCCATGGGGACCACCGGCACCATCACCGGCGTGTCGCGGTACCTGAAAGAGCAGAATCCCGCCGTCCAGATCGTCGGAGCGCAGCCGGCCGAGGGGTCGCGCATTCCGGGCATACGTAAATGGCCGGAAGCCTACCTGCCCAAGATCTACGATCCGAAGTTCATCGACCGCACCGAGCCCGTCAGCCAGGCGGATGCCGAGCACATGGCGCGCCGCATGGCGAGCGAGGAGGGCATCTTCTGCGGCATCTCGGCGGCTGGCGCGCTGTGCGTTGCCCTGCGCGTTGCCGAGGAAGTCGAGAATGCCACCATCGTCTTCGTGGTGTGCGACCGCGGCGACCGCTACCTGTCGACAGGCGTGTTCCCGGCCTGAGGCTGGTCTTGCGCCGCTCGTTCTGCAGCCCCCTGCGGGTTGCGGGAGAGCAACCGTGTCAAGCCGCGCCGTGGGACCGGCGGCGTCGGCGCACCGCCGGGGCATTTTCCCGTTTCCTGCCGTCTCAGCTCATCGCCGCCTTGACGGCTTCTCCCAGCTCGTACACCGCGAGCGCATAGAAGAAGCTGCGGTTGTAGCGCGTCAGCACGTAGAAATTGCGCAGCCCGACGCGGTATTCGGTCGGCTGGTCCGGCGTGGGCAGGTCGGCGATCAGCACGCCGGTTTCGCCTTCGCTCGCCAGGTCGATGGGTTCATCCACACGCAGCCCGGCCTTGAGCAACTGGTTCAGCGTGCGCGTGGGCCAGGGTTCGCCGTCGGCCGCGGCGGCGGCCACGCCCCGGCTGCCGTCGTCGCCGGCGATGCGCCACACCACCGGGCGGCCCGCTTCCCAGCCGTGCAGCTGGAGAAAGCGGCCGACGCTGCCGATGGCATCCGTGGGGCTGTTGCGCAGGTCGACGTGGCCGTCACCGTCGTAGTCGATGGCGTACTCGCGCAGGCTGGTCGGCATGAACTGCGGGATGCCGACGGCGCCGGCATAGGAGCCCAGCACGGAGAAGACGTCGGTGCCGGTGTCGCGGCACCACAGCAGGTAGTCGGACAGCTGGTTGCGGAACATCGCGCTGCGCGCGTCCCGGTTGGGCGTGGCGGGGTAGTCGAAGGCCAGCGTGGAGAGCGAGTCCATCACGCGGAAGGTGCCCATGTCGCGGCCGTAGATGGTCTCCACCCCGATGATGCCGACGATCACCGAGGCGGGCGCGCCGAACTCGGCCTCGGCGCGGCGCAGCGTGGCGCGGTTCTGCTGCCAGAAGCGCACGCCGGCGTTGATGCGGATCGGTTCGATGAAGCGCGAGCGATAGGCGCGCCAACTCTTGCGTCCTGGCGTGGCCGGCGGCAGGATCAGGCGTGCCACGGTCGCCGAATACACGGTCTGGCCGAACCAGTCGGCGAGCTGTTCGCGCGCGAAGCCGTGGCGGGTCGCCATGTCGTCGATGAAGGCCTGCGTCTGCGCGTTGTCGCGGTAGCGTCCGGGTTCGATCTCCTCTTCGCGCAGGGCGACACGGCGCTTGCCGGCGGCCATCGACAGGGGGGAGAGGCCGCACAGGCCCAGGCCCGCGGCGGCGATCGCGGCGCCCAGCAGCGGGCGGCGCAGGGAACGCTGTGAATCGGTCATGTTGTCCTTTGCAAGTGCGCTTGAGTATAGCGGATGCGGCGTCCACGCCGCGCGCATTGGGCGGGACCGGCCTCCTGTGCTAACGTAGCGATTGGAGACAAATTTACCCCGCCACGGGCCTGACAAGAGCAGAGCATGCCGACCGGCTACTACACCCATCCGTCCTTCCTGTTGCACGAGATGGGGCATTTCCATCCCGAATGCCCGGAGCGGCTGCAGGCGATCGAAGACCACCTGATCTCGCACGGTCTCGACGGCCTGCTGGACCGGCGCGAAGCGCCGCCGGCCACCGCCGCGCATCTCGAGCGCGTCCATCGTCCCGACTATCTCGCCGCGCTGGCCGCGGCGAGCCCGGCCAGCGGCTACCACCCGATCGATCCCGATACGCTGATGAACCCCCGCACGCTGGAGGCGGCCGCGCACGCGGCCGGCGCCGCGGTGGCGGCGACCGATGCGGTGATCGCCGGCGAGCTGGAGAACGCCTTCTGCTGCGTGCGGCCGCCGGGCCACCATGCCGAGCCCGACCGTGCCATGGGCTTCTGCTTCTACAACAATGTGGCGATCGCTGCGCGGCACGCGCTGGAGGCGCACGGGCTGGAGCGGGTCGCCATCGTCGACTTCGACGTGCACCACGGCAACGGTACCGAGGCGGCCTTCCGCGGCGACCGGCGCGTGCTGATGTGCAGCTTCTTCCAGCACCCGTTCTATCCCTACAGCGGCGCGGAAACGATCGCGCCGAACATGTCGAACATCCCGTTGCCGGCCTACTCGAACGGCATGGCGGTGCGCGAGGTGGCCGAGACGATCTGGCTGCCCCGGCTGGAGGAGTTCAAGCCGCAGATGCTGTTCATCTCGGCCGGCTTCGATGCCCATCGCGAGGATGATATGGGGCAGATGGGCCTGGTCGAGCAGGACTACGCCTGGATCACCGAGCGCCTGCTCGAAGTGGCGCGTCGCCACGCGCAGGGACGCATCGTCAGCTGCCTCGAGGGGGGCTACAACCTGAGTGCGCTGGCGCGCAGCGTGGCCGCGCACCTGAAAGTGCTGATGGAGGGCTGACGGCGCGCCCGCGCCGCCGGCACTGGAGACTGGATCATGGCCGAATCGGATAACAGGGCGGCCGCGCCCTTGCTGCAGGAATCACTCGACGCGCCGGGCGTGCTGCGCCTCACGCTCAACCGCCCGGACGCCTTCAACGCGCTGTCCGAAGGGCTGCTCGACGCGCTGTCGGCCGCGTTGGCGCGTATCGCTTCCGACCCGGCCGTGCGCGTGGTGGTGCTGGCCGGCGCGGGGCGCGCTTTCTGCGCCGGGCACGACCTGCGCGAGATGCGCGCGCAGCCTTCGCACGATTACTATCGCCGCCTGTTCGAACGCTGCACGCGCGTGATGATGGCGATCCAGAAGATGCCGCAGCCGGTCATTGCCCGCGTGCACGGCATCGCCACCGCGGCCGGCTGCCAGCTGGTGGCCATGTGCGATCTCGCGGTCGCGGCCGACGATGCGCGCTTCGCCGTCTCCGGCGTCAACCTGGGGCTGTTCTGCTCGACGCCGGGTGTGGCGCTGTCGCGCAACCTGGGCCGCAAGCAGGCCATGGAGATGCTGCTGACCGGTGACATGATCAGCGCCCAGGCGGCTCGCGAGCGCGGCCTGATCAACACCGCGGTGGCGCTGCAGGCGCTCGATGCGGAGGTGGCGCGGCTGGCCGCCAGCATCTGCGCAAAGCCGGCGGCGGCGGTCGCGGCAGGCAAGGGCCTGTTCTACCGCCAGCTCGAAATGGGTATCGAGGCCGCCTACCAACTGGCCGGCCAGACCATGGCCTGCAATATGATGGATGAGTCGGCACTGGAGGGCGTGCAGGCCTTCCTCGACAAGCGTGCGCCCGCTTGGCGGGCATGATGTAACTTATACATCACTTCAAGGTGTTATTCCTGGCGGATTTCCCATCGCTTTATGCGCTATTGGTATAAGAGAATCGGAAAAAATTCGTTTCTGGTATGAGGCGGTTCGCATAGAATAGGCGCCTCGCAGAAAAATAATGTGCGGCAACAGCGCTGGAGACCTTCTCGCCTGTTGCCGTTTTCTTTTCGTCTTCTCTCATGATCGAACTGCAAGGTCTCTCGCAGCGCTTTCCCGGTGCGTCGGGCGAAGTGCATGCATTGCGGGACGTCAGCCTGTCCATCGCGGCAGGCGAGGTCTTTGGCATCATCGGCCGCAGCGGCGCCGGCAAGAGCACCCTGGTGCGCGCCATCAACCTGCTCAACCGTCCGACCAGCGGCCGCGTCATCGTGGCGGGCCAGGACCTGACCGCGCTCGACAAGGGCGCGCTGCGGCAGGCGCGCCGCGAGATCGGCATGATCTTCCAGCATTTCAACCTGCTGTCTTCGCGCACGGTCTACGACAACGTGGCCCTGCCGCTGGAACTGGCCGGCCAGAACAAGCAGCAGATCGCCGCCGCCGTGATGCCGCTGCTGGAGCTGGTGGGTCTCGACAAGCTGAAGGACCGCTACCCGGCGCAGATCAGCGGCGGCCAGAAGCAGCGCGTGGGCATCGCGCGAGCGCTGGCCAGCAAGCCCAAGGTATTGCTGTCGGACGAGGCCACCTCGGCGCTCGACCCGGAGACCACGCGCGCCATCCTGGAGCTGCTGCGCAAGATCAATAGCGAACTCGGCCTGACCATCGTGATGATCACGCACCAGATGGAGGTCATCAAGCAGGTATGCGACCGCGTCGCGGTGCTCGACGCCGGTCGCGTGGTGGAGCAGGGGCGCGTGATCGATGTCTTCCTGCGCCCGCAGCACGAAGTCACGCGTGCCATGATCGGCGACGTGATCGCGCAGGAACTGCCGGCCAGCGTGCTCAAGCGCGTGGAGAGCCGGCTCGGCAACGGCCGCGACCACGTCTACCGCCTGGCTTTCACCGGCGAAGGCGTGGACCAGCCGGTGCTGGCCCAGGCGATCCGCCGCCACGGGCTCGATTTCAACATCCTGCACGGCCACATCGACGAGATCCAGGGGCAGGCCTTCGGTTCGCTGGCCATCATGGCCACCGGCGAACTGGCCGACGTGAAGGCGGCGATGGCATACCTGCAGGAGCAGGGCGTGGTGGTCGAGGAGCTCGAGCATGTGGTCTGAGATGTTTGACCTGTTTCTGACCTCGTTCAACGAGACGCTGCTGATGGTCAGCATCTCGGGCGTGGTCGGTGCGCTGTTCGGCGTGCCGCTGGGCGTGCTGCTGCACCTGACCGACCGTGGCGGCGTGCTGTCGAATCCGCTGTTCAACCGCACCATCGGCGTGGTCGCCAACGCGGTGCGCTCGATTCCCTTCATCATCCTGCTGGTGGTGGTGATTCCGTTCACGCGCTTCATCGTCGGCTCGTCGATCGGTACCGCCGCGGCGGTCGTGCCGCTGACCATCGCGGCCATCCCGTTCATCGCGCGGCTGGTGGAGTCGGCGCTGCGCGAGGTCGACAAGGGGCTGGTCGAGGCAGCCCAGTCGATGGGTGCGACGACCTGGCAGATCGTCTGGAAGGTATTGCTGCCCGAGGCCATGCCAGGCATCGTCGCCGGCCTGACCATCACCTTCGTCAGCCTGGTCGGCTACTCGGCCATGGCCGGCGCGATCGGCGGCGGCGGCCTGGGCGACCTGGGCATCCGCTATGGCTACCAGCGCTACATCACCGAGGTGATGGTGGCGGTGGTGGTGATCCTGATCGTGTTCGTGCAGGCCGTGCAGAGCTTCGGCGACTGGCTGGTCCGCCGCATCAGCCACAAGTAGGCGGAGCCGGAGCGAATCGCGCCGCCGCCAGTCATCTCCAGCCATCACAGACAGGGAAGTCACAAGATGCAACGTCGTAACGTGCTGCAAACCATCCTGGGCGCTGCCGCCCTCGTGTTCGGCGTGGCCGCGGCCGGCCAGGCCGCGGCGCAGGACAAGCCGATCAAGATCGGGGTCACCGGCGGCCCGCACGCCCAGATCATGGAGCAGGTGAAGAAGGTCGCCGCGCGCGACGGCCTCAACATCCAGGTGGTCGAGTTCAGCGACTACATCCAGCCGAACGCCGCACTGGCCGCCGGCGACCTCGACGCCAACAGCTACCAGCACCTGCCCTACCTGGAAGCGCAGATGAAGGACCGCGGCTACAAGTTCGCCAACGCGGGCTTCACCGTGACCTTCCCGATGGGCATCTACTCGAAGAAGGTCAAGTCGCTCGACCAGCTCAAGGCCGGCGCGCGCCTGGGCGTGCCCAACGATCCCACCAACGGCGGCCGCGGCCTGCTGCTGCTGCAGAGCAAGGGCCTGCTCAAGCTGCGTGCGGATGCCGGCCTGAAGGCGACGCCGCTGGACATCACCGAGAACCCGAAGAAGCTGAAGATCGTGGAACTGGACGCCGCCCAGCTGCCGCGCTCGCTGGACGATCTCGACGCCGCCGCCATCAACGGCAACTACGCGGAATCGGCAGGCCTGTCGCCGACCAAGGACGCGATCGCCATGGAAGGTCCGAAGGGGCCGTACGCCAACCTGATCGCCGTGCGCGAAGCCGACAAGAACAAGCCTTGGGTGGCCAAGCTGCTCAAGGCCTATCACTCGGCCGAGGTGAAGCAATACATCCAGGCGACCTACAAGGACTCCGTGATTACCGCGTGGTAAGTCGAAAAACAGAGGCGAATTCGCCGCCGCAGGGCATCCTGCGGCACAATTGACCTGGGTTTTCGAGCTTGCCGGGCTATGCCCGGCAATTCTTTACCGATAAAATAGTACGATCGTTCGAAAAACTAAGGCGCCGCCAGACCGGTGGTTATAATGGCGAGCGATGCAAATTTCTGACTATCAGTGATCAGTGGAGTGAGCGCATGAAAGTACTCGTCGCAGTCAAGCGCGTGGTGGACTACAACGTCAAGGTCCGGGTGAAGTCGGACGGCACGGGCGTGGATCTGGCCAACGTCAAGATGAGCATGAACCCCTTTGACGAAATCGCCGTGGAAGAAGCGGTGCGTCTGAAGGAAGCCGGCGTGGCCACCGAGGTGATCGCCGTGTCCTGCGGCGTGGCCCAGTGCCAGGAAACGCTGCGCACCGCGATGGCCATCGGTGCCGACCGCGGCATTCTGGTGGAGTCGAGCGAAGACCTGCAGCCGCTGGCCGTGGCCAAGCTGCTGAAGGCCCTGATCGACAAGGAGCAGCCGCAGCTGGTGATCCTGGGCAAGCAGGCCATCGACGACGATTCCAACCAGACCGGCCAGATGGTGGCCGCGCTGGCCGGCCTGCCGCAGGCGACTTTCGCCTCCAAGGTGGTCGTGGCCGACGGCAAGGCTTCGGTGACCCGTGAAGTCGACGGCGGCCTGGAAACGCTGTCGCTGTCGCTGCCGGCGGTGGTGACCACCGACCTGCGCTTGAACGAGCCGCGCTACGTCACGCTGCCGAACATCATGAAGGCCAAGAAGAAGCCGCTGGACACCGTCAAGCCGGAAGACCTCGGTGTCGACGTCAAGCCGCGCCTGACCACGCTGAAGGTCGTCGAGCCGGCCAAGCGCAGCGCGGGCGTGATGGTGCCGGACGTCGCCACGCTGGTGCAAAAGCTGAAGAACGAAGCCAAGGTCATCTGAGCGCGGGGAGAGAGAACATGACTGCACTCGTCATTGCTGAACACGACAACCAAACCATCAAGGCCGCCACGCTGAACACGGTGACCGCAGCCGCCCAGTGCGGTGGCGACGTCCACGTGCTGGTGGCCGGCTCCAATGCAGCGGCCGCCGCTGCCGCCGCCGCCAAGATCGCCGGCGTCACCAAGGTGCTGCTGGCCGATGCGCCGTACTTCGGCGACGGCCTGGCCGAGAACGTGGCCGAGCAGGCGCTGGCCATCGCCAACGACTACAGCCACATCCTGGCGCCCGCCACCCCGTACGGCAAGAACATCCTGCCGCGCGTGGCCGCCAAGCTGGACGTGGCCCAGATCTCGGAGATCTCCAAGGTCGATGCCCCGGACACCTTCGAGCGTCCGATCTACGCCGGCAATGCCATCGCCACCGTGAAATCGGCCGACAAGGTCAAGGTCATCACCGTGCGTGGTACCGCCTTTGACGCCGCCGCTGCCGAAGGCGGATCGGCTGCCGTCGAAAGCCTGCCGGCCGTGGCCGATGCCGGCGTCTCGCAGTTCGTTTCGCGTGAAGTGGCGAAGAGCGACCGTCCGGAACTGACTGCTGCCAAGATCGTCGTCTCCGGCGGCCGTGGCGTGGGCTCTGGCGAGAACTACACCAAGGTGCTGACGCCGCTGGCCGACAAGCTGGGCGCGGCGCTGGGCGCTTCGCGCGCCGCTGTCGATGCCGGCTTCGTGCCGAATGATTACCAGGTCGGCCAGACCGGCAAGATCGTGGCACCGCAGCTGTACATCGCTGTCGGTATTTCCGGCGCGATCCAGCATCTGGCTGGCATGAAGGACTCCAAGGTGATCGTAGCGATCAACAAGGATCCGGAGGCGCCGATCTTCTCCGTGGCCGACTACGGCCTGGTGGGCGACCTGAACACGGTCGTGCCCGAGCTGGTGGCGGCACTGGGCTGAGTCCCGCTGGCTGGCCCCGCGGGGCCAGCACCGACCGCATCGCAAGAGCCGTTCCCGGGGGCACCCGCGAACGGTTTTTTTTCATCCAGTACGCACCTGCCACAGGCCAGCGAGAAGGGCGGCGGGCGAGACCTGCTGCACAACAATCCAGGGCATGCTCTGGGCAAGAGGCGAATCGGCGGCCCTGGACCTCGCCGGGCGCATGCCGTCACGGGCCGGCGGGATGCGCGACGCCGTCAGGCAAGCGGAAAGGAAAGCAAAAACGGGTGCTTCCGACCGGAAGCGCCCGTTCTCATGGGTGCGCGCGGCAGGCGCCGCTGCCGGGAAGACCGGCGGAGGCCGTTCTCCGGGCCTCCAGGCCTTCAGGCCACGGCCGGGCGCGGCGAGGTGTGCCGCTGCGTGTCGTGCAGGTAGCGCGAGACCGACAGGTCGTCGGCGCGGATGGCCGGCTTGGCGCCCGACACCAGATCGGACAGCAGCTTGCCCGAGCCGCAGGCCATGGTCCAGCCCAGCGTGCCGTGGCCGGTGTTCAGCCACAGGCCCTTGACCGGGGTCGGCCCGACGATGGGCGTGCCATCCGGCGTCATCGGCCGCAGGCCGGTCCAGAAGGTGGCGCGGCTGACGTCGCCGGCGCCCGGGAACAGGTCGGTGACCACGTGTTCCAGCGTGCGGCGCTTGGCTGGGTCCAGCGAACGGTCATAGCCGACGATCTGCGCCATGCCGCCGACCCGGATGCGGTCGTCGAAGCGCGTGATGGCCACCTTGAACGTTTCATCCAGCACGGTGGAGACCGGGCTGCGCGAGGCGTCGTTCATCGGCACCGTGATGGAGAAGCCCTTGAGCGGATAGACAGGCAGGTCGGAAAGGCCGGACAGGAAGGGCTTGACCATCTGCGTCGACCAGCTGCCCAGCGCCACCACCACCAGGTCTGCCGACATCGGCTCGCCGTCCACCATGGCGCCGGTCACCGCGTCGCCGCGCGTGAGCAGGTTGCCGATGGTGCGGTTGAAGAGGAAGCGCACGCCCTGGGCTTCGGCCATCGCGGCGAGCCGGCGCGTGAACAGCTGGCAGTCGCCGGTCTCGTCATTGGGCAGGCGCAGGCCGCCGGTCAGCTTGTGGCTGACCGTGGCCAGCGCCGGCTCTGCGCTCGCGAGTTGTTCGCGCGAGAGCAGTTCGTAGGGCACGCCGGCCTGGTCGAGGACGGCGATGTCCTTGGCTGCACCAGCCAGTTGCGCTTCGGTGCGGAACAGTTGCAGGGTGCCCTGCGTGCGGCCCTCATAGGCGATGCCGGTGTCGGCCCGCAGTGCGCGGATGCAGTCGCGGCTGTACTCAGCCAGGCGCACCATCCGTTCCTTGTTGACGGCATAGCGGTCGGCGCTGCAGTTCAGCAGCATCTGCCAGATCCAGCGCAGCTGGAACAGCGTGCCGTCGGGGCGGATGCTCAGCGGCGCGTGCTGCTGGAACATCCACTTGATGGCCTTGAGCGGCACGCCGGGGGCCGCCCAGGGCGACGCATAGCCCGGTGAGATCTGGCCGGCGTTGGCGAAGCTCGTTTCCAGCGCCGGTCCGGCCTCGCGGTCTACCACCGTGACCTCGTGTCCGGCCTGGGCCAGATACCAGGCGCTGGTGACACCGATCACACCGCTGCCAAGAACAAGAACGCGCATTTCCACTCACTCCGACTGGTCGACCGGGCATCCGGCGTTGGGGGCGTAACTGGGAGAACCAGTCACGGAAGCATTTACTACTATGCTATTGAAAATACGCTAGTTATAGTTGTCGAAAAATTTCGATAAACAGGAAGAAATCATGAGAACGAGTCGGCAACCCGTGCGCAGCCTGGACCGGCTGGACCGTAGGATCCTGGCCTTGCTGCAGGCGGACGGGCGCATGTCGATGAAGGACCTTGCCGAGGCTGTGGGCCTGACCATCACGCCCTGCATCGAGCGGGTCAAGCGGCTCGAGCGCGATGGTGTCATCATGGGCTACCACGCGCGCCTGAACCCGGTGCTGCTGGGTAGTGCCCTGCTGGTATTCGTGGAGATCACGCTGCGCGACAAGTCGGGCAATATGTTCGAGCAGTTCCGGCGCGAGGTGCTGCGCATCCCGGAGGTGCTGGAATGCCACCTGGTGTCGGGTGACTTCGACTACCTGATCAAGGCGCGCATCCGCGAGATCGGCGAGTATCGCCGCCTGCTGGGTGACATCCTGCTGCAGTTGCCCGGCGCGGCCCAGTCCAAGAGCTATGTGGTGATGGAAGAGATCAAGGAGACCCTGGCCATTTCCGTCGAAGAGAAGGCGCCGGCGGCCGGCGCCGGGCGTAACTGAGGCGCCGGGCTGGCCAGGTATGGGAGATTCCGGACGTCCAGGGCGGCCGCCCGCGCCGAGCAAGGGGCGGGGTGCCGTCAGCAACCTGCAGGGACGCTTCGAGCGCGACCGGCGCGAGGCGTTCGACGACGGCTGGGCGCCGGCCGGCGAGATGCCCGCGCGCGCCGACGCGGTGGAGGCCCCCGCCAGCGAGGCGGGGCCGCGGCTGGTCACCCATGTCACCCTCGAACAGGCGCGCTCGATCCTGACGCGTAACGCGTCGCCGGATATTCCCTTCGATGTCTCGCTGAATCCCTATCGCGGCTGTGAGCATGGCTGCATCTATTGCTTCGCGCGGCCGACCCACGCTTACCTCGATCTGTCTCCCGGGCTGGATTTCGAGAGCCGGCTGTTCGCCAAGGCCAATGCCGCCGAGCGCTTGCGCCATGCCCTGTCGCGACCGTTCTATCGCTGCGAGACCATCGCGCTGGGCGTCAATACGGATGCCTACCAGCCCATCGAGCGCGAACACCGCATCACCCGCAGCGTGCTCGAGGTGCTGCACGCTTGCGACCATCCGGTCGCGCTGATCACGAAGTCGGCGCTGATCGAGCGGGATATCGACCTGCTGGCGCCGATGGCGGCCAAGCGCCTGGCCGTGGCCGCCGTCACCATCACCACGTTGGATGCCGGACTGGCGCGCACCCTGGAGCCGCGTGCGGCGGCGCCATCGCGCCGGCTGCGCACGATCCGCACGCTCAGCGAGGCCGGCATTCCGGTGGGTGTCAGCGTGGCGCCCCTGATTCCCTTCGTCACCGAGCCGGACCTGGAGCGCATCCTCGAGGCGGCGCGCGAAGCCGGCGCGGTCTATGCCAACTACATCGTGCTGCGGCTGCCGTGGGAGGTGAGGCCCCTGTTCGAGGAGTGGCTGCAGGCACACTTTCCGGACCGGGCCGAGCGCGTGATGAACCGGGTGCGCGACATGCGCGGCGGCAAGGACTACGACGCGGATTTTGCCTCGCGCATGCGCGGCACCGGCATCTGGGCCGACCTGTTGCGCCAGCGCTTCTACAAGGCGGCCGACCGGCTGGGCTACCGCTACAACCGCTATGAGCTGGACACCTCGCGCTTCCGGCCGCCGGCCCTTCCTGCGCCACCGGCGCCGCGCCAGGGATCGCTTTTCTGAGTGCGCACGGCGGTCGGGGCGCGTGCCCGCTTCCGGCTTCCCCGGCTGCCGCGGCGCGGTTTCGGCGCTACTGTGACAGCGCGCGCGCAGCTTCTACCTGCGATTCGAAGTAGGTCTGGAAACTGATGGCCAGGCCGGCCATCAACAGGCCGGTGCCGATCAGCAGCGAAAGGATCACCAAGATGACGACGGGCCAGCCGGAGCGGGTCGGTGCGCCGTGCGGGTTGAAGCGCGCATCCCATTTTTCGTCCGGCCGCAGGCCGTAGACGATCGCAGCCAGGAAGGCCGAGGTCAGCGAGGTGCCGCCGAGCACGGCGAAGACCCAGTTCAATACCGGATTGCCGGCATCGGCCAGCAGCGAGGCCACGCCGATCGTGCCGGCCAGCGTGGCGAGCAGGTGCATCCAGCCGTAGCGGTCGCGCACGCCGGCAAGGTAGAAGCGGTGTGCCCCGAGGCTGCCCAGCAGGAAGGCGAGCGCGACGGTGGCCAGCTTGGACTTGCCGCGTGCCGGGCGGGCATTGGCAGTGGAGGGCGTGGCAGAGGCTTGGCTTGCAGCGGACATGGCAGAACGGGATCCGGTCATGCGGCGGGCAGGCACCCCCGCCGGGCGGCGTGCTGACTGGCGGCCAGCGTGCGGCGGGTCACATTGTAAGCCGTGGCGAGGCGCGATGGCCGTACCTTGCCATCGTCGCCACATGTAGGGTGGGGGCTTGCGGTGGTGGAGCTTGCCGCGCGGGCAAGCTCGTGGAGTTCAGGGGGGGGCAGGATGCCAGGCGTTGCAGCCAGCCAGGGGTGGGCGCCGATCCGGCCCCTTGCTCAGCGGCCGTTTTCGCGCTCGCGCGCCTGCCAGCCCGGACCCATCCCGGTCGCGCGCGGATCGCCGCGCGCATTGTCGGACGGTCGTTCCCGTTCGGCGGGTGGGGGGCGCTCCTCATTGCGCAAGGCGGCTGGAGAGGGCGCGGGGCGCCCGCTCAGGCGATCGTCGGCGCGGGCCCTTGCTTCCATCCGCTCGATCTGCGCGCGGACATGGTCGCGGCTTTCGGCCCGCACGCTTGCCATCTCCCAGCCGCCTGCTTGCGCGCGCGGGCCTGCCTGGCGGGCATCGGGGCGCGCCTGGTGCCAGAAGGCGACCTGTGCGTGGCTGATCGCCGCGGTGCCGAGCAGGCCTGCAAGCAGTGCCAGGCCGGCCACGCCGTTGCGCAGGGGGGAGCGGGAAAGCATACGGATTTCCAGAAGCCTGTCGCGCGGATGGGTTCACGAGATGGCTTCATGGTACGCATGCGCTCCGAGTGCGCCTATGCGAATCGCGTTACCGGTGTAACGGATTGTTTCCCCGTTTCGGGGCAGTTCGGGTGGCTGGACGGGCAGGGCGCTACGGTGCGTAGCGGATCCGGTAGATGGCACCGGCGAAGTCGTCGCTGACCAGCAGGGAGCCGTCGGGTGCGACCTGCACGTCGACCGGGCGGCCCCAAGGCTTGCCCCGGCGCAGCCAGCCCTCCGCGAACACCTGTTGGCCGGTGACCTTGCCCTGTTGATCCAGCATCACCCGTACCACCCGGTAGCCGACTGGTGTGCTGCGGTTCCAGCTGCCGTGCTCGGCGATGAAGATCGTATTGCGCCGGTATTCCGGCGGAAACGCATTGCCTGTGTAGAAGCGCATGCCAAGGGCGGCGACATGGGCGCCGAGCTTGGCGGCGGGCGGCGCGAATTCCGAGCACGGGCGCTGCTTGCCGAATTCGGGATCGGGGATGTCGCCGGCATGGCAGTAGGGGTAGCCGAAGTGCTGGCCGGGGCGGGACAGGCGGTTGAGTTCGTCGTCGGGCTGGTCATCGCCCATCCAGTCCCGTCCGTTGTCGGTGAACCAGAATTCACCGGAAGCCGGATTCCAGTCGAATCCCACGCTGTTGCGCACCCCCTTGGCCACGACCTGCAGGTCGGAGCCGTCGGGCCGCATCTTCATGATATTGGCGTAGCGGTTCTCGTCCGGCGCGCAGATATTGCAGGGCGCGCCGACCGGCACGTAGAGGTAGCCATCGGGTCCGAAAGCGATGAATTTCCAGCCGTGGTGAGTCTCGCTCGGAAAACGGTCGCTGACCGTCACCGGCTGCGGCGGGTCGTCCAGGCGTGCCTCGATCCCATCCAGCCGGACAATGCGCGAAACCGAGGAAGCGTAGAGCGCGCCGTTGCGGAAAGCGACGCCGACCGGCATGGTCAGGTCGCTGGCAATGGTGCGCACCCGTGGCCGCGGCCCCAGCGGATCGGAGATGGCGTAGACTTTTCCTTTTGCACTTGTGCCGACGAAGAGTGTGCCGCCCGGTGAGAACGTCATGCCGCGGGCATCCGGCACCTTGTCGCTGAGCAGTTCGATGTGGAAGCCCGGCGGCAGTTTGATCTCGTTGAGCGGGAGGGCCGCCCGCACTGGGGCAGCCAGGCACAGCATGCAGGGGAGCAGGGCGGCGCTGCGCCAGGCGGCCAGCGCGCGGCCCGGGTGGAAGTGCGGCAGGATCCTCATGATGCGCTCCTTCGCAGGGGTTCCCGCCACCATGCCTGCCCTGCCGTGCACAGTCAATTGGCTAAGTGTTTGTTTGGCCTTGAGAATTGGGCTATACTCTCGTGTTTCGTGTTCGAACACCCCGTTTTCTGAGGAATTCATCCATGGTCGTCATCCGTCTGGCTCGCGGCGGCAGCAAAAAGCGCCCGTTCTTCAACATCGTCGCTACCGACTCGCGTAACCGCCGTGATGGCCGTTTCATCGAGCGTATCGGCTTCTACAACCCCCTGGCTGCCGACGGCGCCGAAGGCCTGCGCGTTGTCGCCGACCGCCTGACCTACTGGCAAGGCGTCGGTGCCCAGCTGTCGCCGACCGTGGCGCGCCTGGTCAAGCAAGGCGCCGCCAAGGCCGCTGCCTGATCGGCTTGAGCCGGGAGATGCGCCTGGCCATGCCGTGTGCGTGGCTGGCAGTCTCCGGCACAGATCTGTCCTCCTGCCGTGACTGAACGCAAGCAGGGCGCCGCGCCGCGGCGGCCGTTGACTTCGCCCGCCGCCCCGCAGCCTGCCAGGTTGCCTGCGGCACTGGTTCATGCCGATGCCCTGCCGGAAGATCTGGTGGAGGTCGGCTACGTCGGTGCTGCCTATGGCATCCGTGGCTGGATCAAGGTCCAGCCGCATGCCCAGGACGCCGAAGCATTGCTGAATGCACGTCGCTGGTGGCTGCTCGCCGTACCGCGGCCCGGCCTCGCCGGCAGTGCGGATGCCGGGGTGCCGCCACTGTGCCTGAAGATCGCGCAGGCGCGCGAGCACAGCGGTACGGTGGTCGCGCAGGCTGCCGGCGTGGCAGACCGCAACCTGGCCGAGGCGCTCAAGGGGCGCCGCGTCTGGGTCCGTCGTGCCGACTTCCCGGCGCCGCAGGAAAACGAATTCTACTGGGTCGACCTGATCGGTTGTGCCGTCAGCAACGAGTCGGGGGAATCCCTCGGCGAGGTGTCCGGCCTGATCGACAATGGCGCGCACCAGATTCTGCAGGTCGCCTGCACGCTGCCCGATGGCAAGCCGGGCGAGCGTTTGATCCCCTTCGTCGATGCCTATCTGCGCGAGGTCGATACAGCGGCCAGGCGCATCGTGGTGGACTGGGGGCTGGATTACTGATTGGCCAGCCGCGCGGTGGCGGCGTGGTGGGGGAGGGGCGGATGCAGTTCGATGTGATCACGCTGTTTCCCGAGATGTTTCGTGCGCTGACCGACTGGGGCATCACCAGCCGGGCAGCCCAGCAGCAGCGCTACGCGTTGCGGACCTGGAATCCGCGCGATTTCACCGCTGATAACTACCGCACGATCGATGATCGCCCGTACGGCGGCGGCCCCGGCATGGTGATGCTGGCCAAGCCGCTGGAGGACGCTCTCGATGCGGCGGCTGCCGTGCAGGCGCAGGCCGGCGTCGAGCGGCCGCATACGGTGCTGATGTCGCCGCAGGGCGCGCGCCTGGACCATGCCAAGGTGATGGAACTGGTGCAGCGTCCCGGCCTGGTGCTGTTGTGCGGTCGCTACGAGGCGATCGACCAGCGCCTGATCGATCGGCGCGTGGATGAGGAAATCAGCCTCGGCGATTTCGTGCTGTCGGGCGGCGAATTGCCGGCCATGGCGCTGATCGACGCGGTGGTGCGACATCTGCCCGGCGTGCTGGGCGATGCGCAGTCGGCGGTACAGGACAGTTTCGTCAATGGCCTGCTCGACTGTCCGCACTATACGCGGCCGGAAGTGTATGAAGGCGTGCGCGTACCCGAGATTCTCCTCGGTGGCCATCATGCCGAGATTGAAAAATGGCGGCGCCGTCAGGCGCTCGCCAACACCGCGAGCAAGCGTCCCGACCTGATCGAGGCGGCTCGCAAGCAGGGTTTGCTGACCCGCGCCGACGAGAAGTTTCTGTCGGAGTGGTCCGCGAAGGAAGGGCGGGAGCTCGCTCCCGCCAAGTGAAAACCCCATCCTCTGCCGGGGCCCGGGCAATGCCTGGGGCACACAACGCCGGTATGATGGTCTAGGAGAAAAACGATGAACATCATCGAGCAAATCGAAAAGGACGAGATCGCTCGTCTGACCGCCAACAAGACCATTCCCGCGTTCGCCCCCGGCGACACCGTGGTGGTCAACGTGAACGTGGTGGAAGGTAACCGCAAGCGCGTGCAGGCGTACGAAGGCGTCGTGATTGCCAAGCGCAACCGCGGCCTGAACTCGTCCTTCATCGTGCGCAAGATCTCGTCGGGTGAGGGCGTGGAACGTACGTTCCAGCTGTACTCGCCGCTGATCGCCGGCATCGAGGTGAAGCGCCGCGGCGACGTGCGCCGCGCCAAGCTGTACTACCTGCGCCAGCGCTCGGGCAAGTCGGCTCGTATCAAGGAAAAGCTGGTTTCCAAGGCTTCGACCAAGGCAGCTGCCGCTCAGTAAGGCGGTCACTCCGGCGGCTCCGGCCGTCGGCAGCTTTCCAGGGGCACCTTCGGGTGCCCTTTTTGCATGGTTGCGGCCGCCTCATATGCTGCGGCGCGGCTTCTGTCATACTACTGCCGCTATGCGCCCTGCCTTTGATCCCGAAGCCCTTCCCGTCCTCGATACCGATACGCGCCACCCGGCGATCGCCGCTTCGCGGCTGCAGCCGGGCTTCATCCGGCAGCGCCTGCAGCTGCCACCCCCCTGGCAGCCCGAACTGGTCGACGATTCCCGCGCCAACGACCGCGGCCGCGCCTTGCGCGATGCCGCCGTGCTGATGCCGCTGGTGGAGCGCGAGCATGGGCTGACGGTGCTGCTGACCGAGCGCAATGCCAACCTGAGCGCGCATGCGGGCCAGATCAGCTTTCCCGGCGGCAGCTTCGACGTGACGGACCCGGACCGGATCACGACCGCATTGCGCGAGACCGAGGAAGAGGTGGGGCTGCCGCGCAATTTCGTCGAGGTGGTCGGCACCCTGCCCGATTACATCACCGGCACCGGCTTCCTGGTCAGTCCGGTGGTGGGGCTGGTACGCGATGGCTTCACGCTGCGCCCGAATGCCGGCGAGGTGGCCGATGTGTTCGAGGTGCCCTTGTCATTTCTGATGGACCCGGCCCACCACCAGCGCAGGCTGCTGCGCTGGGTCGACGGTGAGCGCATGTTCTATGCGATGCCGTTCCCGCGCGAGGGCGGCGGCCACCGTTTCATCTGGGGGGCGACCGCGGCGATGCTGCGCAACCTCTACCACCTGCTGGCTGCCTGAGGCGCGGGCCCGCGCCGGGGGCGCGGCCGGGTTCAGGCGGCGGCCTGGCCGGCGGCGCAGTGAGGGCAGCTCTGGCCGACCACGTAGAGCGGGCTCTGCTGCTCCTCGGCGGTGACCACCGCGCGGCAGGCGAAGCATTGCTTGGGGCCGGCCGGTTCCAGCTGCGGGTTCAGTGCGGTGCGGTAGTCGAAGACGAAGCAATCGCCCTGGTAGTGGCTGCCACCGACTTCCTCGAAGTACTTCAGGATGCCGCCCTCGAGCTGGTAGACGTGCTCGACGCCGACTTCCTGCATATGGATGGCGGCCTTCTCGCAGCGGATTCCGCCGGTGCAGAACGACACCACTGTCTTGCCTTCCAGTTCGGCCCGATGCGCGGCGACCTCGGCAGGGAAGTCGCTGAACTTGTGGATGCCGTACTCGACTGCCCCGGCAAAGGTCCCCACCGCCACCTCGAAGGCATTGCGCGTATCCAGCATCACAACCGGGCGCCCGGCGTCGTCATGGCCCTGGTCCAGCCAGCGCTTCAGCTCGACCGGTGCCACCGATGGCGCGCGCCCCTCTTCCGGGCGGATCAGCGGCATCTTCATGGTGATGATTTCCTTCTTCAGGCGCACCAGCATGCGCTTGAAGGGCTGGGTGTCCGACACGCTTTCCTTGGGCGCCAGGTCGGCGAAGCGCGCATCCGCGCGCAGCCAGCCGACGACCTCGTCGATGGCGGCGCGCGGGCCGGCCAGGAACAGGTTGATACCTTCCGGCGCCAGCAGCACGGTACCCTTCAGGCCGGCGGCCTCACAGCGCTCGCGTAGTTGCTCGCGCAGCGTCTCGCGGTCTTCCAACGTGACGAACTTGTAGGCGGAGATATTGATGATCTGCATGACGGCGCGTATCGATGCGCAGGCGCCGCCACGCGCGTTCTCGCTATGCGGGCGGTAACTGCCTGATTGGAAAGGCGAAATTATAGCGCCACGGGGCCGGGTGGCGCGCATGCCCCAGCGTCCTCGTCGGACTTGGCCCTGGGGGATGCCAGGCCAGGCGGGCGGGTGGCGGGGCCGGCCGCGGACACAAAGCCGTCAGCCAGGGCCGGCCGAGCCGGTACAATATCGCCCCATGTCCGCACCCCGCTTCGTACACCTCCGCCTGCACTCCGAATATTCTGTCGTCGATGGCATCGTCCGCCTCGAGGACGCCGTCAAGGCCGCCGCGGCCGACGGCATGGGAGCGCTCGCCCTGACCGACCTCGCCAACGCCTTCGGCCTGATCCGCTTCTACAAGGAAGCGCGCGGCGGCGGCGTCAAGCCGCTGGTCGGCGCCGACGTCTGGCTGACCAACGCCGATGACCGCGACAAGGCGCCGCGGCTGCAATTGCTGGTGCAGGACCGCCGCGGTTACCTGAACCTGTGTACCCTGCTGTCGCGTGCCTGGCTGGTCAACCAGTATCGCGGCCGCGCCGAGATCGACCCGGGCTGGTTCGAAGAGCCGGGCGAAGGCGGTGAGCCGCTGGCCACCGGCCTGATCGCGCTGTCCGGCGCCATGGGCGGCGACATCGGCATGGCGCTGGCCAACGGCAACCCGGCCGGCGCCGAACGTGCCGCGCAGCACTGGGCGGCACTTTTTCCGCAGCGCTTC
Source organism: Cupriavidus malaysiensis (assembly GCF_001854325.1). NCBI lineage: Bacteria > Pseudomonadati > Pseudomonadota > Betaproteobacteria > Burkholderiales > Burkholderiaceae > Cupriavidus > Cupriavidus malaysiensis. The sequence goes on from NZ_CP017754.1 coordinate 1,512,582, forward strand.
TATATCGAACTGCAGCGCGCCGGCCACGCCGGTACGGAAAGCTATGTGCAGCAGGCGGTGCAGCTGGCCGCCGCACTGCGGCTGCCGGTGGTGGCCACGCATCCGGTGCAGTTCATGACACCGGACGACTACACGGCGCACGAGGCCCGCACCTGCATCGCCGAGGGCGAGCTGCTGGCCAACCCGCGCCGCACGCGCCGCTTCACCACCGACCAGTACTTCAAGACACAGGACGAGATGTGCGCGCTGTTCGCCGACATCCCGTCGGCGCTGCAGAACACCGTCGAGATCGCGCGCCGCTGCAACCTGACGCTGGAACTGGGCAAGCCGCGCCTGCCGCTGTTCCCGACGCCGGACGGCATGTCGCTCGACGACTACCTGGTGCACATGGCCAAGGAAGGCCTGGAGAAGCGCCTCGAAATCCTGTTCCCGGATGCGGCCGAGCGCGAGGCGAAGCGGCCCGAGTATTACGAGCGGCTGGAATTCGAGACCGGCACCATCATCAAGATGGGCTTCCCCGGCTACTTCCTGATCGTGGCGGACTTCATCAACTGGGCCAAGAACAACGGCGTGCCGGTGGGTCCGGGGCGGGGCTCCGGGGCTGGTTCGCTGGTCGCCTACGCGCTGGGCATCACCGATCTCGACCCGCTCAAGTACGCGCTGCTGTTCGAGCGTTTCCTGAACCCGGAGCGGGTGTCGATGCCCGACTTCGATATCGACTTCTGCCAGCACGGGCGCGATCGCGTGATCACCTACGTGAAGGAGAAGTATGGCAAGGACGCGGTGTCGCAGATTGCCACCTTCGGCACCATGGCGGCCAAGGCGGCGGTGCGCGACGTGGGCCGCGTGCTTGACCTGGGCTACGGCTTCGTCGACGGCGTCGCCAAGCTGATTCCGTTCAAGCCGGGCAAACTGGTCACCATCGAGGAAGCGAAGAAAGAAGAGCCGCTGCTGACCGAGCGCGAGAACAACGAGGAAGAGGTCCGCCAGTTGCTGGAGCTGGCACAGCGCGTCGAGGGCATGACGCGCAACGTCGGCATGCACGCCGGCGGCGTGCTGATCGCACCCGGCAAGCTGACCGACTTCTGTCCGCTCTACACGCAGGGCGACGACGGTGGCGTGGTCAGCCAGTACGACAAGGATGACGTCGAGGCCGCCGGCCTGGTCAAGTTCGACTTCCTGGGCCTGACCACGCTGACCATCCTCGACTGGGCCGAGCGCTACATCCGGCGCCTCGACCCCAGCAAGGCCGACTGGAACTGCAGCCAGATTCCGCTCGCCGACGCCCCTGCCTTCGATATCCTGAAGACCGCCAATACGGTGGCGGTGTTCCAGCTGGAAAGCCGCGGCATGCAGGGCATGCTGAAGGATGCCAAGCCCGACCGCTTCGAGGACATCATCGCACTGGTGGCACTCTACCGCCCGGGCCCGATGGACCTGATCCCCAGCTTCTGCGCGCGCAAGCACGGCCGCGAGAAGGTGGAGTACCCGGATCCGCGCGTCGAGCCGGTGCTCAAGGAGACCTACGGCATCATGGTCTACCAGGAGCAGGTGATGCAGATGGCGCAGATCATCGGCGGCTACTCGCTGGGCGGCGCCGACCTGCTGCGCCGCGCCATGGGCAAGAAGAAGCCCGAGGAAATGGCCAAGCATCGCGAGCTGTTCCGCGAAGGGGCCGACAAGAACGGCCTGAGCGGCGAGAAGGCCGACGAGATCTTCGACCTGATGGAGAAGTTCGCGGGCTACGGCTTCAACAAGTCGCACGCGGCCGCCTACGCTCTGCTGGCCTACTACACGGCCTGGCTCAAGGCGCACCACCCGGCCGAATTCATGGCAGCCAACATGTCGCTGGCGATGGACGACACCGACAAGGTGAAGATCCTGTTCGAGGACTGCAAGCTGAACGGACTCAAGCTGCTGCCGCCGGACATCAATGCCAGCGAATACCGTTTCGCCCCGACCGACGCCAAGACCATCCGCTACGGCCTGGGCGGCATCAAGGGCTCGGGGCAGGGTGCTATCGAGGACATCCTGCGCGCGCGCGAGGAACGTCCCTTCGATGACCTGTTCGACTTCTGCGAGCGCGTCGATCGTCGCCAGGTCAACCGCCGCACCATGGAGGCACTGATCCGGGCAGGAGCCTTCGACAGCCTCAACAGCAACCGCGCGCAGATGCTGGCGTCGGTCTCGCGTGCGATGGAGGCGGCGGAACAGAAGGCGGAATCGGCCAATCAGGTATCGCTGTTCGACCTCATGGGTGACGCCGGCGATGCGCACAAGCCGGAGCTGGTCGACGAGCCGTTCTGGCCGCCCAAGCGCACGCTGCAGGAAGAAAAGCAGGCACTCGGCTACTACTTCTCCGGCCACTTGTTCGATGCCTACCGCGACGAAGTCCGGCGCTTCGTCAAGGGCACACTGGCCGCGCTGGAGAAGGAGGTGCAGGGTAACGGCGGCGGCTACGGCCGCGACGTGCGCGGCAAGACCATCGCCGGCGTGATCACCGGCATCCGTACCCAGATGACCCAGCGCGGCAAGATGCTGATCGTGCTGGTCGACGATGGCACGGCGCAGATCGAGATGACAGTCTTCAACGAGCTGTTCGACGCCAACCGCCACATGTTCAAGGAAGACGAACTGCTGATCGCCACCGGCAACGCGCGCCACGACACCTTTACCGGCGGCGTGCGCTTTACCGCGGAATCGGTGCTGGACCTGGTCGCCGCCCGCGGCCGTTTTGCCGAAGCGGTCGCTTTGTCCTTCAACGGCAATGCGTCGCTGCAGCGGCTGCGCGAATTGCTGACGCCGCACCTGGCCGGCGAGGCCGGCGGCCCCGGACTGCCGGTGCGTGTCAGCTACGCCGCCGCCAGTGCGCAATGCGAGGCCATCCTCGGCCGGCAGTGGGCAGTGACGCCGTCGGACGAGGCGCTCGCCAGCTTCCGCGAGGCCTTGTCGAGCGAGAATGTCAGCATGGTCTATGGTTGAGGCAAGGGTTTCCGCCAACCGTCCCGCGGCCGTCTGGCGCTGGACGGCCTGGAGTCTGCATTGCCAGCCCATGCTCCCCTTACCGCCAGCCTGAATCGATTCCACGTGCCTGCGCTTTTCCCACCTGCCCGCCCGCCCCGTACGATCCTCGTGGTGGCCACGCGCCGTATCGGCGATGTTCTGCTGACGACGCCGATCGTACGCTCGCTCAAGGCGCGCTGGCCCGAGGCTCAGATCGATATGCTCGTTTTCCGGGGCACCGAAGGTGTACTCGAGAACAATCCGGATGTCCGTCGGGTGATCGTGGTAGCGCAGCGTGCCCGTCTCGGCGAGCGTTTGCGCGATGCCGCACGCGTCTGGCGGCGCTACGACCTGGCCTGCGCGGCGCTCAGCTCTGACCGTCCGCGCTTCTATGCCTGGTTTGCTGGCCGCCGGCGCGCCGGGCTGGTCGATCCTGAGCGCGTCACATGGTGGACGCGGTTGATGTTGCACCGTATCGCTTTGAATCGCCACGAGTCGGAGCATACGGTGTCGAGCACGCTTGCTCTGGCCCCGGCCATCGGCATCGAGCCGGTGCCCGAGGTCGTGGCGCCGGGCATCGGTACGGATCCGCAGCGCATCGCCCGTTTCGACGCGCTTTTCGCTGCGCCGGCCTATCGGCCAGGCCAGCCATTGGCGGTGCTGCATCCATACCCGATGTACGCGTACAAGCAGTGGCATGTCGACGGCTGGATCACCGCCTGCGACTGGCTGCTCGGGCAAGGCTTCGCGGTAGCGCTTAGCGGCGGGCCGGCTGCGGGCGAACGCGAGTATGCCGAGGGTATCGCGGCAGGCGCCGCAGGGCCGGTCCTGAACCTGGTCGGGAAGCTATCTTTCGGCGAGAGCGCCGAGCTGTTCCGTCGCGCCAGCCTTTACATTGGTCCCGATACCGGTGCCACCCACGTTGCCGCTGCGACGGGGACTCCGACCATCGCATTGTTCGGCCCATCCGATGCGGTGCGTTGGGGGCCCTGGCCGAAGGGGGGGGTGGCGGGCGGCGGCGATCCGTGGCCACTGCGTGGCTCTGGGCGTCGCGGCAATGTCTACCTACTGCAAGGCGAGGGCGAATGCGTGCCTTGCCGGCAGGAGGGCTGCGAGCGGCGCCTCGATAGCCTGAGCCGCTGCCTGACGGGAATGAGTCCGCAACGCGTAATCCAGGTCGCGGCGGAAATGCTCGGGCTGCCAGCCGGGAGCGCCGACGCGATGGCAGGGCGCCAGCGCATCCAGCTTATCGAGGTCTCCCGCCCGGATGCCGCAGGGGATATGCGGTCCCGACCCTGACGTTCGTCGCCTGCATCGCTCAGGTTTTTCCGCCGTCGCCTGCGCAATTTCCGAAATTTGCTAGTGGTGACAGCACGGTTCGCCCACGATGGCATGAAGATGCTATTGTGAAAGACTTGGTGTGCCGGCCGGTGCAAGCTTGCTGCGCGCCCGAAGCTTGTTCTGATGGTCCGGGCCGTGGCTTGAGCGGCCGGGTCGGCCGCTGCCCATTCCCGGACTCCTTGTGTCGGCACACGTGCCGTAGCGTGCCAGATGCCGAGTTCGGCGGCGACAAGCCATGCCTATCCTCCCTTCGAGATTGCCAGGCAGCCCCGTTCCGCAGCGCTGGCTGTGGGGGGCGTTCCTGTTGTTGTATCCCGCCGCGACGCTGGTAGTGAGAGGCGGGGCGAGTGCGCTGCTGCTGGCAGCATCGCTCGTTGCCGTATATTCGTTGATCGTTTCGCGCTCCCTGCCGGCTCCTGTGCAGGACGCGTCCGCGCGGCTTGCCGTGGGCTTCTGCTTCGCCATGGCCGCGCCACTCTGCGCGGTGGCCCTTAGCGAGCTGTGGCATCGGCAGCTGACACTCGGCGCCTTCGATTCCCCTGCGCGTTTCCTGGCTGCCGCCCCGCTCTTTCTCGCTCTACGCAAGGCGCCGGCGGCCACCCTGCGTTGGGCAGATCTGTCCTTTGGCGTTGGCGCGATGGCCGCCTTGGGCATCAGTGTGTTCGCGCCGCGTGACTGGGGCGATGGCCGGCTTGGCAGTACCTTCCTCAATCCGATCCATTTCGGTGCCATTGCCCTCGTGCTCGGTGTCCTTTCAGCACTGTCTTTGAACTGGTGGGGCAAGGATCCCCTTGGCGTGCGGCTGTTCAAGCTGGCAGGGTTGGCAGCCGGCCTGCTGTCCTCGCTGCAGACCGGTGCGCGCGGCGGATGGCTCGCTATCCCGGTGATCGTCGTTGTTCTGGCCTTCGTGCCCCGGGAGCGGAAAGGGCGTGGGTGGCGTAAGGTGCTCCCGTTCGCTGCTCTGGCGATTGCCTTGGCTGGCTACCTGGCCTCCCACACGGTGCGAGAGCGGATCCACATGATCTGGTCCGATCTGTCGCAGTTCGAGCAGGGACACAAGGACACCTCGATCGGCATCCGGCTTCAGATCTACCAGGCAGTGCTTTCCCTGATTCCACGCGATCCCGTCTTCGGCCTTGGTGCGGACGGGCTTGCCGCCAGCCTGCAGTCCCTGGTTGATACGGGGGGCATGACTCCGATCGCCGCGCAGTTCGGGAGAGGCGAGACGCACAACCAGATGCTGGCCTATGTGGGCAGCTTCGGCATCATCGGCGGACTAGCGCTGGCAGCGCTTTATCTGATGCCTGCCGCGCTGTTCTGGAATTTTCGGGCGGCGCCGGCCAGGTGCGCCGCGCGCGCGGCGCTGATGGGCGTGGTCTTTGTCGTCGCCTTTGTGACGTTCGGCTTGACGGTGGAAACCTTCAACCTGAAGATGACGGCGTCGTTCTATGCGACCGTGATTGCAGTGCTGGCTGCCATCGCTTCGCACAATGCACCTCCGGTGGCGTCGGCCGCCGGGCGCTCCTTGCAGTAGCTTCTACCGTGGACCGACATGTTCAGCATACTGATTCCGTCCTGGAATAATCTGCCGTATCTCAAATTGTGCATCGAAGGGATTCGCCGTCATTCCGCTCTCGCGCACGAGATCATCGTGCACGTCAACGATGGTTCGGATGGCACGCTGGAGTGGGTCCGTTCCCAGGGCATTCGCCACACATGGTCGGCTGGAAACGTCGGCGTCTGCCTGGCACTGAATGATGCCGCGCGCCTTGCTACCTGCGATACGCTGCTCTATCTGAATGACGATATGTACTGCACGCCGGGCTGGGACATCGCGCTCGATGCGGCGCGACGCCGGGCAGGGGGCTCATTTGTTTATCTGGCCGCCAATCTGATCGAACCGGTCGATACGGGCAATGCGCAGGTGATGGTTGCCGACTTTGGCAGGACCCCCGACGATTTCGATGCGGATGGCCTATGCGCTTTCGCTGCCGCAGTCGGGCAGATCGCTGACAGGGATGGCATCGCGTTGCAACCGATGCTGATCAGCCGCCGGCTCTGGCAACTCGTCGGCGGGTACAGCATCGAGTTCGGCCCCGGCATGAGCAGTGACGATGATTTTCTGATGAAGCTCTGGCTGGTGGGGTGCAGGACGTTCCGCGTGGTCGGCGGGGCGCGCGTCTATCACTTCAGTTGTGCGACGACGCGGCGCGTCCGGCGCAATCGCGGTGGGCGCGCATTCCTGCTCAAATGGGGCATCACGCAGCAGGCGTTCGTTCGTGGCCATGTGCGCGCATCGATGTCCGGTGGCAGAGGACGGCCGCCGGCAGCGATCCGCTCCGGATGGCTGGCCAGGATGAAGCGCGCGCTCTACGCCTTCCGCGGCCATCCGACCGCGGACCTCTACGCCTGGGAACCCGACTTGCCGGCGCAATTGGGGCGGGTGCTGGAAACGGCGGAAACGGCGGAAACGGGCGAGAAGCCTGGGGCCGACAGCGCCGCCGCCGGCGCCGCGACGACCTGGAGCGCGGCCCGGCAAGCGTAGGCTGACTGCAGGCGCTCAGTTGGGAATCGGTGCGGCTGGCGATTTCGCACCACGGTATCCGCAGCCAAGCAGAATGCCGCCCAGCAGCATCATCATGTGCCCTTCGGCGAAATCGAGCAGCAGCGAGTTGGCCAGGCAGCCTGCGGTGAAGATGGCGAGCCAGGCCAGCAGAAGATGGCGCGACGGGCCGTCCAGGCGCGCCGCGCCGCGCGCGATCTGCAGCAACAGGTTGAGAAACAGCAGCAGGCCGACAGCGCCGAGCTGGACTGCCATCAGCAGGTATTCATTGTGCGGGTTGTAGGTCATCTGACCCGCTGCTTCCGTCTTGCCGCGTGTCATCTGCTCGAACTCGGTGCCGAGTCCAGCGGCACCGAAGCCCGCCAGTGGCCGTTGCGCGATCAGCAGCAGGCTCTTGCGATAAAACTCCAGGCGCAATCCCGACGAGGTGACGGCGTTGCTGTGCTCGTATTGCCGCACTTCGTCGCGGACTTCCAGCAGGCGCCCGCCGTGCATGGTGAAGGCGATGCCCAGCAGCACCCCCGCCCCAACGACCAGCACCGATGCCATGGCCATGGCGCGGCCCGGCGACCTCTTGCGCTGGCCTTGGATACAGCGCAGCGCCACGAGCAGCACGAAGGGCAGGGCGATCACTTGCCCAGTGCGGCCCTGCAGCATGACGAGGACGTTGATGAGCGAGAGGGCCGCCACGGCCGCCGACGCCCACTGCACGCGCCTCTCGCGGGCACGGAGCGCCATGTCGGCAGCAAGATAGAAGAGCAGTACGCCGAACATGCCGGCGGCGATGCGGTTCTTGAAGACCCAGGCGTGCGTTTCCGGCTCGTGCGCGAGATAGGCCGGGCCGATCTGGGTCAAGCCCAGATAGTTGCTCGTCGACAGCACCACGATCAGGGTCAGGGTGCCGAACAGCGCGTAGCGCACCGCTGGCGCCCAGCCCGAGTCCTTGAAGGCGATCACCGCCAGCGGCAGCAACAGCAGCTTGCGGTATTTGCCGACCCAGCCCCAGGCCTCGTGATGTGGGGCCACCGTATAGGACACGCTGATGATCAGGGCGCCGAGCAGCAGCAGGGCCGCGAGCGAGGCGCCATGGCGCGGCAGCAGCGGCAGGCCGCGCCAGAACTCGGGTGCCAGCAGCAGGCAGGCGGCGAACAGCCCGCAGGCGATATTGGTGCCTGCCGTCGAAACAGGCACCAGGCACAGGGCGGTGACCGCGAAGAGACGGGCTGCGGTCAGTTGCCGGGAAGCGCGGGTGGATTGGGATGGCATGGGGAGAGGGTTGGCCCGTGCGCGCAGCGACGGGTGCGTGTTCCGACGTCGGTTCTTGGCTTGTGGCCGCGACCGCGAGTATATGCGATGCTGTGGCGTGCTTGCCGGGGCGCGGCTGCGCTTATCCTTGCAGGACCCGCTTGAGGCGCGCACGGAGCAGGGCGCGGCGCAGCCGCCCGTCCGCGGGCGGTTCACCCAGGACCGTGGTATGGCCTGCTGCCTGCCCGCGCCGCAGATAGAAGCGGTCGAAGGTGGCCTGCGTCATTCCCCATTTGTTCAGGAACTGGCGCCGGCCGTCGTTCTTGACGATCTTGCCGGTGCTCTTCTGCTGGAAGTGGTAGACCAGGCTGTCACCCACGCCGAGAAAGACGCGGCAGCCGGCATGCCAGAGTTTCATCGAGAAATCGTTGTCGCTGCTCATGCCCGGGCTCAGTTCGCTGCTGTAGCCACCCACCTTGAACCACCAGTCGCGATGCACCAGCGTGGGCGGCCAGGTGGCGCCGAGCCAGTCGGCGCGGGCGAGCCGCGTGGTGGCGGCGACCAGTCCGGCGGCGTCGAAGCGGTCGGCGTCACGGCCGAAATCCTGCACTACCACGCACGGGTTGCCGGTGTCGACCGGCTCGATCATGGTGCCGGACAACATGAACAGGTCCGACGGCATCCGCTCGATATGGCGCACCAGGGCGCTGTCCCAGCCGGGGCAGCAGAACATGTCGTCGTTCATGTAGACGATGTAGTCGCGCGTGGCGCGGGCGGCTGCCAGGTTGACCGCATGGCAGATGCCGATGTTGCCCGGCGAGGCAGTGTGTTCGATGCCTTGTTCGCGTACCCAGTCCAGCGTACCGTCCGAGCCGTCGTTGACGTGCACGATGATCTGGTGGTCATGCGCCGAATGGCGGCGCAGGCTGTCGATGACCAGGCGGAGGTAGGGCAGGTTGTTCCAGGTCGGGATGATGATGGAGAACATGGCAATCAGGGTGCGGGATCGTTGTGGGCGCGTGGGGGAGCGGCATGGTCTGCCGGCTGGCTGGCCTGGCGGGTGGCGACGGGCTCAGGCCGAGGCTCCTAATGCACGGGCACGGCGGTACTTCTCGTAGCTGACGGCGGCATTCATGCGGGCGATGGCGAAGCCGGTGCGGCCGTCCAGGATGCCGCGCTTGACCAGCAGCGTGCGCAGGAAGGCCCAGGCGCCATGCAGGGCGGGCGAGAGGGGCCCGACCTGCTTGCCGCGCCGGCGCAGTTCGCGAGCGCCGGCCTCGGCATATTGGCGGCTCTTGGCCTCGACCTGCGCGCGCGAGGTATAGCTGTAGTGCAGCAGCGAGGTCTTGAGCCTGGCGACGGGGCCTCGCGGCTCCACGCTTTCGTGGACGAGGTTGTCGGAAAAGCGCGCGCTGCCACGCCGGAACAGGCGCACGATGTAGTCGGGCCGCCAGCCCGAATGATGGACCCAGTGACCGCAGAACTGCGACAAGCGCGGCACGGCGTAGGCATCGGCGCGGCCGTCGGCCATGGCTGCGCGCAGTTCGGCGGCCAGTTCGGGCGTGACGCGCTCGTCGGCGTCGATGCTGAACACCCAGTCGCCGGTGGCGGCGTCGAGCGCACGGTTCTTCTGCGGGCCGAAGCCCGGCCAGTCGGTTTCGATCACACGAGCGCCGAGTTCGCGGCAGATGCGGACGGTGTCGTCGCGGCTGCCGGAATCCACCACGACGATCTCGTCGGCGAGGTCCCGCACCGAGCGCAGGCAGTCGCCGATATGCGCCGCCTCGTCGCGGGTGATGACTATGACGGACAGGGAAGGCATCGGGGAGAGTGAGAGGGAATCCGAGGGATTACGGTTACAATGGCTGCCGCCCAGGTGCGCCAATGCGGCAGCAGCATCACACATCTGGCACCGGCTCCGCGTGCCAGATGTGTGATGCTGCTGCGCCGGCGCCGATGGCGGTGGCCGGCCCTTCCACCGGCATGCCGGCTTCACGGGCCTTCTAATCAAGAGTGATGGTGAGTATACAAGCAAAGCCCCAACAGACCACCGCGGAGGATGTGCAAGTCGGCAAGCGGCTGATGGGCTATCTGCGTCCCGAAGCCCGCGTTTTCCTCATCGCGATCCTGGCCATGGCGGTGGTCGCCGCCAGCGAGGGTATCATCCCCAAGGTCGTCAACGACCTGCTGGACAAGGGCTTCGGCGGCGACTACGCGGGGCGGCTGTGGCACGTGCCCGCCATCCTGACCGGCGTGGCGCTGATCCGCGGCGTGGCCCAGTTCGCCTCGGGCTACCTGCTGAGCCTGATCTCCAACCGGGTGCTGCTCAAGATGCGCATGCAGATGTTCGACCGCATGCTGCACGCGCCCGCGCTGTTCTTCCACCGCAACACCGCCGCCTCGCTTATCAATGCCGTGATCTTCGAGGTCAATCAGGTGCTGTCCATCCTGACCAATGTGTTCATCACCCTGGTGCGGGACTCGCTCACAGTGCTGGCGCTACTCATCTACCTGTTCTATACGAACTGGCGCCTGACCCTGATCGTGGCCGTGATCCTGCCGGTGATCGGCTACCTGATGTCGAAGATCAACCGCCGCCTGCGCCGCCTGAACCGCGATCACCAGGCGCTCACCAACAGCGCGGCCTATGTGGTGGAAGAGGCGGCGGGCGGCTTCAAGGTGGTCAAGCTGCACGGCGGCGAGGCCTACGAGATGGACCGCTTCCGCCGCATGTCGGAGCGGCTCAAGGCCTATTCGATGCGCATGGCTGTGGCGGGTGGCCTGAACCAGCCGGTGACCGCTTTCCTGGCCGCGCTGGCGCTGTCGGTGATCATCACCATCGCCATGGTGCAGGCGCAGGGCAACCAGACCACGGTAGGCGGCTTCACCGGCTTCGTGATGGCGATGCTGCTGCTGATCTCCCCGCTCAAGCACCTGACCGATATCAACCAGCCTCTGACGCGCGGCATCACCGCCGCCGAGATGATCTTCCGCCTGATCGACGAGCCGATCGAGCGCCGCGAAGGCGGCCTGCCGCTGGCACGCGCGCGCGGCGACCTGGTCTTCGAGCGGATCGGCTTCCGCTACGGCGAAGCCGGCAAGGCGGCGCTGTCGGGCATCGATTTCCGCGTCGACGCCGGCGAGGTGGTGGCCCTGGTGGGGCCGTCGGGCAGCGGCAAGACCACGCTGGTCAACCTGGTGCCGCGCTTCTTCGATCCGACCGAGGGCCGCATCCTGCTCGACGGGAAGTCCATCGACGGCTACTCGTTGCAGGATCTGCGCCACCAGATCGCTTTCGTCAGCCAGGACGTGGTGCTGTTCAACGACACCGTGGCCGCCAACGTGGCCTACGGCGTGCATCCGCGCGAGCAGATCGACATGGCGCGCGTGGAGCGGGCGCTGGCGGCGGCCTACCTGACCGACGTGGTCAAGGGCTTGCCGGAGGGGCTGGAGACCAATATCGGCGACAATGGCATGAAGCTGTCCGGCGGCCAGCGCCAGCGCCTGGCGATCGCCCGCGCGCTGTACAAGGATGCGCCGATCCTGATCCTGGACGAGGCCACTTCGGCACTCGATTCCGAATCGGAGCGCCAGGTCCAGGCCGCGCTCGAATCGCTGATGCAAGGCCGCACCACGCTGGTGATCGCGCACCGCCTGTCCACCATCGAGAACGCCGACCGCATCGTCGTGCTGGAGCAGGGCCGGGTGGCGGAACAAGGCACCCACGACGAACTGCTGTCCGCCGACGGCCTGTACGCCGGCCTGCACCGCATCCAGTTCGCGGTGCAGTGAGACGGCGCGGCCCCGGCCATCGTGCCGGGCTCCCGGCGCGGGGACGCCGAGCGCCGGCGCGGCAGGGCCGCGGCGGCATTCCAACAGGCCCGTCGAGGCCGGCCGGGGGGAACCCCGTACAAGGAGACAACGATGACTCACGCACCGCAAGCCGCCATCAGCCGCTTTCCCGTTCCCGCCTTGCCGGATCTGCCCGAGGACATCCGCGCGCGCATCCTGGAAGTGCAGGAGAAAGCCGGCTTCGTGCCCAATGTCTTCCTCGCGCTGGCGCACCGGCCGGATGAATTCCGCGCCTTCTTCGCCTACCACGATGCGTTGATGCTCAAGGAGGGTGGCCTGAGCAAGGGCGAGCGCGAGATGATCGTGGTTGCCACGTCGGGCGCCAACCAGTGCCTGTACTGCGTGGTGGCCCACGGCGCCATCCTGCGCATCTACGAGAAGCAGCCGTTGCTCGCCGACCAGGTCGCGGTCAACTACCGCAAGGCCGACATCACGCCGCGCCAGCGCGCCATGCTCGACTTCGCCCTCAAGGTCAGCCAGGCATCGGCCGAGGTGGGCGAAGAGGACTTTGCCGCCCTGCGCGCCCATGGCTTCAGCGACGAGGATGGCTGGGACATCGCGGCCATCACGGCCTTCTTCGGGCTCTCCAACCGCATGGCCAACACCATCGGCATGCGTCCCAACGATGAGTTCTTCCTGATGGGGCGGGTGCCCAAAGCGAAGTAAGGAACGTATCCGCGCGCAGGCCGCGCCAGTCGCGCCAGTCGCTTCAGTCGCTTCAGTCGCTTCAGTCGCTTCAGTCGTCTCAGCGGATCTGGGCGCAGCTGCCGCTCTCAGGATCGAACAGCACCGGCCAGGCATGCTCGTACGCGCCCGGTGTGCAGTGGCTTTCGCACTGCGCGAAGGCCAGTGTGATGCGGCGTGGATCCTGCCAGACCATCAGCTTGCAGGCGCTGCCGTCGACCGCCTGGAGTTCCACGTGCGGGGTCTGGCGCACCTGGTGGAATTCCCTCAGGTCGAAATGGCAGGTGCCATGGCGCCCCGCCTGCACGTTCCAGATCAGGACCTCGACCGCATTGTGGGCGACGCGCATCTGGGCTTCCTCATGGAAACCGTCTTCCTCGGTACGCCTGCATTCACCGGCCAGCTCGATATCGCGCTGCGGGATCGGCGTCGGTGCGGCCTGTGGCAGGCCCGGGCCGGAGGAGACGCGCGGTGCGCCGACGACGGCTGGAGGGGTGGGCAGCAGAGGTGTCTCGCAGGCGGTGAGAAGGCAAGTCGCCAGCAGTCCGGCCACGCTGCCGGACATGATCGGTGCGATCCGCATGCTGGCTCCTTCCAGGCGCTGCCACGGTCCGCCGCGGTTGGCGAGCCTCGCCTGCATTCTTATTTATAGCCAATGGCGAGGGAAAGACGAGGGCGGAATCGTGTACGCAGGTGGTTCGCCACACACCGCCGGCCCGTCGATGCCGGACGGCGCGGACGGCTGCCGTTCAGCGCGTCGGCGGAAGCGCGGACCCGCGGACATGGCGCGGTACGAACCGGTCGCGCAGCCGCGCCGCCGCTGCGCAAGCAACGCATGACAGCGCGGCGCCCGTCGCCACGTCGAGCGGGAAGTGCAGTCCGGCGATGCAACGCATCGCCATCACCCAGGCCAGCAGCAAGACCAGCACGGCGCGTGCCACCGACCCCGCGCGCGCCCACAGCAGGCAGGCCAGAGCGGCGGCTGCGGCCGCGTGGCCGCTGGGGAAGCTGTAGGGATCGCCGGCTGCCAGCTGCGGCACCACTTCGGCGAGCAGCAGTGCCGGCCGCGGCGCCTGCACCAGGACCTTGGCGGCGCCGACCAGGCCGATTGCCAAGGTGAAACAGAACAGGCAATAGAGCAGGTCGCGCCAGCCGCCAGCCGCCGCGGACAGGGCGGCTGGCCTGTGCTGGCGGCTGCGCAGCCAGGCGCAGGCGGCGGCGTGCAGCGGGAACAGGCGCGGGTCGAACAGTGCCGAGCTGGCGCGCAGCAGGATCGGGTCGAAGTGCCCGGCCTGGCTGGCGAGCCAGAGCAGCAGCGGAGCATTGCCGGGGACGGCGAGTTCATCGAGGACCAGCATGGATTCCTTGTCGTGGAAAACGGCCGCGGTACAGGCGTGCGGTGCCTGTATGACGGTTTTGCGACAAGGAGGTTCGGCGAGGCCCTCGGGTGTGACCTCTAGCCTGACCCTCTGGTGCGGCGGCGCCTGCCTGGGTGCGCCTGCCTACATCAGGATGATGTCGTACTGCTCCTGGTGGAAGGTGGACTCCACCTGCAGCGAGATCGGCTTGCCGATGAAGTCGCCCAGCATGGCAAGGTGCTGGCTTTCCTCTTCGAGGAAGAGGTCGATCACTTCCTGCGAGGCCAGGATGCGGAATTCGCGCGGGTTGAACTGGCGCGACTCGCGCATGATCTCGCGCAGTACGTCGTAGCAGACCGTGCGCGGCGTCTTGACCTGGCCCTTGCCCTGGCAGACCGGGCATTGCTCGCACAGCACGTGCGCCAGCGATTCGCGCGTGCGCTTGCGCGTCATTTCCACCAGGCCGAGCTGGGAGAAGCCGTTGACGGTGATGCGGGTGCGGTCGCGCGACAGCGCACGCTTGAGTTCGGAGAGCACGGCATCGCGATGCTCCGCGTTCTCCATGTCGATGAAGTCGATGATGATGATGCCGCCCAGGTTGCGCAGGCGCAGCTGGCGCGCGATGGTGTGGGCGGCCTCGAGGTTGGTCTTGAAGATCGTGTCGTCGAAGTTGCGCGCGCCGACGTAGCCGCCGGTGTTGACGTCGATCGTTGTCATCGCCTCGGTCTGGTCGATCATCAGGTAGCCGCCCGACTTCAGGTCGACCCGGCGCGACAGCGCGCGCTCGATCTCCGCATCGATGTTGTAGAGGTCGAAGATGGGCCGTTCGCCGGTGTAGTGCGACAGCCGAGGCAGCACGGCCGGCGTGTATTCCTCGGCGAACTCGACCAGCTTCTGGTAGTTTTCGCGCGAGTCGACCTGGATCTGGCCGGTGAGGTCGCTGACGAAGTCGCGCAGCACGCGCTGGGCCAGGTTCAGGTCCTGGTACAGCAGGCTGGGCGCCGGCAGGGTGGTGGCGCTCTGCCGGATCGTCGCCCAGATCTTGCGCAGGTAGGCGATGTCGTTGCCGAGTTCTTCGTCGCTGGCTTCCTCCGCGATGGTGCGCACGATGAAGCCACCGCGCTCGTCGGCAGGCACCAGGCCCTGCACGCGCGCGCGCAGGGCCTCGCGGTCGATCTCGCCCTCGATGCGCTGGGAAATACCGATGTGCGGGTCCTGCGGCAGGTAGACCAGGGTGCGGCCGGCGATGCTGACCTGGGTGGACAGGCGTGCGCCCTTGGTGCCGATGGGATCCTTGATCACCTGCACCATCAGCGCCTGCCCTTCGTAGAGCGTCTTTTCGATGGCCAGCGGCGCGCCGTTGCCGCCCTTGTCGCCATCGCGCGGATGCCAGATGTCGGCCACGTGCAGGAAGGCTGCGCGTTCCAGGCCGATGTCGATGAAGGCCGACTGCATGCCGGGCAGCACGCGCACGACCTTGCCGAGGTAGATGTTGCCGACCAGCCCGCGCGTCAGCGTGCGCTCGACGTGCAGTTCCTGCACGGCGGCCTGTTGCACGATGGCTACCCGGGTTTCTTGCGGCGTGATGTTGACGAGGATGTCTTCGGTCATGGTGAATGCGTCGCGTCGCCGGTCGGCCGGCCTTATCGTTGTGGCTGCCGCTGCCACGATCCTGCTGCGGGCGCCGGCACGCGCCGGCAGTCCCTGCGGAACCTTCAGAAGCGCAGTTGCGCCTGCCGCAGCAGCGCCGCTGTCTCGAACAGCGGCAGGCCCATGATACCCGAATAGCTGCCGGCGATCCGCTCGACGAACTCGGCCGCGCGGCCCTGGATACCGTACGCGCCGGCCTTGCCGAGTGGCTCGCCGCTGGCGACATAGCGTGCGATTTCGTCGTCCCGCAGCGGCCGGAAGGTGACTTCGGAGATCGACAGCGCGTGGTGCAGGCCTAGCGTGGAGGCGACCGTCACCGCCGTAAGCACGCGATGGCTGCGTCCGGCCAGCGAGGCCAGCATGCGCGCGGCCTCGTCGGCGTCGGCCGGCTTGCCGAGGATCTCTCCGTCGCGGCACACGGTGGTGTCGGCACACAGGATGGGGTTGTCGGGCAAGGCGCGCAGTTCGCGCCGGCGCAGCGCGGCCTCGGCCTTGAGCGCGCAGACGCGCTGCACATAGTCGTCGGGCGTTTCGCCGGACAGCACCACTTCGAGCGCTTCGGCATCCTCGTCTGCGCCCGCGAGCAGCAGGGTATGGCGCACGCCGATCTGGTCGAGCAGTTCGCGCCGGCGCGGGCTTTGCGAGGCGAGGTAGAGGGTGTCGTGGATCACGGCGGCAACGGGGTGGGGCAAGGCGGATGGAAAGGGGGATCCGGGCGGATCGGAGCGCATCGAGACGGGCGGCGCGGCGCGCCTGCATGCGACTGGCCGCATTCTACCCGGCGCCGGCCGCTTCCGTGCCCGCGGCGCGGCGCCTCAGGCGCGGTGGTAGGGGTGGTTCTGCGTCACCGACCAGGCGCGGTAGAGCTGCTCGGCCAGCAGCACGCGCACCATGCCGTGCGGCAGGGTCAGGCTGGACAGGCGCAGCAGCATCTGCGCGCGTGCCTTGAGCGCAGGGTCGAGGCCGTCGGCGCCGCCGATCAGGAAGGCCACGTCGCCGCCTTCGCGCTGCCAGCCGGTCAGCTGTTCCGCCAGTTGCACCGTGCTGAGGTCGCGCCCGCGCTCGTCCAGCGCCACGATGCGGCACTGGCGCGGCAGCCCGGCCAGTACCGCGTCGATGCGCGCGGCTTCGCGCTGCATCACGGTGGCGGCATTGTTGCTCGACGAGCGGGTCTCGGGTTTCACCTCGCGCAGCTCGATACGCAGCTCGGGCGGCATGCGCTTGGCGTACTCGGCGAAACCGGTCTCGATCCAGCCGGGCATCTTGTGCCCGACCGCGACGATCACGAGCTGCATGGCACGGGGGGCTGGCGGCGTGGCTCAGGCATCGCGCCGGCTCAGGCCTGGCGCGTGGTGCGCTTGCGCGCGGCCGGCTTGGCCGCGGCGCTCTTGGCCGCCGTCTTGCCAGCCGTCTTGGTAGCAGGCTTGGCTGCGGCGCGCGTGGTCTTGGTGGCCGCGGTCTTGGCGGCCGTCTTGCGCGGCGCGGCGGTCTTGGCCGCGGCCTTGCGCGCGGGCGCGGCGCCGCCGGTGCTGGTGGTGCGGGGGCGCGCGGCCGGCTTGCGCAGGGTGGCGATGGCGTCGGGATCGGTGTCCTCGTGGCCGAGCGGCGGCGAGGGTTCCTTCATGCCTTCCGGCAGGCGGGCCAGCGCCGGGCGCAGGCCGCTGGCGCGGCGCGGCGCGGCCGGGAAATCGTCCTCGGCATCGAGCGGCTCGCTGGCCTTGGCCAGGCCCTTGGCGGCGGCCAGCTTCATGCGCACCGGCTTGCCGCCCCAGATTTCCTCGAGGTTGTAGTACTGGCGCAGCTGCGGCTGCAGGATGTGCACGACGGCGTCGCCGCAGTCGACCAGCACCCACTCGCCGGTTTCCATGCCTTCCACCGCGACGATGTGGCCGCCGGCCTCCTTGACCGTATCGCGCACCGAAGCCGCCAGCGCCTTGGTCTGGCGGTTCGAGTTGCCGCTGGCGATCACCACGCGGTCGAACAGCTCGGTCAGGTGGCTGGTGTCGAACACCTTGATGTCCTGCGCCTTGACGTCTTCGAGGCCGTCGACGATGGCGCGCTGCAGTTTGCGAATATCCATGGTGTGTTCTTGTTCAGCTCGGTTCGGTTGCGTTCGGGCGGTCGGCACGGTTCAAGCGGCGCGGTAGAGCCGCTGCTGCGCGATGTAGTGTGCCACGCCCGGGGGAAGTTGGTCATCCGCCGCCAGCCCGTCGGACAGGTGCTGGCGCAGGCCGGTGGAGGAGAGGTCGACGGCGAGCGTCTGGTCGATCCACATATGGCCGGAGGGCGTGCATTGTATCAGCCGGGTGTCGGCCTGGCGCTCCTGCAGCGCAGCGCGCACGGGCCCGTCCAGCGCATCCAGCGCAAAGCCGGGGCGGGTGGCCGTGCACAGGTGCACGTAGGCGAACAGGTCCTGCCAGCCGTGCCAGGTGTCCAGCCGCAGCAACTGGTCGGTGCCCATCAGCCAGGCGATCGAGGCGTGCGGCCCATACTGCTCACGGAGCTGGCGCACGGTATCGATCGTGTAGCTCGGGCCGGCGCGCTCGACCTCCATGCGGCTGACCCGTATCCTGGCGCCGGTGCCGGCCAGTGCGCCGGCGGCCAGCTCGGTCATGGCCAGCCGGTGGGCGGCTGGCGTCACGTCCGCACCCTTCTGCCAGGATTGCCCGGTCGGGATCCAGACCAGTTCGTCCAGGCCGAGGTGGTCGATGCACAGCCGCGCCAGCGCGACATGGCCCATGTGGGGCGGGTCGAAGGTGCCGCCCAGGATGCCAAGGCGGTAGGGGCGTTGGCTTGCCCCCGCGTCTGCTTCGGGGCGGGGGGTGGTGCTGCCTTGCTCGCGGGCGTCGGGGGCAGGGCCTGTTTCCTTGTTATGCATGGTCTCGCGTTCAGGCCCAGGCGCGCGCGGGCAGGAAGTCGGTGTACAGCGCCGCTTCCGCGCTGCCGGGCTCGGGCTGCCAGTCGTAGCGCCAGCTAGCTTGCGGGGGCATCGACATCAGGATGGATTCGGCGCGTCCGCCCGACTGCAGCCCGAACAGCGTGCCGCGGTCGAAGACCAGGTTGAACTCGACGTAGCGGCCGCGCCGGTAGGCCTGGAAGTCACGCTCGCGCTCGCCGTAGGGCGTGTGCCGGCGGGCTTCCAGGATGGGTTGGTAGGCTGGCAGGAAGGCATCGCCGACCGCGCGCATCATGTCGAAGCTGCGCGCGAAGCCGAGTGCGGAGAAGTCGTCGAAGAAGATGCCGCCGATGCCGCGCGCCTCGCCGCGGTGCTTCAGGTAGAAATACTCGTCGCACCACTGCTTGAAGCGTGGATAGAGGTCGTCGCCGAAGGGCGCCAGGGTATTGCGGCAGGTGCGGTGGAAGTGCGCGCAGTCTTCCGCCACGCCGTAGTAGGGGGTCAGGTCCATGCCGCCGCCGAACCACCAGACCGGATCCGCGCCGGCCTTGGTGGCCAGGAAGCAGCGCACATTCATGTGGACCGTGGGCACGTGGGGATTGCGCGGATGGAACACCAGCGATACGCCCATGGCCTCGAAACCGCGCTCGGCCAGCTCGGGCCGGTTGGCGCTGGCCGACGGCGGCAACGCGTCGCCGGTGACGTGCGAAAAGCCCACGCCCGCGCGTTCCATCACGGCGCCGCCTTCGAGAATGCGGGTGCGGCCGTTGCCGCGCAGGCGTTCGGTGGGCGGCTTTTCCCAGGCGTCGGTGCGGAATGCGCCGCCGTCGATGGCGGCGATCGTGTCGGTAATCTGGTCTTGCAGTCCGAGCAGGTAGTCTCGTACTGCCTGGGAATCGATCATGGCGATGGAGGCGGGCGGACCCGCGGCGGGCCCTTCGGGCCGGGGACGGGGGCCGGGCGTGGCGGCGCCCGGCGTCATGGCGTTGTCATGATTGTACCGGCAGGCCGGAAGACCGGGCGCCGGCACCGGCGCCTGCGCCCGGCATGCCGGCTCAGTGCTTGATCGCCCGGTAGCCGATGTCGCTGCGGTACTGCATGCCGTCGAAGCGGATCTGCTCCACTGCGGCATAGGCCGCGCGCTGCGCCGCCTTGACCGTGTCGGCCAGCCCCACCACGCACAGCACGCGCCCGCCCGATGCCTGCAGAGTGCCGTCCTTGAGCGTGGTGCCGGCGTGGAAGGTCACGCTGTCCGCGGTCTCGGCAGGAATGCCGGTGATGGCGTCGCCCTTGCGCGGCGCGTCGGGATAGCCGTGGGCGGCGATGACCACGCCCAGCGCGGTGCGGCGGTCCCATTCCAGTTCGATGCTGTCCAGCTTGCCGGCGACCGCGTGGTCGAGCACGTCGACCAGGTCGGTCTTCAGGCGCGCCAGGATCGGCTGGGTCTCGGGGTCGCCCATGCGGCAGTTGAACTCCAGCGTCTTCAGGTTGCCGTCCTTGTCGATCATCAGGCCGGCGTAGAGGAAGCCGGTGTAGGGAATGCCGTCCTTCTCCATGCCGCGCACGGTGGGCAGGATGATTTCGCGCAGCGCGCGCGCGTGCAGCGCGGGCGTTACCACCGGGGCCGGCGAGTAGGCGCCCATGCCGCCGGTGTTGGGGCCGGCGTCACCGTCCAGCAGGCGCTTGTGGTCCTGGCTGGTGGCCAGGGCCAGCACGTTCTTGCCGTCCACCATGACGATGAAGCTGGCTTCCTCGCCCTCCAGGAACTCTTCGATCACCACGCGCGCACCGGCGTCGCCGAGCTTGTTGTCGGCCAGCATCATGTCGACCGCGCTGTGCGCTTCTTCCAGCGTCATCGCCACCACCACGCCCTTGCCGGCGGCCAGGCCGTCGGCCTTGATCACGATGGGGGCGCCCTGCGCGTCGATGTAGGCATGGGCCTGCGCGGCGTCGGAGAAGGTCTGGTAGGCCGCGGTCGGGATGCCGTGGCGTTGCATGAAGGCCTTGGCGAAGTCCTTGGAGGACTCGAGCTGCGCGGCGGCCCGGGTCGGGCCGAAGATGCGCAGGCCCTTGGCGCGGAAGATGTCGACGATGCCGGCGGCCAGCGGCGCCTCCGGGCCGACCACGGTGAACTGCACGCCCTCGCGCTCGGCGAAGGCGGCCAGCACCTCGGGGTCGGTCAGCGGCACGTTCTGCAGGCGCTTGTCGAGCGCCGTGCCGCCGTTGCCGGGGGCCACGTAGACAACCTGTACCTTGGGGGACTGGGCCAGTTTCCAGGCCAACGCGTGTTCACGGCCGCCCGAGCCGACAACCAATACTTTCATGATCCACTGCCAGAAGAGATGCGCCCGTGCGATGCGACGGTGCCGAGGGGCGCGGAAAGGGCGGTGCCGGCGCTTGCGCCGCCGGCTGCCGCCAGCCGATTGCGGGAGGCCTGCTTATTCCTCGATGACCGCGTTGGTGAAGACTTCCTGCACGTCGTCCAGGCCTTCGATGGCGTCGAGCAGCTTCTGCATCTTGACCGCATCGTCGCCGGTGAAGCTGACTTCGTTCTGCGGCTTCATCACCACGTCGGCGACCTCCGCCTTGAAGCCGGCGCCTTCCAGCGCCGCCTTGACGGCGGCAAAGTCGTTGGGCGGGCAGACCACTTCGATGGAGCCGTCGTCGTTGGTCACCACGTCGTCTGCGCCGGCTTCCAGCGCGGCGTCCATCAGCTTGTCCTCGGGCGTGCCGGGGGCGAACAGGAACTGGCCGCAGTGGGTGAACATGAAGGCCACCGAGCCTTCGGCCCCCATGTTGCCACCGTGCTTGGAGAAGGCGTGGCGCACTTCCGCCACGGTGCGGGTGCGGTTGTCGGTCAGGCAGTCGACGATGATGGCGGCGCCGGACAGGCCATAGCCTTCGTAGCGGATCTCTTCGTAGTTGACGCCTTCGAGGCCACCCACGCCGCGCTGGATGGCGCGCTGGATGTTGTCCTTGGGCATGTTGGCGTCGGTGGCCTTGTCCATGGCCAGGCGCAGGCGCGGGTTGGAGTCCGCGTCGCCGCCGCCGAGCTTGGCGGCAACCGTGATTTCCTTGATCAGGCGAGTCCAGATCTTGCCGCGCTTGGCGTCAGCGGCGGCTTTCTTGTGCTTGATGTTGGCCCATTTGGAATGACCGGCCATGATGTTCTCCGAGGCGGAATGCTGTGGCGGCGCGCAGGTTCCCGCCGCCGCCGGATGTGCCTGGCGCGCCCGCCATGCCGATGCGATCGGCCATGGCGGGCGCGCCATGTGCTTGTTATGCCTTGCTGCTGGCTATAATCAACCTTGCATTTTATCACGCGCCCCCGCCGGCGCCGGGGCTGCGCGCCCGCCGGCGCCCGGCGCCACCGCCGACACGAGACCCCGCCATGGCCGAACCCATCGTCATCGCCAAGAACGCCCAGCATGAACTCGCCCTGCTGCCCGGGATGGGCAACCGCCACGGCTTGATCACGGGTGCCACCGGCACTGGCAAGACCGTGACCCTGCAGGCGCTGGCGCAGGGCTTCTCGCGGCTCGGGGTGCCGGTCTTCCTGGCCGACGTCAAGGGCGACCTGGCCGGCATCTCCCAGGCGGGCCAGCCGACCGACAAGCTCAAGGCACGCCTGCAGGAGCTGCAACTGCCCGAGCCGGCCTGGGGCGCCTGTCCCGCCACGTTGTGGGACGTGTTCGGTGAAAAGGGCCACCCGGTGCGGGCCACGGTGAGCCATATGGGGCCGCTGCTGCTGTCGCGCATGCTGGAGCTGAACGACACCCAGCAGGGCGTGCTGAACCTGGTGTTCCGCATCGCCGATGCCAGCGGCCTGCTGCTGCTCGACGCCAAGGACCTGCGCGCGATGCTGCAGTACGTGGGAGACAATGCCGGGCAGTTCACCACCGAGTACGGCAATATCTCGGCGGCCTCCATCGGCGCCATCCAGCGCAGCCTGATGGCGCTCGAATCGCAGGGCGCCGATGTCTTCTTCGGCGAGCCGATGCTGAACCTGGAGGATCTCATCCAGACCGACAAGGGCCAGGGCGTGGTCAACATCCTCGCGGCCGACCGCCTGCTGAACTCGCCCAAGCTGTATGCCACCTTCCTGCTGTGGATGCTGTCCGAGTTGTTCGAGAAGCTGCCCGAGTCAGGTGACCTCGACAAGCCCAAGCTGGTGTTCTTCTTCGACGAGGCGCACCTGCTCTTCAACGATGCCCCCAAGGCCCTGCTGGACAAGATCGAGCAGGTGGTGCGGCTGATCCGCTCCAAGGGCGTGGGTGTGTATTTCGTCACGCAGAACCCGGCCGACATTCCCGACGCCGTGCTCGGCCAGCTCGGCAACCGCGTCCAGCATGCCTTGCGGGCCTTTACCCCGCGCGACCAGAAGGCCGTCAAGGTGGCCGCCACCACCATGCGGGCCAACCCCGCGCTGGACCTGGAACAGGCCATCGGCGAACTGGGCGTGGGCGAGGCGCTGGTGTCGCTGCTCGACGCCAGGGGCACGCCCGGGGTGACCGAGCGCGCCTGGGTGCTGGCGCCGGGCAGCCGCATCGGCCCGATCAGCGATGCGGAACGCAAGCAGTTGATGGCGACGTCGCTGGTGGCCGGCGTCTACGACCAGGCCATCGACCGCGAATCGGCCTATGAAAAGCTCAAGGGCCGCGCGGCCCCGGCGACCGGCGGGGCCGCGGCTCCCGCAGGCGAGGCAACTGGGGGCGACGGTGGCGGAACCGGCGGCTGGCTCGGCCAGGCCGGCGAAATCCTCGGCACGCTGACGCGCGGCACCGGCAAGAGCGGGCGCGGGGATTCCATCCTGGAGTCGATGGCCAAGTCGGCGGCGCGTACCGTGGGCTCGCAGGTCGGGCGCGAGCTGATCCGCGGCGTGCTCGGCAGCCTGCTCGGCTCGGGCAAGAAGAAGTAGGCGCAGCGGGCAAGGCCGGCGGCCCTGCCGGAGCGGCAGCGCGCCGCTCCATTGCTGCTGCGTTGTCGCCCCAGGTCTGCTCCGGTTGCCGTTCAGTTCCCGCCTGCGGCGGCGCGCGCCGCGTCCTCGCGCATCTTCCTGCGGAACAGCCGGGCGAAGAAGGTGCCCATGCCGATGATGAAGGCGATGACGCCCAGGCTCATCAGGCCGACATCGGTGGTGAACAGGATCTTGATGGCTGCCATGTCTCGTCTCCTTGCTCCTTGCGCGGCATACCGCGCACTGCGGTCAGGGGGCGACTGCGGCGCCGCAGGCTTGTACGGCGCTCAAGGGACGAGTGTAAGGATTCGCGGGCTGCGGACCTTGAGGTCCGTCAAGCCCGCCGCGAATGGCGCCTGCGGCGCTCAGTCTCAGTTCTTGGTGCCGAACAGGCGGTCGCCGGCGTCGCCGAGCCCCGGCACGATGTAGGCATCCTCGTTCAGGTGGCTGTCCAGCGAAGCCACGAACAGCTTCACGCCCGGATGGGCCTTCTGGAACACTTCCACGCCCTCGGGCGCGGCCACCAGCGCCACGAAGGTGATGGCCTCGTCCTTGACGCCGCGCCGCTTGAGCACGTCGACGGCATGCGCGGCGGAATAGCCGGTGGCCACCATCGGGTCGCACAGGATGAAGCTGCGGTCTTCCAGGTCGGGCAGCCGTACCAGGTATTCCACCGGACGGTGCTGCTCGTCGCGGTAGACGCCGATATGGCCGATGCGTGCCGAGGGAATCAGTTCGACCAGGCCGTCGCTCATGCCGACACCGGCGCGCAGCACGGGCACGATGGTCAGCTTCTTGCCGGCGATCACGGGGGCGTCCAGGGTGACCAGCGGGGTGTCGATGCGGCGCGTGGTCAGCGGCAGTTCGCGGGTGATCTCGTAGCCCATCAGCAGCGTGATCTCGCGCAGCAGTTCGCGGAAGGTGCGCGTGGAAGTCTCCTTGTCGCGCATGTGCGAGAGCTTGTGCTGGATCAGCGGGTGATCGAGGATGAACAGGTTGGGAAAGCGCGGATCTTGTTTCATGGCGACGGCGAGGGCTCGGCGGGAGAGGGGAGGCGGGCGGCCGGGTCGGGGCGACCGGGCCGCCGCGCCGGTGTAGGCGGATTGTAATGGAAGCCGGCCGCCGCGCGGTCGGCCGGCCCGCCTTCCTCCGGGACCGCCCCCGGGATCCTGTCTCAGTCCAGCGCGCGGTTCTTCGACTCGATGTCCACCAGGAAGATGGCCAGGGCCGCCACGGCCAGGAAGGATGACAGCAGCGCCAGCGCGAGCGTGAACTGGCTGGCCATGATGGGGGCGACGATGGAGGGGGCGAAGAGGCCGCCGAAGCGCGCCATCGCGCCAGCGGTGCCCATGCCGCTGGCGCGCAGGTCGGTCGGGTAGACCTCGGGCGTGAAGGCATAGAGTGCGCCCCAGGTGCCGAGCAGCGCGAAGCTCATCAGCAAGGTCGAGCCGACCACGATGGCGGGGGACTGGCCCAGGCTGTAGAGCATGCAGCCCGCTGCGCTGAGCAGCAGGAAGCCGATCAGGGTCGGCTTGCGGCCCCAGCGCTCGACGCCGTGGGCGGCCAGCGCGAAGCCGGGCAGTTGTACCAGCGCCAGCAGGATCAGGAAGACCTGGCCACGCATGAAGCCGAAGCCCTGGCCTGCCAGCTTCACCGGAAGGTAGACGAAGACGCCGTAGTAGGCGACAGAGATGAGCATCCAGGCGGCCAGCAGGCAGAGGGTGCGGCGCCGGCATCCCGCGGCGAACAGCGCCAGGACCGATTTGCGCTCGGCCTGCTGCGGTTCCAGCGGCGGGATCTCGGCGCTGACGCGATTGGCGGCTGCCACGCGCCGCAACACCGCGCGCGCTTCGTCGGAACGGCCCGAGCGGTTCAGGTAGAGCGGCGATTCTGGCACGAAGAGGCGGCACACCACGCCGACCAGGGCCGGGATGCCGGTGACGAAGAAGATCAGCCGCCAGGCGCTGTCGCCATGCGTGGTGGCGATCAGGGCCAGCACGGCGAGCAGGATGGTGCCGACCGCCCAGAACGACTCCAGCAGGACCAGCCAGCGGCCGCGGCGGTCGGCGGGGAGAAACTCGGCCATCATGGTGTAGTCGACCGGCAGGGTGCCGCCGACGCCGATGCCCGTCAGCAGGCGCAGCAGCAGCAGCCACTGGAAGTCCGGCGCGAAGGCGGAGGCGACGCCGCAGGCCGCGTCGATCACCACGGCCATCATCAGCACCGGGCGGCGCCCGATGCGGTCGGCCAGGCGGCCGAACACGAAGGCGCCGACCAGCATGCCGACGAAGAACATCGTCCCGGTCTGCAAGGCTGTCGGAACCGGGATGCCGAAGGTCGAGGCGATCGAAGGCGCGGTGAACCCGATCGACAGCACCTGCATCGCGTCGGCCAGCCAGACCAGGCCGAAGATGACGAACAGGCGATACTGGAACTTGCCGACGCCGGCCGCGCGGATACCTTGCTCGATCGTGATGGTGTGCGACATCGCCGGCCTCGGGCCTGGCTGGGAGGGGGAGCCGATCGTCGCCTCTGCGATGGTCGGGGATGGCAGGGATGAAATGGATGATGACATATTGTCCACCTGTTCTGTAAGGCTGGTTCCTGAATCCGGAAGCCAACGTCCATCGCGGCGAGGCCGGGCGCATGATGCCATGCGCGCCACATCGCAATGAAACGTGGTGACGACTGCAGTCTGGAAAAGCGAGAACTATGCCGGGGGCGCCGGCAGCGGGTTCATCGGGCGCATGTGATACGGATACGTCATCGTCTCTCCTTGTTGTCTACCCATGGTGCGTTTCTCGTCTTGTCTCCGGGCCGGTACGCCACGCCTGTGCGCCGTCCTTGTGCCGGCATGCACCGTGGCGCGTCTCGCTGCATGTATGTAGTGCTCGCTACATATCGATTCAGTGTGCGCTACATGAGGGGTGCGGTAAGGTCGATCGCCGGCAGGCCGGCTTCGCTTCGCTCGTTCCGTGGTGGCGCCTGCGCGGGAAGGCGGTGCGCGGCCAGCCTGCCGCGCGGATCTCCGTCAGGGGCGGTGAGCGGGAGCGGCGCGCAGGCGCGCAACCGTGGCATCGACGTCCTGCCACGCGGGTTTGTCGGGGGCAAAGCGTGCGCGCAGGTACCTTGCAAGGTCGGCGACCTGGCCGTCGTCCAGGCTGTCCGCATAGGACGGCATCGCGCCGAGCGCGCTGTCGGGCGGCGCCGGCATGCCTTGCAGCAGCACCTGGATCACATTGTCGGGGCGGTCGGCGTGCAGGTTCGTGTTCAGCGCCAGGGAAGGTTTCACGCCGAACTGGCGCATGCCCTGCCCGGACTGGTGGCATACCGCGCAGGCGCTCTGGTACAGGCGCGCAGCGGGGCCGCTGAGCGAGGCGGCGGCTTGCGCGCTGCGCCGCTCGGCCTGCGCGGCCAGCGCGTCGATGCGCTCGGGTGCGGGAGGCGGCGCGGCGAACGAGGCGATGTAGTGGGCGATGGCCTGCACGTCAGATGCGGGCAACTGGGTGAGTTCCTCCACCACCGGCGCCATCGGGCCGGCGGCGGCGCCATGATGGGCGGCGTAGCCGCCGCGCAGGTAGGTGAACAAGGCCTCCTCGGTCCACGGCACCGGTGCGCGCGACAGGGCGGTCAGGGCGGGCGCTTCCCAGCCCTCGGCGCTGCCCCCCGACAGGTAGTGGCGGCCGCCTTTTTCCGCGCCGAGCGCGTTGCGCGGCGAATGGCAGGCGCTGCAATGGCCCAGGCCTTCCGCCAGGTAGGCGCCGCGGTTCCACAGCGGCGAGCGCGCGGCGTCGGGGCGGAATGGCGCGTTGCGGTGGAACAGCAGGTTCCAGCCCGCCAGCAGCGGCCGCAGCTGGAACGGGAAGGCGAGTTCGGTGCGGGGTGCGGTGGCCCGCACCGGCTCGGCCGACATCAGGTAGGCGTACAGCGCCTGCAGGTCGGCATCGCTGATCTTGGCGAAGGCCGTATAGGGGAAGGCGGGATACAGGCGGTGGCCGTCGCGGTGCACGCCTTCGCGCATGGCGCGCTCGAAGGCGGCGAACGACCAGGTGCCGATGCCGGTCTCGGCATCGGGGGTGATATTGGTGCTGTACACCGTGCCGAACGGCGTTTCGAGCGCCAGCCCGCCGGCGTTCTTCGGGCCGCCGGGAGCGGTATGGCAGACGGCGCAATCGCCCGCGGCCGCCACCAGCCGGCCGCGCTCCAGCGTGGCCGCGGAGTAGAAGCCCGGTTCGGGTGGCGCCACCGGTGCGAGCGGTGCGCGCCAGGGCAGCACGGTGGCGCACAGGCTCGCCGCCGCTGCCGCGCCGGCGGCAAGCCAGCCGCGCCGGCGGCGCGCCTTGCCGGCAGCTTGCGCCGCCAGCGCCAGGCGCAGGCGGTCGGCGCTGAACGGCGGTTCGCGCAGGCGCACGCCGGTGGCGTCGAAGATGGCGTTGGCCACTGCCGCGGCGGCCGGCAGCGTGGCCGCGGCACCCGCCGCCAGCGTGGGGCGCGAGGCCAGGGCGCCGGCCATGCGGATGTCCGGCGCCCTGGTCCTGGTGGCAGGGAGAGCGGCTGTGGCCGGCGCCTGCAGTGCCGAGGCGGCCGGAGTCCACGGTGCCCCTGATGCCGCCCAGGTGTCGAACGCCGGCGGCGGAGCGGTCAGTTGCTGTGCGGTCTGCGCTGCCAGTTGCTCCATCGGCGGCGAGGTCGCGGAGGTAGGTCCGGGCGCCGCGGCTTCACTGTCGTGGCCGACGGTGACACGCGTGACCGCGAGCTCACCGGTGGTGCCGTCTATCTCCACTTCGGCCACCCAGGCCGACCAGCTCGGCGCCGCCTCGTCTTCCACTGCATGCGCGTAAGCGAAGCCGCGGCCGCGGCGCACATTGCCGCCACCGCCCGTCGCGCGGACGGGCGGTGGCTCCGAGGACCATCCGGCGCGCTGCGCCACCTCGCGGATCAGTGCCGCGCCGCGCGCGTCGTCGAGGTGGTCGAGCCGCAGCGACACCGGGTCGACCCGGGCGCCGACGGCGATCTCGTCGAAATGCGACTCCTGGGCGAAGACCCGGGCGCGTGCGTTGGCCAGGCTGTCGCCCCGGCCATCGGCCGATCGCGTGCCGGCCGCGCTCGCGTCGGTGCCGGCGGCGTGGATCTCGATATGGGGGATGCGATAGGGCAGCAGCGCTGTGCTGGGCGCACACGCGTTTCCGCTATCGATGGTTTCGGCGAACTCGTCGAACTCGGCGACGTCGGCGACCGGTGCCGCCGTGCGCGTCAGCCAGAGCGCCAGCGGTACGGCCGGGGCACGGGTGCCGCCGAGCGTGGCGGCATAGGCGTGGAGCGCGGCACCGCTGTGCGCGCTGTCGATCCGCCAGTCGAGCGTGGCATCGGCGAGGCCGGCATCGGCTGCGCTCAGGGTTCGCCGCACGCATGCCTGCGCCGCCTGTGCCAGCAGCGCGGCGTCGGCGGCGGCATGGTGCGCGAGCAGGGCGGTGTCGGCGCCATCGTGCGCGCTCTGCCAGCACAGTAGCGTGACCTGTCGCTCGTCGATGTCGAGCAGGGCGGCGAGTTCGGCGCGCAAGGCGCCCGGGCGGGTGCTGGGCAGCCAGACGCGCAATGTGCCGTCGCGCCAGTCGGCGATCGCGGTGCAGGTAGCGGAGTCCGGCTGCATGCCGGCCAGCGGCCAACGGTAGCGCCGCGACTGGCGCGTCTGCGCCTGCTCGAATGCGGCGGCGGCGTTGCCGTGCCGCGCCAGCGTCCGCCGTGGCACCGGCGCAGGGTCCGGCGCGGGCGGCGGAGCCCAGCGGGCGCACAGCGCCTTGGCGGCTTGCGCGGCCTGCTCGGCCGAATCGGCCACCACGCCCGCAAAGTCCTGGCGCACGACCACCGTCCGCGCGCCCGGCGCAGCCGCAGCGGCTTGCGTATCCGCGCCAAGCAGGCGTGCCACGAGCGGCCGCCCGCCCGACCAGCGCAGGCCGGGCGGGCGCAACACATGCGCGGCCAGGCTGTGCGCCGGAGGCGGCTGGTCTCCTGGCCACGTGGCGGGCGCTGCCGGGTGCGGAGCCTGGGTGTCGTTCACGGCTGCGCTCCTGCTTCGTTCCTGCGCTGCAGCAATGCGGCGCGCTGCACCGCGCGCACGATCTCGACATGCGTGCCGCAGCGGCACAGGTTGAAGCGCAGGGCCTCGCGGATCTCGTCCTCGCTCGGGGCCGGGTTGTCCGCCAGCAGTGCCTTGGCGGTCATGATCATGCCGTTGAGGCAGTAGCCGCACTGCGCGGCCTGCTCGTCGATGAAGGCCTGCTGCACCGGGTCGGGCCGCTGCGGCGTGCCGAGTCCCTCCAGCGTGGTGACGGCGCGCCCCAGCACGGCCTTCACCGGCAGCACGCAGGCGCGCGCGGCGAGGCCGTCCACCAGCACCGTGCAGGCCCCGCACTGGCCCAGTCCGCAGCCGTACTTCGGGCCATTGCAGGCGAGGTCGTTGCGCAGGATATAGAGCAGTGGCGTGTCGGGCGCCACGCAGAGCGTGTGCTCGGCGTGGTTGACATCGAGGGTCAGGGGGCGGGGCGTGTTCATCGGAGCAAGGGGGCGGTTTGCACTGCACGCGTCGCGGCGCCGTTCCCCTTCATGAGCGAGGGGATGCGGCGCCAGGCACCGGTACCGCGTGGTCGCGGTGCGCCGGCTGGGTGGTTCAGGCGGACATCACGCGGCCGCCGAAAGCGCCGGGCGCCCTGCCGGTACCAGCGGCACGTGGAACGCATCGTAGCCGAAACACCAGTCGGGGTTCTCGTTGGAGCGCAGCCAGGTGTTGTTGTGCGAGACCAGCTGGACCTTGCCGGCGCGTTCGGCGCGGTTGGCTTCGTAGAGGGCGAACGCGTTCGCGTAGTCGTCCGCGCCGACTTCGACCAGGCAGCGTGTGAGCATGGCGGCATCCTCGATCGCCATGGCGGCACCCTGGGCCATGTGCGGCTTCATCGGATGGCAGGCATCGCCCAGCAGCACCAGGCGGCCGCGACTCCACAGCGGCAGCGGATCGCGCTCCAGCAGGGGCCACTTGGTGACCTCCACCGTGCCCTCGATCAGCGACTGCACGCCCGCGTGCCAGCCGTCGAAGGCGGCGCGCATTTCCTCGATGCTGCTGGGCACCCAGCTCTTGCTCAGGTCCCAGTCGGGCTCGGGCACGCCCGTTACGTAGTAGATCTCGTCCAGCTTGCCGGTGTCGAAGTAGACCATCATGTGGCGGTCATCGGTCCACCACTTGGTGCAGCGGTCATGCGTGAAGCCCTTGACGCGCGCGATCGGGAATACCGCGCGATGTGCCACATAACCCGTGTACTTGGGCGGTTCGGCACCCAGCAGGGTTTCGCGGATGCGCGAGTTCACGCCGTCGGCGCCGATCACGATATCCGCTGCCTCCATCGTGCCGTCCGTGAAGTGCAGGTGCACCACGTCGCCCTGGTCGCTGACGCGCTCCAGCTTCTTGTCGAAGTGCAGCGTGCCGGGGGCCACGGCTTCGGTCAGCAGCGCATGGAAATCGCCCCGGTGCACGGTCAGGTAGCTGGCGCCGTAGTGCCGCAGCGCGTAGTCGCCCAATGGAATCTGTGCAATCACTTCCCCGCTCACACCTTCTCGGCTGTACCAGTAGTCCGGGTGGCAGCCCATGGCATTGAGGGCATCCTCGATGCCGATGCGCCGCATGATCTTCATCACGTTCGGTCCCACGTGGATGCCGGCGCCAAGGCGCGAGAACGCCGGTGCCTGTTCGTAGAGCCGGACCTGGAGGCCGGCGCGCTGCATCAGGGCCGCGGCGGCCGTCCCGCCGAGCCCGGCGCCGATGATTGCGATTCGCGGTTTGCCTTGCACGTTCTTTCTCCTGGCAATGACAGGTGGGTGGATGGTGTGGGGAGCGCTGTGTGCCCCCGCATTGAAAAAGAGTGTACACACTCAAAAATGCTAGGTAAAGGAACAATGCAATGAACCTATGGAAAACCCTGATGCTTAGATGGGGTCGGCATGTTGCTGCGCAATATTGGCGAATTTAACCGCGAAAACGGGGAATCGAATATTCAGCGTGCACTGAATGAGTGCCGCCTTGCTGGCGTGGAATCTGTTTGCTTATATAGAGTGTGTACACTACAATCGACCGCAGCCGCAGACAGGCGCCTGGCGCGATGGATCGGAGCGGCGGGTAGGCATTCCCCGGAACAGACAAGATGACGGAGTCGACAGTGCAGAACGTTTTCCGAATCGGCCAGATCGTGCCGAGCTCCAATACGACCATGGAGACCGAGATCCCCGCCATGCTCACTGCGCGGCAACAGATCCGCCCCGAGCGCTTCACCTTCCATTCGAGCCGCATGCGCATGAAGAAGGTGGTCAAGGAGGAACTGGCCGCGATGGACGCGGAGTCCGACCGCTGCGCCGTGGAGCTGTCCGACGCGCGCGTGGACGTGCTCGGCTACGCCTGCCTGGTGGCCATCATGGCGATGGGCCATGGCTACCACCGCCAATCTGAGCGGCGGCTGCAGGCGCATACCGCCGGGAACGGCGGGGCGGCGCCGGTGATCACCAGCGCGGGCGCGCTGGTCGATGCGCTCAAGGTGATCGGCGCCAGGCGCATCGCCGTGGTCGCGCCCTATATGAAACCGCTTACCGAGCTGGTGGTCGACTACCTGCGCCATGAAGGCTACGAGGTGGTGGACTACCGCGCGCTGGAGATTCCCGACAACCTCGAGGTAGGCCGCCACGATCCGGCCAGGCTGCCGGGCATCGTCGCCCAGATGGACATTGCCGAGGCCGATGCCATCGTGCTGTCGGCCTGCGTGCAGATGCCGTCGCTGCCCGCGGTGGCGAAGGTGGAGGCGATGACCGGCAAGCCGGTGGTCACCGCCGCCATTGCCACCACCTATGCGATGCTGCGCGCGCTGGACCTCGAGCCGGTGGTGCCGGGCGCGGGCGCGCTGCTGTCGGGCGCCTACTGAGGACCGGACCATGAGCACCTTCCTGTATGGCGGAAACGTCCTGGCCAACGGCATCCGCCAGCACTACCTGCGCTATGGCGGCAGCGAGGGCGCGCGCGCCGCGCGCGATGCCGTGATCATCGTGCCGGGCATCACCAGCCCGGCCATCACCTGGGGTTTCGTCGGCGAGCGCTTCGGCCAGTGCTTCGATACCTATGTCATCGACGTGCGCGGGCGCGGCCTGTCCGCGGCCGGCGACACGCTCGACTACAGCCTGGACGCGCAGGCCGCCGACGTGATCGCGCTGGCCGGGGCGCTGGGCCTGCAGCGCTATGCCATCGTCGGCCACTCGATGGGCGGGCGCATCGGCGTGCGCGCCGCACGCCAGCAGCCGGCCGGGCTGACGCGGCTGGTGATGGTGGATCCGCCGGTCTCCGGTCCGGGGCGCCGGGCGTATCCCGCGCAACTGCCCTGGTACATCGACTCCATCCGCCTGGCGCGCGCGGGCACCGATGCGGAGGGCATGCGCCGCTTCTGCCCGACGTGGACCGAGGAGCAGTTGCGCCTGCGCGCCGAGTGGCTGCACACCTGCGACGAGCGCGCGGTGCTGGCCAGCTTCGACGGCTTCCACCAGGACGATATCCACGGCGACCTGCCGCACGTGGCCGTGCCCACGCTGCTGATGACCGCCGGCCGCGGCGACGTGGTGGGCGCGCAGGACGTGCAGGAAATCCGTGCGCTGCTGCCGGGCGTGCAGGTCAGCCATGTGGCGGATGCCGGCCACATGATCCCGTGGGACGACGAGGCGGGTTTCTACCGCGCCTTCGGCGACTTCCTCGGTGCTGCGCTGGTGGCTTCGGCCTGATCTTTGCCTTCGGAGGAACAGAGATGTCCGTAAGCGACTACGACCTGACCCGGGCGTGGCAGCAGGTGCTGGCACTGTCGAAGCTGGAGCCCGGCCAGACCGTCACCGTGCTGACCGGTGCCGCCACGCATCCGCAGACGCTGCGCACCGCGCTGGTGGCGGCCGCATCGATGGGCGCCATCGTCAACCGGCTGGACCTGCCGCCGGTCAACGGCGACAAGGCACTGAGCCGCGATGCGCTGGCCTACCTCGGCACCACGCCGCTGACCGGCAACGCGGCCGCCATCGCTGCGCTCAAGGCGAGCGACCTGGTGCTCGACCTGATGACACTGCTGTTCTCGCCCGAGCAGCATGACATCCTCTCCGCCGGCACCCGGATCCTGCTGGCGGTGGAGCCGCCCGAGGTGCTCGTGCGCATGGTGCCGACGGCAGCGGACCGCGCGCGCGTGAAGGCTGCCACGGCACGCCTGGCGCGCGCGCGCCGGATGCAGGTCGTCTCCGACGCCGGCACCGACCTGTGCTGCCGCCTGGGTGAGTTCCCGGCCATCAGCGAATACGGCTTCGTCGACGAAGCCGGCCGCTGGGACCACTGGCCGAGCGGCTTCGTGCTGACCTGGCCGGACGAGGGGGGCACCGACGGCACCATCGTGCTGGACCGCGGCGACATCCTGCTGCCGATGAAGTCCTATGTGCAGGCACCGATCCGCGTCACGGTGGAGGCCGGCTACGTGACCGCCATCGAAGGCGGCCTGGATGCCGAACTGCTGGCCGACTACATGGCCTCGTTCAACGATCCCGAGGCCTATGCGATGTCGCATGTCGGCTGGGGCCTGCAGCCGCGCGCGAGCTGGGCGGCGCTGGCCATGTACGACCGCGAGGCCACCATCGGCATGGACGCGCGCGCCTACGAAGGCAATTTCCTCTGCTCGTTCGGCCCCAACAACGAAGCGGGCGGCAGCCGCACCACCGCCTGCCACATCGATATCCCGATGCGCCGCTGCACCGTGAGCCTGGATGGTGAGCCGGTAGTGGTGCGCGGCCAGGTGATGGATGGACACCACGCACCCGTCGCCACACGGTTCAAGGAGAAGCGCCATGCATGAGGAGGTCCAGACCTACCAGCGGCAGGGCTTCGGCACCGCGATGGAGATCGTGCCGCCGTTCGGGCTGCTGGTCATCGATTTCGTCAATGGCTTCGCCGACCCCGCGGTCTTCGGCGGCGGCAATATCCCCGAGGCCATCCGCCGCACGCAGCCGCTGTTGCGGGCGGCGCGCGAGCAGGGCTGGCCGGTGGCGCACAGCCGCATCGTGTTCGCCGACGACGATGCCGACCACAATATCTTCACGCTGAAGGTACCCGGCATGCTGACGCTGAAGGAGCACGGCCACAACAGTGCCATCGTGCCGGAGCTGGCTCCGGTCGCCGGCGAACTGGTGGTGCGCAAGACGGTGCCATCCGCCTTCTTCGGCACCGCGCTGGCGGCCTGGCTGACGCAGCGCGGCGTGCGGACCTTGCTGGTGGCCGGCTGCGTCACCAGCGGCTGCGTGCGCGCCAGCGTGGTGGACGCGATGTCGCTGGGCTTCCGCCCGCTGGTGGTCTCGGACTGCGTGGGCGACCGCGCGCTGGGCCCGCACGCGGCCAATCTGTTCGATATGGAGCAGAAGTACGCCACGGTGCTCAGCCGCGACGAGGCGCTGGCACAGATCGCGCAGATTGCGCAGATTGCGCAATCTGCGCGGAACGGCGCGGCGGGCAGGCGTGCCGAAGCCTGAGCGGCACCGCGCGCGCCGGGCCTGGCCTCATGCTTCCAGTTGGTCCGGCGCGTCGTCGTACCCAAGCTATGGCAGGATACCGGCAGCCATGGCCGCCCGCGCGGTGGCCGGTGCCCGGCGGTAAAGCATCCAGGATCCATGACGGCGACTCTCTTCGACACCAATCCCGATCCCCGGCACGATCCCCGGCACGATGCCGCTGCGACGAGCTCCTCCCCGCGCGCTCAGCGCCTGGCGCTGCTGCAGGCCAGCGGCGTGCTGCTGGTGACGCGTGCGCCGCAGGCGGCGGCGCGGCCGGCGCCGGGCCAGCCGGGCGCCGCCTCGGACTACGTGCCGGCCTTGCCGGACATCTTCGTGGCGGTGCGCGAAAGCGGCGAGGTGCTGGCCTTCAACGGCCACGTGGACCTGGGCACCGGTATCCGCACCGCGCTGGCGCAGATCGTGGCCGAGGAACTGGATGTGCCGCTGTCGCGCGTGCGCATGGTGCTGGGCCATACCGAGGCGACCCCCAACCAGGGGCCGACCATCGCCAGCGCCTCGATCCAGATCTCCGCCATACCGCTGCGCCGCGCCGCGGCGCAGGCGCGTGCGTGGCTGCAGGCGCGCGCCGCGCAGCGGCTCGGTGTGCCTGCCGACGCGCTCGAGGCCGAGGACGGCGCATGGCGCGTAGCGGGTCCGGCGGATCCGTGCGGGACGCGGGAACGGATCGGCTACGGGGCGCTGGTGGCGGGAGAGCATATCGAGCTGCCGCTGGCCGACGACGTGCCCACCAAGCCGGTCGAGTCCTACCGCATCGTCGGGCGCGCGGCGGGGCGCGTCGACATCCCGGGCAAGGTATATGGCGAGCTGACCTTCGTGCACGACGTGCGTGTGCCCGGCATGCTGCATGGACGGGTGGTGCGCCCGCCGTATGCCGGCCGCGACAGTGGCGGCTTCGTCGGCACCAGCCTGCTGGAGGTCGACCGAGCCTCCGTCGCCGGGGTGCCAGGCCTGGTCGCGGTGGTGGTGCAGGGCGACTTCGTCGGCGTCGTGGCCGAGCGCGAGGAGCATGCGGTGCTGGCGGCCCGCCGCCTGCGCGTGCGCTGGAAGCCGGTGCCGCCGCTGCCCGCGCTCGACGACCCCGAGCCCGCGCTGTGCGCCAATCCCGCCACGCGCCGCGCGCTGCTGGACGAGGGCGCAACGGTGCCGGCGGGGGCCGCCGCCACGCTGGCGCGGCGCTTCGTCTGGCCCTACCAGATGCACGGCTCCATCGGGCCCTCGTGCGCGCTCGCCGACTGGCGCGATGAAGGCTTGACGGTCTGGTCCGGCACGCAGAATCCGCATGTGCTGCGCATCGACCTGGCACGATTGTGCGGGCTGGACGAGGCGCACATCGAGATCGTGCGCATGGAGGCGGCCGGCTGCTATGGCCGCAACTGTGCCGACGACGCCAGTGCCGATGCGGTGCTGTTGTCGCGTGCCGTGGGCCGTCCGGTGCGCGTGCAGCTATCGCGCGAGCAGGAGCACCTGTGGGAGCCGAAGGGCGCGGCGCAACTGATGGATGTCAGCGCCACGCTGGGCGCCGGCGGCGAACTGCTGGCTTACGACTTCGTCAGCCGCTATCCGTCCAACGATGCCCCGACGCTGGCGTTGCTGCTCACCGGGCAGGTGTCCAACGCACCGCGCACGCTCGAGATGGGCGATCGCACCGCCGTGCCGCCCTACGCTTATGCCAGCCGCCGCATCGCCTGCGATGACACCCCGGCCATCGTGCGTGCTTCGTGGCTGCGCGGCGTCTCGGCATTGCCGAACACCTTCGCGCACGAAGCCATGATCGATGAACTGGCGGCCTCGGCGGGCGCCGATCCCTTGGATTTCCGCCTGCGGCATCTGCCAGACGAGCGCGCCGCGGAACTGGTGCGCGCCGTGG
Source organism: Cupriavidus malaysiensis (assembly GCF_001854325.1). Lineage (NCBI taxonomy): Bacteria > Pseudomonadati > Pseudomonadota > Betaproteobacteria > Burkholderiales > Burkholderiaceae > Cupriavidus > Cupriavidus malaysiensis. The sequence goes on from NZ_CP017754.1 coordinate 1,549,614, forward strand.
CCCGGGCGGCGGGCTGGCAACGCGGCGCGCGCGGCTCGCGTGGCGTGCCGGACGCCGACGGGCGCCTGCGCGGACGCGGCGTGGCCTACGCCCGCTATATCCACAGCCGCTTCCCGGGCTTCGGCGCGGCGTGGGCGGCGTGGATCCTCGATCTCTGCGTCGATGCGGCCAGCGGCAGCATCCGCGTCGAACGGATCGTCGTGGGCCAGGACACCGGCATGATGGTCAACCCGGACGGCGTGAGGCACCAGGTCCACGGCAATGTGGTGCAGGCACTGAGCCGCGTGCTGAAGGAGCAGGTGCGCTTCGACGGTGCCGGCGTGGCCAGCCGCGAATGGGGCAGCTACCCCCTGCTGACCTTCCCGGAGATCCCGCCGATCGAGGTGGTGCTGGTGCCGCGCCAGGCGGAGCCGCCGCTGGGGGCGGGAGAATCCGCCTCCCTGCCGGGCGCGCCGGCCGTGGCCAACGCGCTGTTCGATGCCACCGGCCTGCGCCTGTGCCGGCCGCCGTTCACCCCCGAGGCCGTGCAGGCCGCGCTGGCGGCCCGCGATCACGGCGAGCGCGGAGGCTGAGGCGGGGCTGGCGCTAGCGTTCGTCGTCGGCGCCGCCGCGCTCGTCGAATTCGCTCATCTTGCGCAGCAGGTAGGTCACCGCCACGCGTTCGGCCGGGTTCAGGCCGCCGAAGGTCTGCTCGGAGATGCGCTGGGCGAACGGCACGGTCTCGCGCACCAGGTCGAGGCCGGCCGGCGTCAACGTGACCACCACCTTGCGGCGGTCGTTGGGATCGTGCGAGACCGCGATCAGCTTGCGCGCCTTGAGCCGTTCGATCACGCCGCGCACGGTGGCCTGGTCGATCGCGGTGGCGCGCACGATCTCGTTGAGCGAGCAGGATTGCCGCTCATTGACCGCGCACAGCACTACGAACTGCGCGGCGGTCAGCTGCGAATCCGGGATGGTCTGCTGGAAGATCGCCACGTGGCGCTGGTAGGCGCGGCGCAGCAGGTGGCCCACCTGCTCGGTGAAGTCGTAGCCGGTGTCGGCCTGGCCGGCGGGCTGGTCGGGAGAAGAGGGCACGTCGATCGTGGTGCGAGAGAGGAGTGCCCCGAGTATACCGACGAAGGCATGATGCCGATGCGTGATCCCGGCAAGGCGTGCCGGTGACGCAGCGCGGCCCGCTGCGGGACCGGCTGCGTCGTCGGGCACCCGGGCGGGGTTCAGTCGACGGTGATACCCGCGCTCTTGGCCACCTTGCCGAAGCGCTCGTACTCCTGCAGCGTCAGCGCCTGCAGCGCCGCCGCGCTGGAACCCTGCGGGCTGAAGCCGGCCTGCACCAGCTTCTCGCGCACGGCAGCCTGGCCCAGTGCCTCGACGAAGGCAGCGTTGAGCACTTGCACCACCGGCGCCGGCAGGTTGGCCGGGCCGTACACGCCGAACCAGGGATCGACCGCGTAGCCGGGCAGGCCGGCCTCGGCCAGGGTCGGCACGTTGGGCAGCGAGGGCGAGCGGTTCTTGCCCGCCACCGCGAGGGGACGCAGCTTGCCGGCCTGGATGTGCGGCAGCGAGGCCGGCAGGTTGTCGAACATCACCTGCACGTGGCCGCCCAGCATGTCGTTGATGGCGGGGCTGCTGCCCTTGTAGGCCACGTGGACCAGGCTGGTGTGCGTCATCTGCGAGAACATCGCGCCGGCCAGGTGCATCGAAGTGCCGGCGCCGGCGGTGGCGAAGGTCAGGCCGGGATGGGCCTTGGCGTAGGCGATCAGCTCGGGCACGCTCTTGACCGGCAGCGAGGGGCTGACCTCCAGCACGATGGTCGAGTTGCCCAGCAGGCTGATGGCGGTGAAGTCCTTGCGCGGGTCGAAGGGGACGTGCTGGTAGATGTGCGGGTTCAGGGCGTTGGTCGAGATGGCGCCGAAGCCGATGGTATAGCCATCCGGCGCGGCCTTGGCCACCGCGTCCATGCCGATGTTGCCGCCGGCGCCAGGCCGGTTTTCCACCACCACCGGCTGGCCCAGCTTCTGCGCGACCTTCTCGCCCACGGTGCGCGCCACCAGGTCGGTGGTGCCGCCGGCGGCGTAGGGGACGATGAAGCGGATGGGCTTGGCGGGGAAGTCGCCGGCGGCATGCGCGGCCGGCAGCGCCAGCGCCGCCAGGCCGCCGCCGAGCGTGCCGGCCAGCGCCGCCGTCAGCAGCCGGCGGCGCCGGCGTGCCGGGGCGCCGGACGTGCCGGACGTGCCGGACGCGGCAGGCTGGTGCGGATGCAGTGTGGGTGCGGACAGGGTTGCCATCTGGGAGTCTCTCCTTGCTTGGTATTGTCTGGCATTGTTTCTGCCGGGGCAGGCCGCGCCGCGAAGCGAGGCAGGGCGCACAGCATACGGCACCGCGCGCAGCGCTGCCAGCCGTCGCACCGGGGCGGCGCAGGGATGGTCAAGGGAAGGTGTTTCGGGGGGGCGAGGGACGGCCGATGCACGCGGCGCTTTTCGCATACAATCGTCGCGTCGTCCGTCCGACCCTGTTTTGCACCGACTCACTTACGACCGCACGCCATCGCCCCGGCGCGGCGGTGAAGCCATCCTAGCCGTGCCCGCGTCCCCCAAAACCCTGACCCTGCCGGCCGAGGCCCATGCGCCCTCGCGCGGGGGACTGGCCGTTGCCGCCATCGGCGCGGTGCTGTTCTCCGCCAAGGCCATCGTCGCCAAGCTGATGTACCGCTACCAGGTCGACGCGGTGATGGTGATCACGCTGCGCATGCTGTTCGCCGTGCCGCTCTTCATGGCGATCGGCTGGTGGCAGTCGCGCCGGCTGCCGGCACTGTCCTGGCCCGACCGCGGCCGCGTGGTCTTTCTCGGCTTCATCGGCTACTACCTGTCGAGCTTCCTGGATTTTCTCGGCCTGCAGTACATCACCGCGGGGCTGGAACGCCTGATCCTGTTCCTGACGCCATCCTTCGTGCTGCTGGCCACCGCTCTGCTGTTCAAGCGCTCGATCGCCCCGCGCCAGTGGCTGTCGCTGCTGCTCGCCTACGCCGGCATCGTGCTGGTGTTCGCGCACGACCTCGATGTCAGCGGCAACGGCGTGTGGCTGGGCGGCGCGCTGGTACTGGGCAGCGCGGCCACCTATGCGATCTACCTGATCGCCAGTGGCGAACTGGTGCGGCGCGTCGGCTCGCTGCGCCTGGTGGCTTACGCCATGTGCGTTTCCACGGCCTGCTGCGCGCTCCAATACCTGCTGCTGGGCCGCACGCTCGGTGAGCTGACCCAGCCCGCGCCGGTGCTCTGGCTGTCGGCCGTCAATGCGGTGTTCTGTACCGTGCTGCCAGTCTCGCTGACCATGGTGGCGGTGGCCCGCATCGGCGCGCCGATGGCATCCCAGGCCGGCATGATCGGGCCGGTCTCCACGCTGCTGCTCGGCTTCTGGCTGCTGGGCGAGCCGATCTCCGGCGCGCAGCTGGCCGGCAGCGCGCTGGTGCTGGGCGGCATGTACCTGTTGTCGGCGCGCAAGGCCTGAGCAGCGCGGCGGCATTCCCGAACCTGACGAACAAGACAAGGAGAGTGAGATGGATCTCGGACTGCGTGGCAAGCATGCGCTGGTGTGCGGCGCCAGCAAGGGCCTCGGCTTCGCCTGCGCGGACGCGCTGGCGGCGGAGGGTGTCGACGTGGTGATCGTGGCGCGCGGCGCCGAGGCGCTGGAGAAGGCCGCGGCCGACCTGCGCGCCCGGCATGGCCGCCGCGTGGTGGCGGTGGCCACCGACATCACCACCTCGGCCGGCCGCCAGGCCGCGCTGGAGGCGGTGGCCAAGCTGGGCGACCTGGACATCCTGGTCAACAATGCCGGCGGGCCGCCTCCGGGCAACTTCCGCGACTGGGGCCGCGACGACTGGCTGGCCGCGCTGGACGCCAATATGCTGACCCCGATCGAGCTGATCAAGGCCACCGTCGACGGCATGATCGCGCGCAAGTGGGGCCGCATCATCAACATCACCAGCGGCGCGGTCAAGGCGCCGATCGACGTGCTCGGCCTGTCCAACGGCGCGCGTTCCGGCCTGACCGGCTTCATTGCCGGCCTGGCGCGCGAAGTGGCCCAGCACGGCGTGACCGTCAACAACCTGCTGCCGGGCCCGTTCAACACGGACCGCCTCTTCAAGACCATGGAGGGCGGTGCCAAGAAGGCCGGCCTGAGCGTCGAGGAGGTGGCCAGCAAGCGGGCCGCGCTGAATCCTTCGCGCCGCTTCGGCGATCCGGCCGAGTTCGGTGCCACCTGCGCCTTCCTGTGCAGCCGCCAGGCCGCCTACATCACCGCGCAGAACATCCTGCTCGATGGCGGCGCGTATCCCGGCACCTTCTGAGCGGGTACTTGCAGAGCTGCCGTTTTCCGAGCCGCGTACCCGGGGCCGCGCCCCGGCGCGCGGCACGCGCCCTGTCTTGCCATGAGGAAATGAGATGACCCGCCCCTGCATCGCGCTGATCGCCCACGATCACAAGAAGGACGATATCGTCGCCTTCGCCGGCCGCCACCGCGATTTCCTCGCCCAGTGCGAGCTGGTGGCCACCGGCACCACCGGCGGCCGGCTGGCCGACGAGCTCGGCCTCGAGGTCACGCGCATGCTGTCCGGCCCCTGGGGCGGCGACCTGCAGATCGGCGCGCGCCTGGCCGAGGGCCGGGTGGCGGCGGTGTTCTTCCTGCGCGACCCGATGACGCCGCAGCCGCACGAACCCGACATCAACGCGCTGGTGCGCGCCTGCGACGTGCACAACGTGCCCTGCGCCACCAACGTGGCCACCGCGGACCTGCTGATCGCCGAACTGTGCCGGCGGCACGCCGCCGCCGAACGGACGGCGTGAGTCTTCCCGGCCGTCCGCGCCGCGCAGGCGCCGGACGGTCTCCTGCCATGCCGTATGCCAACGAGAGGAGAACTGTGATGAGCAAAGCCATCCGTATCACGGAGACCGGCGGTCCCGAGGTGATGCAGTGGGTCGACGTCGAGGTGGGCGAGCCCGGCCCCGGCCAGGTGCGCGTGCGCCACGAGGCGGTCGGCCTGAACTATATCGACGTCTATTTCCGTACCGGCCTGTACAAGCAGCCGCTGCCGGCTGGCCTGGGCATGGAAGGTGCCGGCGTGGTCGAGGCGGTGGGCGCGGGCGTGGGCCACCTGAAGGCCGGCGACCGCGTGGCCTATGCGGGTCGCCCGACCGGTGCCTACGCACAGGTGCGCGTGATGCCCGCCGACATCGTGGTGCGGCTGCCGGAGTCGATCTCCTTCGAGCAGGGCGCCGCCATGATGCTGCAAGGGCTGACCTCGCAGTACCTGCTGCGCGACAGCTATCGCGTGCAGCCCGGCGATACCGTGCTGTTCCACGCGGCCGCCGGCGGCGTCGGCCTGATCGCCTGCCAATGGCTGAAGGCCCTGGGTGCGACCGTGATCGGCACGGTCGGCAGCGAAGAGAAGGCGGCCCTGGCGCGCGCCCACGGCTGCGACCATACCATCCTCTATACCAGCGAATCCTTCGTCGACCGGGTCAAGGAGATCACCGGCGGCAAAGGCGTGCCGGTGGTCTACGACTCGATCGGCAAGGACACCTTCAACGGTTCGCTGGACTGCCTGGCGCCGCGCGGCACCATGGTCAGCTTCGGCAACGCCTCCGGCCCGGTGCCGCCGGTGGATATCTCGGTGCTCGGCAACAAGGGCTCGCTGCGCCTGACCCGGCCGACGCTGATGACCTACGTGGTGCACCGCGAACTGCTGGAGCCGATGGCGGCCGAGCTGTTCGAGGTGGTGGCTTCGGGCAAGGTCAAGATCGAGGTCAACCAGCGCTACGCGCTGTCCGAGGTAGCGCAGGCGCACCGCGACCTGGAGGGCCGCAAGACCACCGGCTCCACCGTGCTGCTGCCCTGGGCCTGAGCCCGAGCCTCATCGGGCCGGCCTTGCGCGCCGGCCGCGGTGCGGGCCCGCTCAAGGGCCCGCTCAGCGCGCCCGCACCGTGGTGGCGCCGGCGCGCGCCTCGGCCTGCCGCAGCACGTGGGGCGGCAGGCGCTTGAGCATGAAGTGGACGGCGAGCGGAATCAGCACCACGTCGTCCACCAGCCCCAGCCCGGCGATGAAGTCGGGAATCAGGTCGATCGGCGACAGCGCGTACAGCACCAGGCCGGCGGTGGCGGGGCGCAGCCAGGCCGGTGCGTCGGGATGGCGCAGCGCGTGCCAGAGCAGGCGGCCGTCACGCCGCACCAGCGTCAGCAGGGCGGAAAATCTTTTCCACATTTGAGAGGGCTCCTTCACATGCGAAGGCGGCCAAGCCGGTGGGCACCATGAAAAACGCCGCCTGCGGACTATCTTGGTCCGCAGGCGGCGCTTTCAAGTTCCGGCAAGCTGCGCCGCCGGAGAGCGTGGCTGATAGTGCATGCCCGCAGGCATGCACCGTCCGCCATGGCAGGGCGGCCATCAGCCCGGGATCTTGCCTTCCACGCCTTCGACGTAGAACTTGATGCCATGCAGGAAGCCGTCGTCGGCGACCTGGTCCTTGGCCAGCTGTTCCTTGCCGGTGTTGTCCTTCAGCGGACCCTTCCAGATCGGCGCGGTGCCGTCGACGATGCCCTTCTTGCGCGCTTCCACCAGCGCCTTGACGTCATCCGTCACGTCGGCGTTGAACGCCTTCAGGTCGATCATGCCTTCCTTCAGGCCCCACCAGCTGGTGCCGTTGGTCCACTTGTTGTCGAGCACGTCGCCGACCACCTTGTTGTAGTAGACGCCCCAGGAGATCACCGACGCGGCCAGGTGGGCCTTGTCGCCGAACTTGCTCATGTCGCTGTCCCAGCCGAAGGCATGCACGCCCTTTTCCTGGGCGGTCTGCACCACGGCCGCCGAGTCGGTGTTCTGCATCAGCATGTCGACGCCCTGGCCGATCAGGGTGGTGGCCGCTTCGCGTTCCTTGCCCGGATCGAACCACTTGTTGACCCAGACCACCTTGACGGTCGCCTTCGGGTTGACGCTGCGCGCGCCCAGCGTGAACGAGTCGATGTTGCGGATCACCTCGGGGATGGGTACCGAGGCCACCACGCCCATCTTGCCGGTCTTGCTCATCTTGCCGGCCACCACGCCGGCCAGGTAGGCGCCCTCATAGGTGCGCACGTCGTACTGGGCCAGGTTGTCGGCGGTCTTGAAGCCGGTGGCATGCTCGAACTTCACGTCCGGGAATTCCTTGGCCACCTTCAGCATCGACTCCATGAAGCCGAAGCTGGTGCCGAAGATCAGCTTGTTGCCCTGGCTGGCCAGGTCGCGGAACACGCGCTCGGCGTCGGCGGCCGATTCGGGCACGTTCTCGACGAAGGTGGTCTTGACCTTGTCGCCGTACTTCTCTTCCACCGCCTTGCGTCCCACGTCGTGGGCGAAGGTCCAGCCGGCATCGCCGACCGGTCCGATGTACACGAAGGCGACCTTGAGCGGCTCGGCCTTCTGCTCGGCCGCCGGAGCGGAGGCGGGCGCCGCGGTCTCGGCCGGCTTCTCGGCCTCCTTCTTGCCGCAGCCGGCCAGGGCCAGCAGCGCGGTGGCGGCCAGGGCTGCCAGGGTCTTCCTGCGCGTCATGATCATGATTCGATTTCTCCTTGTGGTAATGGCTGTTGTGTAGGCAGTGAAAGGGGGGCGGGCTCAGGCGCTGCCGGGCCGGAATGGGCGGCCCAGCGAGGCGGGCATATTGAGGCGGATCCAGGCCGGGTTGCGCGAGATCACCGCGAGCACGACGATGGTGGCGGCATAGGGCAGCATCGACAGGACCTGCGACGGTACCGACACGCCGATGCTCTGCAGGTAGAACTGCAGGATGGTGACGCCGCCGAACAGCCAGGCACCGACCAGCACGCGCCCCGGGCGCCAGGTGGCGAAGGTGGTCAGCGCCAGCGCGATCCAGCCGCGCCCGGCCACCAGGTTCTCCACCCACATGGGCGTGTAGACCAGCGACAGGTAGGCGCCGGCCAGGCCGCAGCAGGCGCCGCCGAACAGCAGCGCGCCGAAGCGGATCAGCCGCACCGGATAGCCGAGCGCGTGCGCCGACTCGGGCGATTCGCCGACCGCGCGCAGCACCAGGCCGGCGCGCGTGCGGAACAGGAACCACATGATGGCGAAGCACAGCAGCACGCTGGCATAGACCATCCAGTGCTGCTGGAAGAAGGCGGGGCCGAAGAAGGGCAGGTCGGCCAGGCCGGGGATGGACCTGGCCTGGGCCGGCATGGCGTAGCCGACGAAGCGCTGGCCCATGAAGGCCGACAGCCCGGTGCCGAAGATGGACAGCGCCAGCCCGGTGGCGACCTGGTTGGTGGCGAGTACCAGCGCCAGCCAGGAGAACAGCGTGGCCATCAGCATGCCGGCGGCGGCACCGGCGAGGAAACCGAGCATCGGCGACTGCGTCTGGTAGCCGACCATGAAGCCGAGCGCGGCGGCCACCAGCATCATGCCTTCGGCACCCAGGTTGAGCACGCCGGCGCGTTCGTTGATCAGCAGCCCGAGCGCCGCGAGCAGCAGCGGCGTGCCTGCGTTGATGGCGGTGGCGATGAGGGGAGCGAGTTGTTCCATGGGTCGGGTTCAGGCAGTCCGGGTGCGCCAGCGCAGGCGGTTCTCGATCAGCGTGTCGCAGGCGAGCAGGAAGAACAGCAGCATGCCCTGGAAGACCCAGCCGATGGCCGACGGCAGTCCGAGGCGCGATTGCGCCATCTCGCCGCCGATGTAGAAGAGGGACATCACGATGCCGCCGAACACCGCGCCCACCGGGTGCAGGCGGCCGACGAAGGCGACGATGATGGCGGTGAAGCCGTAGCCCGGCGAGATCGACGGCAGCAGCTGGCCGATCGGCCCGGTGACCTCGAAGGCGCCGGCCAGCCCGGCGCTGCCGCCGGACACCAGCAGCGCGTTCCACAGCGAACGCCGTGCCGAGAAGCCCGCATAGCGCGCCGCCAGCGGCGCGGTGCCGCCGACCTGCAGCCGGTAGCCGGCGAAGCTGCGGAAGATGAACACCGTCATCAGCACCACCAGCACCAGCATCACGGCGAAGCCCGCGTGCAGGCGCGAGCCGGGCAGCAGGTTGGGCAGCAGGAACTCGGGCGAGAACACCTTGGACTGCGGGAAGTTCATGCCGTTGGGGTCCTTGAGCGGGCCGTTGACCACGTACAGCATGGCCTGCTGGGCGATATAGGTCAGCATCAGCGAGACCAGGATCTCATTGGCGTTGAAGCGGTCGCGCAGGGCCGCCGTCAGCGACGCCCACAGCATGCCGCCGGCAATGCCGGCCAGCGATGCCAGGACCAGCACCACGGTGCCGTTGATGGTGTGGCCAGGCACGTCGAACCACAGCACGGTGGCGCCGGCGAAGATGCCGCCGACGATCAGCTGCCCGTCGGCGCCGATGTTCCACACATTGGCGCGGTAGCAGACCGACAGGCCGAGCGCGCACAGCACCAGCGGCACGGTCTTCAGCAGCACCTCGCCGATGGCGCGCTTGTCCTTGAGCGGGTCGGCCAGGAAGACCTTGAGCGCGGCCACCGGATCCTTGCCCAGCAGCACGAACAGCAGCGCGCCGAAGGCCAGGGTCAGCAGCAGGGCGAAAACGGGCGAGGCATAGGCCATGCGGCGCGAGGGCTCGCCGCGCGGCGCCAGCGCGAAGGGCAGCAGGTCAGCCATGATGGGCCACCTCCGCGGTTTCGTGCCGGCTGGCCGGCCCGCCTTCCCACAGGCCGCTCATCCACAGTCCCACCTGCTCGCGCGTGGCCTGCTCGGTGGGGATGGAGGGCGACAGCCTGCCCTTGGCGATCACATGCAGCCGGTCGCAGATGGCGAACAGCTCATCGAGTTCCTCGGATACCACCAGGATCGCGCAGCCGGTCGCCTTCATCGCCAGGATCTCGTTGTGGATCTGCGCCGCGGCGCCGACGTCGACGCCCCAGGTGGGCTGGGCCACGATCAGGACCTTGGGGCCGCTCTCGATCTCGCGGCCGACGATGAACTTCTGCAGGTTGCCACCCGACAGGCTCTTGGCCAGCGCCTGCGGCCCGGCGGCCTTGACGCGGAAGCGGCTGATGACGGCGGCCGCCAGCCCGGCGGCAGCTTTCGGCGAGACCAGGCCGTGGCGCACATAGGGCGGCGCCTGGTGCGACAGCAGCGTGTTCGCCGCCAGGCTCATGCCCGGTACGGCGCCGCGGCCGAGGCGCTCTTCCGGCACGAAGGACAGGCCGGCGCGGCGGCGCGCGCGCGCGTCGAGCCGGCCTACCGGCTTGCCCGCCAGCGCCACGGCGCCATGGTCGGCGCGCGTATCTTCGCCGGACAGCGCGCCCAGCAGTTCCTGCTGGCCGTTGCCCGAGACGCCCGCGATGCCGACGATCTCGCCGGCGTGGACGTCCAGCGCGATCTTCTCCAGTTCGGTGGCAAAGGCATGCGCGCGCGGCAGCGACAGGCCGCGCACGGTCAGGCGCACCGGTCCGCGCTCGGTGGCGATGCGCGCCTCGCGAGGCGGCTCGCCGCCTATCATCAGGCGCGACAGCGAGGCCGCGGTTTCCTGGCGCGGGTCGCACACGCCGGTCACCTTGCCCATGCGCATCACGGTGGCGTGATGGCAGAGCGCGCGGATCTCGTCGAGCTTGTGGCTGATGTAGAGGATGCTGGTGCCTTCGTCCGACAGCTGGCGCAGCGTGACGAAGAGGGTTTCCACGGCCTGCGGTGTCAGCACCGAGGTCGGCTCGTCGAGGATCAGCAACTGCGGCCTGGCCAGCAGGGCGCGCACGATTTCCACGCGCTGGCGCTCACCGACCGACAGCGTGTGCACGTGGCGGTTGGGCTCGAGCGGCAGGCCGTAGCGCTCCGCCGTGGTGCGGATCTGCTCGGCGAGCTGCTTCATGCCGGTGCCGCGGCTGCCCTGCGGCAGGCCCAGCGCGATGTTCTCGGCCACCGTCAGCGTGTCGAACAGCGAGAAATGCTGGAACACCATGGCGATGCCCAGGTTGCGGGCATCGTGCGGGCTGGAGATGGCGGCGGTGGCACCGTTGAAGTGCACCTCGCCGGCATCGGGTTTGACGGCGCCGAAGATGATCTTCATCAGGGTGGACTTGCCGGCGCCGTTTTCGCCGAGGACAGCGTGGATCTCGCCGGGCGCGACGCTGAGGCTGACGTCGTCATTGGCGGTCACGCCGGGGTAGCGCTTGGTGATATGGGCAAGCGCCAGCCTTGGGGTGGTGGGTTGTGTCACTGAGGCGGCTCGTTTCGTATGGGCAGCAACGTATTGTCGGTATGGCGGAAAACGCGGCAGTGCGAGCGCAGCATGGCGGCGACGCATTGCAGCATTCATCATGCTTCCGTGATGCCTGTCATTTTGCTCGGATTATATAAGCGGGCGGGGCCGCGGCCTGTTGTTTCTCGGTCGTTTCCAGGCCCCGCAACGGTTGCAGGGAGGTTGCAAGTCGCATGCCGGGCATCGGCGGCCGGCTGGGGAGGGGAAGGGGCGTACTGCCTGCGCCGGCATGCCGCCCCGGGGTGCCGGCGCGGCGGGCGGGATAAAGACAAAACGCCCGGAGCCCGCCGTGTGTGGCGGGACTCCGGGCGCGTCCGGTGCGGGCCCCGGGGCGGGGCCGTGCGGGATCAGGCGCCGGCAGTCGCCGGGATCTGGGCGAAGCGGCCGTCGCGGTAGTCGGCCAGCGCTTCGTAGATCTGCTCCTGCGTGTTCATCACGAAGGGGCCGTACTGCGCGATCGGCTCGCCCAGGGGGCGCCCGGCGATGATCAGGAAGGCCGCATCCTGGCTGGCGCGCACGACCACGCCGTCGGCGCCCTCGGCATTGTCCAGGATGCCCATGCGCTGGGCTTCCAGTACCGCCGCGTCCGCGCCTTCGCCGACCGTGACCTCGCCGGCGTAGACGTAGACGAAGGCGTTGTGGCCGTCGGGCAGCGCCTGCGCGAACGCCTGTCCCGCCGGCAGGTGCACGTCGAGGTAGAGCGGTTCCGTCACCGGGCGGCTGACCGCGCCGGCGACGCCGTGCGAACTTCCGGCCAGCACGCGCGCGGTCGCGCCGTTGGCCAGCGCCACGCCCGGGATCGCTGCGCTGGGCAGGTCGCGGTACCAGGGCTTGGCCATCTTGTCGGCGGCAGGCAGGTTGAGCCAGAGCTGGAAGCCCTCCATGCGGCCGTCTTCCTGCTCAGGCATCTCCGAATGCACCACGCCGGCCCCGGCCACCATCCACTGGGCGCCGCCATTCTCCAGCAGGCCCTCGTTGCCGGCGCTGTCGCGGTGGCGCATGCGGCCGGCCAGCATATAGGTGATGGTCTCGAAGCCGCGGTGCGGGTGGGCGGGGAAGCCGCCGATGTAGTCGTCCTTGCTGTCCGAGCCGAAGGCATCGAGCATCAGGAAGGGGTCGAGCCGGCGCTGCAGGTTGTGCGTGAGCACGCGGGTCAGCTTGACGCCGTCGCCGTCCGAGGTAGGGATGCCGCGCACCACGCGATCGATGGCGCGCGAGCGGCGCACCGTTTCTTCTGCGGTGGCCGGTACGGTGGGGAAGCGGTTGCGGTGTTCCATGTTGTCGAATCTCCTGTTACGTCGCGGGGGCGAGGGGCGCGGCCGCCACGGTTTATCCACCCTCCCAATGTAAGGCTTGGGCGCGCCGGCGGTAGGGGTGGCGGCAGCAAAACATTGTTCTATCGGCGGCATCATTCGGCAGGAATTGCATTCAGCAGTGCAACACCTCCGGATCGGCGCCAGCCCTTGACCAGCCTCGGCTCGCGGGCATTCCGGCAGGGTACGGGAGCGGGTGCAATGTGCATGGTTTCAAGGGCGAAGATTGCTGAATGTGACAAATTGGATGGAGTTGTGTAAAATAGACGTCTCTTTGCCATCCGTTGCTGCGAGTTCATGGGTCGCGAGTCCGCTCGCCTTGCCCTGCCGCAACGGCCGATTGATCCGGCGGCGCGTCGGAAACCTCATATTTGCGCTGCCACTGGCCTTCCGTTACCGGCATCTGCCGGCGTCCGGTTGCGCCGCTTCAGGGATCGTCCGGCCCGCCGGGCCGGCGTCCCGTCAATTGGGCCTCTCGCCGTGTGCATTGCTGCCGCGTGCTGGGGTCCGCCGCTCGTCCACCGGCCTGTCTGCCGGTCATGGCGGGCAATGCAATCTGATCCGGGCCAGGCGGCACCCCACCGCGACCGCTTGCGCCCTTCATGTCATCCGCCAGCCGGTGCCGGACAGTGCTTGGTCCGTGCCGGCCCGGAAAGAGGGGGAATATGTCGAAGCAATCCGTGCGGGCACTGGCCTGGGGATGCGTGACGCTTGCCGCGCTGGCCGCCCTGGCCGCGTGGATCGGCGTGGACGTCATCCGCCGCTACCAGGATCGCCTGCTGTACGACGTGGCCGATCACCTGCGGCTGGTGGCGTGGTCGATGGGACTGGCGCTGGCCACCGGCATCCCGGCCGGCATCGCGCTGAGCCGGCCCTGCATGCAGCGCTGGTCGGACCGGCTGATGCAGGTCTTCAACGTGGGCAATACCGTTCCCTCGCTGGCCGTGCTGGCGCTCGCGCTGGCCGTGTTCGGCATCGGCGAGCGTCCTGCCATCCTGGCGCTGTGGCTGGCCTCGCTGCTGCCCATCGTGCGCAATACCTGCGAAGGCCTGCGCCATGTCTCGCCCGCCTTGCGCGAGGCCGCGCGGGGCATCGGCATGACGCCGGCGCAGCAACTGCTGCGCGTCGAGCTGCCCAATGCCCTGCCCGTGATCCTGGCCGGCGTGCGCATCAGCCTGGTGATCAATGTCGGCACGGTGCCGCTGTCCTTCCTGATCGGCGCCAATTCCCTGGGCGAGCTGATCTTCCCGGGCATCTATCTGAACAACCAGCCGCTGCTGCTGCTGGGTGCGGCCGCCACGGCGCTGCTGGCGCTGGCCCTGGACGGCCTGTTCGCCGCCGCCGGCCACCTGTACCTGAGCCGGCGCGGGCTGGGGCGCTGAATGGCGTCCAACGAGAAGGAGAATCCGATGCAATCGATCCGAGGCGCCATCGCGCGCCTGTTGATCCTGGCCGCCGCCGGCCTGGCGCTGGTGCACACCGCCGCGCATGCCCAGCCCGAGGTGGTCAGGGTGGGCGGCAAGAACTTCACCGAGCAGCTGATCCTGGCCTCGATGACCTCGCAATACCTGCAGGCCAAGGGCGTGCCGACCGAGCTGACCACCGGCCTGGGCAGCACGCTGATGCGCCAGGCGATGGAGAACGACCAGCTCGATGTGGTGTGGGACTACACGGGCACCGCGCTGATCGTTTTCAACAAGGTGGAGGAGAAGCTCGATGCCCAGGCCAGCTATGAGCGCGTCAAGGCGCTCGATGCGGCGCGCGGGCTGGTGTGGCTGGATGCTTCCGCCGTCAACAACACCTATGCGCTGGCGATGCCGCGCCGGCGCGCCGAGGCTGCCGGCGTCACCACGCTGTCGCAGCTCGCGCAGAAGATGCGCGACGCAGGGGAGGGCACGCGCCATCCCTTCGCCGTCGACATGGAGTTCGCCGCGCGGCCCGACGGGCTGGAGCCGCTCAAGCTCAGCTACCAGCTGCCGTTCACGCGGCGCGACGTGATCCAGCTCGATCCGGGCCTGGTCTACACCGCGCTGAAGAACGACCAGGTCGAACTGGGCCTGGTGTACACCACCGATGGCCGCGTCAAGGGCTTCGACCTCGCGCTGCTGGAGGACGACCAGCATTTCTTCCCGGCCTACAACGCTGTGCCGGTGGTGCGCAAGGCCACGCTGGAGCGCCATCCGGAACTGGCCGGCCTGCTCAACGCCCTGTCGGCCAGGCTCGACAACGAGAAGATGACGACGATGAATTACCAGGTCGACATCGAGCAGCAGCCGGTGGACAAGGTCGCGCAGGACTTCCTGCGCAGCCAGGGCCTGATCTGAGGAGAGCGGCATGGACCTGTTGAGCTACCTCCAACATAGCTGGCCGATGCTGCTGCGGCTGACCGGCGAGCATCTGGCCCTGGTCGGTTCGGCGGTGGGCATGGCGGTGCTGATCGGCGTGCCGCTGGGCATCCTGATCACCCGCTTCCGCTGCCTGGCCGCGCCGCTGCTGGCGCTGGCCACCATCGTGCTGACGCTGCCGTCGATCGCGCTGTTCGGGCTGATGATCCCGGTCTTCGCCCGCTTCGGCCACGCGCTGGGCTATGTGCCGGCGGTGACCGCGGTCTTCCTGTATTCGCTGCTGCCCATCATGCGCAACACCTATACGGCGCTGGCCAATGTCGACCCCGGCATCCAGGAGGCGGGGCGCGGCATCGGCATGACGCCGTGGCAGCGCCTGCGCCTGGTCGACCTGCCGCTGGCGGTGCCGGTGATCCTGGGTGGCGTGCGTACCGCCGTGGTGATGAATATCGGCGTGGCCACCATCGCAGCCCTCATCGGCGCCGGCGGCCTTGGGGTGCTGATCCTGCAGGCGATCAGCCAGAGCAATATGAGCAAGCTGGCCATCGGCGCCGTTCTCGTCAGCCTGCTCGCCATCGTGGCCGATGCCTGCCTGCAGTGGCTGCAGAAGGCCCTGACACCGAAAGGAATCCGCTGACCATGATCGAACTCGACCGACTCACAAAATCCTTCCCGCAGAAGGACGGCTCCGCGGTGACCGCCGTCGACGCCGTTTCCCTGACCGTCCCCAAGGGGGAGATCTGCGTGTTCCTCGGCCCGTCCGGCTGCGGCAAGACCACCACGCTGAAGATGATCAACCGCCTGATCCAGCCGACTTCGGGCATCGTGCGCATCGACGGCGAGGACACCACGGAGATCGACGAGGTGGCGCTGCGCCGCAAGATCGGCTACGTGATCCAGCAGATCGGCCTGTTTCCCAATATGACCATCGAGGAGAACATCATGGTCGTGCCGCGCCTGCTGGGCTGGGACAAGCAGCGCTGCCGCGAGCGCGCGCGCGAGCTGATGGCGATGGTGCAGCTCGATCCCGATCGCATGCTGTCGCGCTATCCGCGCGAGCTGTCGGGCGGCCAGCAGCAGCGCATCGGCGTGATCCGCGCGCTGGCCGCGGATGCGCCGGTGCTGCTGATGGACGAGCCCTTCGGCGCGGTCGACCCGATCAACCGCGAGAGTATCCAGAACGAGTTCTTCCAGATGCAGCGGCAGCTTGGCAAGACCGTGATCATGGTGTCGCACGACATCGACGAGGCCATCAAGCTGGGCGACAAGGTGGCGGTGTTCCGGCGCGGCAAGCTGGTGCAGTTCGACCATCCCGATGCGCTGCTGGCGCATCCGGCCGATGACTTCGTGCAGGCTTTCGTCGGCCATGACAATACGCTGAAGCGCCTGTTGCTGGTGCGCGCCGGCGATGCCGCGACGATGCCGCCGGTGTGCCGCCCGGAGATGAGCCTGGGCGAGGCCTTCGCCCTGATGGATGAGCACGACGTGCGCCACCTGCCGGTGCTGGATGCCGGCCAGCGCGCGCTGGGCTACGTCGCGCGGCGCGATGCGCGCGCGCGCCAGGGCAGTTGCGCCGAGGCCTTGCGGCCGTTCGCCGCGGCCGCGGCGGCAGACGAGCACCTGCGCATCCTGCTGTCGCGTATGTACCAGCACAACACCAGCTGGCTGCCGGTGGTGGACGGGGATGGCGCCTATCTTGGCGAGGTCACGCAGGAATCGATCGCGGATTACCTGAGTTCGGGGCGTTCGCGCGGCAATGCGCAGGGCAATGCGCGGGTGCTGGCCGCGGCGGCCTGAGGCCGGCTGAGGCTGCCTCAGGCATCGCATCGGCCCGGTTGGGGAAAGGGCGGCCGCAGGTCCGCCCTTTTTTTTCATTGAACAAGGCCGTGCCATCGGGCGGGGGGCACGGCGCTCCGGCCGCCGCCCGGCTGGGCTCAGCCCTTGACCGGCTCGCCGTCCTTGAGTCGCCACAGGTTCAGCGGATTGGCGTCCTGCAGGGCCGGCGGCAGCAGTTCGGCCGGCACGTTCTGGTAGCACACCGGGCGCAGGAAGCGTTCGATGGCGCTGGCGCCGACCGAGGTCGCGCGCGTGTCGGAGGTGGCCGGGAACGGGCCGCCGTGCACCATCGCGAACGAGACTTCCACGCCGGTCGGATAGCCGTTGAACAGCACGCGGCCCGCCTTGCGCTCCAGCACCGTCAGCAGGTTGCCGGCCTGGGCGTGGTCGGCGGCATCCGCCTGTACCGTGGCCGTCAACTGGCCTTCGAGGTGGCGGGCCACCGCCAGCATCTCGTCGGCATCGCGGCACACCACCAGCAGCGACGACGGTCCGAAGACTTCGGCCTGCGTGCGGTGGTCGGCCAGGAAGCGCGCGGCGGTGGTCTCGAACAGGGCCGGGCGCGCCTGGTTCGGGCCCGCGGCGGCGCAGCCCAGGCCGATGCGCTGCACGCCTTCGACCTCGGCGAGCTGCCCGGCCCCTTGCTCGTAGGCGCGATGGATGCCGGGCGTCAGCATGGTCGCGGCAGCCTTGTCCTGCAGCGCGGCGACCGCGGCTGCACGGAAGGCATCCAGCGCGTCACCTTGCTGTGCCAGCACCAGGCCGGGATTGGTGCAGAACTGGCCCGCGCCCAGCACCAGCGAATCGACCAGGTCGCGCGCGATCTGGCCGCCGCGCGACCGCAGCGCGGCCGGCAGCAGGAAGACCGGGTTGATGCTGCTCATTTCCGCATAGACGGGGATCGGCTGCGGGCGGCTGCTGGCGACCTGCACCAGGGCCAGGCCGCCGGCGCGCGAGCCGGTGAAGCCGACCGCCTGGATGGCGGGATGCGCGACCAGCGCGGTGCCGATCGAGGTGCCGGAGCCGACCAGCAGGGAGAACACGCCTTCCGGCAGCCCGCCGTCGGCCACTGCCTTCTGGATCACGCGCCCGACCAGTTCCGAGGTGCCGAGGTGGGCCGAATGCGCCTTGACCACCACCGGGCAGCCCGCCGCCAGGGCCGAGGCGGTATCGCCGCCGGCCACCGAGAAGGCCAGCGGGAAATTGCTGGCGCCGAACACGGCCACCGGGCCCACCGCGATCTTCTGCAGGCGCAGGTCGGGGCGCGGCGGCGTGCGCCGGGGCAGGGCGCTGTCCAGCGTGGCCGACTGCCAGCGGCCGTCGCGCAGTACGCGGGCGAACAGGCGCAGCTGGCCGGCGGTGCGGCCGCGTTCGCCCTGCAGCCGCGCCAGCGGCAGGCCGCTTTCCGCGTGGGCGCGCTCGATCAGGGCATCGCCCAGCGCCTCGATGCCGTCGGCGATGGCTTCCAGCAGGCGGGCGCGGGTCTCGGGCGGGGTGTTGCGGAAGGTGTCGAAGGCGGCCTCCGCCAGGGCGCAGGCGCGCTCGGCCTCGGCTTCCCCGCCGCCGCCGAAGACCGGCGCCAGGGTCTCGCCGGTGGCCGGATTGATCGCGTGGAGTCGGGTTTGCTGGCCGCGCACGGCACTGGCGCCGATCAGCATGTCGCCGGTGATGTTCATCTGGGTCTTCCTGCAAGGGGGTTGGCGGCACCGGTCCGGGGGCGGGCCGGCCGGAGGCATCGGGCAGGCTGTTGTTCAGCCTCCTGTGATAAGACATCCTACAACATGGGATGTGCCACCGCAAGCGGCGTGCAGGCCCTCCTCAGGCCTCGTTCTCCAGGGCGGCGGAGGCCTTGCGCAGGCGCTCGCGGCTGTTGGTCAGGTGCATGCGCATGGCGGCCTTGGCCGCCTCGGGATCGCGCCGCTCGATGGCGTCGAAGATGTTCTCGTGCTCGAAATTGACGCGTTCGAGGTACTGCTCGCGCTCGGGCGTGCTGACGTGCAGGCGGCTGCGCGGGATCACCATGGTGCCGAGGTGGCTCATGATGTCGGTGAAATAGCGGTTGCCAGTGGCGCGCGCGATCGCCAGGTGGAAGGCGAAGTCGGAGCCGACCGAATCCTGCCCTGCGGCGGCGGTGCGCTCCAGTTCGTCGAGCGCGCGGCGCATCTCGGCAAGCTCCGCCTCACTGCGCCGCGTCGCGGCCAGGCTGGCGGCCTCGGCTTCGAGGCTGACGCGGAATTCGAGCATGGCCAGCACGTCCATCGCCGTGCCGACGGTGGCGGGGTCGAGGCGGAACGGTGTCGGTGCCTCGGCCGGCGGCGGCAGCACGAAGGTGCCGATGCCGTGGCGGGTTTCCACCAGTCCGCTGGCCTGCAGCCGCGACAGCGCTTCGCGCACCACCGTGCGGCTGACACCCAGCGCGGCCATGATCTCCGATTCCGTAGGCAGCTTGTCACCCGGCTTGAGCTGCCCCTGGCGGATGCGCTCGGTCAGGCTGCCGACGGCTTCCTCGGCCAGCGTGCGGCCGCGGCGGCGCGGGGAAGGTGAGGGGGCAAGCGCTTGGTTGGACATGGTGGCGGCGGATCTTGACCGGTTCTGGATAGCCTCATTATACTGCGTGGCAAGTCATACGACGACTGATAACATATATGGGCCGGATGCCGATGCGATCCCCGCATGGCGGATCCGACCCTTCCGGAGACCCGGCCGCCATGCCCGAATCCCAGTCCACCGCCGCCACCACCATCGGCGCTTCCTTCCCTGCCACGCCGGTGGTCACCGAGCTGACCGTGGTGCCCGTCGCCGGGCATGACAGCATGCTGCTGAACCTGTCGGGCGCGCACGGCCCCTTCTTCACGCGCAATATCGTCATCCTGCGCGATAGCGCCGGCCATACCGGCGTGGGCGAGGTGCCCGGCGGGGAAGGCATCCGCCGGACGCTCGAAGATGCCCGCGAGCTGGTCGTCGGCCAGCCGGTCGGCCACTACCAGGCGGTGCTCAACCGTGCCCGCGCCGCCTTCGCCAGCCGCGACGCAGGTGGCCGGGGGTTGCAGACCTTCGACCTGCGCATCGCCATCCATGCCGTCACCGCGCTGGAAGCGGCCCTGCTCGACCTGCTCGGCAAGCACCTCGGGGTGCCGGTGGCCGCATTGCTGGGCGAAGGCCAGCAACGCGACGCGGTGGAGATGCTCGGCTATCTGTTCTATATTGGCGACCGCGCGCGCACGCCCTTGCCCTACCGCAGCGAGGCCGACGCGGACAATGCCTGGTTCCGCTTGCGCAACGAAGCGGCAATGACACCGGAGGCGATCGTGAGCCTGGCCGAGGCGGCGCATGCGCGCTATGGCTTCAATGACTTCAAGCTCAAGGGTGGCGTGCTGCGCGGCGATGAGGAAATGGAAGCCGTCACGGCGCTGGCCGAGCGCTTTCCGCAGGCGCGCATCACGCTCGACCCGAACGGCGCCTGGTCGCTGGCGGAGGCGGTGCGGCTTTGCCGCGACAAGCACGGCGTGCTGGCCTATGCCGAAGATCCGTGCGGCGCGGAGGAGGGCTATTCCGGGCGCGAGATCATGGCTGAATTCCGCACCGCCACCGGCCTGCCTACCGCCACCAACATGATCGCGACCGACTGGCGGCAGATGGGCCATGCCGTGCGCCTGCGCGCGGTGGACATCCCGCTGGCCGATCCGCACTTCTGGACCATGCAGGGTTCGGTGCGGGTGGCGCAGATGTGCGCGGAGTGGGGCCTGACCTGGGGTTCGCACTCGAACAACCACTTCGACATCTCGCTGGCCATGTTCACGCACGTGGCTGCCGCCGCGCCGGGGCGCATCACGGCCATCGACACCCACTGGATCTGGCAGGACGGCGAGCGGCTGACCCGCACGCCGCTGGTGATCGAGGAAGGCAAGGTCAAGGTTCCCACCGCGCCCGGCCTGGGCGTCGAGCTGGACATGGCGCAGCTGGAGCTGGCACACGCGCGCTACAAGCGCCTGGGCCTTGGCGCGCGCGACGACGCTGCCGCCATGCAGTACCTGATTCCCGGCTGGCGCTTCGACAACAAGGCGCCGTGCATGGTGAGGTGATCCGCAGCGGCCGCACGGCCGCGCCTTTGCGCATTCCCATTCCACTCGAAACAGAACACAACGAGGAGACAATATGCTTGCATCCAACCTGGGCGCCGGCAGCCGGGCCGACGGCCGCCTGATCACGGCCGTGCGCCGCCTGGCGCGCCACTCGGCCCTTGCGCTGGGCACCGCCCTGGCCCTGGCGGCACATGCGACGGCGGCCGGCGCGGCCGCGCCGGCCTGGCCGCAGAAGGCTGTGTCGGTGGTCGTGCCGTTCCCGGCGGGCGGTTCCACCGATACCATCGCGCGCATGCTGGCGGCCCCGCTCAACGAGAAGCTGGGCCAGCCCTTCGTGGTCGACAACCGGCCGGGCGCGACCGGCGCCATCGGTGCCACCATGGTCAAGCGGGCGCCGGCCGACGGCTACACCATCATGGTCGCCTCGATCGGCGTCTACGCGGTCAATCCCTTCCTGCAGAAGCACCTGGCCTACGATCCGGCCAAGGACTTCGACCTGCTGACGGTCGCCGTGCGCGCGCCCAATGTGCTGGTCGCACGCACGGACTTTCCCGCCGGCAATGTGCGCGACCTGGTCGCCTACATGAAGAAGAATCCGGGCAAGGTGGCCTTCGCCACCTCGGGCGCCGGCTCTTCCGATCACCTGACCGCCGCGCTGTTCTGGCAGATGAGCGGCACCAGCGGCCTGCACGTGCCCTACAAGGGGGGCGCACCGGCCATCTCTGACCTGCTCGCGGGGCAGACCGACCTGTCCTTCCAGAACATCAACGCGGTGCTGCAGTACATCAAGGCCGGCAAGCTCAAGGCGCTGGCGGTCACCGCCGACAAGCGCGCCGCCGTGCTGCCCGACGTGCCGACCATGGCCGAAGCCGGTGTCAAGGATGTCGAGGTGTACTCCTGGCAGGGCGTGGCGGCGCCGCGCGGCCTGCCGGCCGACGTCAAGGCGCGCCTGCACGCGGCGCTGGTGGGCGCGCTCAACGAACCGGTCATGCGGCACAAGCTGGGCGAGAGCGGCTTCGAGGTGGTAGCCAATACTCCCGACCAGTTCGCGCAGTTCGAGCAGCAGGAACTGCAGCGCTGGAAGACGGTGATCGAAACCGGCAAGATCACGCTCGAATAGCCGTCTCAGGTCGCCAGGCACTCCCGCCGGCGCAAGGTGTACCGCGCCCTGGCGGGACGTGTATGCTGGCGCGGTGATCCGCGTCCTGTTGTCTCCTCCTTGCCTGCTGGTCGAAACGCGCTGGGGCATCCCGCGCGGCTTCGACGGGTTCGCGCCCGGTCCGCTGATCCTGCTGCGGCCGGGGGCGGACGCCGCCTTGCTGGCCCACGAAAAGGTGCACGTCCGGCAGTTCTGGCGCAGCTTCGGCCTGATGCCCTTGTGCTATCTGCTGAGCCGCCGCTGGCGCCTGCGCTACGAACTCGAAGCCTACCGGGAACAGATCCGCCATGCGGGCCCCGATGCCGTGCCGGCCTGCGCGCAGGCGCTGGCGCACGGCTATCGCCTGGGGATCACGGTGCAGCAGGCTCTCGGCCTGCTGATGGCGCCGGGCCCCGCCGAACGCAAGGCGCGCTCGTGAGGTGGGGCCGGGCGACACGGCGGCGGCATCCCGGCATCCTCTACAATGGACACGGCCCGGGCGTTGGCCCGGGCCGTTTGAAGGTGGCGGAGACGGTGAGATTCGAACTCACGGATGGGTCACCCCATCGGCAGTTTTCAAGACTGCTGCCTTAAACCACTCGGCCACGTCTCCTGAAAGTGTACGCGCATTGTAGCGCGGCAGCCGGCGCTGGCCGGGCCGCGCATTATAGCAAGGGAGGGCGGTTCCAGGCAGGGGTAATGGCCTGCCTCGGTGCCGGCCGGGGCAGGTCGCGGCGGCCATGCGGAACCTTGGCCGCCGAGGCGTGCTCCTAGTCATGTCTCGGGTACGGGTACGCGGATCTCAGCGTATTCTCCCGGCTCTTGAGGAGAAACATAGATGCAAGGCAAGATCTGGTTCAGTATTGCGGCGGTGGCCGCTATCGCCGGCCTCGCCGGCTGCGCACAGCCGGGCGGCTACGGCGGCTACGGTGGTGGCTATGGCGGCGGCTATGGCGCGCCTCCGCCGCAGACCACCGGCTACCAGGGCCAGCCGCAAGGCAATACCTACCAGGCGCCGGCGGGCTCGGTGTTCTACGGGCGCGTGGAGTCGATCGAACCGCTCACCAATACGAGGGAGAGTTCGGGTATCGTCGGCACCCTGCTCGGCGGTGCCGCTGGCGGCCTGGTCGGCCACCAGATCGGCGGCGGTTCCGGACAGACCATCGCCACCATCGGCGGTGCCGTGCTTGGCGCGGTGGCCGGCAACCAGGTCGAGAAGCGCGTGGGCAGTTCGACCAGTACCGCTTACCGGGTCAATGTGCGCCTGGACGACGGCCGGCTGGCCACCGTGACCCAGAGCGACGTGAGTGCTCTGCGTGTCGGCGCGCGTGCCCAGGTCGCCAACGACAGGGCCACGCCTTACTGATGCCGCACGCCGGCCGGCGCTGCAGCAAGGAAAACGGCGCCTTCGGGCGCCGTTTTCGTTTCCGTGCCAAGGCAGCTCACGCCTTCAGGAACATCTCCTGCAGGTCGTTGAGGAAGCGCCGGCCGAGTTCCGTGGGCCGGATCTGCGTCAGATCCGCTTCGAGCAGCCCCTTGGCCTCGGCCGCGGCCAGCTGGCGGCTGATGGTGTGCAGCGGCAAGCCGGTGCGCTCGTGGAAGCTGGCGGCCGGCACGCCCTCGGTCAGGCGCAGCGCGTTGAGCATGAACTCGAACGGCAACTCGTCCGCCGACACGTCGTGCGCCTGCTGCACGGCGTTGCCGGACTTCGCCTGCGCCATGTAGGTGGCGGGGTGCTTGTGGCGCATCTGGCGCAGCACGCGGTTGGCGAAGGAAAGCTTGCCGTGCGCGCCCGCGCCGATGCCGAGATAGTCGCCGAAGCGCCAGTAGTTCAGGTTGTGGCGCGATTCGCGGTGCGGCCGCGCATAGGCCGAGGTCTCGTAATGGCGCAGGCCGGACTCGGCCGTGCGGGCCTCGATCAGGTCCTGCATGTCGCTGGCGAGGTCATCGTCGGGCAGCGCGGGCGGGAACCTGGCGAACAGGGTGTTGGGTTCCAGCGTCAGGTGGTACAGGGACAGGTGCGTGGTGCCGAAGCCCAGCGCCGTCTCCAGGTCCTGGGCGCATTCCTGCAGCGACTGCCCGGGCAGGGCATACATCACGTCCAGGTTGACGTTGTCGAAATTGGCCAGCGCGATCTCGACCGCGCGGTGCGCCTCCGCCGTGCCGTGGATGCGGCCGAGCGCGGCGAGGTGGCGGTCGTTGAAGCTCTGGATGCCGATCGACAGCCGGTTCACGCCGCTGGCGCGGTAGCTGGCGAAGCGCTCGGCCTCGAAGGTGCCGGGGTTGGCCTCCATGGTGATCTCGGCGTCGGCATCCAGCGGCAGCAGCGCGCGGATGTCGGACAACAGCCGGTCGAGGCCGCGCGCCGACAACAGGCTGGGCGTGCCGCCGCCGATGAAGACGGTGTGCACCTGGCGCCCCCACACCAGTGGCAGCGATTGTTCCAGGTCGGCGCGCAGCGCATCGAGGTAGTCGTCTTCGGGGATCTCGTGGCTGCCCTCGGCTCCCGGTGCCGCATGCGAATTGAAGTCGCAGTAGGGACACTTGCGCACGCACCACGGCACGTGCACGTATAGCGACAGCGGCGGCAGTGCGGGTAGCGCGATCTGGCCGGGCTGCAGCCAGAGCTGCCGGGCCCGGTCGGGCGTCGCGGGCGATGCGGAGGGCGGGTCGGCCGCGACGGGCCGGATCGGGATCATGGCTGCGCCGCCTGCAGGCCGTTCTTGCCGAGGCGTTCCGTCAGCGCCGCCAGCGCCAGGGCGCGATGGCTGATGCGGTTCTTGTCCTCCGCGCTCAGTTCGGCCGCAGTGCGTCCCAGCTCGGGCAGCAGGAAGTGCGCGTCGTAGCCGAAGCCGCCGGTGCCGCGCGGCGTGTCCACGACTTCACCGGCCCAGCTGCCTTCGCTGATCAGGGGGCGCGGATCGTCGGCGTGGCGTACCAGCACCAGCACGCAGTGGTACTGCGCGCCACGGTTCAGCTTGCCGGCCAGTTGCGAGACCAGGTGGGCGTTGTTGGCCGCATCGCTCTTCTCCTTGCCGGCCAGTTGCGCGTAGCGTGCCGAGTAGACACCCGGCGCACCGTCAAGTGCGTCGACGCAGATGCCGGAGTCATCCGCCAGCGCGGGCAGGCCCGACAGCCGGCTGGCGTGGCGCGCCTTGGCGAGCGCATTCTCGACGAAGGTCACGTGCGGTTCCTCGGCCTCGGGGATGCCGAGCTGGCCCTGAGGTACCACGTCGAAGCCGTAAGGCGCGAGCAGGGCGCTGAATTCCTTCAATTTACCGGCGTTGTTCGAAGCCAGGACCAGGCGTTGCATGGCGTGCTCCTTCATGCGAGCGCCAGGGCCTCGCGCTGGTGGCGCACCAGCTCGGCGATGCCTTGCTCGGCAAGGCGCGTCATGGCGTCGAGGTCGGCGCGCGAGAAGGGCGTGCCCTCGGCCGTGCCCTGCACTTCGACGAAGCCGCCGCTGCCGGTCATCACCACGTTCATGTCGGTATCGCAGTTGCTGTCCTCGGCATAGTCGAGGTCGAGCACCGCCACGCCGCCGACCATGCCGACCGAGACTGCGGCGACGAAGTCGCGGATCGGGCTGGCGGTGATCAGGCCGTCGCGCAGCATCATCGACACGGCATCGTGCGCGGCCACGAAGGCGCCGGTGATGGCCGCGGTGCGGGTGCCGCCATCGGCCTGCAGCACGTCGCAGTCGAGCTGTATGGTGTACTCGCCCAGCGCGCCCAGGTCGAACACCGAGCGCAGCGCGCGGCCGATCAGGCGCTGGATTTCCTGCGTGCGTCCCGTCTGCTTGCCGCGCGCGGCTTCGCGGTCCGAGCGGGTGTGCGTGGCGCGCGGCAGCATGCCGTACTCGGCCGTGACCCAGCCCTCGCCGCTGCCTTTCTTGTGCGGCGGGACCTTGGCCAGCACGCTGGCGGTGCACAGCACCTTGGTATCGCCGAAGGCACTCAGCACCGAACCTTCGGCGTGGCGGGTGTATTGGCGGGTCAGGGTGATCGGGCGCAGCGCCTCGGCTGCGCGTCCACTGGGTCGCATGGTTGTCTTGTCTTCAGAATCGGTATCGAGACCCGGATTCTACCGCCCGCGGGCGGCCCGTGCCGGAGGTACGGCCGCGGCTGCGCCCGGCGCCCGGCGCCAGGGACTCGTGGAAGAACCCGGTCCGCCCGGGAGCCGCGCCAGGCCCGGGAACGGCGTGCCGCAAGGCCGGAGCCTCGCGGGGCAGCGCCTTGCGACTAGCGCATCAGATTGCTGCTCTTGTCGATGGCGGCACGGATTTCGGCGATCGAACGTTCGATCTCCTCTTCCGAAAGCAGATCGCCCTCGCTGCCGTCGTGCTCAAGGATGGAGGTAGTAAAGGCATTGAGCGGCAGGGTGTCCGTCATCACCGCTTCCTCGCTGGCGGCCTGCGCCTCCAGTTCCCACATCATGCCGATGGCGGTGGTGTTGTCCGCGCCTTCGCCGGCCTGGCGCAGCGCCTGCTCGATCAGGGTGGGGATGGCCTGCACCACGGAGAGCTGGCTGAGCGTATCCACCAGCACTTTTTCATCCAGGCTGCCCCACAGGCCGTCGGAGCAGAGCAGGGCCACGTCGCCGGGTTCCAGCCGCACCGGGCCGCCGATGTCGATCAGCGGCAGGTTGGGTGAGCCGAGGCAGTTGTACAGTTTGTTGCGCTCCGGATGGTTGGCGACGTGCATCGGCAGCACGCGTTCCTGCTGGAGCAGGTTCTCGATCTTGGAGTGGTCGCGCGTGCGCGTAAGCAGTTGGCCGCGGCGCATCAGGTAGAGCCGCGAGTCGCCGGCGTGGGCCCAGTGGATCTGGCCGTTCTGCACCAGGCAGCAGACCACCGTGGTGCGCGGGATGTCGGGCAGGCGCTTGGCTTCCGCGTAACGGTGGATCTGCCGGTGGGCCAGCATGATCGAGTCCTGCAGGAAGTCGGCCGGATTGCGCACGGCCGGACGTGCCTGGGCCTGGAACTGGTGGGCCAGGGTCTGCAGGGCCTGCTGCGCGGCGACCTCGCCGAGCGCGTGGCCGCCCAGGCCGTCGGCAAGCACCATCAACAGCGCGTCGCGAGTGAAGCAGTAGCCCATGCGGTCCTGATTGCTGCGTCGGCCGCCTTTCCGGCTTTCCTGGTAAACGGAAAATCGCATGTTGGCTGGTTTCGGTTGGGTTCGTGGGTGGCGGCGTCAGGGTTGCCGGCGCTTGCCGGCACACTGGTTCATGATAGCGGCATCCAGGCGGGCATCGGTCATGTGATTTGCGATGCGCGCCGGGCGCGTGTCGGGACGTCTCCGGGAGCGTGGGTCAGTCGCGGCCGCCGCCGAGGCGCTTGGGCTCGGTGGCCGGGCCGGCCTGGTCTTCGCGGCGGCGCAGCAGCGTCATCAGGCGCGTGGTCGGCGCGGGCTCCGGAGCGGCGGGTGCCGGCGCGGGCGCCTGCTCGCTCAGGGCATTGGTCTGCTCGCGCAGTTCCTTCTGCAGGCGGAACACGCTCTGCGGGCGCTCGGCCGGCGCAAGCCGCAGGCACCACTCGACCAGGTCGACCAGTCCCCCCGTATAGCTGGCGCGCAGGCGGGTCATGGCATCGCCCATGCGGTCGTCCTTCTCACGCTGGTTGGCCTCCTGCGGGGGCATGCCGGCCATGCAGGCGTAGAGCGTGGCGCCCAGGCTGTAGATATCGCTCCACGGTCCCAGTTCGCTGTGCTTGCCGTAGAGCTCGGGCGCGGCGAAGCCGGGCGTGTACATCGGCTGGAAGCGCGCGGCCTCCATCGTCAGCGTCTGCCGTGCGGCGCCGAAGTCGAGCAGGATCGGCGACTCGTCCTCGCGCAGGTAGATGTTGCCCGGCTTGATGTCGAGATGAAGCAGTTTGTGGATATGGACTTCGCGCAGCCCGCTCATCAGGGCATGGAAGACCCTGCGGATGAAATGCTCGCGCAGCACCTTGGGGCGGCCCTGCTGGCGCGCCTGCAGGATGTGTTCCTGCAGCGTCTTGCCCATCTCATAGTTCATCACCATGTAGACGGTGCCATTCTCGCGGAAGAAGTTGACCACGCGCACCACGCTGGGGTGGGAGATGCGGGCCAACGAGCGGCCTTCCTCGAAGAAATACTTCAGGCCGAGCCGGAACGACGCGGCGTTCTCGTCCGGGACCACCGGGATCAGTTCACCGGGGCTGCGGCGGGCCAGCGCGCCCGGCAGGTATTCCTTGATGGCGACCGGCGTGCCGGTCTCGTCGGTGGCCAGATAGACGAAACTGAACCCCCCGCTGGCCAACTTCTTTACAATACGATAATTGGACAGCAGCGTGCCGATGGGCAGCGGTGCACTCTTCGGTTGTGACGTGCCCTTGGACTCTGTCATAGGTTTCGGTGACGGGGTTGCCTCCGGATTGTCCCGGCTAATCGCTTGCTTGTAAAGAATACAAATAGGGGCCTGGCGGCCGTCTTTTCCGGCTTTGCCCGGCGTGCCGCGGCACCCCGCCGCACCGGCGCGAGCCGGCCCATTCGCGAGAATATCTGATGATCCACAGCATGACTGGCTATGGCGTGGCTACGCGCCACGCGCCGCTGACGAACGCACAGGGAGAGCCCAGCGGCCGCACGGCCGCCGTTTCGGTCGAGTTCCGCACCGTCAACTCGCGCTTCCTCGACCTGCTGTTCCGCGCACCGGAGGAATGCCGCGCATTCGAGCCTGCCCTGCGCGAGATGCTGATGGCCAAGCTGTCGCGCGGCAAGCTGGAATGCCGCATCAACCTGCAGCGTGCCGACGCCGGCGGTGCCACGCTGGCGCTCAACGATGGCTTGCTGGCGCAGATCCGCGAACTGGAGCGCACCGTGGCCGAGACCTTCCGCGAGGCGGGTTCGCTGCGCATGGGCGAGATCCTGCGCTGGCCCGGCGTGCTGGTCGAGCCGGAGCTGTCGCAGGATGCACTGCGCGAGGCCGTGACCGGGGCCGCCAAGGAAGCGCTGGCACAGTTGCTGGAAGCGCGGCGCCGCGAGGGCGAGGCCCTCAAGGCGGCGCTGCTGGAGCGGGTCGACGCGATGCTGGCCATCGTCGAGCGCCTGACGCCGACCATCCCGCAGTTGATCGCCCATCATCAGGAAAAGCTGACCGAGCGCCTGCAGGAGGCATTCAACCTGGCGGCGCCGGGCGGCATGCCGTCGATGAGCCGCGAGGAGATCACCGAGCGTATCCGCCAGGAGGCCACGGTCTACGGCATCCGTATCGATATCGCCGAGGAACTGTCGCGCCTGCAGGCTCACCTGAACGAGACGCGCCATATCCTGGGCAAGGGCGGGCAGGTCGGCAAGCGGCTCGATTTCATGATGCAGGAGCTGAACCGCGAGGCCAACACGCTTGGCTCGAAGGCCGCGGCCAAGGAACTCGCCGATGCGTCGATGGAACTGAAGCTGCTGATCGAGCAGATGCGCGAGCAGGTCCAGAACCTCGAGTAAGCCGTCTTCCGGCATCCCGTTTTTCCCGGCCCGGCGCGGCAGCCGGCCGGCATGGCAATACTTCTTCACCAGGCAACATCGGATCATCATGAACGAATCGACCACCAGTACTCTCGACACCGCCTATCCGGGCAACCTGTTCATGGTGGTGGCGCCATCGGGCGCGGGCAAGTCCACGCTGGTCAACGCGCTGCTGGCGCGCGACCCCAGCATCCGTCTGTCGATCTCGCACACCACGCGCGCGCCGCGCCCCGGCGAGCAGGATGGCCGCGAGTACCACTTCACCGGTATCGACGCCTTCCGCGCAGCGCGCGCGCGCGGCGATTTCCTCGAGTGGGCAGAGGTACACGGCAACTACTACGGCACCTCGCGCGTGTGGATCGAGGAGCAGATGGCGCAGGGCAACGACGTGTTGCTGGAGATCGACTGGCAGGGCGCGCAGCAGGTGCACAAGCGCTTCTCCAATGCCGTCGAGATCTTCATCCTGCCGCCGTCGCTGACGGCGCTGGAAGAGCGGCTGAATAAGCGCGGACAGGACGAGCCGAACGTCATCGTGCGGCGCCTGCTGGCCGCCGGCAGCGAGATGGCGCATGCCAGCGAGTCCGACTACGTGATCATCAATGAGGTATTCGAGCAGGCGCTCGAAGAGCTCAGCAGCGTCGTTCGCGCGACCCGTCTGCGCTTTTCGGCGCAGAAGGCGCGCCACAGCGGCCTCTTTGTCGAGCTCGGCATCCACTGAGAGCGGGCGCGCTGGCAACGCTTGCGCCCGCGTGCTGTAAAATGGCTGACATCGCATAGGTTTAGTCCCAAGGTAGATTTGATATGGCGCGTATTACCGTCGAAGATTGTCTGAAACACATCCCGAACCGCTTTGAGCTCGCGCTTGCGGCCACGTACCGGGCACGCCAGCTGGTGCAGGGCCATACCCCCAAGGTGGAGGCGAAGGACAAGCCCACCGTGGTGGCGCTGCGCGAGATTGCTTCCGGCCAGGTCGGCATCGAGATGCTGAAGAAGGTCCCGACCTGATCGCCAGGGCGGCCTGCGGTAACACTCAGTCTGGTGCATGCGCGTACCCAGCCGGATCCCGGAGGCCGCCTCGATGTCTTCTTCCCAGCCTTCCCACGTATCAGCAGTGCCCGGCACCGGCGTGGCGCCGGCCGGCGCGCGTGGCGAAGCGCTCACTGAGACGGAAGCCCATGGCGCTTCCGTCTCGGGCCGCAAGCGCGGCACGCCGGGCCAGGGCCCGGTGACGGCGCGTACCGGGGCGCCCAACCTGCCGGATCCGCTCGGCGGTAACGTGGTGGGCGAACGCGCGGTGGTCCCGCCGATCGCGCAGGCCAAGGCGCGCCAGCAGGAGGCGAGCCAGGCGACGGCGCCGGCCGCGCCCGCGCCAGGGGCTGCCGCCCCGGCCGCCGCCGACGCCCTGTTCATCGATGCGGTGCTGGAGCAGTCCTACCGCCACTTTTTCGGCCCGACCTCCCAGCCGGCCGTTCCTCCCCGCCAGCAGGTCATCTCCATCACCCGTCTGATGGAGAAGCTGTCGTACCTGAAGCCTGCCGACCAGGCCCTGGTGCGGGAAGCCTTCCAGTTTTCCGACGAGGCCCATCTCGGCCAGTATCGCCAGAGCGGCGAGCCCTATATCACTCACCCGGTGGCCGTGGCCGAGTTGTGCGCCGACTGGCGGCTGGATGTGCAGTCCATCATGGCGGCACTGCTGCACGACGTGATGGAAGACCAGGGCGTGACCAAGGGCGAGCTGGCCGAGCGCTTCGGTCCCAAGGTCGCGGAACTGGTCGACGGCCTCACCAAGCTCGACAAGCTCGAGTTCCAGAGCCGCGAGCAGGCGCAGGCGGAGAGCTTCCGCAAGATGCTGTTGGCGATGGCGCGCGATGTCCGTGTGATCCTGGTCAAGCTGGCCGATCGCACGCACAATATGCGCACGCTCGATTTCGTGCCGCCGGAGAAGCGGCGCCGGATCGCGCTCGAGACGATGGAGATCTACGCGCCGATCGCCCACCGTCTTGGCCTGAACACCACCTATCGCGAACTGCTCGAGCTGTCGTTCAAGGTCGGCTCGCCGTTCCGCTACGCCACGCTGGAAAAGGCTGTCAAGGCGGCGCGGGGCAATCGCCGCGAAGTGGTCAAGCGCATCCTGGAGGCCGCGCAGAAGTCCCTGGCCGATGCCGGCATCGTGGCCGAGCTGTCCGGGCGCGAGAAGACGCTGTACAGCATCTACCGCAAGATGCACGACAAGCAGTTGTCGTTCTCGCAGGTGCTGGACGTGTACGGCTTCCGGGTGGTGGTCGAGACGCAGATGCACTGCTATATGGCGCTGGGCGCGCTGCACTCGCTGTACAAACCCATGCCCGGCAAGTTCAAGGACTACATCGCGATCCCCAAGATCAACGGCTACCAGTCCTTGCATACCACGCTGGTGGGCCCGTTCGGCACGCCGGTGGAATTCCAGATCCGCACCCGCGAGATGCACCAGATCGCCGAGGCCGGCGTGGCCGCGCACTGGATGTACAAGCACCAGCCGGAGCAGGCCAACGAGATCCAGCAGCAGGCACACCAGTGGTTGCAGTCGCTGCTCGATATCCAGAGCCAGACCGGCGACTCGCAGGAATTCCTTGAGCACGTCAAGATCGACCTGTTCCCGGACGCGGTCTATGTCTTCACGCCCAAGGGGCATATCCGCGCGCTGCCGCGCGGCGCCACCGCGCTGGACTTCGCCTACGCGGTGCACAGCGACCTGGGCAACCAGTGCGTCGCCGTCAAGATCAACAACGAGTTGCTGCCGCTGCGCACCGAGCTCAAGAGCGGCGATATCGTCGAGGTGGTGACGGCGCCGTACTCGAAGCCCAACCCGGCCTGGCTGGCCTTCGTTCGCACCGGCAAGGCGCGCGCCGCGATCCGCCACTACCTGAAGACCACCAAGCTCGACGAAGCCATTCAGCTGGGAGAGCGTCTGCTGGAGCAGGCCGCGCGCCAGCTCGGCATCGACCTGAAGGCGGTGCCTGCGATGGTGTGGGAGCGCATGATCCAGTGGACCGGCAACAAGCAGCGCGAGGACATCTTCGCCGACCTGGCGCTGGGGCGCCGCGTGCCGGCCGTGGTGGCCAAGCGCATGGAAATCCTGCTGCAGGAACTGTCAGGCGATACCGACAGCTCGCTGATGGCGGCGGTACAGACCTTTGCCGGCGAAGAAGCGCCGGCGGTGGCGGTGACCGGCGACGAAGGCATGTCGATGATTTTCTCGACCTGCTGCCGGCCGATTCCCGGCGACTCCATCGTCGGCTACCTGGGCAAGGGCGAAGGCCTGCAGATCCATGTGCAGGACTGCAAGGTTGCCAAGCGGCTGCACAGCAAGGATCCGGAGCACTGGATCGATGTCATGTGGGCGCACAAGACCACGCGTTCCTTCGATGTCTCCATCAAGGTCATGGTGCGCAACGTCAAGGGTATCGTCGCCCGCGTGGCGGCCGACCTGACGGCGGCCGATGCCAATGTCGCGCACGTGGCGATGGAGCAGAACGTCATCCACCAGGAAGCGACCTACATGCAGTTCATCATCCAGGTGCAGAACCGCCTGCACCTGGCCAACGTGATGCGGGCGTTGCGGCGCGACCCGGATGTGATCCGCATCTTCCGCGACCGTAACGACAACTGAGTCGGCATGCCGCCCGGCGCTTGGTGCGCCAGGCGATGCCGCGCGGCGGCGCGCTCAGGCCGTGCCCGCCTCTCCGGCGCTCCGGCGCGGCGGGTAGCGGACCTCCAGCACTTCGATCTGTTCGACGCCGTTGGGTGTGCGCAGCGGCACCGTGTCGCCCTCGCGGGCCTTGATCAAGGCCTTGGCGATCGGTGAGATCCAGCTGACGCGATGCTGGTCGAGATCCACCTCGTCCATGCCGACGATGGTGATGGTGTTCTCTTCGCCGGCGCCATTGAGATAAGTGACGGTGGCGCCGAAGAAGATCTGGTCGTTGTCGCCTTGCAGCGAGGGGTCGACCACTTCGGCTTTGTCCAGCCTGCGGGTCAGGAAGCGGATGCGCCGGTCGATCTCGCGCAGGCGCTTCTTGCCGTAAAGATAGTCGCCATTCTCGGAACGGTCGCCGTTCGACGCCGCCCACGACACGATCTGGACCACGTCGGGCCGATCCACGTCGATCAGGTGCATCAACTCATCGCGCAGCCGCTGGTAGCCTTGCGCGGTGATGTAGTTCTTGGTGCCGGGCGGCAGCGGTGCCGCGCCTTCCGGCAGGTCGTCATCGTCATCGCCGGACGACTCTTTGACAAACGCCTTGTTCATGTTCGGATCACATCGCTTGGGCTCCCATTATAGGAAGCGAGGATGCCCAGGCCCAGCCCGGCAAAAAAGTGAGTGAAGGGGGTTCACAAAAATGAAAAGTACGATATAATCTTTCTCTCGCGTGCGGCTGTAGCTCAGTTGGATAGAGTACTTGGCTACGAACCAAGGGGTCGTGGGTTCGAATCCTGCCAGCCGCGCCACCTATGAGAAGAAAGGGCTTCCGGAAACGGAAGCCCTTTTTGCATTGCGACGCCGTGTGCATGGTGTCCCGCCGCGCGCGGGCCATCCCGCATGTCTTGCGCAGTCCAGCGCGGACTACTAGGCTGCAAGTGTCCTGGATCACAAATCCGCTGGTGACGTTTCTGTCGTTTCTGTCGAGAAGACGAAGCCGCCCAATGCAATGCATCGTCGCGAGTGCTCGTCAGGCTCCAAGCCTCGCAACGCTCCGTTCCTGGCCCCGCGCGACTTCCCGGCAGACCGGGTCATTCCACGTATTGAAGAATCAGGGCACTAGCATGCTGTTCGCACACGCGATGCGTGGCGGCCGTCCGCGTTGCTGCGGCTGTCGTCGTCCGCCTTCGCGGACCGCCTGAACGCTTCGCGAGTCACGATCCCCCGCAGCAGGAGGCAGCCCGATGAGAGAGACCGCTTGGCGTGTCGAGGCCTACCGCAGCATGGACGTCTATGTCCGTACGCTGTTGCGTCGCCAGGCCGGTCCGGGGCCGCAGGCAGCGGAAGGGCAGGGCGGCTTGTGGGGTTATGAGGCGCGTGTCTGCCAGCAGGGTGCGGATCCCTCGGATGCGGGCGATACCGATCTGCTGTCGAGCGGGGCGGGCGGGTTTGCCACCCGGCACGCCGCCGAGGTGGCGGCCTTTGTCGCCGGCTATGGCTTGGTCGACCGCCTCCTCGGGCCACTGGAGTAATGATCGAAGGGTGGCGAGTGACGCGGCACTACCGCGTCGAGCCTCTCCTTCTGCAGGAATGCGCTGCCTGTTTTGCTCCGAGTCCGCTTGGGAGAGACTCGCAATACCGGGTGGCCCAGTCCGCCTGAATCGGGTTCGGTGCGGCGGTGCGCCAAACCGGCGCAGCCGCACGGCTGGCCGGCACGGGTCTGGTGCGAAAGCTCTTGCATTGCGCTGCGGAATGGGTCATAATGCATCTCCTTCAGACGCGGGGTGGAGCAGTTGGCAGCTCGTCGGGCTCATAACCCGAAGGTCGCAGGTTCAAGTCCTGCCCCCGCAACCAGTTTCCCTTCAGTTCCCTCGAAGTTGCCCGCATGGCGGCATTGAGGCGGCAAGACGGCCGATTCGGCCAATCTCCCAGGCAGGTCTTCGATTTCGCGATCCCGGTAACGGGGTTGCTGCCCATCGCGCACCCGCGATGCGCTTGCAGGCAGCGCACGTGATCGCATTGGCTCGCATTTGCTCAGCCTCAAATAGAAATGATTCGCATTTTCTTTGAGGCTGATCTTCCCCTACAATGGCACCCTGGCCAGTCCGGAGAGGTGTCTTTCACACCGTGCAGGCCCGTTTCCCGCTACTTGCAAGGTGATCGACGTCATGATGCTGCAGATTCCCGAAGTGCTGTCCCCGCAACAGGTCGCGCAATGCCGCGCCATCATCGTGGCGGCGCCGTGGCAGGATGGCAATGCGACATCGGGTTTCCAGTCGGCGCTGGCCAAGCGCAACCTGCAGCTGCCCGAGGGCTCTCCGGCAGCACGCCAGGCCGGCGCGTTGATCGAGGAGGCCTTGTCCGCCAATGCGCTGTTCTTCTCCGCAGCGTTGCCGCTCAAGGTGTTTCCCCCCTTGTTCAACCGCTATGAAGGCGGCGGCACTTTCGGCAACCATGTCGACAACGCGATCCGCTACCTGCGCGGGAGCAGCTTCCGCGTGCGCAGCGACCTCTCCGCGACCCTGTTCCTGACCGCTCCGGAAGACTATGACGGCGGCGAACTGGTGGTCGAGGACACGTTCGGCCAGCAGCGCGTCAAGTTGCCGGCGGGCCATATGGTGCTGTATCCGGCCAGCAGCGTGCACCACGTGACGCCGGTCACGCGGGGCGCACGGATTTCATCGTTCTTCTGGATTCAAAGCATGGTGCGCGACGATGGCCAGCGTGCGCTGCTGTTCGATCTCGACACGCAGATCCAGCGCGTCGGCCAGGCGCTGGGGCAGCAGGAGGCGGCGGTAGTCGGCCTGACCGGTGTCTATCACAACCTGCTGCGGCGCTGGGCCGACGCCTGAGTGGCCTGCTGGTGGGGAGATCCTAGTGCGGAGGACGCTGCGGGCGCACCGGGATGGCGGCGACGCGACGCCGGGCGGGCTTGAGGCGCCGCTCCGGCCATAGCACATAATTGGTGTGCGGATCCAGCGGCTTGCCCAGATACGAAACCCAGACCTGCACGCCGTGCTCGGTCTCGGC
Organism: Cupriavidus malaysiensis; assembly: GCF_001854325.1. Classification (NCBI taxonomy): domain Bacteria; kingdom Pseudomonadati; phylum Pseudomonadota; class Betaproteobacteria; order Burkholderiales; family Burkholderiaceae; genus Cupriavidus; species Cupriavidus malaysiensis. The sequence continues at coordinate 1,585,773 of NZ_CP017754.1, forward strand.
GATGATGGCGGCAACGGCACGCGCCGCCGCAGAGGGGGATTTCAGCAGGTCCGCCAGCGCCTCGACGCCTTGGACCACATGATGCTTCACCCCCCTGAACCATGCGTACTGACGCATGGCAGATAACAGACGCTTGGTCATGGACGCTATTCCCGGACTGAATGGGACGTATGACCGCAGCATACACCGCTTTGTTCAATGCCTGCGCGAGGCAGAGGCCTGAGGATTTTCCCCAGGTCCGGGTGGCGCATTGACACCCCCGGCCCTTTGCTTTAGCGTCGATCGCAGGGGGCGCGGCCGTGCCCCCGCGCACCGTCCGGGTCGCGTCGCGACCGCCGGCGCATCGAGCAAGGAGCTTGCTGATGACCGAAGACATGCTGCTGCAGCTGATCGAGGAAGTCGAGAAGGAAGACCCGATCGACTACGCCAATCTTCCTTTCGATGACGATGCGCTGCGCGCGCTGGTGTGCCGGCTGGTGGCAGAGCGCTCGACCGAGATGGAGGCATCCGGACTGCCCCTCGAAGCCATCCTTGCCACCATGTGGGCGTCCACGGCCAAGCTGGTGCTGGAGAACCTCGTGCTGAACGCCCGCCTGCTGACGCTGCAGGGAACCCCCCAGGACGCCCAGGCCTTGATTGCCCGCATCGCGCGGCGTGCCCGCGGCGACGACTGAGCGCTCACGGCCGCGCACGCCGCCGGTGCGGTGGGTGGGGCGCCGGCCGATGCTATCGTTGACACCCATCAAGCGGCGCGGGCGCCGCACCTGTCCGTCCGTCCGCATTTCGCTAGAATACGGTCTTTCGCCCCCGGGGCGGCTCGGCCTCCGCTCGGGTGGCACGGCCGTTACGGCGGTGGCTTTGGAGGACTTCGGGTGATCAAGTGGATTATCGTCGCGGGCTATCTGGGCGCGATCCTGTACGTACATTTCCGCGGCAAGGTGCGCCTGCGCATCTGGCGCCAGCTGCTCGACCACTCGGCGGTGGTGGCACCGCTGAATTGCTTCATGTATGCCTTCTCGGGCGTGCCGCGCACGCCCTACATCCCGGTCGAGCAGTTTCCCGAGCTGGAGAAACTGCGCGCGGCCTGGCCCGAGATCCGCGACGAGGGGCTCGCGCTGGCGGCCATGCGCAAGATCAAGGCCGCCGAGAAGAACGATGACGCGGGCTTCAATTCCTTCTTCAAATATGGCTGGAAGCGCTTCTACCTGAAGTGGTACGAGGCGAACCACCCGTCGGCCGAGACGCTGTGCCCGCGCACGGTCGCGCTGCTGCGCGAGCTGCCGAGCGTGAAGGCGGCGATGTTCGCGGAACTGCCGCCGGGAGGCAAGCTGAACCCGCACCGCGATCCGTTCGCCGGGTCGCTGCGCTACCACCTGGGCCTGTCCACGCCCAATGACGACCGCTGCTTCATCGAAGTCGATGGCGAGCGCCACAGCTGGCGCGATGGCGTTGGCGTGGTGTTCGACGAAACCTACCTGCACTGGGCCGAGAACAAGAGCGAGGCCAATCGCCTGATCCTGTTCTGCGACGTCGAGCGCCCGATGCGCTTCGGCTGGGCGGCGCGGGTCAACCGCTGGCTGGGCCGCAAGCTGATGACGGCGGCAAGCTCGCCTAACGAGGAAACGGACCAGACCGGCATGATCAACCGACTGTTCCGCATCGTCTGGCTGGGCGGCCAGTACCGCCGCCGCTTCAAGGCCTGGAGCCGGCCGCTCTACTATGTGGTGAAGTTCGGCCTGATCGTGGCCGGCATTGCCCTGATCGTCTATCTGTAAGGCTGGCCGTCCCGCGCGCGCCGCGGGACGGCGCACGGCTTGCGTGCCGCAGCGAAAGCGGCCGCGGCCGGATCCTTGTCCTATCCCTATCCACTGAGCGCCCGCCTGCGCCGGGCCGCTGCGGAGCCCCTTGCATGCGTTCCTACCTGACCCTTGCCGCTGCCCTGGCAATGGCCTCCTGCGGCGGTACGGCGCCGGCTCCCGGCGCGGCTCCGGTCCGGGCGGCACCGCCGCCGCCAGCGGCAACGGCTGCGACGGTGGCCCCGGCAGCGGCCGGCCGGCCGGGGGGGCCGGCCGCGATCGGCATGCCGAATCCGGCTTCGGCCAATTGCGCACAGCGGGGTGGCACCCTCCAGATCGTCAGTTCCGCCGCCGGCCAGGCGGGTACCTGCAGCTTCCCCAACGGCAAGCAGTGCGAAGAGTGGGCCCTGTTGCGCGGCGAGTGCTCGCCCGACTGAGGGGCCGCTCCTTCAATTGCGCCGGCGATCGGTCTCCTGGGCTTCGTAGTAGGCCCGCTTGGCGGCGTACATCTGTGCGTCGGCGGCCTTGACGGTATCGCTCAGCCGCTCGCCCTGCGCGCAGGTGGCGGTGCCGAGCGACAGCGACAGCGCCGCGCCCGGGTAGAACTGGTTGTTCAATTCCAGGACCTGGGTGATCTGTTCGATGATCAGGTGAGCGCTGCGTTCGTCGGCGCCGGGCAGCAGCACCATGAACTCGTCGCCGCCGACGCGGGCGATGCAGGCCTGCTCGCCCACGGCCTTCTTCAGGACCTCGCCGGTACGGCGCAGCAGTGCATCGCCGTCGCCGTGCCCGTTCAGGTCGTTGACCTGCTTGAGCCCGTTGAGATCGAGCGCGATCACGCTGACCGGCCAGGGACCCTTGCGGCCCAGCCGCGCCAGCTCGTCCTCATAGAAGGCGCGGTTGTACAGCTTGGTCAGCACATCATGCTTGCCAAGGAATTCGACATAGGCCTCGGCCTTCTTGCGCGCGGTGATATCGGTCAGCGACACCAGCACCTGGTCCCAGTCGGCCTCACGGCCCGGGAACACCGACCATTGCATGAAGACGTCGACGGAGCGGCCGTCCAGCGCGTAGTTGATCACCTCGCGCTGCTGCCACAGCTTTTCGTGCCACAGGTCGATCAGCTGCTCGGCGAAGTGGATGCGCATGTCGTCGCGGAACACGTCGCCCAGGCGCGCCATCAGCACCTCCTTGGATGGCGCGCCGAACATCTGCAGGGTCTGCTGGTTGACGTCGATGACGCGGATCTCCTGCATGCAGCGCTGCACGAAATCGGGGTGGACGTTGAGGAAGGTGCGGAAGTCGGTGATGCCGGCCCCGCGCACCTCGTCGAGCAGCATCTTGACCGCGCTGAAATCCTCCACCCACAGCGACACCGGCGAGTGCTCGAACAGGCCGAGCGCGTATTGCTGGCTGCGCCGCAGGTCGCGCTCCACGCGCTGGCGCGCGGTGACGTCCTCGATCGACAGCAGCACGCGCGACCAGTCGTCTTCGTGCCCGGGCATCACGCGGGCTTCGAGGCGGATGTCGAGGCGTTCGCCGTCGAGCGAGTAGTTGACGGTCTGGCTGGAGAAGTGCGCCTGCCCATCCCAGAGCTGGCCCAGTTCCTCCACGTGCTGGTCGAACATATCGTCGCGGAAGATCGTGTCGAGATTGGCGACCAGGTCGGCCAGGTCGGCCGCGCGGAACAGTTCCAGGGTGCGGCGGTTGACCGCGATCACACGGATCAGCGCCGAGCAGTGCGCGACTTCCTTCGGGTGGGCGCGCAGGTGGCTGCGCAGGTCCTCGACACCTTCGGCACGCAGTGCATCGAAGCGCGCCTTGACGGCGCTGAAGTCCTCCAGCCACAGCGATACGGGCGCGAGCTGGAACAGGGAAAGGTAGTCGTCGTCGATCCGAGTGTCGTCGATCCGAGTGTCGATGTCGGTGTCGGCGCTGGTGAAGGTTGTAGTTGTTGTTGTCTGGGCTGTCATGTGAGCGGCTTCCAAAGGGTCCCGTCGGACGCGTGCCGCAGAAGGCCGGAAGGCCGGCGCCCGGTGACCGGCCGGGCAGGCAGGCGCGTCAGCGCCGTAGCATAGGGCAGGGGACGGGAATTTGGGAGCGCTGTTGCAAAAATCGGACCGGTGCCGGCCGCTGCGCGTCGCCGCCGGGCAGGGAGGCAGCGCGGGACTCAGTCGGGCCGGCCGCGGCTGGCGCGGGCCGGCGCGGGGCGGCCGCCGCGCTCGATCTCGGCGATCAGCAGCAGGGTCGTGGTCTGCAGCAGGGAGCCATCGGTGAGGTGTCGCGCCAGCGTGCGCAGGTCGTCGAGGGAGTAGGGCTGGTCCGGGGCATTGTGCGGCATGGCGTCGGATCGGGTTGATGCAAGGAATGCCCTCGATGCTAGGGTGAACCCTGATGCCCTGCCTTGCTCCAGATCATGTAAGCGTCACATTCGGGGCGGGCTCCGGCCGCGCTGCCGCCAGTCCGTTGGCAACCGCCGCCAGCTGCCGCAGCGCGTCTTCCAGCAGCGCCGAGCGCGGCGCGCCGCAGTTGACGCGCAGGAAATGGTCGAAGCGGTTGGAGTTGGAGAACATCACACCGGGCGCCACATGGATGCCTTGGCGCAATGCCAGTTCGAACAGCGTTTCCGAATCGATGCCGGCCGGCAGTTCGACCCAAAGGTGCATGCCGCCGGCCGGCGTGGACAGGCGGGTGCCGGCCGGGAAGCCGCCGGCGATGGCTTCGGCCATCCATTCGCGCTGGATGCGCAACTGGTCGCGCAGCCGCCGCAGGTGGCGCGCGAAGGCGCCGCTGCCCATGAAATCGGCCACCGCGAGCTGGGCCAGCACCTCGTTGGGGCGCGACTGGCTGAACTTGAGCATGGCCACGCGCGCCGTCCAGCGGCCTGCCGCGATCCAGCCCAGGCGCATGCCTGGCGCCAGGAACTTGTGCAGCGACGCGCAGTAGATCACGTTGCCGCTCTGGTCCCAGGACTTGGCCGCGGCCGGGCCGGTCTCGCCGTCGGCCAGCGCCGAGAAGCAGTCGTCCTCGATCAGCACGATGCCGCGCGTCTCGCACCAACGCACCAGCGCCGCCTTGTTGGCGTCGGGCATGATGCTGCCGAGCGGATTCTGCAGGGTCGGCACCACCACCACCGCCTTGATGCTGTCATAGGTCTGCGCGGCCAGTTCCAGCGCTTCCAGCGAGATGCCGCTGTGCGGACTGCAGGGGATCTCCAGTGCGCGCATGCCGAGTCCTTCGAGAATCTGCAGCAGCCCGTAGTAGGTTGGCGATTCGACCGCGATCACGTCGCCGGGGCCGGCCACGGCGCGCAGCGCCAAGTGCAGCGCCTCGGTACAGCCATGGGTGACGACGATGTCCTCGGGCGCCAGGTTGATCTGAGAGAGGAGGGCGTGGCGTGCCAGCGCGGCGCGCAGCTCGGGGTGGCCCTCGGCTTCCGGCGTGCGGCCGTAGAGCTGCGGATGCCGCCGCAGGGCCCGCGTGGTGGCGGCATTGAGCGCGGCCACCGGGTAGAGGTCGGACGCCGCGCTGAGACCGGCCAGGCTGACGCGCACGGCGTGCTGGTGGCTGCGCGCCAGGATGGCCGAGATACGCTGGTGGATGCCGACGTACTGGGCCGGGTCGGGCAGGCGCGCTTCCGGCTCGGCGATCGGCGCGGCCCGTGCCGGCTGCGGCCGGCGCCGCACGAAATAGCCCGAGCGCGGCCGCGCCTCGAGCAGCCCCTCGCGCTCGAGCTCCCGGCAGGCCTGCAGCGCGGTGGACAGGCTGACACCATGCCGTTCCATCAATTGGCGCACCGATGGCATGCGGTCTCCGGGAGTCAGCGCGCCATCGTCGATGGCGCGGCGGTAGCGCGTGGCGAGCTGGTGATAGAGCGGAAGTGTCGCGGAATCCATGCGGCATGATGGCGTCGGAGGCGCCGTGCGAACAGATACAGACAGCGAAATCTGTATCGTAACAGTGGGGGAGTCCTGGTATCTGTTGCGGTCGCTATGCCGTGCTCTTGTGCCTGTTGCGGCCGCATCGCGCTGGCTACGCTGTGCAGGTCCGAGATCACGCGAGGAGCCCCTCATGCCAGCCGATTCCGCCGCCAGCCGGCCCATCCCCCAAACGATTTCCCTGCGCGGCGGCCAGTCACTGCGCCTGTCCGCCACGCCGGGCAGCGTATTGCACGTCGCCGCCGGCCGGGCCCGGCTGCATACCGCGCCGGCCTGGCTGGCGCAGAGCATCCATCAGGCGCAGCACCGCCTGGCGGCCGGTGACGTCTACCGGATCGAGACCGCCGGCTGGATCGTCGTGGAGAGCGAGGCCGGCGCGGAACTGACGCTGCGCCAGGCGCCCGCGCGTCCCGGCAGGGTGGCGCGCCTGCTGGTCCGCTGGCCGGTCTGGGGCCTGCTGCGGCGGCCCGCCGGACGCGGCTGAGCGCCCGGCACGGCGGCCCTGTGGCGGGTCGAAAGGGGGGCTGTGCCGAAAAGCCGATAGAATTGCGCTCCGGCCGTCCCCGCTTTGTCATCCCGGCCGCTGGATTCTTTGCCCATGCTACGTCTCAGTGAAGTCAAACTCCCCCTCGAACACGTTGAAAGTGACCTCGAGGCCGCTGTGCTTTCCCATCTCGCCCAGATCGGCGTCAAGGCGGACGGCCTCGTCGGCTATACCGTGTTCCGGCGCGCGCACGACGCGCGCAAGCGCTCGGACATCAAGCTGACCTACATCATCGATATCGAGGTCAAGGACGAGGAGCGTGCGCGCCAGCGCATGGCCGGCAAGCCGCAGTGGAGCATCGCGCCCGACATGCAGTACCGCTTCGTCGCGCGCGCGCCCGAGGGCGGCACCCCGCGCCCGGTGGTGGTGGGCATGGGGCCGTGCGGCCTGCTGGCCGGGCTGCTGCTGGCGCAGATGGGCTTCCGCCCCATCATCCTGGAGCGGGGCAAGGAAGTGCGCGAGCGGACCAAGGACACCTTCGGCCTGTGGCGGCAGGGCGTGCTGAACCCGGAGTCGAACGTGCAGTTCGGCGAAGGCGGTGCCGGCACCTTCTCCGACGGCAAGCTCTACAGCCAGATCAAGGATCCGAAGCACTACGGCCGCAAGGTGCTGGAGGAGTTCGTCAAGGCCGGTGCGCCGGACGACATCCTGTACAAGGCGCGGCCGCACATCGGCACCTTCCGCCTGGTCAGCATGGTGGAAAAGATGCGTGCCGAGATCCTCGAACTGGGCGGCGAGATCCGCTTCAGCACGCGCGTGGACGACCTCGACATCGACGGCGGCAAGCTGCGCGGCGTCAAGCTCTCCACCGGCGACTACCTGCCTTGCGAGCACCTCGTGCTGGCCGTCGGCCACAGCGCGCGCGACACCTTCGAGATGCTGCATGCGCGCGGCGTGTTCATGGAGGCCAAGCCGTTCTCGCTCGGCTTCCGCATCGAGCATCCGCAGGGCCTGATCAATCGCAGCCGCTTCGGCAAGTTCGCCGGCAACAAGCTGCTGGGCGCGGCCGACTACAAGGTGGTGCACCACTGCAGCAACGGCCGCGCGGTCTACAGCTTCTGCATGTGCCCGGGGGGCACGGTGGTGGCCGCGGCCTCGGAGCCCGGCCGCGTGGTCACCAACGGCATGAGCCAGTACAAGCGTGCCGAGCGCAATGCCAATGCCGGCATCGTGGTGGGCATCTCGCCGGAGGACTATCCCGGCGGTCCGCTGGCCGGCATCGCCTTCCAGCGCCATTGGGAAGAGCGTGCCTTCGTCCTCGGCGGCAGCGACTACCGGGCACCGGGCCAGCTGGTGGGCGATTTCATCGCGCGCCGGCCGTCGACCTCGCTCGGCACGGTCGAGCCTTCGTACAAGCCGGGCGTGACGCCCACCGACTTGTCGACCGCGTTGCCGGACTACGTCATCGAGGCGATCCGCGAGGCCCTGCCCGAGATCGACAAGAAACTGCATGGCTTTGCCATGCACGATGCCGTGCTGACCGGCGTGGAAACGCGTACCTCGTCACCGCTGCGCATCCGCCGCAAGGACGACGATTACCAGAGTGTGAACGTCGAAGGTCTCTATCCCGCCGGTGAGGGTGCCGGTTATGCGGGCGGCATCTACTCGGCGGCCATCGACGGCATCGAGGTGGCGGAGGCGGTGGCCCTGGCCATTACCGGCGGCCGGCGCGGCTGAGCTCCGCCCGCCGGAGATGGCGGACCCGGCGGCGGACTCAGCGCCGGCCCAGGTAGCCGGCCGCGCCGGCTCCCGCCACCAAGCCGCTGGCGAAGCAGGCGGTCAGCAGGTAGCCCCCGGTGGGGGCCTCCCAGTCGAGCATCTCGCCGGCGCAGAACACGCCGGGCAGCGCGCGCAGCATCAGGTGCTCGTCCATTGCCTCGAAGGGCACGCCGCCGGCGCTGCTGATCGCTTCGTCGATGGGACGGGGCCGCAGCAGGCGCAGCGGCAGCGCCTTGATCGCGGCCGCCAGCGCTGCCGGATCGTTCATCGCCTCCTTCGGCAGGCACTCGCGCAGCAGTCCCGCCTTGACCCCCGTGATGCCCAGCCGGCTCTGCAGGTGGCTGGAGAGCGAGCGCGCGCCGCGCGGACGCGCCACTTCGTCGGCCACGCGCCGCGCCTCCAGCCCGGGCGCCAGGTCGAGGCGGATCTCGACCGCGCCGTCGCGCACGATGCGGTCGCGTATCGGCGCCGACAGCGCGTAGACCAGGCTGCCTTCGATGCCGCCGGCCGTGACCACGCATTCGCCTTGCCGATAGAGTTCGCTGCCGTCCGGCCCCTGCAGGCCGATGGCCACGGATTTGAGGGGATGGCCGGCGAAGCGCTCGCGGAAGTGCGCGCTCCAGTCCACGTCGAAGCCGCAGTTGGCCGGCTGCAGCGGCGCGGTGCCGATGCCGCGCGCGGCCAGCAGCGGCACCCAGGCGCCATCGGAGCCCAGCCTGGCCCAGCTGCCGCCGCCCAGCGCCAGCACCACGGCGCCGGCATCGGCATGGACTTCGCCGTCGGGCGTGGCGAAGCGCAGGCGCTGGCCGCCGGCCACCGCGCCTTCGCTCCAGCCCAGCCAGCGGTGGCGCATGCGGAAGGTCACGCCGGCCTCGCGCAACTGATGCAGCCAGGCGCGCAGCAGCGGTGCGGCCTTCATGTCGGTGGGGAAGACCCGTCCCGAGCTGCCGACGAAGGTCTCGATGCCGAGGCCGTGCGCCCACTCGCGCAGCGCCTGCGGGCCGAAAGCGGCGAGCAGCGGCGCGATGTCCGCGCTGCGGCTGCCGTAGCGGGCCAGGAAGGCCGGCGCCGCTTCCGCGTGGGTCAGGTTCATGCCGCCCTTGCCGGCCATCAGGAACTTGCGCCCGACCGAGGGCATGGCATCGAACAACGTGACGGCCAGGCCGCTTTGTGCCAGCCGCTGCGCCGCCATCAGGCCGGCCGGGCCGCCGCCGACCACGGCCACCGCGCGGCGCTCGCCCGCATGCGGTGCGCCGGCGTGGCCGGGATCACCCAGGTGGCGTGGGGTAGTGGTGTCAGGCTGGTCTGCAGTGGGCATCGAGGTGGTCGGGGAGAGGCGCGCGCTGGCGCTTGCGCGGCGGATTATATCGGGTGGCGGGGGTAGAATCGGGGCCCGTACCGAGCTTGCTTCCATGTCCGACCTGCCTTCTCCGGCTGCCCCTGGCAGCGCCACTCCTGCCGGCGACGATGCCGTGCTCGCCGCCACACGCCACTGGCTGACGCGCGCTGTCATCGGGCTCAATCTGTGCCCCTTCGCCAAGGGCGTGCACGTCAAGGGCCAGATCCGCTACGCCATCAGCGCCGCGCGCACGGCGCCTGAGGTGCTCGACGACCTCGAGCGCGAACTGAAGCTGCTGGCGGAGGCCGATCCGGAGCAGGTCGACACCACCCTGCTGATCGTGCCGCATGCCCTGAACGAATTCCTCGAGTACAACGACTTCCTGTACTTCGCCGAGCGCCTGCTGGCCAGCCTGGGGCTGGACGGTACGCTGCAGATCGCCAGCTTCCACCCCGAGTACCAGTTCGCCGGCAGCGAGCCGGACGATGTCGAGAACTGCACCAACCGCTCGCCTTACCCCATCCTGCACCTGCTGCGCGAAGACAGCATCGCGCGCGCGGCCGAGGCGTTTCCCGACGCGGCGGACATCTACGAGCGCAACCAGGAAACCATGCGCCGCCTGGGCCTGGCCGGCTGGCACGAGTGGATGCGGGAGCCGTCCGGCGACTGACGACCGGGGCGCCGGCAGGCGCATCGCGCTGGCGCAGGCAATGGTGCAGGCGCCTGCCCGGGAGCCCGTTCAGGCCGGCGCGAAGAAGCGTTCACGCAGTTCTTCCAGGCCCAGCGAGTCGATCACGCTGGCCAGCCGCTCGGCCGGGCGGCGGCGCGGCAGGTCCTTGTACTGGGCGATGATCAGCTCGTTCTTCATCGAGTGTTCCCAGCCCACCAGCTCGGTCACCGTCACCTGATAGCCGTGTGCCTCCAGTTGCAGGCAGCGCAGCACATTGGTCAGCTGGCTGCCGAATTCGCGCGTGTGCAGCGGATGGCGCCAGAGCTCCGTGAGCGGATTGCCGGCCAGCAGCTTGCCCTTGTGCTTGCGCAGCACGCTGGCCACCTCGGCCTGGCAGCAAGGCACCAGCACGATGTGGTGGGCGTGCTTGTGCAGGGCGAAGCGGATGGCATCGTCGGTGGCCGTGTTGCAGGCGTGCAGGGCGGTGACCACGTCGACCGTGGCAGGCAGCGCGTCGGAGGTGATCGAGTCGGCCACCGACAGGTCGAGGAAGGACATGCCGGGGAAACCCAGCCGCGCTGCCAGCTCGCGCGAGCTCTGCACCAGTTCCTCGCGGGTCTCGATGCCGTAGATGTGCGAGGCGTCCTGCAGCGTCTTGAAGAACAGGTCGTAGAGGATGAAGCCCAGGTAGGACTTGCCGGCGCCGTGGTCGACCAGCGTGACCTGGCCGCACGCCTGCTTGCGCTCCTGCAGCAGGGGCTCGATGAACTGGAACAGGTGGTAGACCTGCTTGAGCTTGCGCCGGCTGTCCTGGTTCATCTTGCCGTCGCGGGTCAGGATGTGCAGGGCCTTGAGCAATTCGATCGACTGGCCGGGGCGGATTTCGTGGGTATTCGACATGAAGCGGGAGGATGGGCCGCGCGCGGCGCGGCGCCGGGCTGGCGTGCGCGGCAGGGCGAGCGATGTCCGCCAGTTTACCGAAAGCGGCGGCGCTTGGCAGGCGCGGAGGCGGCCGGATGGGGACGCCGCCGTAACGCGTTACGTGACACGTAACGCCGGCGCCGCACGCGGCCGGTGGCTTGGCGCCCCCGCCGGCGCCCGCCCATGCCCCGCCAGGCCAGGCGCGGCAAGGCCTGGCGCCGCACGACACGGTGCCCCCGCGTGGGCGCGGCGCTCTGGCACGCCGATTGCAGAATCCTGCGCAGGGGAGCGGTGGCATCCGCCGCTGACGACAAAGACGAGGAGCAGGGAAATGAGAGCGATCGTGCTGGAGAGCCACCCGCTGATGCGCATGGGACTGCAGAGCCTGCTGCGGCAATTGCCGGAACTGGATGTGGTGATCGGGCTGGAGCCCTACGATTTCGACGTCGTCGACGGCGGCGGCTACGAAACGGCGCTGCTGGTGTACAGCATGGCGGACGATGCCAGCGACAACGCCCACCTGCTGCGCTGCTGGCGCGCGCGCATGCCCGGCGCCCGCGTGCTGGTGCTGTGCGACAACATGTGGATGTGCCAGGCGGAGGCGGATTTTCCCTGGGGTGGCCACCTGAGCCTGCCGAAGACGGCATCGCTGCCGACGCTGGAGGCGGCGGTGCGGCGGCTGCTCGAACTGGACGCCGAGCAGCCGGCGGCACTCGCCTGCCGTAATCCGTGGATGCCGCCGGCACGGGTGGCGTCGCACCGCTAGTCCATTGCGTCAGGCGCAGCCGACGGTGGCCCGGGCCATGCGGTCCGGGCGGCGTAGAATGGCGCGATGCCTACCACTACCTATATCGCCCTGCTGCGCGCCGTCAATGTCGGCGGCACCGGCAAGCTGCCGATGGCGGAACTGCGCGCGCTTTGCGAGGGCCTCGGCTTTAGCGGCGCGCGTACCTATATCGCCAGCGGCAATGTGGTGTTCCGCAGTGAACTGAAGGAAGCGGCCGTCAAGGCCGCGCTGGAAGAGGCGCTGGCCGCCTATGCCGGCAAGCCCGTGGGTGTGCTGGTGCGCACCGGCGCCGAGATGGCGGCCGTGCTGGCAGCCAATCCCTTTGCGCAGGCGGCGCCCAACCGTACCGTCGCCATCTTCCTGGACGCGGCGCCGCCTGCCGATGCGGCGCGCAAGGCCAGCGGGCTGAAGGACGAGCAGATCGCCCTGGGTACGCGCGAGATCTACGTGCACTATGGGTCGGGCATGGCGGCTTCGAAGCTGAAGGTTCCCGCGGCGCAGGCCGGCACGGCGCGCAATATGAACACCGTCGCCACACTGGCGCACTGGGCTTGCGATGCTTGAGCGGCCCGGCGGTGGGCGTGTTCACGTGTGCGTGTGCTGCCGCATGCCGGCCGGCCGCACTCCAGTGCCGCGGCCAACCATCGCATGGCAGCATCGAGGCAGGGACTTGCCTGGACCGATGACGCGGTAGATATTAGCGGCATCGAGCGGCCAGTCCGGAGGAGGGGGATGCCGGAAGAATTCGAGGTGCATGGTGCCCATGACGACGCGCTCGACCGCGCCGCCGAGGCCGGGGCGTTCGATCCGCTGGCGGGCCGCATCGCGGTCATGACGGCAATCCTGTCGACGATCGGCGCGGTCTTCGGGTATCAAGGCGGGGCCACCCAGAACGAAGCACTGTTGCTGAAGAACCAGGCCGCCATCCACAAGACCGAAGCGGCCAACCAGTGGGCCTACTACCAGGCCAAGGGGCAGGCGGAGGCCATCGCGGAACTGAGCGCGCAGTTACCCGGCGTCGACCATGAGCGGGCCGCGCGGGAAGCAAAGCGCTACGCGATGGAACGCGAGCAGATCCGCCTGAAGGCCGAGTCGTTCGAGAAGGCCGCGCGGGATGCGGACGAGGCCAGCGAGAAGACAGTGCACAGCCACCATCGCTGGGCGCAGGCATTGGTCGCCACGCAGGTGGCCATCGCCATGGCGGCCATCACCATCCTCACGCGGCGCAGGTGGCTGCAACTCGTCTCGTATGGGATCGGAGCGGTCGGCCTGGTGCTCGGCGTGCTTGCCTGGCTTCGCTTCTAGTGTCCTGGATCACAAATTCGTTGACTAAGTCCGCCCTGAGTCCGTCGATGGGCCGCGCGATGCGTCGTCACGAATGCTCGCAAGGCTCCAGCCTTGCTGCGCTTCGTTCCTGGCCTCGCACGTCTTCTCGGCAGGCTTAGTGATTCCACGAATTCACGAACCAGCACACTGGCTGGTGACGGGACGGCCATCCGGCGAGGTCGAGGCTGGCTGGAGCGATCGTGGCCGGATGGAACGGCCGGGCGCGAAGAAGCCGTTGTCGGCCTGGCATGAGCCGCCATCGACGTAAAGCAGGGCGCGCGGGCACCAGGGCAGGCTTGTGCGGCATGATGCCCGCGCCGCCTACCTGACCGCCAGCGCCTGCTCCAGCATCACCGGATCCGCGAACACGCTGGAGAAGTCCAGCGGCCCGTGGCCGTTGGCGCGGTGTACTTCGAAGATGCGCCGCGCCAGGTCGCCCAGCGGTGCGGCCACGCCGCTCGCCGCTGCGGCGGCGTGCGCCAGGCGCAGGTCCTTGGCCATCAGGTCCGTGGCGAAGCCTCCCGTATAGCCGCGCGAGGCCGGGGCCGATTCCATCACGCCCGGGCAGGGGTTGTACACCTCGAGCGTCCAGTTGCGTCCCGAACTCTGCTGCATGACGGCCGAGACCACCTTCGGGTCGAGCCCGTTGGCGATGCCCAGCCGTAGCGCTTCGCTGGTGCCGGCCATCAGGATGCCCAGCAGCATGTTGTTGCACAGCTTGAGCGTCTGCCCGGCGCCCAGCGGCCCGCCATGGTGGATGGCTCGCCCCATCGATGCCAGCAGCGGCCGCATGCGCTCGACCAGCGCCGCGTCGCCGCCGACCATGAAGGTGAGCGTGCCGGCCGCGGCGCCCGCGGTGCCGCCCGACACCGGTGCATCGAGCAGGGCCGTGCCCGGGCGCGCCTGCGCCGCGATCTGGCGCGGCACGTCCGGCGGCACCGTGCTGCTGTCGAGCAGCACCGCGTGCGGCGCGGCATGCGCGAGAATGCCGTCCGGTCCGCCGTAGGCGGCCAGCACGTGCTCGCCCGCCGGCAGCATCGTGATGACCACGTCGGCATCGCGCACGGCGTCGGCGATCGAGCTGGCCGCCTGTCCGCCTTGCGCGGCCAGGCGTTCCCGTGCCGCGCCCGACAGGTCGAAGCCGCGCACGGCGTGTCCGGCCTTGACGAGATTGGCAGCCATCGGGCCGCCCATATTGCCGAGGCCGATGAAGGCGATTCTCTGTGTGGTCATGACGGTCTCCCGTGTTCGCATCAGGCTGGCATCACTTCAGCGTGATGGTCGTATTCACGCCGGCCGGCCCCGTGCCGCGCGCCTGCCAGCGTGCCGTCACCGTCTTGGTCTGCGTCCAGAACAGGATCGCCTGCTTGCCATTGGGGCCGAGGTCGCCCAGTTTCGATGCGCGCGAGCCCGTAAAGCTGAACCATGCCACCGGCACGGGAATCGGCAGGTTGATGCCGACCTGGCCGACGTCGATCTCGTTCTGGAACTGGCGCGCCGCACCGCCGTCCTGCGTGAACAGCGCCACGCCGTTGCCGTTCGGATTGGCATTGATGAGGTCGATGGCCGCGTCGAGCGTGTCGACGCCCGTCATGCACAGCACCGGCCCGAAGACCTCCTCGCGGTAGATCGACATGCCGGCGGTTACGCCATCGAACACCGTCGGCCCGATGAAGTTGCCCTCGGGCGCCTGCGCCACGCTGTGGCCGCGGCCGTCGAGCAGCAGCTTGGCGCCTTCTTCCACGCCGGCGCCGATCAGGCGCTCGATGCGCGAACGCGCGCTCTTCGAGACCACGGGGCCGAGGTCCGCGCTGCGGTCCGTGCCCGGGCCCACCTTGAGCTTGCGCGCACGCTCGACGATCTCGGACACCCACTCGCGCGCCTCGCCCACCAGCACGGCCACCGAGGTTGCCATGCAGCGCTGGCCCGCCGCGCCGAATGCCGCGCCCAGCAGGTGGTTGATGGCCTGCTCGCGATCGGCGTCGGGCAGGATCACGCAATGGTTCTTCGCGCCCATCATCGCCTGGCAGCGCTTGCCGGCGTCCGACGCGCGGCGGTAGAGCTGCGTGCCCACATGCGTCGAGCCGATGAACGACACGGCCTTGATGTCCGGGTGCTCGCACAGGGCATTGGCGATGTCCGGCCCGCCGTGCACCACGTTGAGCACACCCGGCGGCAGCCCGGCTTCGAGCGCCAGCTCGGCCAGCCGCAGCGACGCGCTCGGGTCTTGTTCCGAGGGCTTGAGTACGAACGTATTGCCGCACGCCACCGCCAGCGGGAACATGAAGCACGGCAGCATCACCGGGAAGTTGAACGCGGTGATGCCGGCGCAGACGCCGAGCGGCTCGATGAGCGTGTAGACGTCGATGCCGCCGGCGGCATTCTGCGCGTATTCGCCGAGCTGCAGCGATGCGATCGAACAGGCGTGCTCCACCACCTCCAGGCCGCGTCCCACCTCGCCCTCCGCGTCGGGCAGTGTCTTGCCGTGCTCGCGGGTGATCAGCGCCGCCAGCTCGGCGGTGTGATCGCGCAGCAGTTGCTGGAACCGCAGCATGATGCGCATGCGCGCCGCTTGCGAGGTGTTGCGCCACGTCTTGTACGCGGCCTTGGACGAGGCGATGGCCGCGTTCAGTTCGTCTGCCGTCGCGAACGGCACGCGCGCGACCACTTCCTGCGTGGCCGGGTTGATGACATCGCGCCACTCGGTGGTCTTCGATTCGACCCGCTTGCCGTCGATCAGCAGCGGGAGGGTCGGAATGGACATGGATCGCTCTCCTGGGAAAACCGGATCAGATGCTCAATCAAGAAGAAGATGGGGGGGCGAGCCGGGCCGCGGTGGCGGTACCGGTCATCGCGTGCCTGCGCCAGCGTGTCAGCGCGACGCGGACGTCGTCTTGAGCAGCGGGCAGCTCGACTTCGACAGCGGCTGGAAGGCTTCGGCCGCAGGCACCGTGGCTACCGCGGTGTAGTAGTCCCACGGACCCTTCGATTCGGCCGGCGTCTTGACGCGGAACAGGGTCATGTCGTGGATCACGCGGCCGTCGGGACGGATCGAGGCATTGCGCATGATCGGGTCGCGGATCGGCAGCTCGCGCATCTTCTGCGCCACTACCTTGGCATCGACGCTCCCGGCCGCCGCGACCGAGCGCAGGTAATGCAGCACGCTCGAATACACCCCCGCCTGCACCATGGTCGGCTTCAGGTTCTTGTACTTCTGCTGGAAGCGGGCGGACCAGGCGCGCGAGGCGTCGTCGTAGTCCCAGTAGAAGCCGTCGGTGAACATCAGGCCCTGCGCGGTATCGAGGCCGAGGGCGTGCACGTCCGAGAGGAACACGAGCAAGGCCGCGAGTTTCTGGCCGCGCTGCACGATGCCGAACTCGCGCGCCGCCTTGAGCGCGTTGACGGTGTCCTGCCCGCCGTTGGCCAGCGCCACGACCTGCGCCTTCGACGCCTGCGCCTGCAGCAGGAACGAGGCGAAATCCGACGCGTTGAGCGGATGGCGCGACTGGCCCACCACCGTGCCGCCGAGCATCTTGACGTTATCGGCCGCGTCCTTCTCCAGCGAGGTGCCGAACGCATAGTCCACGGTCAGGAAGTACCAGGACTTGCCGCCGCTCTTGACCATCGCGCGGGCCGTGGCGGCCGACTGCGAATAGGTGTCGAACATCCAGTGAAAGCCCGTCGGCGAGCAGTCCTCATTGGTCAGGCGCGTGGTCGCAGGGCCGGAGAACATCACCACGCGCTGCTTCTCCATCGCCAGTTTCTGCACGGCCAGGGCCGCGGCGGAGTTGGTCAGGTCGGCTATCGCATCGACATTGTCGCGGTCGAACCATTCGCGCGCCCGGTTGGCGGCGACGTCCGCCTTGTTCTGGTTGTCCGCCGAGACCAGGCTGATCTTCATGCCCTTGCATTCGGCCGCCAGGCAGTCGTCGATGGCCATCTGTGCGGCCACCACCGATCCTGAGCCACCCATCGCCGAATACGGACCGGTCATGTCGGTCAGCACACCGATCTTCACCGGCCTGTCGGGCAGTTGCGCAAAGCCTGCAGGGACGTTGACGCAAAAGCCGACGCCGAGTCCCAGCGCGGCCAACCATGGCTTGATCTTCATCGTGTGTCTCCTTGATGTTTTTTCTTGTCTTGCCTTGCCATCTTTGCGTGGCATCGGGCGAGTATATTTGTGTGAATTTGCTTTGTATGCAGAAAATCTGCATTTAATATGTGCAAAAACACACATAGGAGATGCCCCCATGCCGAGCCGAGCGAGTGGGGCCGGCCAAGTCACGAGGGCGGCGAGGACATCCAGCGCACGGCGTGCGTCAAACGGACCCGGGGGGGCACACGGTGGTTTGCCGGGCGCTCGCCCCGACTGGGATGACCTGCGCTACTTTCTTGAGGTCGCCCGCACGCAGCGGGTGAGCGTGGCGGCGCAGCGCCTTGGAGTCGACCACACCACGGTTTCGCGCCGCGTGCGCGCGCTGGAGCAGGCGCTGGGCACGCTGCTGTTCGACAAGTCGCGCAATGCGGGCTTCGCGCTCACGCCCGAGGGGCAGCAGTTGCAGGTGTACGCCGAGCAGATGGAAGGAACGCTGCAATCGGCCTGCGAGCAGGTGGCCGGCTGGGGGCAGACGCTGTCGGGGCACGTGCGCATCGGTTCCACCGAGGCGTTCGGCACCTACTTCCTTACGCCCTTGCTGTCGCGCTTTCAGCGGCAATACCCGTCGATCCAGCTCGACATCCTGCCCGTGCCGCGTTTCGTGAGCCTGTCCAAGCGCGAGGCGGACCTGGCCATCACGATCGAGCGCCCGCGGCGTGGCCCCTATGTGTGCAGCAAATTGTGTGACTACCGGCTGCAGCTCTACGCCACGCCAGCGTATCTCGCCAGTCACGGCGCGATCGAGCGGCTCGGCGACCTCAAGGGCCGGCGCTTCATCAGCTACGTCGACGAACTCACCTTCAGCAAGGAGCTGCGCTATCTGGAAGACATCGTGCCCGGCGGCGACGTCGTGCTGCGCAGCACGAGCGTGATCGCGCAATACCATGCTGCGCTGCAGGGTGAGGCGCTGGCGATCCTGCCCTGTTTCATGGCCGCGCAAGACCCGCGGCTTGTGCCGCTGCTGGTGGACGAGGTGGTCGTGGCGCGCAGTTTCTGGATTTATTGCCACGAAGAACTGCGCACGCTCAAGCGCATCACCACGCTATGGGACTACCTGCGCGAGGCCGCGCTGCGCAACGAAGCACTGCTGCAGGGCAGGGCAGGTGAGTTGCGGCATGCATGACGGCGATCGCGCCGGGTGCCGTGCGGAACCGCAGCGTCGATGCTTCCCGCCGCGCCAGCGCGGCCAAGCCGTTTCGGTTTGCCGGCCGGCTCGGTGCCCTGGAGCGGATCCCGCCGCCTCACGCGGGCTGCCGTGACCCGAGGCGAGCCGGGCCGTACTCCGTTGTGTATCGATTCAGCGCTTCCAGACGACCGGCGCGGTCGCGGAGCAGACGGTTATCTTCCCGAACCAATTCCTGCTGGTGTGCAACTTGATGTCTTGGTCACCTATCGGTTCGATCGGCCTTTGCCTTCGGTCTGCCAGGCTGTCGGCCACATTGTGCATCGCTGTCCTGCACTCGGCGGCTGCGCTACCGGGCAGAATCGTGAACTGCTGGTACCGGTAGTCGACCGCAAGCTTGAAGCCGTCCGGCACATATTCCACCGTGTATTCCGTCGACATATCGTACGTGGACATCTGGCGGCCGGAGTAGGGCGGCGCCGTGGTGGTGCAAGCAGCGGACACCAGGCATGCCATCACCGCCAGGATCTTCGAGTA
Source organism: Cupriavidus malaysiensis (assembly GCF_001854325.1). Lineage (NCBI taxonomy): Bacteria > Pseudomonadati > Pseudomonadota > Betaproteobacteria > Burkholderiales > Burkholderiaceae > Cupriavidus > Cupriavidus malaysiensis. The sequence goes on from NZ_CP017754.1 coordinate 1,604,629, forward strand.
TTTCACAGCGCGATCTCCGTTCGTGCCCTTGGGGCCGAGGGGCTGTCGGCCAGAGGGCATGTCTCGGGCTGGATGGTATCAAAGATGGGCGGCGGAGCAATTTCGCTCGTGGCCCGGTTATCCATCCCCGCATGAAGGCCGGCGTCATCGCATGAGTCACCGCATGACATTCCTGCCCGGTGCAAGACGGGTGCCTGTCCGTACGTTGCATGGCTTGCTCGGGCTGTTTGCGGGGAGGGGGGCTGGACCGGTGTCGGCCGCATGAGGCCAAAATGCCGCATCGATGGCTACATGGCACCCAGAAACAACAAAGCCCAACCGGTGGGCTGGGCTTGGTGCTTGATCTGAATGGTGCCGAAGAGAGGAATCGAACCCCCGACCTTCTCATTACGAATGAGCTGCTCTACCGACTGAGCTACTTCGGCAACATCGTTCCGTGTGAACCGGAACAGCCCGCAATAATAGCAGGGAGTCCTGCCGGTGGGAAGCTTTTTTTGAAGCGGCCGCGCCATGCGGGCCACCTCATCCATCTTCCCGCCAGCGCAGAGGGGTGCCTCAGGCTCCGCCTGCCTGTTGAGCCTGCTGGGCCTGTTCGGCTTCGCGGTGGTACTGCGTGACGCGGTCCACTTCGTTCTTCGAGCCCAGGATCACCGACACGCGCTGATGCAGTTTTTCCGGCTGCACGTCGAGGATGCGCTCGTGGCCGTTGGTGGCGGCGCCGCCGGCCTGCTCGACCAGCATGGCCATCGGGTTGGCTTCGTACATCAGGCGCAGCTTGCCCGGCTTCTCCGGCTCACGCTTGTCCCAGGGGTACATGAAGATGCCGCCGCGCGTCAGGATGCGGTGCACGTCGGCCACCATCGAGGCGATCCAGCGCATGTTGAAGTTCTTGCCGCGCGAGCCGTCGGTGCCGGCCAGGCACTCGTCGATATAGCGGCGCACCGGCGGGGCCCAGTGGCGCATATTGGACATGTTGATGGCGAATTCCTTGGTGTCCTCGGGAATCTGCACATCGGATTGGGTCAGCACGAAGCTGCCGGCCTCGCGGTCGAGCGTGAACATCTGCACGCCGTTGCCGACCGTCAGCACCAGGGTGGTCTGCGGGCCGTAGACGGCATAGCCGGCGGCGACCTGGTGGCTGCCCGGCTGCAGGAAGTCGGCCTCGGTCACGGTCTGGCCCGGCTTGGGCATGTGCAGCACCGAGAAGATGGTGCCGATCGAGACGTTGACGTCGATATTCGACGAGCCATCGAGCGGATCGAACAGCAGCAGGTATTCGCCCTTCGGGTAGCGATTGGGGATCTCGTAGAAGGAATCCATCTCCTCCGAGGCCATGGCGGCGAGGTGGCCGCCCCATTCGTTGGCGTCGAGCAGCACTTCGTTGGCGATCACGTCCAGCTTCTGCTGGGTTTCGCCCTGCACGTTGCCGGTGCCGGCGGAGCCGAGCACGCCGGCGAGCGCGCCCTTGCTGACAGCGTTGGAAATGGCCTTGCAGGCGCGCGCGACCACTTCGATCAGCAGCCGCAGTTCGGGCTGGATCGTGTTGTGCTTGCGCTGCTCCTCGACCAGATATCGGGTCAGGCTGATGCGAGTCATGGTGGTTCTCCTTGGATGGCCGCAATTCTACATGGCCGCCAGGGGCGGGCCGGCGCCGCCGGCCTTCCCGCTTCGGGCGGGTAGCCGGCGGCGGCCCCCGGTGTCAGGCGGCGAGCGCCTTGCCGACGATCTCGCGCACGTCACGCGACAGCGACGGGGCTGCCGACACTTGCTCCAGCGCGGCGCGCATGCCATCGCGCAGCACCGGCGTGTACTTCTGCCAGCGGTCCATCACGCGCGCCAGCCGCGCCGCCACCTGCGGATTGATGGCATCGAGCGCGAGCACCTGCTCGGCCCAGAAGCGGTAGCCCGCGCCGTCCTCGGCATGGAACTGCGCCGGGTTGCCGGAGCAGAAGCTGAAGATCAGCGCGCGTGCGCGGTTGGGGTTGCGCAGGGTGAAGGCGGGGTGTTCCATCAGCGCGCGCACCGTGTCGAGGGTGCGCTTGCCGGCGTGGGCGCCGATCTCGCCGCGCTGCATGCCCTGCAGCGAGAACCATTTGTCGATCACCAGCGCGTCGTGCTCGAAGCGCTGGTAGAAGTCGGCCAGCGCCGCTTCGCGGCCGGGCGCAAAGCTGTTGACCAGGGCGCTCAGCGCGGCGAAGCGATCGGTCATGTTGTCGGCGGCGTGGTACTGCCGCTCGGCCAGCGCCTGCATGGCGGCGTCGCCGCTGTCGGCCAGGTAGCCCAGCGCCAGGTTGCGCAGCGCGCGCTTGGCGGCGCTGGCCGCGTCGGGGCTGTAGGGTCCCGGCGTGGCGTTGGCCTCGTAGGCGGCCAGCCACTCAGGCTGCAGCGCGCGCGCCAGGCCTTCGCGCAGGAACTGGCGCGCGCGGTGGATGGCGGCGGGATCGGCCACGCTCATGCGCTCGGCCAGGTAGGCCTCGGCCGGCAGCAGCAGGGCCTGCTCGCGGAAGGCGGGGTTGAGGCTGTCGTCGCTCAGCACCGTGCGCACGGCGGCCACCAGTTCCGGGGCCAGGCGCAGTTCGCGGCCGGCCTGGGCGTCCGATACGAGTTGCAGCAGCGCGCGCGTGGCCAGGCGCTGGCCGGCTTCCCAGCGGTTGAAGGGATCGCTGTCGTGCGCCAGCAGGAAGGTGAGCTGGGCGTCGGTGTAGTCGGCGTCGACGATCACCGGCGCGGAGAAATTGCGCAGCAGCGAGGGCAGCGGGGCGGCGCCACCTGGTTGTGCCGGCAGGCCGGTGAAGCGGAAGCTCTGTTCGGCGCCGGTGAAATCGAGCACGCGCGTGGTGTCGCCGGCGCCGGGCGCATCGCCGGCCTCGCCGTCGAGGTGCAGCGGCAGGTCGCGCCCGTCGGCGCCGATCAGGCCGATCGCGAAGGGAATGTGGAAGGGCTGCTTGTCCGGCGTGCCGGCACGCGTCTCGATGCCCACCTTGGGGCAATGCTGCGACAGCGTCAGGGTGAAACTGCCGTCCTTGGCATCCCACGCGCTGCGCACGCTGACCACCGGTGTGCCGGCCTGGCTGTACCAGAGCCCGAACTGGCCGAGGTCGCGCCCGTTGGCGTCGGCCATGGCTGCACGGAAATCGTCGCAGGCGACGGCCTGGCCGTCATGGCGCCGGAAGTACAGGTCCATGCCCTTGCGGAAGCCGTCGCGGCCCAGCAGGGTCTGGTACATGCGCACGACCTCGGCACCCTTCTCGTACACCGTCACCGTGTAGAAGTTGTTGATTTCCTCGTAGCTGTCCGGGCGCACCGGGTGCGCCATCGGGCCGGCGTCCTCGGGGAACTGCACCTGGCGCAGCAGGCGCACGTCCTCGATGCGCTTGACCGCGCGGCCGGATTCGGAGCCCATCATGTCGGCGGAGAATTCCTGGTCGCGGAAGACGGTCAGGCCCTCCTTGAGCGACAACTGGAACCAGTCGCGGCAGGTGACCCGGTTGCCGGTCCAGTTGTGGAAGTACTCGTGGCCCACCACCGATTCGATATTGGCGAAGTCGGTGTCGGTGGCCGTCTCGGCATTGGCCAGCACGTACTTGGTGTTGAAGATGTTGAGGCCCTTGTTCTCCATCGCGCCCATGTTGAAATCGCCGACGGCGACGATCATGAAGCGGTCCAGGTCGAGCTCGAGGCCGAAGCGCCGTTCGTCCCAGCGGATGGCATGGATCAGGGAGTCCATCGCATGGCGCGTCTTGCCGAGGTCCTGCGCCTCGACCCACACCTGCAGCAGCTTCTCCTTGCCGGAGGCCGACACCACCCGTTCTTCGATGCATTCGAGCTTGCCAGCCACCAGCGCGAACAGGTAGCTCGGCTTCTTGAAGGGGTCTTCCCAAACGGCCTCATGGCGCCCCGCAGGCAGTTCGCGCCGGCCCACCAGGTTGCCGTTGGAGAGCAGCACCGGATAGGCGGCGCGGTCGGCGCGCAGGGTGACCCGGTAGGTGGTCATCACGTCCGGCCGGTCGAGAAAATAGGTGATGCGGCGGAAGCCCTCTGCCTCGCACTGCGTGAAGAAGTTGCCGTTGGAGACGTAGAGGCCGGACAGCGTGGTGTTGGCCGCGGGACGGCAGGCGGTGGTGATTTCCAGGCTGCCTTCGCCAGGCAGGCCGGCCAGCGTCAGCGTGCCGTCCTGGGCGGTGGCGGCGAACGCCTGGCCGTCCAGTTTCACGCTGACCAGTTCCAGGTCCTCGCCGGCCAGCACCAGCGCTGCGTCGGCGGCGGTGCGGCGAAAGCGCACGGTGCTGGTGACCAGGGTCCGTTCCGGGTCCAGTTCGAGCACCAGGTCGACATGATCGAAAGCGAAGGCTGGCGGACTATAGTCTTTACGGTAGACGGTGACGGGCGTGTCGGTGCGCAGCATGGCGGTTCTGTCCTCGGATGACCGTTGGGGCGCCGCGCCGCCGCGGCGCGGGCCAAAACCCCATTGTAGCCAAGGGGCCGGGCGCGGGCCGGCGGGAATCCTGGAGCGCGCCCGCGGTCAGAGAGTGCAGGCAACACGACAGGAACGATAGAAGCATGCGAGGGGCGATCATGAAGTGGCGGTATCCGGACAGGTCGGGGCGCGGCATCGCCGCGGGCATGGTGCTGCTGGGCACGCTGTGGCTGGGCGGTTGCGCCAGCACGGTGACCAGCGAGGTGACGGCCTTCAAGCAGGCCGGCTGGCAGAACGATGCGCCGCGCACCTATGCCTTCGATACGGAGAAGGCGCAGCAGGACCAGCTCGATCGGCTGACCTACCAGCAATGGCTGGCCGAGACGCTGGCGCCGCTCGGATTCAGCCAGGTGTCGCGCGCGCAGGCGCGCTACCTGGTCGGCATGAGCTATGAGGCGGCCCCCGGCCTGGTGCGCGTGGTCGACACGGCCTATCCCGATCCCTGGTACGGGCCCTGGGGACCGTACTGGGGACCTTATGCCGCCTACCGCCCTTGGGGACCTTGGGGCCCCGGCTACTGGCCACCCGCGACCGTGGTGCGCGACGTGCCGGTGACGGTGGCCACCTTGTCGGTCGTGTTCAAGGAGGCAGCCGGCGGTCGTCCGGTCTACCAGGTGACGGCGCGGCAGCAGACCGAAGGGGGCTCGTTGCAATCGGCCATGCCCTACCTGATCCGCAGCGCCTTCGCCAACTTCCCGGCGGACGACGGCCGGCCGCGGCGCGTGACGCTGCCGCTGGACAAGGCGGACCGCTGAGTGTCGGCTGGCGGACCCGTGGGCAGGGGAGGGCGGCCCGCCTGGCGGCACGCGTTGCGCGCCTCAGGCGCGGGGCGCTTCCGCCAGAGGCACCGGCTACATGTGCGTGCAATTGTCCACCGTTGCACGCTTGCGGCGCCGCGCAGACAGGCGCGATTGCCACTGCCCGGGTAAAAGCTGTTTTACCTGGGGAATTCCCCTGCTTTGGGCCACTGGCGCGGCATTCGGGCCTTCTCGAACAGGATGCCTGGGCTAAAATGGCCCTTCGATTCTTCCGGCCCCGGCCGCTGGGGACGACCCGTACAGACGCGGGCCGGCCGCGCGGATGAGGCCATTCTTACCGGACGAGCAGAATGAGCAGCAAGACCAGCGGTGATGCACCGCAACATGCCCCCAACAGTCCTGAGGCGCAGTTGCGCCTGGCCGCGCTGGAATACCACCGCAGCCCGACCAAGGGCAAGATCCAGGTCACCGCGACCAAGGCGCTGTCCAACCAGCGCGACCTGTCGCTGGCCTACTCGCCGGGCGTGGCCTATGCCTGCGAGGAGATTGCCAAGGATCCGTCCACTGCGGCCGAATACACTTCGCGCGCCAACCTGGTCGCCGTGGTGACCAACGGCACCGCCGTGCTGGGCCTGGGCGACATCGGCCCGCTGGCCGGCAAGCCGGTGATGGAAGGCAAGGGCTGCCTGTTCAAGAAGTTTGCCGGCATCGACGTGTTCGACATCGAGCTCGACGCGCGCGACCCGGACAAGATCGTCGAGATCGTGGCCGCGCTGGAACCCACGCTCGGCGGCGTGAACCTGGAAGACATCAAGGCGCCCGAGTGCTTCTACATCGAGAAGAAGCTGCGCGAGCGCATGAACATCCCCGTCTTCCACGATGACCAGCACGGCACCGCCATCATTTCGACCGCTGCGCTGCTGAACGGCCTGAAGGTGGTGGGCAAGGATGTCGGCAAGGTCAAGCTGGCCGTGTCCGGCGCCGGCGCCGCCGCGATCGCCTGCCTCGACACCATGGTCAGCCTGGGCGTGAAGCGCGAGAACATCTCGGTGGTCGACTCCAAGGGCGTGATCTACGTCGGCCGCGACGCGAACATGGAGGCCAACAAGGCCCGCTACGCGCAGGACACCTCGGCCCGCACGCTGGCCGATATCGTCAAGGGCGCCGACGTTTTCCTGGGCTGCTCGACCGCCGGCGTGCTGACCGCCGAGATGGTCAAGACCATGGCCGACAAGCCGATCATCCTGGCGCTGGCCAACCCCGAGCCGGAAATCCGCCCGGAAGTAGCCAAGGCCGCGCGTCCCGACTGCATCATCGCCACCGGCCGTTCGGACTACCCGAACCAGGTCAACAACGTGCTGTGCTTCCCCTACATCTTCCGCGGCGCGCTGGACTGCGGCGCGACCAAGATCACGGAAGAGATGAAGCTGGCCTGCGTGAAGGCGATCGCCGAACTGGCCGAGGCCGAGCTGAACGAGGCGGTGGCGGCGGCCTACGGCGGCCGCGAGCTGAAGTTCGGCCCCGACTACATCATCCCCACGCCGTTCGACCAGCGCCTGATCGAGAAGATCGCGCCGGCGGTGGCCAAGGCCGCGGAGGAGTCGGGCGTGGCCACGCGTCCGATCCAGGACCTGGAGGCCTACCGCCAGCAGCTGACGCAGTACGTCTACCACACCGGCCTGATCATGAAGCCGGTCTTCACCGCCGCCAAGGCTGCGCCCAAGCGCGTGGCCTATGCGGAAGGCGAGGAAGAGCGCGTGCTGCGCGCGGTACAGGGCGTGGTCGACGAAGGCCTGGCGCGCCCGATCCTGATCGGCCGTCCGCATGTGATCCAGATGCGCATCGACAAGGCCGGCCTGCGCCTGCGGCCGGGCGTGGACTTCGAGCTGATCGATCCCGAGGACGATCCGCGCTACCGCGCCTACCACGAGGAATACCACGCGCTGCGCGCCCGCGACGGTGTCACGCCCGACATGGCCAAGGTGGCGCTGCGCCGCTCCAACACCCTGATCGGCACCATGCTGATGCACATGGGCGATGCCGACGCGCTGCTGTGCGGCACGGTCGGCCGCTTCGAGGCCCACCTCGAGCACGTGCGCGACGTGATCGGCCTGGCGCCGGGCGCCAAGGTGTTCGCGGCGATGAATGCGCTGATGCTGGAAAAGTACACGCTCTTCATCACCGACACCTTCGTCAACGACGATCCCACCGCCGAGGAGCTGGCCGCCATCACCGAGCTGGCCGCCGAGGAAATCTCGCGTTTCGGCCTGCATCCGAAGGTGGCGATGATGTCGCACTCGATGTTCGGCTCGTCGACCCGTCCGTCGGCGCGCAAGATGCGCGCCGCGCGCGAGATCCTCGCCGCCACCGCGCCGCACCTGGAGGTGGAGGGCGAGATGCAGGGCGACGCCGCGCTGGTGGAAGAAGTGCGCCGCCATTTCCTGCCGTCGACCAAGCTGGCCGGCAGCGCCAACCTGCTGGTGATGCCGACGCTGGATGCTGCCAATATCGCTTTCAACCTGCTGAAGATCACCGGCGGGCAAGGCGTGACGGTGGGCCCGATCCTGCTGGGCGCGGCCAAGCCGGTGCATATCCTGAACCCGCAGGCTACGGCACGCCGCATCGTCAACATGACGGCGGTGGCGGTGGCGGAGGTCAACGCCCAGCGTTGATGCGGTGCAGCGCGGGCCCGCCGGCGCGGGCCGCGCGCCGGCGTCCCGGGCGGCGCCGCGCAGACATGAAAAAGCCGGACCCCGGGGGTCCGGCTTTTTCATGTCCGGCTTCCGCCGCGCCTGCTGCAACAGCTTACTGCAGCAGGTTGTACTGTTCGCGCATCACCACGATGATGGAGCGGGCTGCCGCCAGGCGCCGCGGCAGGTTGTCGACCGGCTCCTGCGGAAAGTCGACTTCAGCGCTCCAGTTGCAGCCGGTGTGGTCGGGCTGGTGCTCCCGCATCGCATGCAACTCGCATTCTCCGCATTCCGGGTTGTTCTCGAGACACTGGTTCAGGATGGACATCAGCTCCGATCTGCTCTTGGCGTAGCGCCGCATGTGTCACCTCGCTATGGTTATTCCGGGGGGAGGCGGGATGCGCCGCGCCTTGATGTCGCCCCCGCAGGCGGACAAGACGCTCCCGTCGTCTATTGGCGATTCAATGCCCGGGTAACCAATCTAGGCAGGGTGGCGAAGGGTCGCCAATTGAATCGGACTATGGAGCAACGGCTTTCGATCCCGCGCGATTGCGATGCTAAGGACGTTGCGGCGCAGCATGCGACGTGGCCGGCGGGGCCGCAGCCCACCCCCGCGGATGCTGCCTCCGGCTGTCAGTCCTGGCCGGATTCGCTCTGCGCGGCCACGGCCTGGCGCAGGTAGTCCAGCAGGAGGTCGTCGATCCAGGTGCCCTTCGTCAAGCCGGGTTCCGCGGCCAGTGCGGTGCGGATCTTGTCCTGCGTGGCTGGTTCCTCACGTTGCGTGAGGCTCAAGGAGGGGCAAAAAAAGAAGCCGCCCGGATGCAGGCGGCGGGGCGGCGGGGCGGCTGGACAGCCGCCGTCGCCGTGCTTACTGGTCCTGCATCCACTGCCCGAAGCGCACCATGTCGACGTTGCCGCCCGACACGATGACGCCGACCCGCTTGCCGCGGATGTCGACCTTGCCCTGCAGCGCCGCCGCGGCGGCCAGGCAGCCGGTGGGCTCGGCCACGATCTTCATGCGGCTGGCGAAGAAGCGCATGGTGTCGACCAGCTCGGCATCGCTGACCGTGACGATGTCGTCCACCAGCGTGCGGATCACCGGGAAGGTGTACTGCCCGAGGTGCTGCGTCTGTGCGCCGTCGGCGATGGTCCTGGGCGTTTCGATATGCACGATCTCGCCACTGCGCAGGCTGCGCTGGCCGTCGTTGCCGGCCTCGGGCTCGACGCCGATCACCCGGCAGCCGGGATGCAGCGCGCGCGCCGCCACCGCGCAGCCCGACAACAGCCCGCCGCCGCCCAGGCAGACCAGCAGCAGGTCGAGCGGGCCGGCGTCCTCGAACAGTTCCTTGGCCGCCGTGCCCTGGCCGGCCATCACGTGCGGGTGGTCATAGGGCGGAATCAGCGTGAGGCCGCGCTCGGCCGCCAGCTGCACGGCCAGCGCCTCGCGGTCCTGCTTGTAGCGGTCGTACAGCACGACCTCGGCGCCGTAGCCGCGCGTGGCCTCGATCTTCACTGCCGGGGCGTCTTCCGGCATCAGGATCACCGCGTGCACGCCGAGCAGGCGTGCCGATAGGGCGATGGCCTGGGCGTGGTTGCCCGAGGAGAAGGCCAGCACGCCGGCGGCCTTCTGCTGCGGCGTGAACTGGGCGATGGCGTTGTAGGCGCCGCGGAACTTGAAGGCGCCCATGCGCTGGAAGTTCTCGCACTTGAAGTACAGCGTGGCGCCGGTGGCGGCATCGGCGGTGGTGGAAGTCAGCACCGGTGTGCGGTGCGCGGCGCCGCGGATGCGCTCGTGGGCGGCGGAGACGTCATCGAAGGTGATGGGCAGGGCGGTCATGGGCGATCTTCCGTTGGCAGGTAGGTATAGACGGTGGAGCGGGCGACCCCGAGGGTCTGGGCCACCTCGGTATAGGCGCGGCGCAGGTTGAGCAGGCCGGCGTCGGCCAGTTCGCGCATGGCCTCGCGCCGCTGTGCCAGCGTCATGCCCAGCGGCGTGGTGTTGCGCGCGGCGGCGAAGCGTTCCAGTGCGGCGCGCACTTCATCGGCGCTGCGCGGCGCCAGCGCTTCGCGCAGCGGCGGCCCGCCGCTGCGGGTCTGCATCAACTGGCCCAGGCTGGCCGTCACCGCGCCCAGCAGCGAGGTGTCGAGGTTCAGGCAGATGGCGGCCACGTATTCGCCGCCGCTGTTCTTCAGGCCGATCGAGGTGCTCTTGGCCGGCCGGCCGTCGGGAAACTGGTTGGGATAGTTCTGGATGACCTCGGGATAGCCGGGGTCGGTGATGCGGGCCAGGCCGATCTCCGTCGCCGGCTCGCCGACCTGGCGGCCCGACAGATTGTTGGCGATGGCCACCACCGCATGCTCCGGGCGGGTCAGGTCGTGCAACACCACCTCGACCAGCGGGGCAAGCGTCTCGCCAAGCGCCTGCACGATCTTGCGTGCCTCGCGCAGCAACAGGCGGTTTTCGTCGTCTCGTTCCATGGTTTGGACTTTATGTCAGGTGCTGACGAAGTGTCAATGTCGGGGCTGGGCGGCGGGAAAGCGCGGGATGCCCGGAGTACGGGCAGGGCGCAGGAAATATAGCGGGCGCACTCTGTCATGATGGGGCGGTGTCCACGCCAGGTGCTCCGGCGTAAGCCTGCCGTCGCGGCAGGTTATGTGATTGAGGCATCGCATGCGCCGGCGGGCGGAGCGACACATGGACCTGCGCCGAAGCGCGGCCGCTGCGCGCCCAGCCTGCATTGCCACCCCAGCATGAAGGAGACCCCGTGCCATTGAGCCCAGCCCCCTTTGCCCCGAAGCAGTACGCCATCGTCAACGGCAGCCGCATGGCCTACCAGGACGTCGGCGAGGGCGATCCCATCGTCTTCCTGCACGGCAACCCGACCTCGTCCTACCTGTGGCGCAATGTGATGCCGCATTGCCGCGGCCTGGGCCGTTTGGTCGCCTGCGACCTGATCGGCATGGGCGATTCCGACAAGCTGCCGCAGTCCGGCCCGCAGCGCTACGGCTACGCCGAGCAGCGCGACTACCTGTTCGCCTTGCTCGACCAGCTCGACCTGGGCGAGCGCGTGGTGCTGGTGCTGCATGACTGGGGCTCGGCGCTGGGTTTCGACTGGGCCCGGCAGCATCCCGCGCGCGTGCAGGGTATCGCCTACATGGAGGCCATCGTTGCACCGCTGACCTGGGCGGACTGGCCGGAGAGCGCGCGCCGCGTGTTCCAGGGTTTCCGCTCGCCGGCTGGCGAAGAGATGGTGCTGGACAAGAACACCTTCGTCGAGCGCGTGCTGCCGGCCTCCGTGCTGCGTCCGCTGGGCGAGGCGGAGATGGCGGCCTACCGCGCCCCCTTCGCGCAGCCGGGCGAGGACCGCAGGCCGACGCTGAGCTGGCCGCGCCAGATTCCCGTCGAAGGCGAGCCGGCCGAGGTGGTCCAGGTGGTCGAGGACTATGCGGCCTGGCTGGCCGGCAGTCCGGTGCCCAAGCTGTTCGTCAACGCCGAGCCGGGCTCGATCCTCACCGGACGCCAGCGCGAGTTGTGCCGGCGCTGGCCCGGGCAGCGCGAGGTCACCGTGCGGGGCAGCCACTTCATCCAGGAAGACAGTCCCGACGAGATCGGCGCGGCCGTGGCCGCCTTCGTGCGGGCGCTGCGCAACTAGAACGCGGGCCGGCCGCAAGCAAGAAAGCCCGCTGGCAGGCGGGCTTTCTTGCGTGGCGGGCGGCGCCGCGCGTCAGAACTTGTGGCGCACGCCGATGCCGAAGGTGTCGCCCTGCTCGATGCCGGTGATCTTGTCGTAGTAGTAGGCGGCGTAGACGTCGGTACGCTTGGACAGGTTGTAGTCGTAGGCCAGCGCGAAGGTGTTGCGCTTGAAGCTGCTCTGGCTGTTGGTGGTCTTGTCGTAGGCGTACGAAGCCAGCAGGTTGCCGGCGCCGATGGGCACCGAGGCGCCGATCTGGCCGTTGGTGTGCTTGATGTCGCCGAAGGCGTTGGTGTTCACATTGGTCTTGATGTACTGGCCCTGGGCGAACACCTTGACCACCTTGAAGTCATACGATGCGCCGCCCTGTACCGCGGTCTGCTTGTCGAAGCCGGTCAGGAAGGCGTTGCTGGAGGCGGTCAGGTCGCCCGGCACGCTGTCGAACTTGACCTGCTGGAAGGCCACGGTCGCGGCGAACGGACCATTGAAGTACATCACGTTGCCGCCCCACTTGTTCCTGCCGGTGGCGCCGGGTTGCTCGCCGAAGGCATAGATGAAGTTGGCGGTGAGGCCGCCGAAGTTCGGCGTGGAGTACAGCACGGAGTTGTTCCAGCCCGAATCGCCGACGATGCCGGGATCGAAGACCTTGCTGTTGGCCGCCGAGAAGTAGGTGTGGAACACCATCGGCGAGAACACGTAGGAGTCGATCAGCGGGTTGAACAGGATCGTCGAGACGAAGTACGGGGTGGTGTTGCGGCCCAGCTTGACCGTGCCGTACTTGTCGTTCTGCAGGCCGACGAAGGCATTGCGGCTGAACATGGTGTCGCCGTTGAAGCGACCCATCGCGCCCTGGTCGGTACGGAAGAAGCCGTTCAGGTCGAAGATGGCCTTGGTGCCGGCGCCCAGGTCCTCGGTGCCCTTGATGCCCCAGTACGACGTCTGCATGCCGCCGGAGTTGGCGACCCAGGCGCGGTTGGTCGAGCCGGGGTTCTTGACGCCGCCGACGAACATGTCGGCCTGGCCGTACAGCGTGACGCTGGACTGGGCCATCGCGGTGCCGCTGAAAAGGGCTGCGGCCAAGGCTGCCAGCTTGAGGGCCGGCGTGAACTGCTTCTGCATGGTAAAGACCTCCGTGGTTGATCCTGTTTCGGAACGCTCTGTGTGTGCTGGACCCAGCAGGGTTCTTCTTCTGATTCGGCCGCCTGGATGGCATCGGATGGGGATCCGGCGGCTTCCTTGTTCGTTCTTCTGGCTCGCTGATGCAGGATGCGTTTTTTGGTTCAGCCGGATACTAAGTCGTTCAAGCGGAACTGTGCAATGCGGTGGATCTGGTTGATGCAAGTTTGCAACTCGACCGCCGGCTCGTTTTCCACGCGCTCGCCGAAGGCCGCGATGATGCCGGCACGGTCGTAGCCGCGCACGGCGAGGATGAAGGGGAAGCCGAATTTCTCGTTGTAGCGCTGATTCAGTGCCTGCAAGCGGGCGAATTCCTCGGGGCTGCAGCGGTCGAGTCCGGCGCCGCTCTGCTCGCGCGTCGACTCCGCGGTCAGCTCGCCGCGCACCGCGGCCTTGCCGGCCAGTTCCGGGTGGGCGCGCACCAGGCGGATCTGGGTGGCATCGCCGGCCGCGTCGACTTCGGCGCGCATGGCGTCGGCCAGCTCGGCCGCATTGGCGAACGGCCGGCGCGCGGCCACGCCCTGGGCCACCCAGGGCGAATGCTCGTAGATGCCCCCCAGCACGGCGATGAACTCCGCCTCGGGCATCGTGTTCAACTGCTTCAGGGTATAGGTCTGGCTCATGCTTGCTTGGCGGAAGTGTGGGGATGGTGCTCGGCCCAGTGGCGGGCAATGTCGACGCGGCGGCAGATCCAGACCTTGTCGTGGCCCTGCACGTAGTCGAGGAAGCGTTGCAGCGCGCGGAAGCGGGCAGGGCGGCCCAGCAGCCGGCAGTGCATGCCGACCGACAGCATCTTGGGACGGTCCAGCCCGGCCGGGTCGCCTTCCGCATAGAGCACGTCGAAGGCGTCCTTCAGGTACTGGTAGAACTGCTCGCCGGTGTTGAAGCCCTGTGCGGTGGCGAAGCGCATGTCATTGGTGTCCAGCGTATAGGGCACCACCAGGTGGGGCTTGCTCTCGCCGTTGCCCAGCGCGACCTCGGTCCAGAACGGCAGGTCGTCGCCGTAGTAGTCGGAGTCGTAGAGCAGGCCGCCGTGCTCCACCACCAGCCGGCGCGTGTTGGGGCTGTCGCGGCCGGTGTACCAGCCCAGCGGCAGCGAGCCGGTCAGGGACTTGATGATCTCCATGCCGATACGCATATGCTCGCGCTCGATGTTCTCGTCCAGGCCCTGGTAGTGGATCCAGCGCCAGCCGTGGCAGGCGATCTCGTGGCCCAGCTCGACGAAGGCGCGGGTCACTTCGGGATGCCGCTGCAGCGCCATCGATACGCCGAACACCGTGAGCGGCAGGCCGCGCTGCTCGAACTCGCGCAGGATGCGCCAGACCCCGGCGCGCGAACCGTACTCGTAGATGCTCTCCATGCTCATGTGGCGGTCGGGGTAGGCCGCCGCACCGATGATCTCGGAGAGGAACTGCTCGGAGCCGGGGTCGCCGTGCAGCACGCAGTTCTCGCCGCCCTCCTCGTAGTTGAGGACGAACTGGACGGCGATGCGTGCGCCGCCCGGCCAGCGGGCGTGCGGCGGCTGGCCGCCGTAGCCGATGAGATCGCGTGGATAGTGTTGGTCTTTCATCTGGGTCTTTTCACATCAGAGGACGGGCGGGCACCGGTGAAGCCCGGGGGCCTCCGCTGGCGCGGGGCAGCCCCGGTGCTGCGCGACGGCGGACGGGGCCGCCGCGCGCCTACTCGGTGCCGTGCGAGTTGGCGGCAGCGTGGCGCATGGCTTCCTCGCGGGACTGGATGCCGTTGTAGAAGAGGTTCAGCACGACGGCGACGATGGTGCCCAGCACGATGCCGCTGTGGGTGAACGGGTCGGTCCACTTCGGCAGGTACTGGAACAGGGTCGGCGCGAGCGTCGGGATCATGCCGAAGCCGATCGCGATCGCGACGATGAACAGGTTGTGGCGGTTGCGGTTGAAGTCGCAGGAGCCCAGGATGCGGATGCCGGTGGCGGCCACCATGCCGAACATCACGATGCCGGCGCCGCCCAGCACGAACTGCGGCACCGAGGCCACCACGTGGGCCATCTTGGGGAACAGGCCGAAGGCGATCAGCACGATGCCGCCGGCCACCGCCACGTAGCGCGAACGCACGCCGGTCACGGTGACCAGGCCGACGTTCTGCGAGAACGAGGTATAGGGGAAGGTATTGAAGAGGCCGCCGATCACGGTGCCCAGGCCGTCGGCGCGCAGGCCGTTGGTCAGTTCGGCGTTGCTCAGCCGCTTGCCGGTGATGTCGGCCAGCGCCAGGAACATGCCGGTGGACTCCACCAGCGTGATCAGCATCACGATGCACATCGACAGCACGGCGGTGAGCTGGAAGGTCGGCATGCCGAAGTGAAGCGGCGTGATGACGGCCACGTAGCTGGCTTCGTTGAGTCCCTCGAAGGAGACCTTGCCCATGGCCATCGACACCAGCGTGCCGACGATGATGCCGATCAGCACCGCGCAGTTGGCGACCAGGCCGCGCCCGAAGCGGGTCAGCAGCAGGATCACCACCAGCACCAGGCCGGCGACGGCGAGGTTGCCGAGGTCGCCGTAGGCGAGGTTGGGCACGTCCTTGACCACGCCGTCGATCACCGCGCGCACCGTGGGCTGGCCGCCGCCGGCCCAGTTGATGCCGACACGCATCAGCGAGAAACCGATCAGCGTGATGACGGTGCCGGTCACCACCGGCGGGAACAGCCCGAGCATGCGGCCCATCAGCGGCGCCACCAGGATGCCGAAGATGCCCGCCGCGATCACTGCGCCGTAGATGCCGAGCAGGCCCACGTTGGGATCCGAGCCGATGGCGATCATCGGAGCCACCGAGGCGAAGGTCACGCCCATCATCACCGGCATGCGGATGCCGAACTTCCACACCCCGAAGGCCTGGATCAGCGTGGCGATGCCGGCCGCGAACAGGTCGGCGTTGATCAGGAAGGCAAGCTGGTCCTTGGGCAGCTTGAGCGCGCCGCCGACGATCAGGGGAACGGCGACGGTGCCGGCATACATCACCAGCACGTGCTGCAGGCCGAGCGCGAGCAGCCTGCCCGAAGGCAACCGCTCGTTGGTGAGGTCCGTGGGGACCGTGGTGCTTGCGCTAGTCATCGAAGTGTCTCCTCTCCTTGGGTTTGGTGGGAACGCCGTCGCGCCGCGGTCTGCAACCCGGTCCCGCACTGCGCGCCCTCTGGGGGGACGCTGTGTCATGAGCAGGATTCGGGCCTTGTCGCGCAGGCCGCGTCATCTGGCGCGGCGGCGGGAACGACAAGGCGCTAGGTGGAGCGGCCCAGCACGCTGCGAAGGTCGAAGGTGCCCGGTTCGTCGGGCTGCACACGGTCCGCGCAGGCGCCAAGGTGGTGCGCCATGCGCGCCTGGGCGAGGGCGGCGTCGCCCTGTTCCAGGGCATCCAGGATCTCTTCGTGCTCGTCGAACGAGCAGGCATTGTTGCCGGGAGCTTCGACGCTGGCGATCATCAGCGTGGTACGCGAGACCAGGCGGCGCATCATGTTGACCAGCAGCGCGTTGCCCGACAGCTCGGCCAGCGCGGTGTGGAACTCGGCCGAGAGCCGGATCCAGGTCGGGCGGTCATGGCTGAGGAAGGCCTGGCGCTCGGCCGCCACCATCTTGCGCAGCGGCGCCACCACGGCGCGCGCATCGCGCATGCCGGCCACCTTCTCCAGCACGGCGCGCTCCATCATCTGGCGCAGCTCGAACATATCGTGCGCCTCGTCGGTCGACGGGCTGGCGATGAAGGCGCCGCGGTTCGGCTCCAGGTCGACCATGCCGTCGGCGGCCAGCCGCGACAGTACCTTGCGCACGGTGTGGCGCGCGGTGGCATAGATTTCGCAAAGCGAGTGCTCGGTCAGCTTGGTGCGCGGCGGCAGCCGGTGCTCCATGATCGCGTCGTAGATTTCGTGATACATGCGCTCTTCGACCGGGCCCTTGCGCGCGGGCCGTGCCGCGCTGGGGGCAAGGGTGTCTTCGGCACCGGCAATCAGCTTGAGATTCTTGGACATCGTGGCACCAGCTAAGGGGAGGGGATGCGGCCGCCGGGGGACTGCGGGAGGCGGATGGCGATCCGAAAATTGTTGACAATTATTTGGCTGTGCCTTCAATATTGTCAACAAAACAAAACCATGTTTTCGACAGGCAAGGGTAATCCCCGGATATCCGCCGGATTCCTCGGGTTATCCCTGATTTGTCAAACGGACCGGCCGGGCGCATCGTCGCCCGCAATCGGTTCAGCGCCGGGATGCGTTGGAAACACGTACCGAGCGGGCACCGGATTCCCCAATCCGGTGCTAGTGAAGGCAGCGGCGCCCCTCACAACCCACAGCCCTAAGGAAGACAGGATGGGACGCTTGACCACTCACGTGCTCGACACGGCAGCCGGCACGCCCGGACAAGGTATGTCGATCACTCTGCATAAAATTGTCGACAATCGCCGCGAAACCCTGAAGACGGTCGTGACCAACCACGACGGCCGCTGCGACCAGCCCCTGCTGGAAGGCGAGGCCTTCGCCCCCGGCGTGTACGAACTCGAATTCCATGCCGGAGACTATTTCCGCGCGCGCGGCGTGAGCCTGCCCGAGCCGGCCTTCCTCGACGTGGTGCCGCTGCGCTTCGGCATTGCCGATACGGGCGCGCACTACCACGTGCCCCTGCTGGTCTCGCCGTGGTCGTACTCGACCTACCGCGGCAGCTGAGCCGACGGCATCGGGAAACAGGAGACAAGTCATGGAAGGCTATATTCTCGACTGGGCCAATCTGCTGCTGCGCTGGCTGCATGTCATCACCGCCATCGCGTGGATCGGTTCGTCTTTCTACTTCGTCTGGCTGGATAACAGCCTGACCAAGCCCACCGCCGGCGACCTGAAGGACAAGGGTGTCGATGGCGAGCTGTGGGCCGTGCACGGCGGCGGCTTCTACAATCCGCAGAAGTACCTGCTCGCGCCCAAGCAGTTGCCGGAGAACCTGCACTGGTTCTACTGGGAGTCCTATTCCACCTGGATGTCGGGTTTTGCGCTGCTGGTGGTGCTGTACCTGTTCAATGCCAGCACCTTCCTGATCGACAAGAACGTGTTCGACATGTCGCCCGGCGCGGCGGTCGGCTTCGCGGTCTCGTACCTGCTGATCGGCTGGATCGTCTACGACTGCATCTGCCGCATCTTCGGCAAGAACGACGGGCTGGTGGGGGTGCTGGTGGCCCTGTACGTGGTGGCGGCGGCCTTCGTGGCCTGCCACGTATTCTCGGGCCGCGCGGCATTCCTGCTGACCGGCGCGATGATCGCGACCATCATGAGCGCCAACGTGCTGGTGTGGATCATCCCCGGCCAGCGCAAGGTGGTGGCAGCGCTCAAGGCAGGCCAGCCGGTGGATCCGATCCACGGCAAGCGCGGCAAGCAGCGCAGCGTGCACAACACGTATTTCACGCTGCCGGTGCTGTTCGCCATGCTGTCCAACCACTACAGCATGACCTACAGCTTCAAGTACAACTGGCTGGTGCTGGTGATGATCATGGCGGCGGGCGTCTTCATCCGCCAGTTCTTCATCCTCAAGCACAAGGGCAAGATCAACGTCGCCTGGCCCGCGGTGGGCGTGGCCCTGCTGGCCGGCGTGGCGGTGATGATCGCGCCGCAGCCGCGTCCCGCGGTGGCCGCCAGCGACGCCGACGGCGCCGCCAACCAGGTCAGCTTCGCCAAGGTGCAGGAGATCATCAACGCCCGTTGCGTGCAGTGCCACGCGGCCCAGCCGAAGATGATGCCGACCGCGGCCAAGGGGATCATGTTCGACTCGGCGGACGAGATCAAGTCGCACGCGCAGCTGATCTACCAGCAGGCGGTGCAGCAGAAGACGATGCCGCTGGGCAACGTCACGCAGATCACGGATGACGAGCGCGCGCTGCTGGGCCAGTGGTTCGAGGGCGGCGCCAAGACGGCGAACTGAAGGTGGCGGGCCGGCCCGGCGGGCCACAGCAGCCGGGTCGGCAGCGCCGACGCGCCAGGCGCGCGCCGCGAGGGCGCTGCTTGGCAGGAAGATCGGTGATCGACGGTCCGCCGGCCGTCCCCGCGTTCGCGCGGGGTGGCCGGCAGCAGGGCCGGAGAGGGTTTGAACGGGGCCTCGTGCCCCGTTTTTTTATGCCCGCAGCGGGCGTGCCGCAGGCGGCGGCACGCGGGCGGTACGCGGGCGGTACATTCAGCCAGGCTCAGCCGTGCCAGTGGCCCTTGACCCAGGCCCAGCCGCCGCCGGCCTCATAGCGCCACACCCAGTGGCCCGGCACCCAGAAGGCATGCGGCGTGGGCGCAACCGTGATCTGCTCGACGATCACCGGCGGCATCGGCGCCACCGGCTGCTCGACCCACTTGCCGTGCACCCACAGCCAGTCGTTGCCGGCCCACTTCCAGTGGCCGGGCACCCAGTTCCAGCCGTAGCCAGGGGCAGGGCCGCGGTCCTCGTGCACCGGTGCCGGCATGGCCCGCACGACCTGGTGCGGCGCCGGCTCGCGCACCACCACTGTGCGCTCGGTCACGCAGCCGCTCAGCGCGGCGGCGGCGGCCAGCGCGGCCAGGGCCGCCTGCGCGGCACGTGCGGCGCGCCGGCCGTGCATGGCCCGGCGCGGGCGTGTTGTCTGGTTCGACATCAATCCTTCTCCTCGTCAAGATTCGATCCGCCTGGGGCGGCGTGGCCGGCGGCCAGGCCGTTCCAGTGCTGCTTCCTTAACGGGCGAGGGGGAGGGCGGTGAGACAGCAAGTTGTAAGCGCACGTTTCCGCGCCGGCGGGGCCGGCGCGCGTGCCGTGCTCAGGCGCCGACGTCCAGCAGCGCCAGCACGCCCAGCACGACGAAGATGGCGGCGGCGATCTTGTGCACCAGTCCGATCGGCAGCTTGTCGGCGAAGCGGCCGCCCAGCAGCACGGCGGGCACGTTGGCCAGCATCATGCCGAAGGTGGTGCCGGCCACCACGGCCAGCACTTCGCCGCTGAAGCGCGCGCCGAGCGCCACGGTGGCGATCTGCGTCTTGTCGCCCATCTCGGCGAAGAAGAAGGCGACGATGGTGGTGCCGAGGATGCCGAGCGCGCCGCGCACCGGCTTGCCTTGCTCGACGTCGTCGAGCTTGTCGGGAATCAGGATCCAGGCCGCCATGGCGATGAAGCCCAGGCCCAGGATCCAGCGCAGCAGCGAGGGGCCGACCATGTGGGTGATCCAGCCGCCGAGCGCGCCGGCCAATCCATGGTTGACCAGGGTGGCGATCAGGATGCCGAGGATGATCGGCAGCGGGCGCCGGTAGCGCGCGGCCAGCACGAGCGACAGCAACTGCGTCTTGTCGCCCATTTCGGCGAGGGCGACGATACCTGTGGAGACGAGGAAGGCTTCCATTTTTCTTGAGATCACCGGGCCGGACGCATCTGCGAGATGCCAATGACGCACGCCTTCCCCGGCCCTGTCCGGAAAAGCGACGTCATCGGTCTCGCCAGGCCCTGGGCACGGGCCGCGCCGGATGGCAGGCCCTGGTCCCGGAAGCTGCGCACGCCATAACCGCAAGCGGTCAAGTCTGTTGACGTACGCCTCCGCGTTCCGGCTCCCGCATTGCGCGGGACGGTGACGGCGGAGCGGCTACTCCCCAATGGAAGTGCGGATTATAGCGTTGCCGTGGCGGGCAAGTCCACCGCCGCCGGCCGCGGTGCGGGCGCTCTGTCGTGCCGGCGCCATGGCCGGCGGCTGCCCCGCGCCGGCGCGTTCCCGTCGCTTCAGACGGGAACGGGCGAGTTCTCGCTGGTCTGGCGGCCGCGGAAGTCGGTCCAGCACAGCGCCTTGAAGTCATACAGCTTGCAGCGGCGTGCGGTGTCGAAGTACCAGCGCCAGGAGAAGTTCTGCACGATGATGCGGCCCGGCAGCGCGTGCTCGAGCACGGCCTGGGCACGCTTCAGGTGGTAGAGCGGCACGCTCATGTCCACGTGGTGGGCGGTGTGCTCCATGATGTGGTGCAGCGCGGCGCCGATGCCGTAGCGGAAACGCAGGTGCACGGTGGTCGAGACGAAGGGCTGGGCGCGCGTCCACATCGCCTTGGTCTCGTACCAGGCCACGCTGGCGTGGGTGTGGTGCACGTAGAGCACGAAGCCGACCGTGGCGTTCCAGACCAGGAAGGGCACGACGAAGCCCATCGTCAGCAGCATCCAGGCCGACTGGCCGGTGACCGCGGCCAGGGCCAGCAGCGCGCCGATCCAGGCCGCGCCGAAGGCGGCCACCAGCAGGCAGTCCCAGGTGAAGATGGCACGCCGGGACGGCATCTGGCGCTTGCTGGGGAAGAACAGCTTGAGCCACCAGATCTCGATCAGGTAGTACAGGCCGGGGCCGAGGCCGGTGCGGTAGACGCGCTCCAGCGCGCGGCGCCAGCGCGGCAGCGCGCGGTATTCCTCGAGCGAGTAGGGCGCCCACACGAAGTCGAAGCCCTTCAGGTTGGTGTAGCCGTGATGCACCACGTTGTGGCCGATCTCCCACAGGCTGTACGGTGTCAGCGAGGGCAGGAAGGTCAGCCGCCCGAGCCATTTGTTGAGGCCGCGCCGGGGCGTCAGGCTCTGGTGGCAGGCGTCGTGGCCGATGATGAACAGGCGGGCGATCATCAGGCCGGCCAGGATGCCCAGGCCGAGCTTGGCCGCCCAGTGCGGCGCCAGCACCACGCCGGCGAGGACTGCCAGGAACAGCGCGGTGTCGAGCAGGGTCAGCGCCAGCGGCAGTGGCGTGGTGCGCCGGCCCAGCGGGATCAGCCAGCCGCGGATGATCTTGCGCGAGGGCAGCGGCGCATCGGGCGCGATCGGCTCGGGCAGCGGTGCCTGCCGGCGCGCGCCGGGCGCCGGCGCGGCGGTGGTGTCGGGACAGGGCTCCATGGCCCGGGCTTGCAGCTTGGCGGTCATGCGGTTTTTCCAAGGTCGGTGACGCGCGGCGTGCGGCCGGGACCGGTCTTGGCCCGGCGCGCCGGCAGGCCGCGCGCGAAGCGACAGCTTAGTGGCCCTGCATGACGGCCGTGTTGACCGTGGTCAACAGGGGGCGGGCATGGCGCGGCGGCGGGGCGCCATGCCGCGACGAAGTGCCTTGGGCGTCTCTCAGACAGCCTCGCCCATCACATAGACCTGGTCGATGACACGGTCATCGCCCAGCATCGCGAAGGCGAACAACTGCTCTTCCAGCGTTTCGGAGCGGGCGCTGCGGCGTGCGATCAGCGGCGTGGCCTGCGGGTCGAGCACGATGAAGTCGGCCTCGCAGCCGGGCGTGAAGCTGCCGACGCGCTCGGACCAGCCTAGCGCGTCGGCGGCCGCGCGCGTGGCCAGGTAGAACATGCGCAGTGCGGTCAGGTAGTAGCCGCCCATGCGCGCCACCTTGTGCGCGGCGTTCATGGTGCGCAGCATGGAGAAGGAGGTGCCGCCGCCGACGTCGGTGGCCAGCGTGACATTGAGGCGGTTGGCGTCGGACTGGTGGAAGTCGTAGAAGCCGCTGCCGAGGAACAGGTTCGAGGTCGGGCAGTGCGCCACTGCGGCGCCGCTGTCGGCCAGGCGCCGGCGGTCGTCCTGGTCCAGGTAGATGGCGTGGCCGTAGAAGGCGCCGGGGCGCAGCAAGCCGTAGTGGTCGTAGACGTCCAGGTAGCTGCGCGCGTGCGGGAACAGTTCGGCGACCCATCTGACCTCGTCGCGGTTCTCCGCCACGTGGGTCTGGATGTAGGCGTCCGGGTAGGCGCGCGCCAGTTCCGCACAGGTGGCCAGCTGGGCCTCGCTCGAGGTCGGTGCGAAGCGCGGGGTGATGGCGTAGCCGAGGCGGCCTTTGCCGTGCCAGCGCGACAGCAGCTCGGCCGAGTCGCGCGCGCCGGATTCCGCGGTGTCGCGCAGGAATTCGGGGCAGTTGCGGTCCATCAGCACCTTGCCGGTGACCATGCGCAGGTTGCGCTGGTGGCTCTCGGCGAACAGCGCGTCGGCCGAGGCGGCGTGCACCGTGCTCCAGACCACCGCGCTGGTGGTGCCGTTGCGCAGCAGTTCCTCGGTGAAGAAGCCGGCCACGCCGCGCGCGTAGTCCGGGTCCTCGAAGCGGCGTTCCTCGGGGAAGGTATAGGTTTCCAGCCAGTGCAGCAGGCCTGGCGACGGCGAGGCGATGATGTCGGTCTGCGGAAAGTGGACGTGGGTGTCGATGAAGCCCGGCACGATCAGCTTGCCGCGGTGGTCGATCACTTCGGTGCCGGCAGGGATTTCCGCGGCTAGGCGGCCATGGTCGCCGGCGGCGACGATGCGGCCGTCGCGGATGATCAGCAGCCCGTCCTCCCAGTACTGATAGGCGTCCTCATGGAACTGCGGGTCGCGCTGGAAGTGCAGCACGCGGCCGCGCACGGCGCGGGTGGCCTGGCTCGCGTGGCTGGGGGAGGCGTTGGCGGGAGTGGTCGTCATGGGTTCGTCTCAGGGCCCGGCGGCGCGGGCCGCAGCCCTGGCACGCCGGTCGTTCTTGGATTGCGCCTCGCTCAGGCCGAGGCAGGCGTGGCGGGCGGGGAGCGCCAGAAGTGGTCCACTTCGGCGAGGAAGTCGGCCTTCTGCGCTGCGGGCAGGAAGGCCGCTTCGAAACTGTTGCGCGCCAGCTTGTGCGCGTCGGCCGCGTCCAGCGGCAGCGCCTCGAAGACGGCTTCCCAGTTGGCGTTCATGTAGCCGCCGAAGTAGGCGGGATCGTCCGAGTGCAGCGTGACGGCGACGCCGGCATCGAGCAGCCGCTTGAGGGAATGGTCGCGCAGGTCGGGATAGACCTTCAGCTTCTGGTTCGACAGCGGGCACACCGTCAGCGGCACGCGCTCGCGCGCGAGGCGCTCGACCAGCGCGGCGTCGTCGATGGCGCGCACACCGTGGTCGATGCGCTCCACCTTGAGCAGGTCGAGCGCGTCGCGCACGTAGTCGGCCGGGCCCTCCTCGCCGGCATGCGCCACCAGGTGCAGGCCCAGTTCGCGCGCGCGGGCGAACACGCGCGCGAACTTCTCGGGCGGGTTGCCGCGCTCGGACGAGTCCAGGCCGATGCCGACGAAGCGGTCGCGGAAGGGCAGAGCGGCCTCCAGCGTGGCGAAGGCGTCTTCCTCGCTGAGGTGGCGCAGGAAGCAGAGGATCAGGCTGCTGGAGAAATCGTATTCGGTGCGCGCCTGGGCCAGCGCATCGGCGATGCCGTCGATCACGGTCGAGACCGGCACGCCGCGCGCCGTATGCGTCTGCGGGTCGAAGAAGATCTCGGCATGGCGGACGTTGTCGGCCACCGCGCGGCGGACGTAGTCCATGGTCATGTCGAAGAAGTCTTCCTCGGTCAGCAGCACGCTGGCGCCGGCGTAGTAGATGTCGAGGAAGGACTGCAGGTCGGTGAAGGCGTAGGCCGCGCGCAGCGCCTCCACGGTGGGGTAGGGCAGCTTGACCTGGTTGCGCTGGGCGAGCTGGAAGATGCGCTCGGGTTCGAGCGTGCCTTCGATATGGACATGCAGTTCCGCCTTGGGGCTGCGGCGGATGCGTTCGGCGAGCGCGGCGTCGATGGTCATGGGGGCCTCTGATGATTGCCCGGCGGGATTCACCGGGTGACGGGTTGCGCCGTCCCTTGCGGCTGCCGGGCGCTGGCGGTCAGGGCGGCAAGCCGCTGATCGCGCACCTGGAGCAGTTGGGCGACGATGGCAACCGCAATCATAGCTGGAGCCTTGTCGGTGATGCCGGCCACCCCCATCGGGCAGGTCATCTCGGCGAGGCGCGCGCTGTCCACGCCGCGCTCGGCCAGGCGGTGCTCGAAGCGCGCGCGCTTGGTCTTCGAGCCGATCAGGCCGAAGTAGGCGAAGTCGCGCCGCCGCAGGATCTGTTCGCACAAGGCCAGGTCGAGCGCGTGGCTGTGCGTCATCACCAGGAAGTAGCTGCCGCGCGGGGCCGCGTCGACCTCGGCCTCGGGCGTGTCGGTGGCCTCGGCGCGCACGTTGGCGGGCAGGCCCGGCGGGAACAGGGTGTCGCGCTCGTCGACCCAGCGCACCTGGCACGGCAGGTTGGCCAGCACCTTGACCAGGGCGTGGCCGACATGGCCGGCGCCGAACAGCACGATCTGCATGGCGTCTGAGACCAGCGTGTCGCTCCAGCCGCCGCCGGCCTGCAGCGCCACCGCCGGCGCCACGGCACGGCTGGGTACATGGCGCGCGGGACCGGATGGCGGCACCGTGCGCAGCAGCGCGTCGCCGCGCGCGAAGGCCGCCTCGGCCGCATCGAGCCATGGCAGGTCGGCCTCGCTCAGCACCTCGAAGGCGAGCTTGACCACGCCGCCACAGCATTGGCCGAGGGCCGGCCCGAGCGGGATGCGCTCGATGCGGCGCGACGGGCTGCCGCTGCCGGCGTCCAGCATCGTGCGGGCGATCTCCATGCCGCGCCACTCCAGGTGGCCGCCGCCGATGGTGCCGACCAGCGCGTCCGCCGTCACCAGCATGCGCACGCCGGGCTCGCGCGGGGCCGAGCCCTTGACCTCGACGATGGTGACCATCGCCACGGGCACCCCCGCGCGCACCCAGCGGGCGGCGTCGGCGAAGCGGAAGGGTTGGAGCGGAGCGTCCTGCATGGTTCGGTCTTTGGGTGGTGGCGGGTTTCGGTTGTCGGTGTCGGCTTGTGCTGGATGCGGCGATCGGTGGATTGCTGCGGTCTTGCCTTCGGGGCGTGAGGGGAGAGGGCCGGCGCGTGGAGCCGCGTCAGCACGCGAACTGCCTGCGCCCGTCGGTCATCCCCCGCGATCCGTCATTCCTGTGCAGCCACCGCCTCCCTCACCGCGTCCGCGGCATCGAGGATCGCCTCGCCGGTGGCCGGAGCCGTCAGCGGCGGATTGATCCGGTAGTCGCCCAGCGCCGCCACGGCGTCGCGGATGGCGAAGAAGACCGAGAACGGCAGCAGCAGCGGCGGCTCGCCGACAGCCTTGGAGCGGTGGATGCTGTCTTCCACGTTGCGGTTCTGGAACAGCCGCACGTTGAAGGTCTCCGGGCAGTCGTTGACGGTCGGGATCTTGTAGGTGGACGGCGCATGCGTCATCAGCTTGCCGTTCTGGTTCCACCACAGCTCCTCGGTGGTCAGCCAGCCCATGCCCTGGATGAAGGCGCCCTCGACCTGGCCGATGTCCAGCGCCGGGTTGAGCGAGCGGCCGGCGTCATGCAGCACGTCGGCGCGCAGCAGGCGCCATTCGCCGGTCAGCGTGTCGACCAGCACCTCGGAGCAGGCCGCGCCGTAGGCGAAATAGTAGAAGGGACGGCCCTGCAGCTTGCTCTGGTCCCAGTGCAGCTTGGGCGTGGTGTAGAAGCCGTCGGACCACAGCTGCACGCGCGCCACGTAGGCTTCGCGCGCCAGCTCGTCGAAGGGCTGGCGCAGTTCGCCGGCCACCACCAGGTCGTCGCCGAAGCGCACTTCCGACACGTCCACGCCGGCCTTGCGCGCGGCGAAGGCGGCCAGGCGCTCGCGGATCTGGCGGGCCGCGTCCTGCGCCGCCTTGCCGTTCAGGTCGGCGCCGGTGGAGGCGGCGGTGGCCGAGGTGTTGGCCACCTTGCTGGTGTCGGTGGCGCTGCAGCGCACGCGTTCGAGGCGGATGCCCAGTTCGTGCGCCACCACCATCGCCACCTTGGTGTTCAGGCCCTGGCCCATCTCGGTGCCGCCGTGGTTCACCAGCACCGAGCCGTCGTTGTAGACGTGCACCAGTGCGCCCGCCTGGTTGAAGTGGGCCACGTTGAAGGAGATGCCAAACTTCACCGGGGTGATGGCGATGCCCTTCTTCAGCACCGGGCTGGCCGCGTTGAAGGCGCGCGTGGCGGCGCGGCGGGCGCGGTATTCGCTGCTGGCCTCGAGCTCGTCGAGCAGTTCGTGGATGACGTTGTCCTCCACGGTCTGTCCATAGGGCGTGACGTTGCGCTCGCCCTTGCCGTACAGGTTGGCGCGGCGCACGTCGAAGGCGTCGCGCCCGACCGCGCGGGCGACGTTGTCGAGGATGTACTCGATGGCGAAGGCGCCCTGCGGGCCGCCGAAGCCGCGGAAGGCGGT
This sequence comes from Cupriavidus malaysiensis, assembly GCF_001854325.1. Taxonomy (NCBI): domain Bacteria; kingdom Pseudomonadati; phylum Pseudomonadota; class Betaproteobacteria; order Burkholderiales; family Burkholderiaceae; genus Cupriavidus; species Cupriavidus malaysiensis. The sequence continues at coordinate 1,631,443 of NZ_CP017754.1, forward strand.
ATTGCTCTGGGTATTGGTCTTGCCGCAGTAGCCGTCGATCTGCACGTCCGGCAGCCAGTAGGCATTGTCGAAATGGCAGATCGCGCGGGTCATCACCGGGCCCGACAGGTCGGCCGAGAAGCCGGCGCGCGACACCATCTCCACCTGCACGCCTTCGAGGCGGCCCTCGGCATCGTGGCCGGCCTGGTAGTCGAAGACGAAGTCATGGCGCTTGCCGGTGATCATCATGTCGTCGTCGCGGTCCGGGCGCAGCTTGACCGGGCACAGCAGCTTCCACGCGGCCAGCGCCGCGCAGCAGGCGAACAGGGCCGACTGCGATTCCTTGCCGCCGAAGCCGCCGCCCATGCGGCGGCACTCCACCTGGACCTGGTGCACGTGCCAGCCCAGCATATGGGCCACCGCGTGCTGCATCTCGGTGGGGTGCTGCGTCGAGCACCACACGTGCATGCCGTCGTTTTCCTTGGGGACGGCATAGGAGATCTGGCCCTCCAGGTAGAACTGCTCCTGGCCGCCCAGGCGGATGTGGCCGCTGTCGCGATGGGCCGCGGCGCCGATGCGGGCAGCGGGCTCGCCGCGCGTCAGGTGCATCGGCGGCAGCACATAGCTGCCCGCGGCGTGCGCGGCCTCGGGCGACAGTACCGGCGGCAGGTCTTCGTACTCGATCTCGCCCAGGCGTGCGGCGCGGCGCGCCGCGTCGTGCGAGCTGGCCACCACCAGGAACACCGGCTGGCCGATGAACTGGACCACCTCGCGGGCCAGGATGGGGTCGTCGTGGATGATCGGGCCGCAGTCGTTGACGGCCGGGATATCGTCCGCGGTCAGCACCGCGACCACGCCGCGCGCGGCGCGCACCTTGTCGAGCGAGATCGACCTGATGCGCGCATGGGCGCGCGCACTCATGCCCAGGGCGGCGTGCAGCGTGCCGGCCAGCTCGGGGATGTCGTCGGTGTAGGTGGCGGTGCCGGCCACGTGCAGGTGGGCGGACTCGTGCGGGCGCGAGATGCCGACCTGTGGCGCAGCCTCGGTGGCCACGCTTTCGTCGAGCAGGAAGGGTTCGGTCTGCTTGTTCATGCCGTTCACTCCTTAGACACCGGCGGCGATCACGTCGGCGCCGGCGCCGGGGGCGCGGACGTTGACACTGGCGGCGGGCAGCGCGTCGGCGCGCGTCTCCAGCCAGAAGCGGTAGAGCAGGTTGGCGGCGCCGCGCGCGCGGTAGGCGGCGCTGGCGCGCATGTCGGTCAACGGCGTGTAGTCCTGGCCCAGCGCGGCCATGGCGGCGCGCGCGCTGGCTTCGTCCCAGGGCTGGCCGGTGAGGGCCGCCTCGGCCGCGGCGGCGCGCTTGGGCGTGGCGGCCATGCCGCCGAAGGCGATGCGCGCGCGCGTGACGATGCCGTCCTCGACGTCGATGGCGAAGGCGGCGCAGACCGCGGAGATGTCCTCGTCGAAGCGCTTGGACAGCTTGTAGGTGCGGAAGTGCGCCGGGCCTGCCAGCGGCACGCGCAGCGCGGCGACGAACTCGCCTGCGGCCATGGCGGTCTTCTGGTAGGCCAGGTAGAGGTCTTCGAGCGGCAAGGTGCGGCGCGTGTCGCCATGTTGCAGCACCACTTCGGCACCCAGCGCGATCAGCGCCGGCATCGAATCGCCGATCGGCGAACCGTTGGCGATATTGCCGCCGAGCGTGCCGGCATTGCGGATCGGCAGCGAGGCGAAGCGCTTCCACAGCTCTTCCAGTGCCGGGTGATGGGCCGTGAGCGCGGCGTAGGCCGGCTCCAGCGGCACGGCGGCACCGATCTCGAGCATGCCGTCGCGCGGTTCGACGTAGTACAGGTCCTGTACCTGGCCGATATAGAGCAGGTCGCCCAGTTCGCGGAACTGCTTGGTCACCCACAGGCCGACGTCGGTGCTGCCGGCCAGGATGCGGATGCCCGGCTCGGCGGCCTTGAGCGCGGCGAAGGCGGAGGCGGTGCGCGGCGCATGGAACTGCCGGCCGGCGGCGCTGTAGTGGAAGGTGCCGTCGCGGCGCAGGCCGCGCAGGGCCTCGGCGATGCTGCGCGGCTCGAGCTTGCCGGGCCGCGGCGCGGGCAGCGCCATCATGCGCTGGCCGGCGTCGATGATGGGACGGTAGCCGGTGCAGCGGCACAGGTTGCCGGTCAGGGCATCGCAGATGGTGCTGCGCGCGGGGGCGTCGCCGCCCGGCGTGTGCTGCTGGTACAGCGCCCACAGCGACATGACGAAGCCGGGCGTGCAGAAGCCGCATTGCGAGCCATGGCATTCCACCAGCGCTTCCTGCACCGGGTGCAGGGTGCCGTCGGCCTGGCGCAGGTCCTCGACCGTGATCAGTGCCTTGCCGTCCAGCGTGGGCAGGAACTGGATGCAGGAGTTGACCGCCTTGAAGGCGACCTGGCCGTCGTCCTGCAGCTCGCCGATGACGACGGTGCAGGCGCCGCAGTCGCCCTCGGCGCAGCCCTCCTTGGTGCCCGTGCAGCGCACGTCCTCGCGCAGGTACTGCAGCACGGTGCGGGTGATCGGGGCGTCCGCGACTTCCTGGATCTGGCCGCGATGGTAGAAGCGGATGGGTTGCGTCTCCATGGTCTCGTATTCCGTTAGGTGCCTTGTGTTATGGCGTGAAACATAGCATCGGGCTGGAGCAAGCAATATTCGGCCCAGGTGATGTGCGCCATCAGGGCGGAGAGCGGGCGGCCAGGGTGCGCGCGGATTGACCTGCCGCCGGGTGCCTCGCTTACACTATGCGCCGTTCCCATCCTCCTCGCCACCACCGCCGCCGGCCCGGCCGGCCCCGCGGCGACCGCCCCATGCACGGACGCGACCATCTCGATACCTACCTGCTGCGGGTGCTGCATACCCTGCTCACCGAGCAGAGCGTGACCCGCACGGCCGTGCGCCTGGGCCAGTCGCAGCCGGCCATCAGCAATACGCTCAAGCGTCTGCGCGAAATCACCGGCGATGCCATCCTGGTGCGGGGCAAGAGCGGCATGGTACCGACCGAGCGCGGCCGCGAGCTGCTGCTGCTGGCCGAGCAGAGCCTGGCGGCGATGGACCGCATCGCGCGCCCGCCGCAGCAGTTCGACCCGGCCACCACCACGCGCACCTTCCACCTCGGCGCGCCGGACTACCTGGACGCCTTCTTCCTGCCCAATATCGTCGAGCGGGTGCGCCGGCTGGCGCCCGGCGCCAAGCTGTTCGTGCATCCGATGACCGCCGGCAGCGACTTCCTGGAGGACCTGGAGCAGGGCCAGCTCGACATCGTGGTCGGCAACTGGCTGTCGCCGCCCGAGCACCTGCACATCTCGCCGCTGTTCGAGGACGAGGTGGTCTGCATGCTGGGCGCCCAGCATCCGCTGGCGCGCAAGGGCCTGACGCTGAAGCACTACCTGGAGATGCCGCACCTGGCGCCGGCGCCCTATGCCTCGATGCAGCGCAGCATGATCGACCAGGCGCTGGCCGAGCAAGGCTACAAGCGCAATATCCAGGTCACGCTGCCGTATTTCGGCCTGGTGCCCTACGTGCTGATGAAGACCGACATGGTCTTCACCACGGGCCGACAGTTCGCCGCCCACTACGCCCAGTACCTGCCGATCCGCATGGTGCCCTCGCCGGTGGTCTTCCCGCGCATGCGCTTCTACCAGCTCTGGCACGAGCGCTGCCACGCCGCGCCCGATGTGCTGTGGCTGCGCCGCATGATCGCCGAGGTGGCGGCCGACCTGCCGCAGGTGGCGGACGCCGCCTGAACCGGCGTTCTCTGCACAATGGCGGTGCCGCGCCGCCCGTGCCGGGTGCCTGCGCGATCCGGATTACACTGCATCCAGCGGCAATCCTGCCGCAGCCGATCACAAGGAGCGCCATGCTGGAAACGGCCGCGCTGGCAGCCGGGTTGTCCTGGACCAGCGGCTTCCGCCTCTACCTGGCCGTGTTCACCGCCGGCCTGCTGGCCCGCCTGGGCTGGCTGCACCTGCCCCCCGGACTGCAGCCGCTGACGTCCTGGTGGGTGCTCGGCCTGGCCGCCGTACTGGCGCTGGCGGAGTTCCTGGCGGACAAGATGCCGGGCTTCGACTCGGTCTGGGACGGCATCCAGACCTTCGTGCGCATTCCCGCCGGCGCCATCCTGGCGGCGGCCGCCTTCGGCCAGCTCGATCCGCAGTGGGTGGTGGCCGCCGGCCTGGCCGGCGGCACGCTGGCGGGCACCGCCCACGCAGTCAAGGCGGGCACGCGCGCCTTGATCAATGTCTCGCCCGAGCCGTTTTCCAACTGGGTCGCTTCCTTCAGCGAGGACCTCGGCGCCACCGCCGGCCTGCTGCTGTCGTTCTTCCTGCCGCTGCTGTTCCTGGTGCTGCTGCTGGTCTTCCTGGGGCTGGCCGCCTGGCTGCTGCCACGCCTGTGGCGCGGTGTACGCCGCCTGCACGGTGCCCTCGGACGGGCCGCGGCGCGGACGCGGCAGCCGGCCGGGCGCGAGTAGCGGGTATCGTGATGGCGATCGCCTTGTCGTGCCACGGCGCGGATCCTGCCGCCGGCAAGACGGCCCAGCCCGGCATCCACTGCGGCATCCACCCTTGAACCGGCCTTGACCCGAGGCCATGCCTTTTCCCGACCGACGACGATGACCCAGCCGCCAAGCCAGCCATTCCCGCCGCCGACCGCTCCCGCCAGCCCCGGTGCGCCAGCCGCTGCCGCACGCTTTTCCGCCTGGCGCCAGGCCTTGCGCATGGCCCGGCGCGACTGGCTGGCCGGCGAACTGAACCTGCTGCTGTTTGCGCTGGTGCTGGCCGTGGCCGCGCTCAGCAGCGTCGGCTTCCTGGCCGACCGCATGCGGCTGGGGCTGGAGCGCGATGCGCGCCAGATGATCGGCGCCGACGTGCTGCTGGTGGCCGACCAGCCGTTTCCCGCCGGCTTCGCCGACCACGCCCGGCAGGCCGGGCTGGCGGTGGCCCAGACCGTGACCTTCCCCAGCATGGCCACGGCCCGCGGCGCGGCGGCGGGCGACGCGCCGAGCCGGCTGGCCGCGCTCAAGGCCGTCAGTCCGGCCTATCCGCTGCGGGGGCGGCTCAAGACGAGCGCCGCGCCGGGCGGCCCCGAGACGGTTGCCGAAGGCATTCCCGAGCCCGGCACGGTGTGGGTCGATGAAGCCCTGCTCGATGCGCTGGGGCTGCGCATGGGCGATACCGTCCAGCTCGGCAGCCGTGGCTTCCGTGTCGCGCGCATCCTCACCCAGGAGCTGGACCGCGGTGCCGGCTTCATGAACTTCGCGCCGCGCGTGATGCTGGCGCTGTCGGACCTGGACAGCACCGGCCTGGTCGGCTGGGGCAGCCGCGTCAGCTACCGGCTGCTGGTGGCGGGTGCCGATCCCGCCGCCGCTGCCTTCCAGCGCTGGGCCCAGCAGGAGATCGCGCGGCTCGGCCTGCGCAATATGCGGGTCGAGTCGCTGGAGACCGGCCAGCCGCAGATGCGCGCCACGCTCGACCGCGCCGAGCGTTTCCTGTCGCTGGTGGCGGTGCTGTCGGCGATGATCGCCGCGGTGGCGATCGCCATGTCGGCGCGCCGCTACGTGCAGCGTCACACCGATGCCTGCGCGGTCTACAAGTGCCTGGGGCTGTCGCGCGGGCAGATCCTGCGCGCCTTCGGGCTGGAATTTGTGCTGCTGGGCCTGGCCGGCGCTGCCGTCGGGGTGGCGCTGGGCTATCTGGCGCACTATGGCCTGCTGCTGTCGCTGGGCGGCCTGCTGACCGTGACCTTGCCGCCGCCGTCGCCGCGCCCGGCCGCGCTCGGCCTGCTGTCGGGCCTGGTCCTGCTGAGCGGTTTCGCCTTGCCGCCGTTGCTGTCGCTGACGCGCGTATCGCCGTTGCGCGTGCTGCGGCGCGACCTCGGCCTGCCGCCGGTATCGGCCTGGCTGGCCTACGGCTTCGGGCTGGCCGCCTTCGGCCTGCTGCTGCTGGCCGCCGCGCGCGACCTCAAGCTCGGCCTGCTGACGGCAGGCGGCTTCCTCGCGGCAGGCCTGTTGTTCGGCCTGTTGTCGCTGGCGGTGCTGGGCGCGCTGGCGCGGCTGCTGCGCGGGCGCCTGGGCAGCGGCGTGGCCGGGGTCGGCTGGCGTTTCGCGCTGGCGGTGCTGGAGCGGCGGCGCGGCGTCACTGTGCTGCAGACGGTGGCCCTGGCGGTGGGCCTGATGGCGCTGCTGCTGCTCGGCATGACGCGCAGCGACCTGATCGCCTCGTGGCGCGGTGCCACGCCGGCCGACGCGCCCAACCGCTTCGTCATCAACATCCAGCCCGACCAGCGCGACGCCCTGCGCGCCCGGCTCGCCGGCGCTGGTATCCAGGACCTGCTGTATCCGATGGTGCGCGGGCGCCTCACCCATATCGACGGTCGCGCGGTGACGGGAGCCGACTATCCGGCCGAGCGGGCGCGCAACCTGGTCGAGCGGGAATTCAACCTGTCCTACATGGACACCCTGCCCGAGGGCAACCGCGTGGTTGCCGGCAGCTGGCCGCGCGGGCAGCTGGCCGGGGCCTCGGTGGAAGAGGGCATCGCCCGCACCCTCGGCATCCGCCTGGGCGACACGCTGCGCTTCGATGTGGCGGGCCAGCCGGTGGAGGCCAGGGTGACATCGCTGCGCAAGCTCGACTGGAGTTCGATGCGCGTCAATTTCTTCGTGATCCTGCCACCGGCCATGATGCACGGCATGCCGGAGACCTACATCACGGCCTTCCACCTGCCGTCGACGCAGGCGCCGCTGGATAACCGGCTGGTGGCGGCTTTCCCCAACATCACCGTGGTCAACACCGAGCTGATCCTGCGCCAGGTGCAGCAGGTGCTGGACCAGGTCATCGCCGCGGTCGAGTTCCTGTTCGCCTTCACGCTGGCGGCCGGTGTGACGGTGCTGTATGCGGCGCTGTCCGGCACGCGCGACGAGCGCCGGCGCGACGCCGGCCTGCTCAAGGCGCTGGGGGCCTCGGCCGCGCTGGTGCGCCAGACCCAATACGCGGAGTTCCTGGTGGTGGGCGCGCTGGCCGGCCTGCTGGCCAGCCTGGGCGCGCTCGCGGTAGGCTGGGGGCTGGCCACGCAGGTGTTCGATTTTCCCTACCGCTTCAATCCGTGGATCGTGCCGGCCGGCGTGGTGGCGGGGGCGCTGTGTGCGTTGGCCGGCGGCTGGCTGGGCCTGCGCGAAGTGCTGCGCCAGCCGGCCCTGGCGACCTTGCGCGACGCCTGAGGCAGGCACGGTCGCCGCCGCCGGGGGCCGTCGCCATGAAACGGGGGACCCGGCCCGCCGCCGCGCGTGCGGCCGGATCCCCGTATTCCCCGTATCATGGCGGCTTTCGGCAGCCCTGTTCGGCCGCCCTGATCCAGCCAACACCCCTTACAGCATGACGAGTACGGAACACAACGACACCCCGGGCGACGGCGCAAAGCGCGAAACCAGCGCCTACGAACTGATCGGCGGCGAGGCGCGCGTGCGCGAACTGGTCGACCGCTTCTACGACCTGATGGACCTCGAGCCGGAGTTCGCCGGACTGCGCGCGCTGCATCCCGCCTCGCTGGACGGCTCGCGCGACAAGCTGTTCTGGTTCCTGTGCGGCTGGCTCGGCGGGCCCAACTACTTCATCGAGCGCTTCGGCCACCCGCGCCTGCGCGCGCGCCATCTGCCCTTCGAGATCGGCACCAGCGAGCGTGACCAGTGGATGCGCTGCATGGCGCTGGCGATGCAGGACACGGGCCTGCCGGAGCCGCTGCAGCTGCGCCTGATGGAGGCCCTGTTCCAGACCGCCGACTGGATGCGCAACGTGGCGCGCTGAGCGCGCCGGCGCCGCCTCCGTCCAATTTTTCGACTAGCAGGAGATCGCCAGGCATGACGGACAAGCTTCCCGCCGCCGCCCGCCGCGTGCTCGATTTCTGGTTCGGCACACCCGACTCTCCCGCCTGGGATACCTCGCGCCGCGAGTGGTTCGCCAAATCGGCCGCTTTCGACGACACCATCCGCCAGGCCTTCCTGGCCGAATGGGAGGCCGCCGCCGCGCCCGGTGGCGAGGCGCAGGACGCCGCCTGGGCACAGACGCCGGAAGGCACCTGCGCGCGCATCGTGCTGCTCGACCAGTTCCCGCGCAACCTGTTCCGCGGCGATGCGCGCAGCTTCGCCACCGATGCGCGCGCACTGGCGCTGGCGCGCCGGCTGGTGGCCGGCGGCGGCGACCTGCGCCTGCCGACCGGCTGGCACCGCATGTTCTGCTACCTGCCCTTCGAGCATGCGGAAGAACTCGCGGCCCAGGACGAATCGGTCAGGCTGACGCACCGGCTGCGCGACGAGAGTGGCGGCGCGGTCGACACCGTGGAGTGGGCCGACAAGCACCGCGCCATCATCGTGCGCTTCGGGCGTTTCCCGCACCGCAATGCGATCCTGGGGCGGGCCGGCACGGCCGAGGAAGCGGCCTTCCTGCGCGAGCCGGGCTCGTCCTTCTAGGCCATGGCTGCGCGGGGCAGGGCGGCGCCGGCGGCGCTCAGGCCTCGGCGCGCTTTTCCTGCCACTTGTCGACGGTCACACGCGGTGCCTGCTCCAGCTTGGCGAGCAGACCGGCCGGCGCGGTGTCGACGTGCAGCAGGTCGGCATGGACCTGCTTGAGGAAGCCTTCCTGCACCGCATGCGAGAGGAAGCCCAGCATGCCGTCGTAGAAGCCCGCCACATTGAGCAGGCCGATGGGTTTGGCGTGGTAGCCGAGCTGCTGCCAGGTGACGGTCTCGAACAATTCTTCGTAGGTGCCCACGCCGCCGGGCATGGCGATGAAGGCGTCGGCGCGGTCGGCCATCATCTGCTTGCGCTCGTGCATATTGCGCACCACGTGCAGCTCGCTCAGCCCGCGGTGGCCGACCTCCTTGTCCATCAGCGCCTGCGGGATGATGCCGATGGCGGTGCCGCCATGGGCCAGCACGGCGTCGGCGATGATGCCCATCAGGCCGACCTTGCCGCCGCCGTAGACCAGCGCCAGGCCGCGCTCGGCCAGCGCCTGGCCGAGCGCACGCGCCTGTTCGGCGTATTCGGGACGGTGGCCGGGGCTGGAGCCGCAATACACGCAGACGGATTTCACTTCGATTCCTTGATGGTCTGGGCGGCCTTGACGGCCGCGTAATCGCGCGCTAGCTGGTCGAAGGCGGCACGCGCCTTGCCGCGCAGGTAGGGCGCGAGGATGGAGAAGATGTGGTAGCTGGAGCCGTGCAGGTAGCCGCGGATCCGTTCCGGGTCGTTGTACTGGCGCGGGTGCTGCACGAACTGGAACGACAGCCAGTAGGTGGCGACCACGACGATATTGGTGCAGATGGCTTCGACCTGCTCGGGCGTGGCCACCATCTCGCCGTCCTCGATGAACTGCCGGCAGATGGCCTGGGCGAAGCGGTTCTTCTGCTCGACGATGCGCTTGAAGTTGGTCTCCAGCATCCGGTTGCGCGCCAGCAGGTCGTTGATGTCGCGATAGAGGAAGCGGTAGTTCCACAGGAACTCGGACATGTACTGGAGGTAGCCCCAGCTTTCGTCGAGCGTGGCCTTGTGGTCGTCGGGCAGCTTCAGGCGGCGCTCCATCTCCTGCTCGAACTGCACGAAGATGGAGTTGATGATGTCGTCCTTGTTGCGGAAGTGATAGTAGAGGTTGCCGGGACTGATCTCCATCGCCTCCGCGATCGTGGTGGTGGTCACGTTCGGCTCGCCCAGTTCATTGAACAGGCGCAGCGAGACGTCGAGGATGCGGTCCCTCGTGCGGCGGGGGCCGGTTTGCGGTTTGGATTCCATGGGCTGCCGTTGGATCGGGGCGTGGGACAGCGATTATAAGCAAACACCGCCCGTTCCCTGGCTTTCCGGGCTCCCCGCTACCGCGCCGCCCGCCGCCATGCGCCGAAGTCAGGACGCCTGCAGCCAGCGTGCCACCAGCGGCTCGAGGATCGCGATCCAGGTTCCGCCGCACAGGATCAGCGCCAGCATGACCGCCGCGCTGCCGTAGTCCTTGGCGCGCTTGGACAGGCTGTTGCGCTCCAGCGAGATGCGGTCGACCGCGGCTTCGACACTGGAGTTGAGCAATTCCACGATCAGCACCAGCAGCAGCGTGCCCAGCAGCAGGATGCGCTCGACCACGCTGACCGGCGCCAGCAGCGCGCACGGCGTCAGGATGGCCACCAGCGTCAGTTCCTGGCGGAAGGCGCTTTCCTCCAGCACGGCATAGCGCAGGCCGGACAGGGAGTTGACGGCGGCGCGCCAGGCGCGCGCCAGGCCGCGGTTGCCCTTGTACGGGTTGTGCTCGATGGTGTACTCAGTGCTCGCTTCGGCCGGCGTTGGCACCGGAGCCGGTTTCGCCTTGGAGGGAAGCGGTGCGGATTGCGGCTGCATTTTCGACATGGTCTTGCGGTTGGCGTGAGGCCGTGGCGCCGCCGTGGGCGGCGGCCAGCGGCCGCAGATGAGACAGGAACTGCTCGGTAGCGGCGCGCCACGAGAACAGCTCGGCATGAGCGCGGGCGGTGGCGCGATCGATGCGCAGCGCTTCCAGGCAGGCTTCGCGCAGGTCTTCGTGCATCACGCCGGCCCGGCTCTCGCCCAGCACGTCGATGGGGCCGGTGACCGGGTAGGCTGCCACCGGCAGGCCGCTGGCCAGCGCTTCCAGCAGCACCAGGCCGAAGGTATCCGTGCGGCTCGGAAAGACGAAGACATCGGCCGAAGCATACACCTTGGCCAGCTCGGGCTGGCTCAGCACGCCCAGATAGTTGGCACCCGGATAACGCGCGCGCAGCGAGGCCAGGGCCGGGCCGTCGCCGACCACCCACTTCGAGCCCGGCAGGTCCAGCGCGAGGAAGGCCTCGACGTTCTTCTCGACGGCGACGCGGCCGACGTAGAGGAAGATCGGATGCGCCGTGTTCAACACGTTGGCGCGCTGGGCGGTGAACACGTCCAGGTCCACTCCGCGCGACCACAGCACGGCGTGGCCGATGCCGTAGCGGCGCAGGTCGTCGAGCACTACCGGGGTCGGCGCCATCACAGCCCGGGCCGGCCCGTGGAACCAGCTCAGGAAGCGGTAGGTCCAGGCCAGCGGGATGCCGAAGCGCGCTTGCACGTACTCCGGGAAGCGCGTGTGGTAGGCCGTGGTGAAGGGCACCTTGCTGCGCAGCGCATGCCGGCGCGCTGCCATGCCGAGCGGACCTTCGGTGGCGATATGCAGCGCGTCCGGCGCGAAGGCGCGGATGCGTTCGGCGACCGCGCGGCCGGGCAGCAGCGACAGGCGGATTTCGGGATAGGTAGGGCACGGCACGGTACGGAACTCGAGCGGCGTGAGCAGTTCCACCGTGTGCCCCATGGCCTCCAGCTCGCGGCGCGTCGACTTGAGCGTGCGCACCACGCCGTTGACCTGCGGTTCCCAGGCGTCGGTGACGATCAGGATCTTCATGCTGGCTCCTCGCGGCGCTGGCCGCTTGTGCATCGGTCCGCCTTGCTGCGCGGACATGGTTGGTCTGGGGAGGCGGCGCGCCGGCGGGCGCCGCGCGGGATTCAGGCGGGCAGGGCGGCGCGGCGTCGGCGCGCGCGCGGCGGCGCCGGCGGGTCGAGCAAGGTGGTCCAGTAGACGATCTTCAACTCGCCTTCCATGGTCTCGACCAGTGCCGACAGGCTTTCGACCCAGTCGCCGTCGTTGCAATAGAGCTGGCCGTCGACCTCGCGGATCTCGGCCTTGTGGATATGGCCGCAGATGACGCCGTCGCAGCCGCGCCGGCGCGCTTCTTCGACCATCGCGTGCTCGAAGGAGTTGATGTAGTTGACGGCGTTCTTGACCTGGTGCTTCAGGTATTGCGACAACGACCAGTAGGGGAAGCCGAGGCGCGCGCGCACCCGGTTGAAATGGCGGTTCAAGGCCAGGATCACGGTGTACAGCGAGTCGCCCAGGTAGGCCAGCCAGCGTGCGTGCTGTACCACGCCGTCGAACAGGTCGCCGTGCACCACCCACAGGTGCCGGCCGGTGGCGGTCACGTGGACTGCATCCTCGCGCACCGTGATGTCGCCGAAGGCGAGGCCGTCGAACTGCCGCGCCATCTCATCGTGGTTGCCCGGCACGTAGATCACTTCGGTGCCCTTGCGCGCCTTGCGCAGCAGCTTCTGCACCACATCGTTGTGGCTTTGCGGCCAGTACCAGCCGCGCCGCAGTTGCCAGCCGTCGATGATGTCGCCGACCAGGTAGAGCCGCTCCGATTCGTTGTGCTTGAGGAAGTCGAGCAGGTAGTCGGCCTGGCAGCCCGCGGTGCCCAGGTGGACGTCCGAGACCCAGATGGCGCGGTAGCGCTGCACCGTGTGCGGGGCGGTTTGCCTGGCGTCGTGCTGATTGGCGTCGGAGAGGGCGGGGGTGGCGGCGGGGGCGGGACGGGCTGCCGGGGCATCGAGCCCGGAGGGCGGCATGAAGGCGGCCAGCGCGACTGGCAGGGGCGGGGTCCCGGCAGCACTGCCGCGCAGCTTGTGCGCGGCCCGGGCGAGACAGCCGCGGGCGAATCGGATTGCGTGAACCATGGCGGCACCGGTAAGGGCGATGGCTGCATTGAGCCAGTGCCCCATGACTGCGCCGTGACGAGAACATGAATGTCACATGAAGACCGGGGCGGCCGGGACCGGCCCGCAACCGCTCTCCCCAGGTCTCCCGGGAGGACTCCGATCAGGCCTTGCGCGGCGCGCGTGCCGACGGCGTGGCGCCGGCAGCATGCGGTGCGGCACTGGCGAAGGCATCGAGGGCGGCGAGCACGGCGTCGCGTGCGCGCGGATGGCGCAGCAGCGCCACGTGGCCGACGCCCGCCAGCGGCCAGTGGCGGGCGCCGGGCAGGCAACTGGTGCCGGCCGGGCCGGCGATGGAGTCATGCCAGCTGAACACGGAGGCGAGCAGGGCGCGCTCGGCCGGCCCTTCGGCGTCGGCCAGCGCACGCAACCAGGCGCTGTCGCAACGCATCTGGCGCGCACTGGCGCCGGCCCCCAGGCTGGCCAGTGCGCAGCCCTGGTGCGGCGAGCCCAGTGTGACCAGTCCGGCGCAGGGCGCGCCGCCTTCGGCGCGGCCGCGCACCAGCGCCGCCCGCGCGGCCAGCCCGCCCATGCTGTGGCACAGCAGCAGCGGTGCCTGGCCGGTGCGCGCATGGATGGCGCGCATGCGCGCCAGCACGGTGCCTGCATGGTTGTCGATGCTGTCGAACAGGGGCAGGAGGTCGATCGCCTCGCAGGCGTAGCCCGCCGCCGCCAGCGCCGGCTGCAGGTCGAGCCACACGGCATGATTGCAGGCGTAGCCATGCACCAGCAGCAGTGGCGGCCGCGCCGGCGCGCCGGCGTGCGGCGGGACGAAGGACAGGCTGGAGCGGAAGGGCTCGATCCAGTTGAACATGCGGAACACGGCGGTGCATTCGTACAGGTAGCAGGCCAGTGCCGCGGCCGCCCCGAGCGGGGCGATGGCGGCTGCCTGCGGCACGGCAGGGCGCCGCGTGGCGGGGACGCCCGCGCCAGACAGCGAGATGGCGAAGGCGCCGGCCACGACCAGCCCGAACACCAGTGCGGCCAGCAAGGCCGCCCCCAGCGCTGCCGCCGGCCAGCGCCAGCTGGCCCAGCGGGCCAGTGCCGCGGCGCAGGCCAGCCCCAGGCCGAACTGCCCGGCCAGGGCGAGCCGGCGCAGGGCGCTGGCCGAGAGCGTCATGCCCGCGGCGGCCGCAGGTCGACCAGCCGGGTGCCGGCCAGGCGATCGTGCAGGAAGCGGCGCTGCGGGTCGAGCCAGGCGAGCATCACCCACAGCAGCAGTCCAGCGGCCAGCACGGCCAGGAAGGGGCCCTTGACCAGCCCCAGCGCGTGGCCGACGGCGGCCGAGGGCGGCAGCCACAGCCAGGCGAGCAGATAGCGCCAGGCTGCCTGCGGCCAGCGCGGCGGTTTGCCCTGCGCGGTTTCCACGCGCATGCGCCAGGTCTGCATGGCCAGTGTCTGCCCGTTGCGCTGCCAGAACCAGACGAAGTACAGGCCCATCGCCAGGAAGCTCCATGCCTGCATGGCCAGCGCCGTATCCAGCCCCGATGCGCGCAGGCCGGGCCGGATCACCAGGTAGGCGGCGGTGGATGCGCTCAGCACGCCGAACAGCAGCACGCCCTCGTAGAGCATGCAGGCGAGGCGGCGGCGCAGGGACGGTGAGCGGCTGGCGGCGGGCGGTTCGGCGAAGGTGGCGGCAGTCATGGCGCGGGCGGACGTCGGGCACCGGCAGGCGCCCGCCCGCGGGGATCGCGGGCATCGCGGCATTATGCCAAAGGGCGCCGGCGGCGCGTGCGGCCGCAGGCAGAGGCCAGGCCTGCCGGGTGTTCCTGCTTCAGTTGCGGGGGGTCGCGTCGGCCGGGGTGGTGGCCGCGGTATCGGTGGCAGGCTCGGCCGGATCGGCGGCCTGCGGGGTCGGAGCCGAGGCCGGCGCGGGCGCGCTTTCGGCCACGGCGGCACTGGCCGCCGGCTTGGCCGTGGCCGCCGCCGCCGGGGTGGGGGCGGTCGGCGCGCTGGCCGGCACGGCCGGCCGCGCCAACGGCTTGCCGGTCTGCACGGGCAGGCGCCTGGCCGATGGCAGGGCGCTGACGGCTCCCGGGTGGTGCGGGGTTTCGGCGGCAGCGAGTTTCTTCTTCTGCTCTTCCGGCAGGTGCTGGTACTTGTCCCAGGCCTCGGCCTTCTTGGCCGCCGGCAGCGAGCGCGTGATCTGGTAATTCTCGCGTGCCAGGCGGCGCTGCTGCGGCGTCATCCGGATCCACTCGGTCATGCGCGCCTGCAGCCGGGACTGCTCGGCCGGCGAGAACTTCGGGTAGCGCTCGGCGATCTGCAGCCACTTGCGCCGGTGCAGCTCGCCCAGGCTCTCCCAGGCGGGTTGCAGCGGGGCCAGGATGCGCTGCTGGACCGGGGTCAGTTCGTCCCACTTGGGACGGGCCTGCGCAGCGCCGCGCGCGGGTGCCGGCACCGAGGCGGCCGCGGAAGCGGCCGGTGCGCTGCCTTGCGCGTGCGCGGAGGGCGGATTCAGCACCCAGGCGGCGGCTGCGACCAGTCCTGCGGACACGATCAGAACCAGCCGGCGACGAGGAGCGTCGGAGTGGGGGCGGATCATCGGGCTTATTGGCCGCGCTTGAGGAAAACGTGGAAGCCCTGGTCGGCGTAGGCGGCCGGGGGCAGTTCGTCCAGCAACATGGCGGCATCCACGTCCGCCAGTTCGTCGATGCGCTTCTGCTGTTGCCACTGGTAGATCGCCACCAGCCCGATGGCCAGCACGATCAGCGCCCACAGCAGCGCGAGCCGGCGCAGCCAGCTGCCGGCGCGGTGCAGCGGCGTATCGTCTTCTTCGAAGATGGGCCCGGCATCTGCGCCGGCCAGCGCCAGTCGCGGTACCTTGACCGTGACCTCTGCCTTCTTGTGCGCCAGCGCGATGCGGCGCGCGGCGGCCAGCCGCTCGCTCAGCGCGGGCGGCAACTCCTGCGCCGAGGCGTCGAGGGCCTGGCGCACTTCATGTACAAAGCGGCGTTCCTGGATTTCTCTGTCGTTTCTGCTCATAGTCGGACCCCCCGCGCTCGCAGGGCCTGCGCCAGTGTGTGCGTGGCACGGGAACAGTGCGTCTTGACGCTGCCTTCCGAACAGCCCATGACCGCGGCGGTCTCGGCGACGTCCATATCCTCCCAGTAACGCATCAGGAATGCCTCGCGTTGACGCGCAGGCAGCCGCTGGATCTCCTGTTCGATGATATGCATGGTCTGCGCCCGCTCCACCTTGTCGGCGCTGCTTTCGGCCGATTCGCTGCCGATTTCGGCCTCCAGTGTCTCGAGCAGGTCGTTGTCGTCGCCTTCCCGGTCGTCGCGCAGGTTGGAAAACAGCGTGACCCAGGTATTGCGCACCTTCTGGCGGCGGAACCAGTCGTGGATGGTGTTCTGCAGGATGCGCTGGAACAGCGGTGGCAGTTCCGCCGCACCCTTGTCGCCATATTTTTCGGCGAGCTTGATCATAGCGTCCTGGACGATGTCCAGGGCGGCTTCGTCGTCACGTACTGCAAACACGGCCTGCTTGAAGGCGCGCCGCTCGACGCTGGCGAGAAAATCAGAAAGTTCCTGTTCGGTTGCCATGCAGGCAGAAGCAGACGGTGGCTCGTGGTTGGCGCTATTGCGGCCTGGGATGTGCGGCCTGAGGCCTTCGGCACATCCAAAATTGGAGCGATGCTAGCAAAAAAACGGGCTCCCCGACACGTTGTCTCTTTTGTAATACAGGTGTGCTGCCGGTGTGGCGGCGCAGCCGGCGACACGCGGGTGCCGCGGAAAATACCGTGGACCGCGCTGATGCAATACAGTATCATCTCCCGTTCACACGACATCTGTGGTTGTCTCATCCGGCCGCTTATGAGGCGGTCTCCCATGCAGACGCGCACCGCTTGAACCCGTGCCACAAGCCCGGCAGAGAGCATCCAAACAATTTTTTGCCGAAAATTGCAAAGGACTGACATGAACATGCCCAGCGCGGAATTCTCCCACGCAGACAGCAATTCATCCGCCGCACCCGAAATGATCGGGGCGGAAATCCTCGTCCACGCACTGGCCGAAGAAGGCGTCGAGTACGTCTGGGGCTACCCCGGTGGGGCAGTGCTGTATATCTACGACGAGTTCTACAAGCAGAAGAAGATCGAGCACATCCTGGTGCGCCACGAGCAGGCAGCGGTCCATGCGGCCGACGGCTATGCGCGCGCCACCGGCAAGGTCGGCGTGGCCCTGGTGACCTCGGGTCCCGGCGTCACCAACGCGGTGACCGGCATCGCCACCGCCTACCTGGATTCGATCCCGATGGTCGTGATCACCGGCAACGTGCCGACCTCCGCCATCGGCCAGGACGCCTTCCAGGAGTGCGATACGGTCGGCATCACGCGGCCCATCGTCAAGCACAACTTCCTGGTCAAGGACGTGCGCGACCTCGCCGCCACCATCAAGAAGGCCTTCTACATCGCCGCGACCGGCCGTCCGGGCCCGGTGGTGGTCGACATCCCGAAGGACGTCTCGCGCAATGCCTGCCGCTACGAGTACCCGAAGGCGGTCGACATGCGCTCGTACAACCCGGTGAACAAGGGTCACTCGGGCCAGATCCGCAAGGCCCTGGCCCTGCTGCTGGGTGCCGAGCGTCCGTTCATCTATTCGGGCGGCGGCGTGGTGCTGGCCAATGCCAGCGACGAGCTGCGCCAGCTGGCCCAGCTCACCGGTTTCCCGGTCACCAACACGCTGATGGGCCTGGGCGCGTTCCCCGGCACCAGCAAGCAGTTCGTCGGCATGCTGGGCATGCACGGCACGTATGAAGCCAATATGGCCATGCAGAACTGCGACGTGCTGATCGCCATCGGCGCGCGCTTCGATGACCGCGTGATCGGCAACCCGGCGCACTTCACCTCGCAGGCGCGCAAGATCATCCACATCGATATCGATCCGTCCTCGATCTCCAAGCGGGTCAAGGTCGACATCCCCATCGTCGGCAACGTCAAGGACGTGCTGCAGGAGCTGATCTCGCAGCTGCAGGCGAGCGAGACCAAGCCGCGCCGCGAGCCGCTGGCCAAGTGGTGGGAGCAGATCGAGAAGTGGCGTTCGGTCGACTGCCTGAAGTATGACCGCGACTCCGAGATCATCAAGCCGCAGTACGTGGTCGAGAAGATCTGGGAACTGACCAAGGGCGACGCCTTCGTCTGCTCCGACGTGGGCCAGCACCAGATGTGGGCCGCGCAGTTCTACAAGTTCGACCAGCCGCGCCGCTGGATCAACTCCGGCGGCCTGGGCACGATGGGCGTGGGCCTGCCGTACGCGATGGGCATCAAGAAGGCCTTCCCCGAGAAGGAAGTGGTGACCATCACCGGCGAAGGCTCGATCCAGATGTGCATCCAGGAACTGTCGACCTGCCTGCAGTACGACACCCCGGTCAAGATCTGCGCGCTCAACAACCGCTATCTCGGCATGGTGCGCCAGTGGCAGGAGATCGAGTACGACAACCGCTACTCGCATTCCTACATGGACGCGCTGCCCGACTTCGTCAAGCTGGCGGAGGCCTACGGCCACGTCGGCATGCGTATCGAGAAGACCGCCGACGTGGAGCCCGCGTTGCGCGAGGCCTTCCGCCTGAAGGACCGTACCGTGTTCCTGGACTTCCAGACCGACCCGACCGAAAACGTCTGGCCGATGGTGCAGGCCGGCAAGGGCATCTCCGAAATGCTGCTCGGCGCGGAGGACCTGTGATGCGTCATATCATTTCGGTCCTGCTGGAAAACGAGGCCGGTGCGCTGTCGCGCGTGGTCGGCCTGTTCTCGGCCCGCGGCTACAACATCGAGACCCTGACCGTGGCGCCGACGGAAGACCAGTCGCTGTCGCGCATGACCATCGTCACCACCGGCTCGGACGACGTGATCGAACAGATCACCAAGCACCTGAACCGCCTCGTCGAGGTGGTCAAGGTGGTCGACCTGACCGAGGGCGCGCACATCGAGCGCGAACTGATGCTGGTCAAGGTGCGCGCGGTCGGCAAGGAGCGCGAGGAAATGAAGCGTACCGCCGACATCTTCCGCGGCCGCATCATCGATGTCACCGAGAAGACCTATACCATCGAGCTGACCGGCGACGGCGGCAAGCTGGATGCCTTCCTCGACGCCATCGACCGCACCGCCATCCTGGAAACGGTGCGTACCGGCGGTTCGGGCATCGGTCGCGGCGAACGCATCCTCAAGGTCTGAGCAGCACCACAGGCGCAGTATCCACGGCGGTGCGGACCCGCCGGGCCATGTGTCCCAGGGGCGCCGCCAATCCATACCAAGATAGACAGCAAGCGAAGGAACAATCATGAAAGTGTTTTACGACAAGGACGCCGACCTCTCCCTGATCAAGGGCAAGAACGTCACCATCATCGGCTACGGCTCGCAAGGCCACGCCCACGCGCTGAACCTGAAGGACTCGGGCGTCAACGTGACGGTCGGCCTGCGCAAGAATGGCGCCTCGTGGAACAAGGCGGTCAACGCCGGCCTGACGGTCAAGGAAGTGGCTGAAGCCGTGAAGGGCGCCGACGTGGTCATGATCCTGCTGCCGGACGAGCAGATCGCCGACGTGTACAAGAACGAAGTGCACGCCAACATCAAGGAAGGTGCAGCGCTGGCCTTCGCCCACGGCTTCAACGTGCACTACGGTGCGGTGATCCCGCGCGCCGACCTCGACGTGATCATGATCGCGCCGAAGGCTCCCGGCCACACCGTGCGCTCGACCTACTCGCAAGGCGGCGGCGTGCCCCACCTGATCGCCGTGCACCAGGACAAGTCCGGCGCCGCCCGTGACATCGCCCTGTCGTACGCCACCGCCAACGGCGGCGGCCGCGCCGGCATCATCGAGACCAACTTCCGCGAAGAGACCGAGACCGACCTGTTCGGCGAGCAGGCCGTGCTGTGCGGCGGTACCGTCGAGCTGATCAAGGCGGGCTTCGAGACCCTGGTGGAAGCAGGCTACGCGCCCGAGATGGCTTACTTCGAGTGCCTGCACGAGCTCAAGCTGATCGTCGACCTGATCTACGAAGGCGGCATCGCCAACATGAACTACTCGATCTCGAACAACGCCGAATACGGCGAGTACGTCACCGGCCCGCGCGTGGTGACGGAAGAGACGAAGAAGGCGATGAAGCAGTGCCTGACCGACATCCAGACCGGTGAATACGCCAAGAGCTTCATCCTCGAGAACAAGGCCGGCGCCCCGACCCTGATCTCGCGCCGCCGCCTGACGGCCGAGCACCAGATCGAAGAAGTGGGTGCGAAGCTGCGCGCGATGATGCCCTGGATCGCCAAGAACAAGCTGGTCGACCAGTCGAAGAACTAAGCTGGCGCGAGCCGGCAGGCCAGGCGGGGCAAGGCCCCGCAGGCCATGGCCGTCCCGTCTCCCGTCCATGCCCCCTGCTTTCGAGGGGCGATTCGGGCGGAGACGGGACGGCTTTTTGTTATCCTTGTCAGACTTTACTCAACGCACAAGTCCTGCATGAACTATCCTCATCCGCTGATCGCCCGTGAAGGCTGGCCGTTCCTGGCCGGCGCCTTTGTCATCTCGCTGCTGGTCAACGCCGGCGCGGGCTTCTGGTGGGCATTGCCGCTGTGGATCATCACGCTGTTCGTGCTGCAGTTCTTCCGCGATCCGCCGCGCCCGGTGCCGCAGCAGCCCAACGCGGTGCTGGCGCCGGCAGATGGCCGCATCGTCGCCGTGGAGAAGGTGCAGGACGGCTACGCCGGCCGCGAGGCGCTGAAGATCAGTGTGTTCATGAACGTCTTCAACGTTCATTCGAACCGCAGCAGCATCGATGGCACGGTCGAGAAAATCGAATACTTCCCCGGCAAGTTCGTCAATGCCGACCTCGACAAGGCTTCGAGCGAGAACGAGCGCAACGCGGTGGTGATCCGCCGCGCGGCCGACGGCCAGCTCGTCACGCTGGTGCAGGTGGCCGGCCTGGTGGCGCGCCGCATCCTGTGCTACACGAAGGTGGGCGAAACCCTCTCGCGCGGCCAGCGCTACGGCTTCATCCGCTTCGGCTCGCGCGTTGATGTCTACCTGCCGCTGAGCGCGCGTCCGCGCGTGACCATCGGCGAGAAGGTGTCGGCATCGTCGACCGTGCTGGCCGAGCTCGACGTCGCAGGCGGGCAGCAGTAAGCGGCCGCGGCGCACAGGAGAACCGGCATGGGTGCATTCAACCGGCGCAACAAGCGCGTCAGCAACGGCAACGTGACCCATCTGCGGCCGTTCCGCCACAACCAGCTGCGCGGCGACGCGGGCGGCTACGGCCCGCACAGCGACCGCGACGATGCGGACGAGCACGATGACGTGGTCTTCGTGCGGCCGCGCCACCGCGGCATCTACCTGCTGCCGAATGCCTTCACCACGGCGGCCCTGTTCGCAGGCTTCTTCGCCATCGTGCAGGCGATGAACATGCGCTTCGACGTGGCCGCCATCGCCATCTTCGCGGCCATGGTGCTCGACGGCATGGACGGCCGTGTGGCACGCATCACGCACACGCAGAGCGCCTTCGGTGAGCAGTACGATTCGTTGTCTGACATGACCTCGTTCGGCGTGGCGCCGGCACTGGTGATGTACGAGTGGATCCTGCATGACCTGGGCAAGTGGGGCTGGCTGGCAGCCTTCGTCTACTGTACCTGCGCGGCGCTGCGGCTGGCGCGCTTCAACGCGAATATCGGCGTGGTCGACAAGCGCTTCTTCCAGGGGCTGCCGAGCCCGGCGGCGGCGGCGCTGGTGGCCGGCTTCGTCTGGCTGGTGATCGACAACAAGCTGTCGGTGAAGGACCTGTGGATGCCGTGGGTGGCATTCGGCATCACGCTCTATGCAGGCCTGTCGATGGTGTCGAACGCGCCGTTCTACAGTGGCAAGGCGCTCGACGTGCGCTACCGCGTGCCGTTCGGCGTGATGGTGCTGGTGCTGGTGCTGTTCGTGGTGGTGTCCACCGATCCGCCGGTGGCCCTGTTCGGCCTGTTCGTGGTCTATGCGATCTCGGGCTATGTACTGTGGGCCTGGCGTGGGCTGCATGGTCAGCCGGGCGTGGCACGGGTGCGTGACAACGGCAAGGGTTCCTAGCCGGACTGGAGGAACAAGGGCGCTGCGGCGCCCTTGTCCGTTCTGCGGCGGCGTCCGGCCCGGCGTGCGGGTTCGGTATTGTCTGCGCCGTCCGTCTTTGCCTTTGTTTGCAGGCGGACGGCCGCGCATCGGTTACGCTGCGGCTTCGTTTTCCCGCCGCGGTCCTGCCCGTCGCGGCCTTGCCGGGGCGGGAGCTTCACCGTGTAGTGCACAAGCCCCATCAGGAGGTCATCATGAGCGTGCTGGACTTCATCAAGGAAGCAGGAGAGAAACTCTTCGGCGGAGCGGCGCAGGCCGCCCCCGCGCCGGACAGCGGGGCGGCCGATGCGGCCGCCAAGGCGGACGAGGCCAACCGTGCCGCCGGTGCCGCGATCGAGGACTACATCCGCAAGATGGGCCTGGACGCCACCGCCCTGAGCGTGCAGGTCGACGGCTCGCAGGGACTGGTGACGGTCTTCGGCGTGGCGCCGGACCAGGCCACGCGGGAGAAGATCATCCTGTGCTGCGGCAATGTGCAGGGCGTGGACAAGGTCGACGACAAGATGTCGGTCAATGTCGCGTCGGCCGAGTCGCAGTGGCACACGGTGGTCAAGGGCGACACGCTGTGGGCCATCTCGCAGGAGGCCTATGGCAACGGCGCCGAGTACAACCGCATCTTCGAGGCCAACCGGCCGATGCTGTCGAACCCGGACAAGATCTATCCGGGGCAGAAACTGCGCATCCCGCCCAAAGCGTGAGTTCCCCGGGCGCGCGGAAGGGGCGGGTGCCTCGGGATTTTCCCGGGGGGCCTCGGCAAGAATTCCGTATTGCGCGCGGCCGCCAAACCGGATATATTGCTCTGCATGATTTCGCGCCAAGCCCTCTCCACCCGCATCCTACTAGGTAGCCTACTAGGCCACCCGGTCGGGACGCGTGCGCGCTGAGGACGATAGAGGACGATCGAGCCCTCGCGCGAAGCCACACAGGATTCAAACGCCCCGGCTGCCTTGTTGCACGCCGGGGCGTTTTGCATTCAGCAGCCCGCACATCCCGGCAGCAGGCAGGCCGACACTGCACAAAACTGGCCCAGGAGCCCCACCATGTCTGACAAGCTCATCATTTTCGACACCACCTTGCGCGATGGCGAGCAATCGCCCGGCGCCTCGATGACGCGCGAGGAGAAGATCCGTATCGCCCGCCAGCTCGAGCGACTGAAGGTCGACGTGATCGAGGCCGGTTTCGCCGCCAGCTCGAATGGTGATTTCGAGGCCATCCGCGCCATTGCCCAGACCGTCAAGGATTCGACCATCTGCTCGCTGGCCCGCGCCAACGACAAGGACATCGCGCGTGCCGCCGAGGCGCTGAAGCCGGCCAATTCCTTCCGCATCCATACCTTCATCGCCACGTCGGCGCTGCACATGGAGAAGAAGCTGCGCATGACGCCCGACCAGGTCTACGAGCAGGCCCGCCTGGCGGTGCGCTTCGCGCGCCAGTTCACCGATGACATCGAGTTCTCGCCCGAGGACGGCAGCCGCTCGGACATGGACTTCCTGTGCCGCGTGCTGGAAGCGGTGATCGCCGAAGGCGCCACCACCATCAACCTGCCCGATACCGTTGGCTACGCGGTGCCGGAAGGCTATGCCGGCCTGATCCGCTCGGTGCGCGAGCGCATCCCCAATTCCGACAAGGCGATCTGGTCGGTGCATTGCCACAACGATCTCGGCATGGCCGTGGCCAACTCGCTGGCGGCGGTCAAGCTCGGCGGCGCGCGCCAGATCGAGTGCACCATCAACGGCCTGGGCGAGCGTGCCGGCAACACCAGCCTGGAAGAGGTGGTGATGGCGGTCAAGACCCGCCGCGACTATTTCGACCTCGACGTCGGTGTCGATACCACCCAGATCGTGCCGGCCTCCAAGCTGGTCTCGCAGATCACCGGCTTCGTGGTGCAGCCCAATAAGGCCGTGGTCGGCGCCAATGCCTTCGCGCATGCGTCCGGCATCCACCAGGACGGCGTGCTCAAGGCGCGCGACACCTACGAAATCATGCGCGCGGAGGACGTGGGCTGGAGCGCCAACAAGATCGTGCTGGGCAAGCTCTCCGGCCGCAACGCCTTCAAGCAGCGCCTGCAGGAACTGGGCATCGAGATGGAGAGCGAAGCCGAGATCAACGCCGCCTTCACCCGTTTCAAGGAACTGGCTGACCAGAAGGCCGAGATCTTCGACGAAGACATCGTCGCCATCGTCTCCGACGAGGCCACCGAGGCGTCCAACGAACACTACCGCTTCGTTTCGCTGTCGCAGCGTTCGGAGACCGGTGAGCGTCCGCATGCCCGCGTCGTCTTCAATATGGACGGACAGGAGCAGATCGGCGAGGCCGAGGGCAACGGCCCGGTCGATGCCACGCTGCACGCCATCGAGGGCAAGGTCGGCAGCGGCGCCGAACTGGTGTTGTACTCGGTCAACGCCATCACCACCGGCACGCAGGCCCAGGGCGAGGTCACGGTGCGCCTGTCGAAGGCCGGCCGTATCGTCAACGGCGTGGGCACCGATCCCGACATCGTTGCAGCTTCGGCCAAGGCCTATCTGGCCGCGCTGAACAAGCTGCACGACAAGGCCGTGCAGAAGATCAACCCGCAGATCTGATCCGGATCCGCGCTGGCGGTCGACGGCCGATCCGGCCCGAAGACCGGAACGACCCGCCTGCCTCCGACCCGGAGGCGGGCGGGTTTTTTCATGGCCGCGCGGGCTCGCCTCAGCGCCGGCGGTCGGCGTCGTAGAGCGGGTCGGGCGTGACCTGGGTCTGGCGCAGCACGCCGCTGTCGTCGAAGTAGAAGTTGAACATCGAAGGCCACTGGCCCTCGTGCTTGAAACGGTACGACCAGACTTCGCGCTTCATCAGCGGGAAGTACTGCACCGGCTCGCGCGACTTGCCGAAGTGCTCGAGCACGTCACGCTTGGTCCAGATGCCGACCTCGGCCTTGTACAGCTCGGCCGTCTGCAGCATCTGCCGGAAGGCGGTCAGCCGGCCCTGGCTGTCGAAGTCGGCGGCGTAGGCCTGCTGGCCGAGCGGCTGCTTGGAATAGATCCAGCGGCTGGTGCCGTCGCGCAGGGAGAAAATGTCGGTCGGTTGGCCGAAGGTGGCCTGGACCGTGGCCTGTGGTGCGCCGAGCAGCTTCTGGCCTTCCTGCTCGGGAGCCAGCACGGCGCAGGCCGAGAGCGCGGCGGCGGCCAGGACCAGCGCCGATTGCGCGACGATACGCGGAAAAGAGGAGGGCATGGTAATCCTTGGGTTCCTGCGGCACCGGGGCGCGAGGCATCCCGGCAGCAGGCCGATGCGGAAAGTGTAGCGGGCGCATGCCGGGCGTGTGAAGCCGGCGGCAACCCCGCCGGCTCAGGGCCGGCCCCGATTTCCCGCGTGATCTCCCCTCTATCTTCTATTTATTGCGCGGATCCTGCTCCCAATTGCCGCTTGCGATCCGCTGTGTGCCGGACTTGGCGTGGCCCGGCGCGCTCGCGTACCATGCTCGTTTTCTGGCGGGAGGGTGGGCGTGCAAGAGACGGCGGAGAAGGCGGAATCCGGTTGCGGCGCGGGTGTGGGTCGGCGCCTGCGGCCATGGCGCTGGCTGGCGGCGGGGCTGGTGTGCCTGGCGGCTGCGACGGCCGGCGCACAGGAGCCGATCCGGCTGGGCATGATCGACGGACTTTCCGGTCCCTTCGCCAATGCCGGCGAAATGGTGGCGCGCAACCTGCGCCTGGCCATCGAGCAGGTCAATGCGCGCGGCGGCGTCAAGACCGCCGAGGGCATGCGCCCGCTGGACCTGGTGACCTTCGACAGCAAGGGCAATGTCGACGAGAGCCTGATCCAGTTCCGCGCGCTGGTCGACAAGCGCATTCCCTTCGTACTGCAGGGCAACAGTTCGGCCGTGGCGGGCGCACTGGTGGCGGCGGTCAACCGCCACAATGCGCGCGAGCCGGGTGCGCGCGTGCTGTTCCTCAACTATTCCGCGGTCGATCCCGGGCTGACCAACGAGAACTGCAGCTTCTGGCACTTCCGTTTCGATGCCAGCGCCGATATGCGCATGCAGGCCCTGGCCGAGGCCATCCGCACCGACAAGTCGGTGCGCCGCGTCTACCTGATCAACCAGGACTACAGTTTCGGCCACCAGGTTTCGCAGTCGGCGGCCGCCATGCTGGCCGCCAAGCGACCGGACGTGAAGGTGGTGGGGGAGGAATTCCATCCCATCGGCAAGGTCAAGGATTTCGCGCCCTACATCGCCAAGATCAAGGCCAGCGGCGCCGATGCGGTGATCACCGGCAACTGGGGCAACGATCTCACGCTGATGGTCAAGGCGGCGCGCGAGGGCGGCCTCGGCGCCAGGTTCTACACCTTCTACGGCAACAGCCTCGGCGCGCCGGCAGCGATGGGCGATGCCGGCGTCGGCCAGGTGCTGGCGGTGGCCGAATGGCATCCCAATGTCGGCGGTGCCGCGTCGGACGCGTTCTACCGGGCCTTCCGCGCGCGCTACCCGGAGCCCAGGGACGACTACCTGCTGCTGCGCATGCAGGTGATGATCGAGATGCTGGCGCGCGCCATCGAGCAGGCCGGCTCGACCGACGCGGTCAAGGTGGCGCACGCGCTCGAAGGCATGCGCTATGTCAACGCCTTCCATGATGCCACCATGCGCGCGGCCGACCACCAGTTGCAGCAACCGCTCTACGTCTCGGTGATGGCGCGCCAGGGCGGCGAGGTGCGCTTCGACAACGAGGGCTCCGGCTATGGCTTCCGCACGGTGCGCAAGCTGACGGCGGCGCAGGCGATGCTGCCCACCACCTGCCGGATGGAGCGCTACTAGCCTGCCGGCGCGGCCGGCGTGTGCGCCGGCCGCGTTTTCCGCTATAATCGCCGCCTGTCGTTGCCAGGCCAGCCGGCCGGGCGCGGCAGATGCCTGACAAGACACAAGGCACGACGCATGCGGCGCATCCCGCGCTGTGGCGTTCGCAAGTGAAAGGAAATCAACATGGCAGTCGCCGATATCAACAAGTCCGAAGTCATCAAGCAGTTCGCGCGTGGCGCCAACGACACCGGCAGCCCCGAAGTCCAGGTTGCCCTGCTGACCACCCGCATCAACGAACTGACCCCGCACTTCAAGGCCAACATGAAGGATCACCACAGCCGCCGCGGCCTGCTGCGCATGGTGAGCCGTCGTCGTCGCCTGCTGGACTACCTGAAGTCCAGCGATGCGGACCGCTACCGCGCGCTGATCGAAAAGCTGGGCCTGCGCAAGTAAGGCACGGCCGGATGGCGGCACGGAAACTCGGACCGCACGCATTGGCGTGAAGCCGCGATGCCTGCGTCAGCAACGCTGATGCAGGCATTTTGTTTTTGTGGCCCGTCGCTTGCCGGGCGGCCATCCCGCGCGAGTGGATTTCCATTCACTCCACGTCGCCGCGCCGAACGGCCCGGCGCCCGTTGCACCAAGGCGCGCAACGGGGTAACGTAACCTGTTCTTTACCCAACGGATACCGGGGCCAGCCAAGGAAGCAGGGTCTTGTGTCATTCCAGCGCGCCATCGCCGCCCGGGACGGGGTGGCAGGTGGCGCGCTGGAATGGCATAGCACTCCCCTTCGACCGCGACTGGCGCAGACCCGGCAGTTAGCCCGCGGCTGGGAACGCGGGCGTTGCACCCTCGGGTGCAAGCATGAACGAAGACGAAGGAACGCTCATGACCATGTTCAACAAAGTCGTCAAGCAATTCCAGTGGGGCCAGCACTCCGTGCGCATGGAGACCGGTGAGATCGCACGCCAGGCTGGCGGCGCGGTGATCGTCGATGTGGAAGACACCGTGGTGCTCGCCACCGTGGTGGCCGCCAAGACCCCGAAACCCGGCCAGGACTTCTTCCCCCTGACCGTCGACTACATCGAGAAGACCTACGCCGCCGGCAAGATCCCGGGTGGCTTCTTCAAGCGCGAAGGCCGTCCCTCGGAGCTGGAGACGCTGACCTCGCGCCTGATCGACCGTCCGCTGCGCCCGCTGTTCCCGGAAGGCTTCTACAACGACGTGCAGGTGGTTGTCCACGTGCTGTCGCTGAACCCGGAAGTGCCGGCCGACATCCCGGCGCTGATCGCTTCCTCGGCCGCCCTGGCCGTGTCCGGCATCCCCTTCAACGGCCCGGTGGGCGCTGCCCGCGTCGGCTACAAGGACGGCCAGTACCTGCTGAACCCGACCCGCGCGCAGATCGCCAGCTCCGACCTGGACCTGGTCGTGGCGGGTACCGAGCGCGCCGTGCTGATGGTGGAATCGGAAGCCAACCAGCTCTCCGAAGAGGTGATGCTGGGCGCCGTGGTCTATGGCCACGAGCAGATGCAGATCGCCATCAACGCCATCCATGAACTGGTGCGCGAGGGCGGCAAGCCGGAGTGGGACTGGACCGCGCCGGCCAAGAACGAGACCCTGATCGCACAGGTCAGCGAGATCGGCCTGCCGCTGCTGCAGGAAACCTACCAGCTGCGCCAGAAGGCCGCGCGCAGCCAGAAGCTGAAGGAAGTCTACGCGACCGTCGCGGCCAAGCTGCAGGAAGCCGGCGTGGAAGCCGACAAGGTCGAAGTGGGCAACATCCTGTTCGATCTGGAAGCGAAGATCGTGCGTGGCCAGGTCCTGGCCGGCGAGCCGCGTATCGACGGCCGCGACACCCGCACGGTGCGCCCGATCGAGATCCGCTCCTCGGTGCTGCCGCGCGCGCACGGCTCGGCGCTGTTCACCCGCGGCGAGACCCAGGCGCTGGTGGTGGCCACGCTGGGCACCAAGAGCGATGAGCAGATCATCGACGCCCTGTCCGGCGAATACCGCGACCGCTTCATGCTCCACTACAACATGCCCCCGTTCGCCACCGGCGAGACGGGCCGCGTGGGCAGCCCGAAGCGTCGCGAGATCGGCCACGGCCGCCTGGCCAAGCGCGCGCTGATCGCCGTGCTGCCGAAGGAAGACGAGTTCGCCTACACCATCCGCCTGGTATCGGAGATCACCGAGTCGAACGGTTCCTCCTCGATGGCCTCGGTGTGCGGCGGCTGCCTGGCGCTGATGGACGCGGGCGTGCCCGTCAAGGCCCACGTGGCCGGCGTGGCCATGGGCCTGATCCTCGAGGGCAACAAGTTCGCCGTGCTGACCGACATCCTCGGTGATGAGGACCACCTCGGCGACATGGACTTCAAGGTGGCCGGTACCGACCACGGCATCACCGCGCTGCAGATGGACATCAAGGTCCAGGGCATCACCAAGGAAATCATGCAGGTGGCGCTGGCCCAGGCCAAGGACGGCCGTCTACATATCCTGGGCAAGATGCAGGAAGCGATGGGCCACGCACGCACCGAACTGTCGGCGCACGCACCGCGCATGATCACCATGAAGATCCATCCGGACAAGATCCGCGAAGTGATCGGCAAGGGCGGCTCGACCATCCAGGCGCTGACCAAGGAAACCGGCACCACCATCGACATCCAGGAAGACGGCACGATCACCATCGCGTCGACCTCGACCGAAGGCATGGCGGAAGCCAAGCGCCGCATCGAGGGCATTACCGCGGAAGCCGAAGTGGGCAAGATCTACGCCGGTACCGTGCTGAAGCTGCTGGACTTCGGCGCCATCGTCAACATCCTGCCGGGCAAGGACGGCCTGCTGCACATCTCCGAGATCGTCAACGAGCGTGTCAAGGACATCAAGGACTGGCTGAAGGAAGGCCAGCAGGTGCGCGTCAAGCTGATCCAGGCCGACGAGAAGGGCCGTCTGCGTCTGTCGCTGAAGGCGGCGCTGGCGGAAGAGGGTGGCACCATCACCCCGATCGCGCAAGCCGGCGAGGCAGCGCCCGCACCGGCTGCCGGCTCGACCGAGCAGCAGTAAGCGCGGCAGGCCGCGCCCCGTTCAGGCGGGGCGCGCAGCGGAAAAACGGCTGGCGATGTCCAGCCGTTTTTTTGTTTACACTGCGGCAGTTCCGCGGCTTGCGCGGACGGCGCGGCCCGCGGGCCGGCCCCCGCGCAAGCCGCGTGTCCGCTTCCTTTTTTTCGCGGCACAGGCGCGCAGCATGCGCCGCGCACCCTCACAGCAAGGAGTCCCAATGCGAGCCATCGAGATCCGTGAATACGGCGCCCCAGAGGTCCTGCAGGAAACGCAGCGCCCGGATCCCCA
Source organism: Cupriavidus malaysiensis (assembly GCF_001854325.1). Taxonomy (NCBI): domain Bacteria; kingdom Pseudomonadati; phylum Pseudomonadota; class Betaproteobacteria; order Burkholderiales; family Burkholderiaceae; genus Cupriavidus; species Cupriavidus malaysiensis. The sequence continues at coordinate 1,661,219 of NZ_CP017754.1, forward strand.
GCCCAAGGCCGGCGAGATCCTGATCCGCGTCGCGGCCTCGGGCGTCAACCGGCCCGACGTCTTCCAGCGTACCGGCAACTACCCGGTGCCGCCCGGCGCCTCCGACCTGCCCGGCCTGGAAGTGGCCGGCGTGGTGGCGGGCGGCGATCTCGCGCACGCCGACAACCGCTTCGGCCTCAAGGTGGGCGACCGCGTCTGCGCCCTGGTGCAGGGCGGCGGCTACGCGGAGCTGTGCACGGCGCCGGTGGCGCAATGCCTGCCGGTGCCGGCCGGGCTGTCTGACATCGAGGCCGCGGCATTGCCGGAGACCTTCTTCACGGTGTGGAGCAACGTCTTCGACCGCGGCTACCTGGGTCGCGGCCCGCGCGGCAAGGACGAGACGCTGCTGATCCAGGGCGGCTCCAGCGGCATCGGCACCACGGCCATCCAGATCGCCAAGGCGCTCGGCTTCAAGGTCTTCGTCACCGCCGGCAGCGCCGACAAGTGCGCCGCCTGCGAGGCGCTCGGCGCGGATCGCGCGATCAACTACAAGACCGAGGACTTCGTCGCCGAGATCAAGGCCCTTACCGAAGGGCGCGGCGTCGACGTGATCCTCGACATGGTCGCCGGCCCCTACCTGGCGCGCGAACTGTCCTGCATCGCCGATGACGGCCGCATCGTCATCATCGCGCTGCTCGGCGGCGCCAAGGCAGAAATCCCGCTCGGCGACATCCTGCGCCGGCGCATCACCGTCACCGGCTCCACGCTGCGCCCGCGCCCGGCTGCATTCAAGGGCGAGATCGCGCGCGCCCTGCACGAGCAGGTGTGGCCGCTGCTGGCCGCCGGCCAGATCAAGCCGGCGATTTTCCGCACCTTCCCGGCAGCGCAGGCGGCCGAAGCGCATCGCCTGATGGAGTCGAGCGAGCATATCGGGAAGATCGTCCTGACCTGGTGAGGGGGGGGCGCCAAAACCGTTGGCCAAGCATTGTGTCTTGGCTCCCTCTCCCCGCATGGGGAGAGGGTGGGGGAGAGGGGTGGTCTAGCAAGGCGCCACGCGCAACGAAGCCGCCGGTGTGGTCCAGCGCGCCAAGGCAAAGAGGAAGCCGCCTCTTGGTTCTTTGGGTGGCTTGGCCGCCGTTCCGTGCCGACATGGCGCCGTCGCAATCCCCACGTTACAATACTGGGTTTAGTCAAAATGAGGCAGGGGCGATTCGCGTGAGAGACAAGCTCGTCATCGGCAACTGGAAGATGCATGGCAGCCTGGCCGCCAATGAGGCGTTGCTGGCTGCGATCAAGGCGGCACCGGCGCGTGCGCGCCTGGCGGTGTGCGCACCGTTCCCCTACCTGGCGCAGTGCCAGGCCTTGCTGCGCGGCAGCGCGGTGGCCTGGGGCGCGCAGGATGTGTCGGCCGAGGCGCGCGGTGCCTTCACCGGCGAAGTGGCCGCTTCGATGCTGGTCGACTTCGGCGTAAGCTACGCCCTGGTCGGGCACTCGGAGCGCCGCAGCTACCACGGCGAGACCGATGCGGTCGTCGCGGCCAAGGCGCTGCGTGCGCTCGATGCGGGCATCGTGCCGGTGGTGTGCGTGGGCGAAACCCTGGCGCAGCGCGAGGCGGGCGAGACCGAGGCCGTGGTCGGCCGTCAGCTGCAGGCGGTGCTGGATGCGCTGTCGGTCGAGCAGCTCGGCCGCGTCGTGCTGGCCTATGAGCCGGTCTGGGCCATCGGCACCGGCAAGACCGCGACCAGCGCGCAGGCGCAGGCCGTGCATGCCTTCCTGCGGGCACAGGTGGCGGCGTGCGACGCCGGCGTGGCGCAGGGCATGGCCATCCTGTATGGCGGCAGTGTCAAGCCGGACAACGCCGCCGAACTGTTCTCCATGGCGGATATCGACGGGGGGCTGATCGGTGGCGCCTCGCTCAAGTCGGAAGATTTCCTCGCGATCGGCAACGCCTGAATGCCGGCCGTATCGATCGATTGATCAGGCAAGCGAATCAAACAAATGGCAATTTTCAAAACTCTGTTGGTGGTCCTGCAGGTGCTGTCCGCGCTGGGCGTGATCGGTCTGGTGCTGCTCCAGCACGGCAAGGGCGCGGATGTCGGCGCGGCCTTCGGCTCGGGAGCCTCGGGCAGCCTGTTCGGTGCCACCGGCTCGGCCAACTTCCTGTCGCGCACGACGGCGGTGCTGGCGACGGTCTTCTTCGCCTGCACGCTGGCCCTGACGCTGATGACCAACTACCGTCCGGCGGCTTCGCTGGGGGTGATGGGGGCCGCGCCGCAGGTTGCGCCGGCCGCCGCTTCGGCGCCTGCCGCCAGCGCACCGGCCGCGGCTGCCGCGGCGTCGGCGCCGGCTGCGCCTGCAGTACCGAAATAATCAGGATTCGGACCCCGGGATTCCTGATCTTTTTTGCAGTTGTGCATTGAACAAATCGGGTTTCCTGGGTTAGAATCCAAGTCTTGAAACGATTCCCCAGCGGTGGGTCTCAAACCAGATCGAAAGGTCGAGCGAGAGTCCCGAAGGGTCCTAAAACCCGGCGCCAGGCAACATTGTTTCTCCCCCAGCCGACGTGGTGAAATTGGTAGACACGCTATCTTGAGGGGGTAGTGGCGAAAGCTGTGCGAGTTCGAGTCTCGCCGTCGGCACCAAACAACTTGATCGGAGTTCGCGTCACGGGCCTTTGCGCGTTGTGCGTGAGGTGAACTCCGGCAGTCCGCAAGGCGGCGCCGTGCTTCTACGGAATGGCGCTTGGGGTGGGCAACAGGACGCCGCTTCAGCTGGTGCTGTTGACAACATTCCAGATAAGGCTGGCCGTACCTTGAACCTCGAAGCCTACTTCCCCGTCCTCATCCTCATCATCTTCGGCACCGTGCTTGGCGTGGCGCTGATGTCGATCGGCAGGATCCTCGGTCCCAACAAGCCTGACGCCGCGAAGCTCTCTCCCTACGAGTGCGGCTTCGAAGCCTTCGAGGATGCGCGCATGAAGTTCGACGTGCGCTACTACCTCATCGCCATTCTCTTCATTCTGTTCGATCTCGAGACAGCCTTCCTCTTCCCCTGGGGTGTTGCCCTGAAGGAGATCGGCTGGCCGGGTTTCATCGCCATGGGCGTGTTTCTGCTGGAATTCATCGTGGGCTTCGTCTACATCTGGAAAAAGGGCGCGCTCGATTGGGAGTGATGTGAAATGGCAATCGAAGGCGTTCTCAACGAAGGCTTCGTCACGACTACCGCTGACAAGCTGATCAACTGGACCCGCACCGGGTCGCTGTGGCCGATGACCTTCGGCCTGGCCTGCTGTGCCGTGGAAATGATGCATGCCGGCGCCGCGCGCTACGACCTGGACCGCTTCGGCGTGGTGTTCCGCCCGTCGCCGCGCCAGTCCGACGTGATGATCGTGGCCGGCACGCTGTGCAACAAGATGGCGCCCGCGCTGCGCAAGGTCTACGACCAGATGGCCGAGCCGCGCTGGGTGATCTCGATGGGCTCGTGCGCCAACGGCGGCGGCTACTATCACTATTCCTACTCGGTGGTGCGCGGCTGCGATCGCATCGTGCCCGTCGATATCTACGTGCCGGGCTGCCCGCCGACCGCGGAGGCGCTGATCTACGGTGTGATCCAGTTGCAGAACAAGATCCGCCGCACCAACACCATCGCGCGCAAGGGCTGACATGGCGAGCATCGATACCCTCAAGTCCGCTCTCGAGAAGGTCCTGGGCAAGCGCGTACAGAAGCTGGTCGAGTCGCTCGGCGAGCTGACCCTGATCGTCAAGGCCGAGGACAGCCTGGAAGCCGCCCGCCTGCTGCGCGACGATCCCGCGCTGCGCTTCGAGCAGCTGATCGACGTTTGCGGCGTCGACTATTCCGACTTCGGCGACGGTGCCTGGGAGGGCGCGCGTTTCGCCGCCGTCTCGCACCTGCTGTCGGTCACCCATAACTGGCGCCTGCGCCTGCGTGTGTTCGCGCCGGACGACGATTTTCCGGTGGTGCCGTCGCTGATCGATATCTGGAACTCGGCCAACTGGTTCGAGCGCGAAGCATTCGACTTCTACGGCATCGTGTTCGAAGGCCATCCGGACCTGCGTCGCCTGCTGACCGACTACGGTTTCGTCGGCCACCCGTTCCGCAAGGACTTCCCGGTCTCGGGCTTCGTGGAAATGCGCTACGACCCCGAGCAGAAGCGCGTGATCTACCAGCCCGTGACCATCGAGCCGCGCGAGATCACCCCGCGCGTGATCCGGGAAGACAAGTACGGCGGCGTGCAGCACTGAGAAGCGCAATGGCAGACATCAAGAACTACACCCTGAACTTCGGCCCGCAGCACCCGGCGGCCCACGGCGTGCTGCGCCTGGTGCTGGAACTGGACGGCGAAGTCATCCAGCGCGCCGACCCCCACATCGGCCTGCTGCACCGTGCCACCGAGAAGCTGGCCGAGCAGAAGACCTGGATCCAGAGCGTGCCCTACATGGACCGTCTCGACTACGTGTCGATGATGGTCAACGAGCACGCCTACGTGATGGCCATCGAACGCATGATGGGCATCGAAGTACCGGTGCGCGCGCAGTACATCCGCGTGATGTTCGACGAGATCACCCGCCTGCTGAACCACCTGATGTGGATCGGTGCGCATGCGCTGGACGTGGGCGCGATGGCGGTGTTCCTGTACGCTTTCCGCGAGCGCGAAGACCTGTTCGACATGTACGAGACGGTGTCGGGCGCGCGCATGCACGCGGCCTACTACCGTCCGGGCGGTGTCTACCGCGACCTGCCTGACACGATGCCGCAATACAAGGCGTCGAAAGTCCACAATGAGCGCGCCCTCAAGGTGATGAACGAAGCCCGCTCGGGTTCGCTGCTGGACTTCATCGAAGACTTCACCAACCGCTTCCCGAAGTACGTCGACGAATACGAGACGCTGCTGACCGACAACCGGATCTGGAAGCAGCGCCTGGTCGGCATCGGCGTGGTCAGCCCGGAGCGCGCGCTGCAGATGGGCTTCACCGGTCCGATGCTGCGTGGTTCGGGCATCGAGTGGGACCTGCGCAAGAAGCAGCCCTACGAGGTTTACGACAAGGTCGACTTCGACGTGCCGGTGGGTGTGGGCGGCGACTGCTACGCGCGCTACCTGGTGCGCGTGGAAGAGATGCGCCAGTCCAACCGCATCATCAAGCAGTGCATCGAGTGGCTGCGTCGCAACCCGGGTCCGGTCATCACGGACAACCACAAGGTGGCGCCGCCGTCGCGGGTGGACATGAAGACCAATATGGAAGAGCTGATCCACCACTTCAAGCTCTTCACCGAAGGTATCCACGTGCCCGAAGGCGAAGCCTACGCGGCGGTGGAGCACCCGAAGGGCGAGTTCGGCATCTATGCGATCTCCGACGGCGCCAACAAGCCTTACCGCCTGAAGATCCGGGCGCCTGGCTTCGCGCACCTGGCGGCGCTCGACGAAATGGCCAAGGGCCACATGATCGCCGATGCAGTGACGATCATCGGTACCCAGGACATCGTTTTCGGCGAGATCGACCGCTGAAGACAGGCCGCGGGCTCCCGGACGACGATCCGGGCGCACCCGCGCCGTGCCCGCGACGGGCGCGGCCGGGTGAAACCCGCGGCGCACCGGCAAGCGCCGAGCGCGCGCCGGCGGCGAACGGGCAAGGACGGCAGCGACGGCTGCGAATCTGCGGGGCACCCGGCCAAGGGCGCTCCGGCGTATTACTGCAATGACCATGCTATCAGCAGAAGCTCTCAAGGAAATCGATCGCGCGATCGCCAAGTATCCGGCCGACCAGAAGCAGTCGGCGGTGATGGCGGCACTGGCCGTGGCGCAGGGCGAGGTGGGCTGGGTTTCCCCCGAAGTCATGCAGTTCGTCGCCCAGTACCTCGACATGCCGCCGGTGTGGGTCGAGGAGGTGGCGACCTTCTACAACATGTACGACACCAAGCCGGTGGGCAAGTACAAGCTGACCGTCTGCACCAACCTGCCGTGTGCCCTGTCGGGCGGCGAACGCGCCGGCGAGCACCTGAAGCACAAGCTCGGCATCGACTACAACGAAACCACCCCGGACGGCTGCTTCACCCTGAAAGAGGGTGAGTGCATGGGCGCCTGCGGCGACGCGCCGGTGATGATCGTCAACAACACGCGCATGTGCAGCTTCATGAGCAACGAGAAGCTCGACGCGCTGGTCGACGAACTGAAGGCCGAGGCCGCGAAGGGGAACAAGTAAGATGACCTCTCTGCACGACCGCCACATCAAGCCGCTGATCCTGGCCGGCCTCGATGGCCAGAACTGGCACCTCGAGGACTACGTCAAGCGCGGCGGCTACCAGCAGCTCAAGCGCATCCTCACCGAGAAGATTCCCCCCGAGCAGGTCATCGCCGACGTCAAGGCCTCCGGGCTGCGCGGTCGCGGCGGCGCGGGCTTCCCCACCGGCCTGAAGTGGAGCTTCATGCCGCGTACGTTCCCGGGGCAGAAATACCTCGTCTGCAACACCGATGAAGGCGAGCCGGGCACGTTCAAGGACCGCGACATCATCCGCTACAACCCGCACGCGCTGATCGAGGGCATGGCCATCGGAGCGTACGCGATGGGCATCACCGTGGGTTACAACTACATCCACGGCGAGATCTGGAACGAATACAAGATCTTCGAGCAGGCGCTCGAAGAGGCGCGCGCGGCCGGCTTCCTGGGCGACAACATCCTGGGCTCGGGCTTCAACTTCCAGCTGCATGCGCACCATGGCTACGGCGCCTACATCTGCGGCGAGGAAACCGCGCTGCTGGAGTCGCTGGAAGGCAAGAAGGGCCAGCCGCGCTTCAAGCCGCCGTTCCCGGCCAGCTTCGGCCTGTACGGCAAGCCGACCACCATCAACAACACCGAGACCTTCGCCGCGGTGCCCTTCCTGCTGGCCATCGGGCCGGAGAACTACATGAAGATGGGCAAGCCGAACAACGGCGGCACCAAGATCTTCTCGATCTCCGGCGACATCGAGCGCCCCGGCAACTACGAGATCCCGCTGGGCACGCCGTTCGCGACCCTGCTGGAACTGGCCGGTGGCATGCGCGGCGGCAAGAAGATCAAGGCGGTGATCCCGGGCGGCTCGTCCGCCCCGGTGGTGCCGGGCGACATGATGATGGCGTCCGACATGGACTACGACTCGATCGCCAAGGCCGGCTCGATGCTGGGCTCGGGCGCGGTGATCGTGATGGACGAGACGCGCTGCATGGTCCGCTCGCTGCTGCGCCTGTCCTATTTCTATTTTGAAGAATCGTGCGGCCAGTGCACGCCGTGCCGTGAAGGCACCGGCTGGCTCTATCGCATGGTCAAGCGTATCGAACACGGAGAAGGCCGCCAGGAAGACCTGGACGTGCTCAACAACGTCGCGGAAAACATCATGGGCCGCACCATCTGCGCGCTCGGCGATGCGGCAGCAATGCCCGTCCGCGGCATGCTCAAGCACTACTGGAAAGAGTTCGAATATCACGTCGAACACAAGCAGTGCATGGTTCCGGCCTACATCTAAGCGTGGCAGAACATGGTTGAACTCGAGATCGACGGCAAGAAGGTTGAGGTTGCTGAAGGCAGCCTGGTGATGGAAGCGGCCCGCCAGCTGGGCACCTACATCCCGCACTTCTGCTACCACCGCAAACTGTCCATCGCGGCGAACTGCCGCATGTGCCTGGTCGAGGTCGAAAGGGCCCCGAAGGCGCTGCCGGCCTGCGCGACCCCGGTCACGCCGGGCATGAAGGTCTTCACCAATTCGGAGAAGGCAGTCAAGGCGCAGAAGTCCGTGATGGAATTCCTGCTGATCAACCACCCGCTGGATTGCCCGATCTGCGACCAGGGCGGTGAGTGCCAGCTGCAGGACCTGGCCGTGGGCTACGGCGGCAGCGAATCGCGCTACAAGGAAGAGAAGCGCGTGGTGTTCCACAAGAACGTGGGCCCGCTGATCTCCATGGAAGAGATGACGCGCTGCATCCACTGCACCCGCTGCGTGCGCTTCGGCCAGGAAGTGGCCGGTGTGATGGAGCTGGGCATGCTGAACCGCGGCGAGCATTCGGAGATCACCACCTTCGTCGGCCAGACCGTGGATTCGGAGCTGTCCGGCAACATGATCGACCTGTGCCCGGTCGGCGCGCTGACCAGCAAGCCGTTCCGCTACTCGGCCCGTACCTGGGAACTGGCACGCCGCAAGTCGGTGTCGCCGCACGACGGCCTGGGCGCCAACCTCGTGGTCCAGACCAAGAACCAGCGCGTGATGCGCGTGGTGCCGCTGGAAAACGAAGAGGTCAACGAGTGCTGGCTGTCCGACAAGGACCGCTTCTCGTACGAAGGCGTGAACAGCGCCGACCGCCTGACCAAGCCGCTGCTCAAGCAGGGCGGCCAGTGGATCGAGACCGACTGGCAGACCGCGCTGGAATATGTGGCCAACGGCCTGGCCGGCATCAAGCGCGAGCATGGCGCCGACCAGATCGCCGCGCTGGCCAGCCCGCACAGCACGCTGGAAGAGCTGCACCTGCTGGCCAAGCTGGTGCGCGGCCTCGGCAGTGACAACATCGATTTCCGCCTGCGCCAGGCCGACTTCTCGGCCGGCCTGCAGGGTGCACCGTGGCTGGGCATGCCGGTGGCCGAGGTGAGCACGCTGCAGCGCGTGCTGGTGATCGGCTCCTCGCTGCGCAAGGATCATCCGCTGCTGGCCGCGCGTCTGCGCCAGGCCGGCAAGAAGGGCGCCCGCGTCGCCGTGCTGGGCGCCGGCGGTGAGGACCTGCTGATGCCGCTGGCCGCGCGCATCGACGTGGCCCCGTCGGGCTGGACCGCCGCGCTGGCGGGCATCGCCCGTGCCGTGGCCGCCGCCAAGGGCGTGGCCGCTCCGGCTGGCACCGAAGGCTTCGACGGCGACGCGCAGGCCAAGACCGTGGCCGAAGCGCTGCTGTCGGGCGAGCGCCGCGCAGTCTTCCTCGGCAACGAGGCCGTGCGCCACCCGCAGTTCTCCGCGCTGCATGCGCTGGCACAGTGGATCGCCACCGAGACCGGCGCCACGCTGGGCTTCCTGACCGAAGCCGCCAACACCGTCGGCGGCTACCTGGCCGGCGCGCTGCCGCAGCAGGGCGGCGCCAACGCCCAGGCCCTGCTGGAAACCCCGCGCAAGGCCTACGTGCTGCTGAACACCGAGCCGGAGTTCGACTCCGCGGATCCGCGCCGCGCGCTGGCCACGCTGTCGCAGGCCGGCACCGTGGTGGTGCTGTCGCCGTTCCGCTCGGAAGCGGCGCTGCAATACGCCGACGTGATCCTGCCGGTCGCGCCGTTCACCGAGACCGCCGGCACCTTCGTCAACTGCGAAGGCCTGCCGCAGAGCTTCAACGGCGTGGTGCGCGCGCTGGGCGAGTCGCGCCCGGCGTGGAAGGTGCTGCGCGTGCTCGGCAACATGCTGGAAGTGCCTGGTTTCGACTACGACAACGCCGAGTCGGTGCGTGACGAAGTCCTGGCCAAGCCGGTCGCGCCGCAGCTGAACAACGCCACCCAGGCGGCCATCCGCGTCAGCGCCGCCGGCGCCGGCGTCGAGCGCATCGCCGACGTGCCCATCTATCACGCCGACCCGATCGTGCGCCGTGCCGACTCGCTGCAGCTGACCGCTGCCGCGCGCCGCGCCATGCAGGTCGGCCTGCCGACCGCGCTGTTCGAGAGCCTGGGCATCCAGTCCGGCGATCCGGTGCGCGTGACGCAGGGCGATGCCAGCGTCGTGCTGCCGGGCGTGCTCGAAGCCACGCTGCCCGCCAACACGGTGCGCGTGCCCGCCGCCACCAGCGCTGCTGCCGCGCTGGGCGCGATGTACGGCCAGGTCAAGGTCGAGAAGGCCGTCGAACTCGGTGCCGCCAAGGCGGCTCCGGCGGTCACGGCTTAAGAAGAATAGCGAGAAAGAAACATGATCGACTGGATTACCTCGCAAGGGCACAACCTGTTCGGCGTCGCCTGGACGCCGATCTGGATCCTGGTCCGCGCCGTGCTCATCGTACTGCCGCTGCTGCTGTGCGTGGCCTACCTGATCCTGTGGGAGCGCAAGCTGATCGGCTGGATGCACGTGCGTCTGGGACCGAACCGCGTCGGCCCGCTGGGCCTGCTGCAGCCGATCGCCGACGTGCTGAAGCTGCTGCTCAAGGAAGTGATGACGCCGACCCAGGTCAGCCGCGGCATCTACTTCATCGCGCCGCTGATGGTGCTGATGCCGGCGGTGGCGGTGTGGGCGGTGATCCCGTTCCAGGCCGAGCTGGTGATGGCCAACGTCAATGCCGGCCTGCTGTACGTGATGGCCATCAGCTCGGTGGGCGTGTACGGCGTGATCCTGGCCGGCTGGGCCTCGAACTCGAAGTACGCCTTCATCGGCGCCATGCGCGCCGCCGCGCAGATGATCTCGTACGAAATCGCCATGGGCTTCGCCCTGGTGACCGTGCTGATGGTCTCCGGCAGCCTGAACCTGTCGGCCATCGTCAACAGCCAGAACACCGGCTACTTCGCCGGCATGGGCCTGAACGTGCTGTCGTGGAACTGGCTGCCGCTGCTGCCGATGTTCGGTGTCTACTTCATCTCGGGCGTGGCCGAAACCAACCGCCACCCGTTCGACGTGGTGGAAGGCGAATCGGAAATCGTGGCCGGCCACATGATCGAGTACTCCGGCATGGCGTTCGCGCTGTTCTTCCTGGCCGAGTACATCAACATGATCATCATCTCGACGATGACCGCGCTGATGTTCCTGGGCGGCTGGGCTTCGCCGTTCGATGTGCCGGGGCTGAACGCGATCCCTGGTTTCTTCTGGCTGCTGATCAAGGTTTTCCTGCTGCTGTCGGTGTTCATCTGGATCCGCGCCTCGTTCCCGCGCTACCGCTATGACCAGATCATGCGCCTGGGCTGGAAGGTGTTCATTCCGCTGACCGTCGGCTGGCTGATCATCGTGGCGATCTGGATCAAGTCGCCGTGGAACATCTGGCACTGAACGGCCGGAAGGGCCAACGGACGGCGCGCGCCGCAGCGCGCGCCGCGCGGAATCACTAGGAAGCAATCGTCATGCTGCTCGCCATCAAGGACTTCTTCAACAGCCTGCTCCTGAAGGAACTCTTCAAGGGCATGGCTCTGACCGGGCGTTATCTCTTCGCCCGCAAGGTCACTGTCCAGTTCCCGGAAGAGAAAACCCCGATCTCGCCGCGTTTCCGCGGCCTGCACGCTCTGCGCCGCTACCCCAACGGGGAAGAGCGCTGCATCGCCTGCAAGCTGTGCGAGGCCGTGTGCCCGGCGATGGCCATCACCATCGAGTCGGACGTGCGCGCCGACGGCACGCGCCGCACCACGCGCTACGACATCGACCTTACCAAGTGCATCTTCTGCGGCTTCTGCGAGGAAGCCTGCCCGGTGGACGCCATCGTCGAAACGCAGATCCTCGAGTACCACGGCGAGAAGCGGGGCGACCTGTACTTCACCAAGGACATGCTGCTGGCAGTGGGCGACCGCTACGAACCGCAGATCGCCGCGGCCAAGGCGGCGGACGCCAAGTACCGCTGATCGAGTCCGGGCCCGCTGCCGTGTGGCGGCAGGTCCGGCAAGGCGGGCGGCCAGTCCGGCCGCCGCAGCCAACCGAAATTGAATCGTGCCCTGCGAGGGGCCAAGGCTAGGAAGCCGCAAGCGCGGGCCACCCGGGGGTGTGCGTGCCGTGCGGCCCCAAGAGGATCCGATAGGGACCATGGAACTCACGACCACCATCTTCTACGTCTTTGCGCTGGTGCTGGTGCTCTCCGCACTGAAAGTCATCACTGCGAAGAACCCGGTGCACTCCGCACTGTTCCTCGTGCTGTCGTTCTTCACGGCCGCGGCGATCTGGATGCTGCTCAAGGCGGAATTTCTCGCCATCCTGCTGGTGCTGGTGTACGTCGGCGCCGTGATGGTGCTGTTCCTGTTCGTGGTGATGATGATCGACATCGACATCGAGCACCTGCGGCGGGACTTCTGGACCTACGTGCCGATGGCCTCGATCGTCGGCGCGCTGATCATCGCCGAGATGGCCATCGTGCTGGTGCGCAACTTCATCGGCACCACCAGCCCGGTGGTCAACGCGGCCGCGCAGGCGCCCGGCTACTCGAACACCGCCGCGCTGGGCAAGCTGATCTACACCGACTACATCTTCGCCTTCGAAGTGGCCGGGATCATCCTGCTGGTCGCCATCATTGCCGCCGTGGCCCTGACGATGCGCCGCCGCAAGGACACCAAGTCGCAAGACATCTCCGAGCAGCTGCGTACCCGCCGCGACGATCGCGTGCGCCTGGTCTCGATGCCGGCGCAGGTTGCGCAAGCCGCCGATGCGGCCAACAACAAGAACTGAAGCCACGGAGAAACGCTGTGCTCTCTCTCGCCCATTTCCTCGTGCTCGGTGCGATCCTGTTCGCCATCAGCATCGTTGGTATCTTCCTGAACCGCAAGAACGTGATCGTGCTGCTGATGGCGATCGAGCTGATGCTGCTCGCGGTCAACATCAATTTCGTCGCCTTCTCCCACTACCTGGGGGACCTGGCCGGACAGGTTTTCGTTTTCTTCATCCTCACGGTGGCCGCCGCCGAGTCGGCAATCGGTCTCGCGATCCTGGTGGTGCTGTTCCGCAACCTGGACACGATCAACGTGGACGACATGGATACGCTCAAGGGCTGACCTCATGACTGCTCACGTAAAGACCCCAGATCGCTCACCGACCGCACACCAATAAGCGTCCTATGGCAACCACGCTCAACCCCAACCTGCTGCTGGCGATTCCGCTGGCGCCGCTAGCCGGCGCCGCGATAGCCGGCCTGTTCGGCACCAAGTTCTTCGGCTGCACGACCTCGGATTCCCGCGCCGGCCGGGTGATGGCCCACACGGTGACCATCCTCGGTGTGGCCATCGCCTTCGTGCTGTCGGTGCTCGTGCTGCGCGACGTGCTGGACGGTGCCAGCTTCAACGGCACCATCTACGAATGGATGAGCATCGGCGGCCTGAAGATGGAGGTGGGCTTCCTGGTCGACTCGCTGACCGCGATGATGATGGTGGTGGTCACCTTCGTCTCGCTGATGGTGCACATCTACACCATCGGCTACATGCAGGGCGACCCCGGCTACAACCGCTTCTTCGCCTACATCTCGCTCTTCACCTTCTCGATGCTGATGCTGGTGATGAGCAACAACTTCCTGCAGCTGTTCTTCGGCTGGGAAGCGGTGGGCCTGGTGTCCTACCTGCTGATCGGCTTCTGGTTCACCCGCCCGACCGCCATCTTCGCCAACATGAAGGCCTTCCTGGTCAACCGCGTCGGCGACTTCGGCTTCATCCTGGGCATCGGCCTGCTGCTGGCCTACAGCGGCAGCCTGAACTACACCGACGTGTTCGCGCAGCGCGACCAGCTCGCCACCGTGATCTTCCCGGGTACCGACTGGCTGATGATCACCGTGGCCTGCATCTGCCTGTTCATCGGCGCGATGGGCAAGTCGGCGCAGTTTCCGCTGCACGTCTGGCTGCCTGACTCGATGGAAGGCCCGACCCCGATCTCCGCGCTGATCCACGCCGCCACCATGGTGACGGCCGGCATCTTCATGGTCAGCCGCATGTCGCCGCTGTTCGAGCTGTCCGACACCGCGCTGTCCTTCGTCCTGGTGATCGGTGCCATCACCGCGCTGTTCATGGGCTTCCTCGGCGTCGTCCAGAACGATATCAAGCGCGTGGTGGCCTACTCGACGCTGTCGCAGCTGGGCTACATGACCGTCGCACTGGGCGCTTCGGCCTACTCGGTGGCCGTGTTCCACCTGATGACCCACGCCTTCTTCAAGGCACTGCTGTTCCTCGGCGCCGGCTCGGTCATCATCGGCATGCACCACGACCAGGACATGCGCAATATGGGCGGCCTGCGCAAGTACATGCCCATCACCTGGCTGACTTCGCTGGTCGGTTCGCTGGCGCTGATCGGCACGCCGTTCTTCGCGGGCTTCTACTCCAAGGACTCGATCATCGAGGCGGTGGCGGAATCGCACATCGCGGGCTCCGGCTTCGCCTACGTGGCGGTGCTGGCCGGCGTGTTCGTCACGGCGTTCTACTCCTTCCGCATGTACTTCCTGGTCTTCCATGGCGAGGAACGCTTCGGCAAGGCCAACCACGACCACCACAACCATCATGGCGACCATGAGGACGAGGAGGTCTCGGCGGATCACCACCATGGCCTGGCCCCCGGCGAGAAGCCGCACGAGTCGCCGTGGGTGGTGACCTTGCCGCTGGTGCTGCTGGCCATCCCGTCGGTGATCATCGGTGCCATCGCCATCGAGCCGATGCTGTTCGGCGACTTCTTCAAGCACGGCGTGGCCTTCAAGGATGTGATCTACGTCGGCGAGAACCACCATGCGATGGCCGAGCTGGCCGAGGCCTTCCACGGCTGGGTGCCGATGGCACTGCATTCGCTGACCACCCCCGTGCTGTGGCTGGCCATCGCCGGCGTGGTCCTGTCGTGGTTCTTCTACATGAAGCGCCCCGACATCCCGGAGGCGATCAAGCAACGCTTCTCCGGCGTGTACAAGCTGCTCGAGAACAAGTACTACCTGGATGACATCAACCAGGCAGTGTTCGCCAAGGGTGCGCGCCTGATCGGCGGCGGTCTGTGGAAGGGCGGCGACCAGGGCCTGATCGACGGCCTGGTGGTCAACGGTTCGGCACGTGTGGTGGCTTCGTTCGCCGCCGCCAGCCGCTACCTGCAGTCCGGCTACATCTACCACTACGCGTTCGCGATGATCGTGGGCATGCTGGTGCTGCTGACTCTGACCATCACCGGCGTGATAGGCACCAAGTAAGGAAAACAACGAAATGGTTCTGTCATTCGCAATCTGGCTGCCTATCTTCTTCGGCTTGCTGGTGCTCGCCTTCGGTTCGGACCGCAGCAAGTGCTTCGTGCGCTGGATGTCGCTGTTCGGCTCGCTGGTGAGCTTCGTCGCCACCCTGCCGCTGATGTTCCACTTCGACCGCTCCACGGCGGCCATGCAGTTCGTGGAGAAGTCGACCTGGATCGAACGCTTCAACATCCAGTACCACCTGGGTGTCGACGGCATCTCGATGTGGTTCGTGGTGCTGACCGCCTTCATCACCGTGATCGTGGTGATCTCGGCCTGGGAGGTGATCACCGAGCGCGTGGCCGAGTACATGGCCGCGTTCCTGATCCTGTCCGGCCTGATGGTCGGCGTGTTCGCGGCGCTGGACGGCCTGCTGTTCTACGTGTTCTTCGAGGCCACGCTGATCCCGATGTACATCATCATCGGTGTCTGGGGCGGTCCGAACCGTGTCTACGCAGCCTTCAAGTTCTTCCTGTACACGCTGCTGGGCTCGCTGCTGACGCTGGTCGCGCTGATCTACCTGTACAACAAGACGGGTACCTTCGAGATCCTGCAATGGCATGACGCCAAGCTGTCGATGAACGAGCAGATCGCGCTGTTCGTCGCCTTCTTCATGGCCTTCGCGGTCAAGGTGCCGATGTGGCCGGTGCACACCTGGCTGCCCGACGCCCACGTGGAAGCGCCGACCGGCGGTTCGGTGGTGCTGGCTGCCATCATGCTGAAGCTGGGTGCCTACGGCTTCCTGCGGTTCTCGCTGCCGATCGCGCCGGACGCCAGCCATACGCTGGCCCCGTTCATCATCACCATCTCGCTGATCGCGGTGATCTACATCGGCCTGGTGGCGCTGGTGCAGGCCGACATGAAAAAGCTGGTCGCCTACTCGTCGATCGCGCACATGGGCTTCGTCACGCTGGGCTTCTTCATCTTCAGCGAGATCGGTATCGAAGGCGGCATCGTGCAGATGATCTCGCACGGCTTCATCTCGGGCGCGATGTTCCTGTGCATCGGCGTGCTGTACGACCGCGTGCACTCGCGCCAGATCGCCGACTACGGCGGCGTGGTCAACACCATGCCGAAGTACGCCGCGCTCGCCGTGTTCTTCGCCATGGCCAACTGCGGCCTGCCCGCGACTTCCGGCTTCGTCGGCGAGTTCATGGTGATCCTGGGTTCGGTCAAGTACAACTTCTGGATCGGCCTGCTGGCGGCGACCGCCCTGATCCTCGGTGCGGCCTACTCGCTGTGGATGGTCAAGCGCGTGGTGTTCGGCGACATGGTGCACCAGCACGTGCGTGAACTGGCCGACCTGAACAAGCGCGAGTTCTTCATGCTCGGTGTGCTGGCCCTGATGACCCTGTACATGGGCCTGTACCCGAAACCCTTTACCGACGTGATGCACGCGTCCGTGGTGAACCTGCTGTCCCACGTGGCACAGTCCAAGCTGTAAGCGGGGGAGAGAGAGAATATGCAACCGTCCTCTTCTAGTCTGGCACCTGTGGCGCCAATCATCTTCCTGGCCGTGGCCATCGCGGCGATCAACTGGATCGACCTGGCGCGCGGCAAGGGCAAGCAGAGCGTCGCCTATCCGCTGTCGCTGCTGGCGACGCTGGTGCTGACGTTCTGGTTCGGCCTGGACGCAGCCGGTGGCGAGACGCACTACGTCTTCGCCAACCTGGTGGTGGTCGACCCGATGGCCAACGTGCTGTCGGCCTTCTGCAGCCTGGGCATGTTCGCCACGCTGGTCTACACCCGCAACTACCTCGCCGAGCGCGACATGTTCGCCGGCGAGTTCTACATGCTGTCGCTGTTCACGCTGGGCGGCCAGATCGTGATGATCACCGGCAACAACTTCCTGACCCTGTACCTGGGCCTGGAACTGCTGTCGCTGTCGTCGTACGCCCTGGTGGCCCTGCGCCGCGATTCGCGCGTGACCTCCGAATCGGCGATGAAGTACTTCGTGCTGGGCGCGCTGGCTTCGGGCTTCCTGCTGTACGGCATGTCGATGATGTACGGCGCGACCGGTTCGCTGAACCTGGGCGAGGTGTTCCGCGTGGTCGAGTCCGGCCGCGTCAACAACACCATGCTGGCCTTCGGCGTGGTCTTCCTCGTCGCCGGCCTGTCGTTCAAGCTCGGCGCCGCACCGTTCCACATGTGGATCCCCGACATCTACCAGGGTTCGCCGACCGCGGTCACGCTGCTGATCGCCGGCGGTCCGAAGGTGGCGGCATTCGCGCTGATGCTGCGCGTCCTGGTCGAAGGCCTGCTGCCGCTGGCGGTGGACTGGCAGATGATGCTGGTGGTGATGTCGGTGGCCTCGCTGGCGATCGGCAACCTGACGGCCATCGTGCAGACCAACCTGAAGCGGATGCTGGCGTATTCCACCATCTCGCACATGGGCTTCGTGCTGCTGGGCATGCTGTCCGGCGTCGCCGGTGGCAAGGCTGACGGCGCTGCCGGCGCCTACAGCGCGTCGATGTTCTACTCGGTGACCTACCTGCTGACCACGCTGGGCACCTTCGGCCTGATCCTGCTGCGCACCAGCAAGGGTTTCGAAGCCGAGACGCTGGAAGACCTGAAGGGCATGTCGCGCCGCAACCCGTGGTTCGCCTTCCTGATGCTGGTGATGATGTTCTCGCTGGCCGGCATCCCGCCGACCGTGGGCTTCTACGCCAAGCTGTCGGTGCTGCAGGCCGTGGTCTCGACCGGCCAGACCTGGCTGGCCGTGGTGGCGGTGCTGTTCTCGCTGATCGGCGCCTTCTACTACCTGCGCGTGGTCAAGCTGATGTACTTCGACGCGCCGGTGGGCGAAGAGAAGATGGAAGCCACCTTCGGCCTGCGTTCGCTGCTGAGCCTGAACGGCCTGGCGATCATCCTGCTCGGCATCTTCCCGGCCGCGCTGATGAACCTGTGCTACACGGCGATCCGCGCCACCCTGGCGTCCTGATCGCAACGGCGGAGCGGCGGCGATGAGCACTTCGGCAGGCGGCTGGTTTGTCATCGTGCTGGCACTGATCTGTGCCAACCTGCCGTTCGTCAACCAGCGGCTGTTCGGCCTGGTGCCGCTGCGCCGGCCGCTCAAGCCGCTGTGGCTGCGCCTGGGCGAACTGCTCGTCTGGTACGGCGTGGCCGGCGCCGCCGGCTTCGCTGTCGAGGCGAGCCTTGGCAATGCTTTCCCGCAAGGGTGGCAGTTCTACGCCATCACCGCCTGCATGATGCTGGTGTTCGCCTTCCCGGGCTTCACCTGGCAATATCTCGTCAAGCACCGCGCCGCGGCCTGAAGCTCCCCTCCGGGAACGGGCCGCGCCCATTCCCGGAGTGTTCATGAGCGACAAGATCGAACTGGCCCGCGCGGCCGCTGCCCCCCATGCCCCCGACGCCTCCGACGGCGCCCGCGATGCCGGGTTGACGGAGACGTGCGTCGCCTCGGCGACCCTGCACCAGGGCAAGTTCCTCACGCTGAAGCAGGATATCGTCGCGCTGCCCGACGGCAAGCACGCGGGGCGCGAGTACGTGCTGCACCCCGGCGCGGTGATGATGATTCCGCTGTTCGACGACGGCCGCGTGCTGATGGAGCGGCAGTTCCGCTATCCCATCGGCAAGGTCATGGTGGAGTTCCCGGCCGGCAAGCTGGACCCCGAGGAGGGCGCCTTGCGCTGCGGCCAGCGCGAACTGCTGGAAGAGACCGGCTACCGCGCGGAGCGCTGGGACTACCTGACGCGCATCCACCCCGTCATTTCCTACTCGACCGAGTTCATCGACATCTTCCTCGCGCGCGGCCTGCAGGCCGGCGAGGCGCAGCTCGACGAAGGCGAATTCCTCGAGACCTTCATCATGCCCGCCGGCCAGTTGATCGACTGGGTGCGCCAGGGCCGCGTCAGCGACGTCAAGACCATCATCGGTGCGTTCTGGCTGGAGAAGGTGCTGTCGGGCGCCTGGGCGCCAGGCGAACTCCCGGTGCCGCGCTGAGGCAGCGGCCGGCGCAGGTTTGCGCCGGCCGGGCTGCACCCGTTCGCCGGGCGCAGGCACTGGTGTTGGTGCATCTCGTAGGCTTCGTCCCGCGCGACGGAGTTCGCACTGCACGGGTTCGCTCCCCGCTCCCGCTTGCGGAGAGGGGCCGGGGGAGAGGGCAGGCGCCGGCCCGTCGCGGCAGAGCCCGCTGGTCGACGCGCTTGCCTTCGCCCTGCTGCCTTGCCGCCTACTTACCCGTCCAGACTGGCTTGCGCTTCTCGGCAAAGGCCGCCGCGCCCTCGCGCGCGTCGGACGAGGCAAGCACCGGAGCCACCAGCGGGCGCTGGCGCTCGAACATCTCCTCGTTGGACCAGTCGGCCGACTCGGCGACGATGCGCTTGCTGGTGGCAACCGCCAGCGGCCCGTTGGCGCCGACCGCGGCGGCCAGCGCCAGCGCGCCGTCGAGCGCCTGGCCCGGTTCGGCCAGGCGGTTGACCAGGCCATAGGCGTGGGCCGCCTCGGCGCTCATCATGTCACCGGTCAACGCGTACTCCATTGCCACGTGGTAGGGTACGCGGCGCGGCAGGCGCATCAGTCCGCCGGCGGCGGCGACCAGCCCGCGCTTGACTTCCGGCAGGCCGAATTTCGCTGCACGCGAGGCCACGATCAGGTCGCAGGCGAGCGCCAGCTCGAAGCCGCCGGCCAGTGCATAGCCTTCCACCGCGGCGATCAGCACCTTGCGCGGCGGTGCCTCGGTCAGGCCGCCGAAGCCGCGCCCGGGCAGGCTGGGACGCTTGCCGGCGAGGAAGCCCTTCAGGTCCATGCCGGAGCAGAAGGTGCCGCCGGCACCGGTCAGCACCGCCAGGGCCAGCGTGTCATCGGCCTCGAGCCGGTCGATCGCCGCGGCCAGGGCGGTGGCGGTCTCGAAGTCCATCGCATTGCGGGCTTCGGGGCGGTTGAGGGTGATCAGCAGCACATTGCCGCGCGTCTCGAGCTGCAGCGTATCGCTCATTTGCGGTCTCCTCGACTCGGCCGCGCGTCAGCGCGGCTGCATGCGGATGGCGCCGTCCAGGCGGATGGTCTCGCCGTTGAGCATGGGGTTCTCGAGGATGTGCAGCGCGGTCGAGGCGTACTCGTCGGGTGCGCCCAGGCGTGCCGGGTGGGGCACCATGGCGCCCAGCGAGCTACGCACGTTCTCCGGCAGCTTGGCCAGCAGCGGGGTGTCGAACAGGCCGGGGGCGATGGTGCAGACGCGGATCAGGCGCTGGGCCAGGTCGCGCGCAGCCACCAGCGTCATGCCGACGATGCCGGCCTTGGCCGAGGCGTACGGGATCTGCCCGATCTGGCCTTCGTAGGCGGCTACCGAGGCGGTCAGCACGCAGGCGCCGCGCTCGCCGTCGACCGGCTCGTTCTTCGCCATGCGGGCCGCGGCGAGGCGCAGCGTGTTGAAGGTGCCGACCAGGTTGATGCGCACGATCGACTCGTACTTTTCCAAGGAGCCGGGAGAGCCGTCCTTCTCGACCAGGCGCACGGGGCCGCCCAGGCCGGCGCAATGCACCAGGCAGCGCAGCGGCGCGAGCGCCTCGGCGGCGTCGAAGACGCGGTTCATCTGCTCGGTGTCGCACACGTCGGCCTGGACGAAGGTCACCTTGCCCTGCAGCGCGTCGAGTGCCGCCGCGCCGCGCTCGGCCGACAGGTCGCAGATGACCACGGCGACGCCGCGTTCGAGCAGGCGGCGGGCGCTGGCCAGGCCCAGGCCGGAGGCGCCGCCGGTGACGACGGCGGACATTTGCGAATCAAGCTTCATTTCGGGTCTCCTGTTGGTCTGTCTTGGGATTCGGGTCGGGATTCGGGGCGGGATTCGATGGCGGGGCGGTGGCGCTTCACAGGCGCTCGATGATGGTCGCATTGGCCATGCCGCCGGCCTCGCACATCGACTGCAGGCCATAGCGGCCGCCGCTGTCTTCCAGCGCATGCAGCATGGTGGTCATCAGGCGCGCGCCGGAGGCGCCCAGCGGGTGGCCCAGGGCAATCGCGCCGCCGCGCGGATTCAGGCGCGCCGCGTCGGCGCCCAGTGCCTTCTGCCAGGCCAGCGGCACGCAGGCGAAGGCCTCGTTGATCTCGTAGTGGTCGATCTGGTCCAGGCGCAGGCCGCTCTTCTTCAGCGCGCGCTGGCTGGCGGGGATCGGCGCCGTCAGCATGGCCACCGGGTCGTCGCCGCACACATCGAAGGCGACGAAGCGGGCGCGCGGCTTCAGGCCCAGGCGCGCCGCGGCGGACTCGCTCATCAGCAGGATGGCCGCGGCGCCATCGCTGATCTGCGAGGCGTTGCCGGCGGTGACGTTCCAGCCGACCTGCGGGAAGCGGGCGCTCAACTCTTCGTTGCGGAAGGAGGCCTGCAGCGTGCCCAGCTTTTCCACCGAGGTGCCCGCACGGATGGTCTCGTCGTGCTCGACCACGCCGTTCGGCGTGACGATGGGCAGGATCTCGCGGCGGAAGTCGCCGCGCTCGCGGGCGGCGGCGGCGAGCTCGTGCGAGCGTGCCGAATAGCCGTCCATCTGTGCGCGCGACAGCTCGTAGCGGGCGGCCACCAGCTCGGCGGCAACCCCTTGCGACACCAGGCCTGGCGCATAGCGGGCTTCCATCGACGGACCGTAGGGGTTCTGGCCGATGCGCGCCGAACCCATCGGCACGCGGCTCATCGACTCGATGCCGCAGGCGATCACGATGTCGTAGGCGCCGGCCATGATGCCCTGTGCGGCAAAATGCACGGCCTGCTGGCTGGAGCCGCACTTGCGGTCGATGGTGGTGGCGGGCACGTGCTCGGGAAAGCCCGCCGCCAGCCAGGCCACGCGCCCGGGGCCCGCGGACTGCTCGCCGGCCTGGGTCACGCAGCCGGTGATGACGTCGTCCACCAGGCCGGGGTCGAGGCGGTTGCGCTCGACCAGTCCCTTCAGCACCTGGGCCAGCAGTTCGGTGGCATGCAGTTCGGTGAAGGCCGAACCCGGTTTGGAACGGCCCATGGGGCTGCGGATGGCGTCGACGATGACGGCTTGCTGCATGCTGGTCTCCTGTGATGCGGCGGATGGCTTCTGGATCGCTGGATGAGACGGCAGACTCGAAATCCAGTGTCTTTTGTCTCGTTGTGATGCTTTATGGTCCGAAAAGTCTAGCGTAAACGTGGAAATATTTGTTGACTGTCTTCTTATCTGAGGTGCAATATGAATTTAATGAGACTGAAGTATCGAAATGTAGAGGGCGAGGCATGAATCATCCGGTAGCGGCGGGGGACCAGGACGGCGAGGGCCGGCTGGTCAGCGCGCTGGCGCGCGGGGTCTCCATCCTGGGGTGCTTTTCGCCGACGGCACAGGAACTGAGCGGGCGCGAGCTGATGGAGATGACCGGCCTGGCCAAGCCCACCTTGTTCCGCCTGCTCGACACGCTGTGCGAGCTGGGCCTGCTGCGCTACTCGGAACGGGTGTCCAAGTACGTGCCCGGCGTCGGCCTGCTGAACCTGGCGGCGCCGGCGCTGGCGCGCATGACGGTGCGCCAGCTGGCGCGGCCCCTGATGCAGGAACTGGCCGACCACATCTGCGGCCAGCTCGAGCTGACCCTGGGCATCGGCCATACGCTCAGCTACGTCGAGATCGTGCAGGGCGTGGGCAGCAAGGTGTTCCGCCCCGAGGTGGGCATGCGCGTGTCGGTCTCGCGCACCGGCTCGGGCCGCGCCTACCTGTCGCTGATGGCACCCGAGGAGCGCGAGGCTTACCTGGCCGGGCTGAAGGCACAGGATCCGCAGCGCGAGGCCTGGCTGCAGGAGCGCCTGGCCGATGCCGCGCGCGACCTCGAGGAGTACGGCTTCTGCCGCGGCCATCGCGACCTGCACCGGGAAATCGAGTCGATCGCCGTGCCCATGCGGGTGCGCCGCGACGGCGAGGCGTGGATCTTCGCCGCCTCGGTGCCGGTGTACAGCGAGCAGAGCAAGCAGCTCGTCGACAACCTGGGGCCGCGCCTGGTGACGCTGGTACGCAGTGTCGAGGCTTCACTGGGGACGATCGGGTAGTAGAAGGAGAAGGGGTTTCAAACCGGAGGAGACACGCAGTCATGACCAAGCTGCATCGCTGGGCGCAAATACAAGCAGACAAGGCCGCCGAGATCCAGGCCGACACTGGCGCGGTGCTGACCTACGGCGGGCTCGACCGCCGCGCCGGGCGCGTGGGGCGCTGGCTGGTGTCGCTCGGCCTGCTGACGCAGCATCCGGCCGTTTATGACGCCGCCGTGAGCGGGGTGCCCGACGAGGAGTTCGGCGAAGTCGCCAAGGCCGTGGTGCACCTGCGCGACCCGGCCCGGGCCGGCGCCGCCATGGCGCAGGAACTGGTGGATTTCTGCCTGGCCAGGCTGGGCCGCCCGAAACTGCCGCGCACCGTGGTGTTCGACAACCCGCTGCCGCGCCTGGAGACGGGCAAGCTGCTGCGCCGCGAACTCAAGGAGCGCTATCGCGGCCGCCCGGGCGAGGGCTTCGCGGTGCAGGCGCGCCGCGCCGCAGCCGACGCCTGAATCCCCATCCCAGCCCATTCCAGTCCATCCCGGGCCGGCGCGTCTCGCGGAGGTGCCGGCCGAGCCTTGCAAGGAAGCCGTCATGCGTAGTGTTTTCCGTGAAGACCACGAACAGTTCCGTACCCAGATGCTGCGCGTCTTCGTCGACGATTGCCTGGCGCTGCACCTGCGCCGCGAGCTGAGCCCGGACCGCGCGGCCATGGCCAAGCTCAATGCCACCGAGATGCAGGGCCGCGTGCTCGACGAGTTCCTGCAACTGCACGGCGGTTAAGGCTACATGAGCGAATACGCGATCGGCGGCGCCTGGGTCGACGCACGCGTGCAGCGCATCTTCGGCGGCAGCAGCGAAATCATGCGCGAGATCATCGCGCGCACGCTGTAGCGCCGGGCGCGCGCTGACTAGGCTGCGGCGGCGCCGTGCGCGGGCGCCCGGCCGGCGCGCGGCAGCGGGAAGACCCGCGCCGCCACGTCGCGGAAGCGCTGCGCGGCGGCGCTCTGCTGGTCGGGGCGGTAGGCCAGGGCGAGCCCGATCGCGGCCGCGGCCGGATAGTCCTCCAGTTCCCGGTAGACGATACGCTCGCTGGCGAAGCGCTGCATGATGGACGGCACCAGGGCTACGCCCAGCCCGCTTTCCACCAGCGCGAGCACGGTCTGCACCTGGATGGCTTCCTGCGCCACGCGCGGCACGAAGCCGGCGAGCTGGCAGGCCGACATGGCGGCGCTGTGCAGGCCGGCCGCCTCGTCGGCGGCGTACATGATGAAGCGTTCCCCGGCCAGCTCGGCCAGGCGCAGCGGCCCCTTGCCGGCGAGCGCGTTGCCGCGCGGCAGCGCGGCCACGAAGCCGTCGTGCTCGAGCGGCAGCAGGGTGGCGCCCGAGTGGCGCAGCAGCGGCGTGCGCACCAGCCCGACGTCGAGCGCTTCCTCGTCCAGCCATTGCAGGATGCGCGCCGAGGTGGCCTCGCGCAGCACCAGCTCCACGCCGGGGTACTCGGCACGGAAGATCGGCACCAGGCGCGGCAGCAGCGCGAAGGTGGTGGAGCCGACGAAGCCCACGCGCAGCACGCCGCCGGTGCCGCTGTCCGCGCTGCGCGCGGCATCGGAGAATTGCGCGGCGTGGAACAGCATGCGGCGTGCCTCGGCGAGCGCGGCGCGGCCGCTTGGCGTCAGCGCCACGCCGCGCGCGTCGCGCGTGAACAGCGTGGTGCCGAGTTCGGCCTCCAGTTTCTGGATCGACACCGACAGCGGTGGCTGCGCCATGTGCAGGCGCTCGGCAGCGCGGCGGAAATTCAGCGTTTCCGCCAGCACGACGAAATGCCGGATGCGGCGCAGGTCCATGGGGCTGCGCCGGCTCACTGGCCGGTGAAGACCGGCTGGCGCTTTTCCAGGAAGGCCTGCACCGCTTCGCGATGGTCGGCGGTCTGATGCGACAGTGCCTGCAAGCCGGCCGACAGTTCCAGCAGCGTGTCCAGGCGGCTGTGCATGCCTTCGCGCATCAGCCGCTTGGCCATGCGCACCGCGTGCGGCGGGTTGGCGGCGATGCGCGCGGCGATGTCGAGGGCCGTCGGCAGCAGTTGCTCGGCCGGCACCACGCGCGAGACCAGGTTCCATTCGAGGGCCTGGCGGGCATCGATCGGCGTGCCGGTGAAGGTCATCTCGGCGGCGCGCGACAGCCCGATCACGCGCGGCAGCAGCCAGGCGCCGCCATCGCCGGGAATGATGCCGAGCTTGACGAAGCTCTCGGCGAACTGGGCCTGCTCCGCGGCGATGCGGATGTCGCACATGCAGGCCAGGTCGAGGCCGGCGCCCATGGCCGGGCCGTTGACTGCGGCGATCACCGGCACCTCCAGGTTGAACAGGGCCAGCGGCAGGCGCTGGATGCCGTTGCGGTAGTCCTGGCGGATCTCCAGGCCGCTGACGGCGCCCGATGCCTGGCGTTCCATGTCGCGGATATTGCCGCCGGTGGAGAAGGCGGCGCCGGCGCCGGTGAGGACCACCGCGCGCACGCTGCGGTCGTCGCGGATGCGAGCGATGGCGGCGAGGAAGTCGTCGACCGCGCTGTTGCCGGTCAGCGGGTTGCGCCGCTCGGGCTCGTTCATGGTCAGGGTCACGATGTGGCCCTGTTGCTCGTATCGCAGGAAATCCGCCATTTGTCCTTGTCTCTCCGTATGGGTTCGTTCTGCTTGCCGCAGTCGCGGCACACGTTGCTGCGCACGGCCGCCGGGGGCAAGGCTAAGGGAGGCGGACTCGGCTTGTCCAATATCCGTTTGCACAGGAGCGATATCGCCGGGATATTGCGCTGCCGCGCCTGCCGCGCCTGCCGCGCCAAGCCTGCCCAAGGCGCAGGCGGGCCAAGATGGCGCGGTATTCCGACGGCTTGTCCTCGGCGGGGGCGTGCGGGAAGAGCTGTCCAGCGCCGCTGTGGCCAGGGCTTCCAGGGGGCATTCGCCGGCATCCGCCCGATACCGATTCGATATCGGGAGCTTGCAAATCAATATTGGACGGGGCCCGCGCGACGCCCTTACTCTGTCGCATCCGCCGCCGTCCGCGCATCTGATGTTCGGTGCGCTGCCGTCGTCGATGCCACACGCGCGCGCCGGTAAGCTGCATGCCCTGGCGATCCTGGACGCGACCCGATTCCCGCTGATGCCCGAGGTGCCCACGCTGCGCGAGCTGGGCTTCAACGATACCGAGGCCAGCGCCTGGTTCGGCGTGGTGGCGCCGGCGCGCACGCCGCGTGCCATCGGCGCGCAGCCGATGATGCCGGGCAGCCCGGAGGCGTTCGGCCGCTTCGTCGAGGACGAGCGCGCGCGCTGGATCCCGGTCGCCAAGGCGCTCGGGGTCGGGGCGGAACGAGCGGCGCCAGGACCGCAACCGTGACTGTGTATGACCGATTGACCGATAAGGGAGTCGAAGTTTGGACAACTTGCTGAGTGCCTTCCGGCTGGCGGCCTTGCCGGCTGAAGCCGAGGCCTTCCGCGCCGATGTGAAGGCCTTCCTGCGCGACAACCAGCCGGCCGCGCCGGCTGACGTGCGTGCCCGCTCGTGGATGGGTTTCGATGCGGCCTTCAGCCGCCGGCTCGCCGCGCGCGGCTGGGTCGGCCTGACGCTGCCGGCCTCCTACGGCGGTGCCGGCATGGACGCCTTCCGGCGCTTCGTGCTGGTCGAGGAACTGCTGGCGGCGGGGGCGCCGGTGTCGGCGCACTGGATCGCCGACCGCCAGAGCGGTCCGCTGATCCTGAAGTACGGCACCGAGGCGCAGAAGCGCTTCTATCTGCCGCGCATCTGCGCCGGCGACGCCTTCTTCTGCATCGGCATGAGCGAGCCGGGCTCCGGCTCGGACCTGGCCAGCGTGCGCACCCGGGCAACGCGCTGCGAGGAGGGCTGGCGCCTGTCGGGGCGCAAGATCTGGACCACCAATGCCGACCACTGCCACTACATGATCGCGCTGGTGCGCTCCTCCGGCGCGCCGGAGGACCGGCAGCGGGGGCTATCGCAGTTCATCGTCGACCTGTCGCTGCCGGGCGTGACGGTGCGCCCCATCCGCGACCTGACCGGCGATGCGCATTTCTCGGAGGTCAGCTTCGACGATGTGCTGCTGGCGCCAGACGCGCTGGTGGGCGACGAAGGCAGCGGCTGGGAACAGGTGACGGCGGAACTGGCTTTCGAACGCAGCGGTCCGGAACGCATCTACTCGAGCATCGCCTTGCTGGAGCACTGGCTGGCGGGACTGCGGCGCGGCGCGCCAGGCGCGGAGCAGATCGCACTGGCCGGGCGCTTCGCCACCCACCTGTGCACGCTGCGCAGCATGTCGGTGGCGGTCACCGCGCGGCTGGCACGTGGCGAGAGCCCGGTGGTCGAGGCGGCGCTGGTCAAGGACATCGGCACCGAGTTCGAGCAGTCGATCCCGGCCCTGATCGAGGCGCTGTGCGGTGCCGAGCCGGGCGCCGAGATCGATGCCGAACTGGTCCGCACGGTGGCCTACCTGAGCCAGATCTCACCGACCTTTTCGCTGCGCGGCGGAACCCGCGAGATCCTGCGCGGCATGATCGCGCGCGGCCTGGGGCTGCGCTGAGCGGGCCCGTCACCCCATCGAGAGAACCTGAGCGATGTTCGTAGAAGCCATCGAGGCCATCCTGAAAGACCAATGCACGCCGGCCTTCGTGCGCAAGGTGGAGGCTGGTGCGCCGGCTGCGCCGTTGTGGGACGCTCTGGCCGACGCCGGCTTCCTCGAGTTGCTGGCACCGGAGGCCGCGGGTGGCGCCGGGCTTACCCTGGCCGAAGCCTTCCCGGTCTTCACCGCGCTGGGACGGCACGCCGTGCCGGCGCCGGTGGCACAAAGCCTGGCCGCGCGTGCGCTGCTGGCGCCGCACGGCGTGGCCGTACCGGCCGGCATGGTCACGCTCGCGCCGGCGCTGCGCGCCGAAGGCGAGGGTGGCTATTGCGCCCAGACGCCCTTCGGCATGCTTGCCGGCCATGTGCTGGCCGATGCCGGCAGCGACCTCGTGCTGCTGGACTGCGCCGCCGCCGAGCGCGTCGCCGCCGGCGTGCACGGCAGCCAGTGCGCCACGCTGCGCTGGGCGCGCGCCGAGCCCTTGCTGCGCCTGCCCGGGGCAGGCGGCGGGGTGCAGGCTTTCGGCGCCGCCCTGCATGCGGCGCTGCTGGCGGGCGCCATGAGCCGCGTGTTCGAGCTGACGCTGCAGTACGGCAACGACCGCGCCCAGTTCGGCAAGTCGATCGGCAAGTTCCAGGCCATCCAGCACCAGCTTGCCGTGATGGCGGAACATGTGGCGGCGGCCGGCACCGCCGCCGAACTCGCCTTCCGCGGCGACCGCCCGGTGCCGGCCATGCTGGGGGCGGCCATCGCCAAGGCGCGTACCAGCGAGGCCGTCGGCGTGGTCGCGGCCAGCGCGCATGCGGTGCACGGTGCGATCGGCGTCACTGAGGAATATGATCTGCAACTGCTGACACGCCGGCTGCACGAATGGCGCATGGCGCACGGCTCCGAGGCCTACTGGCACCGGTTCGTCGGGGAGGCCCTGCTGGCCTGGCGCGGCAGCGCCAGCGACTTCGCGCGCCAGGCAGCCTGAGCGCCCCGGGGGGGGCGGCGCACCTGCCGTCGCCGCCCCGCTGTCCCGGCGCGGCCCCGCTGCACGAGGCTTTGCAAGCCAGCGTTCCTCCGCCCCCGGGGCGCCGGCATGGCCGCGGCAGCGCCCCTTTCCACCTGCTGTTAAGCTTGTATCGGGCAGGGCGTCCTCGCCTTGCCGTTTTGCATGGCAGAATCCCTGCCGCATCCGCCATTTTTCGGCGCTTGCGGCGGGTTTGGAGCGGTTCGCAAAAAAATTAGCACGACCGTTCACAAAATTTCGATTCACGGATAATATTGCTTTCGACGGGCTGGAAAGATCATGAAGGTGCTCGACCTGCGCTGTGCGCATGACCATCGTTTCGAGGGCTGGTTCGCCTCGGAGGAGGAGGCGCAGAACCAGATCGCGCGTGACCTCGTCCAGTGCCCGGTCTGCGGCGACCACGCCGTGAGCCGGCTGCCGAGCGCGCCGCGCCTGAATCTCTCGGGCGCCGTGGCGCCGGCGCAGGGCTCCGGCGAATCCTCGCCGACCGCACGGCAGGCGGCGCTGCAGGCGCTGTACCTGAAGGCGGTGCGGCAGGTGCTGGCGCAGACCGAGGACGTGGGGGAACGCTTTGCCGAGGAGGCGAGGCGCATGCACTACGAAGAGGCGCCCGAGCGCGGTATCCGCGGCTCGGCGTCGGCCGAAGAGGTGCAGGCGCTGGCCGAGGAGGGCATCGATACCATCCAGCTCGTGGTGCCGGACGCGCTCAAGCAGACGGCCCACTGAATTGCGTCCTGTGCCCGTTCCCGCCGGTGCATGACGCGCAGGCAGAACAACGCGCCGGTCATTTAGACGCCGGCATCATCACTGGAGACGGGCATGGATCTCAACTACTCGGCGGCCGACGACGCCTTCCGCGCGGAAGTGCGCGGCTGGCTGGAGGCCAATCTGCCGGCGGACATCCGCAGCAAGGTGCTGAACCACCGGCGTCCGAACCGCGACGACCTGGTGCGCTGGCACAAGATTCTGGCCGGCAACGGCTGGTCGGCGCCGCACTGGCCCGTGCAGTTCGGCGGCACCGGCTGGAACGCCACCCAGCGTCATATCTGGGATGAAGAGAACGCCCGTGTCGGCGCGCCCGGCGTGCTGCCCTTCGGTGTCGCCATGGTGGCACCGGTGATCATGAAGTACGGCAACGAGCAGCAGAAGCAGTACTACCTGCCGCGCATCCTGGACTGCACCGACTGGTGGTGCCAGGGCTATTCCGAGCCGGGTTCGGGTTCCGACCTGGCTTCGCTGAAGACGCGCGCCCAGCTGACCTCGGACGGCAAGCACTACATCGTCAACGGCCAGAAGACCTGGACCACGCTCGGCCAGCACGCCGACATGATCTTCTGCCTGGTGCGCACCGATCCCGAGGCCAAGCAGCAGGAGGGCATCTCCTTCCTGCTGATCGACATGAAGACCCCGGGCATCACCGTGCGCCCCATCATCATGCTGGACGAAGAGCATGAGGTGAACGAGGTCTTCTTCGACAACGTGCAGGTGCCGGTCGAGAACCGCGTCGGCGAAGAGAACAAGGGCTGGACCTACGCCAAGTACCTGCTCGGCCACGAGCGCACCGGCATCGCCCGCGTGGGCAATTCCAAGCGCGAACTGGGCTTCCTCAAGCGCGTGGCGCGCCAGCAGCAGAAGAACGGCAAGCCGCTGCTCGAGGATCCGGTGTTCGGCGCCAAGGTCGCCGCGCTGGAAGTCGAGCTGATGGCGCTGGAGATCACCGTGCTGCGCGTGGTGTCGAGCGAGGCCGCAGGCAAGGGCCCCGGCCCGGAAGCCTCGATGCTCAAGATCAAGGGCACCGAGATCCAGCAGCTGCTGACCGAGCTGATGGTCGAGGCCGTCGGCCCCTACGCCCAGCCCTTCGATCCGGCCTACCTGGAGTGCGAGCACGAGCATGCCGTGACCGGCTACGACGATGCCGCGCCGCTGGCCGCGTACTACTTCAACTATCGGAAGACCTCCATCTACGGCGGCTCCAACGAAATTCAGAAGAACATCATCAGCAAGATGATCCTGGGGCTGTGAGGAGACACGCGACATGAACTTCAATCTGAGCGACGAACAGAAGCAGCTCGCCGACGCGATCCACCGCTTCATCGACAAGAGCTACGACTTCGAGACCCGCAAGAAGGGCATCCAGACCTCCGCCGGCCACAGCGACTCCGCCTGGGGCGCGCTGGTCGAGCTGGGCCTGACCGCGCTGCCGGTGCCGGAAGCGCAGGGCGGCTTCTCCGGCAAGGCGGTCGACATGATGGTGGTGATGCAGGAGCTCGGCCGCGGCCTGGTGGTCGAGCCCTACCTGGCCACCGTGGTGGCCGCGCACGCGCTGAAGCTGGCCGGCGGCCAGGAAGCGCTGCTGGAGCAGGTGGCCGGTGGCGAACTCAAGCTGGCCACCGCCTTCAACGAGCCGCAAGCCCGCTATGCGCTCAATGACGTGCGCGTCACGGCCAAGGACGGCAAGCTGAACGGCCGCAAGGTCGTGGCCATCCACGGCGCGCAGGCCGACAAGCTGGTGGTGTCGGCGCGCACCGGCGGCGCCGAGGCCGACCTGGACGGCATCTCGCTGTTCCTGGTGGACGTCAAGGGTGCCGGTGTCAGCGTCACCGACTACCGCACCATCGACAACCTGCGCGCGGCCGACATCCAGTTCCAGGATGCGCCGGCCACGCTGCTGGGCAGCGCAGGCAAGGCCTGGCCGATCATCGAGGAGAGCGCCGACTACGCCGCCGTGCTGCTGTGCGCAGAGGCGGTCGGCGTGATGGACACGCTCAACGCCGCCACGCTGGAATACGCCAAGACGCGCCAGCAGTTCGGCGTGCCGATCGCGCGCTTCCAGGCGCTGCAGCACCGCATGGTGGAGATGTTCATCCATGCCGAGCAGTCGCGCTCGATCACGCTGCTGGCCGCGGCGCGCTTCGAAGAGTCGTCGCCCGAGGAGCGCCGCCGCTTTGCCTCCGCCGCCAAGGCACGCGTCGGCCAGGCCGCGCGCGCGGTCGGCCAGGAGGCGGTGCAGATCCACGGCGGCATGGGCGTGACCAACGAACTGCCGGCCGCGCACATGTTCAAGCGCCTGACGCTGATCAACACCACCTTCGGCGACGTGGACCATCACCTGGGCCGCTTCGCCGCACAGCCGGGCTTCCAGCAGGCAGCCTGATGCGCGTCCGCGCGCAGTGAGCAGACAAGCCGCGCCGGTGGTCCGGGCGCGGCTTTTTTGCTTCCGGGCACGTCCCCGGCGGTGGTGCCGGCATGACGCAGGCCTCAACCCAGAACCGGCCCGAGCGGCCACTTGCAGGTCACAATCACCATGCTTTACTTCGAAGACTTCACGGTCGGCAGCAAGCGCGACCTGGGCTCCTACCACGTCACCGAGGAAGAGATCCTGGCCTTCGCCCGCCAGTACGATCCACAGCCCTTCCATACCGACAAGGAGGCCGCCGCCAGGAGCATCTACGGCGGCCTGATCTCCAGCGGCTGGATGACCTGCGGCATCATGATGCGGCTGGTGGTCAACAGCATGGTCGGCAAGTCCGCCAGCATGGGCTCGCCCGGCGTGGACGGCATCCGCTGGCTCAAGCCCGTCTACGCGGGCGACACGCTCAGCGTCACCCTGAGCGTGCTGGAGTCGCGCCCGTCCCAGTCCAAGCCCGACCGCGGCGTGGTGCACACGCTGTGGGAGGCCACCAACCAGCGCGGCGAACTGGTCTGCACGGTCAAGGGCATGGGCATGTACGGGCGCCGGCCCGCCTGAGCGGGAATCCGGCGCGGCAGGCACAATGGGCTGGCATGACGCCGCCGCAGCCCGGCCCTGGACCTGTCGGCCGGGCGCGGTTCACGACCCGGCCCGAGCTGGACGAATTGCCAGCAAAGCAAGACTAAGCACAGCCAACCGAAGCCAACCAAAGCCAACTCAAGACGATAGAAGGAGACAGGATGCGCACCATTGCCTCGCTCGAGGAGCTCGAGAGCCTGCAAGGCCAGGAAGTCGCCGTCAGCAACTGGATGGAGATCACCCAGCAGCAGGTCAACCTCTTCGCCGAAGCCACCGGCGACCACCAGTGGATCCACGTCGACGTGGAACGGGCCAGGCGCGAGTCGCCGTTCGGCGCCCCGGTCGCTCACGGTTTCCTCACCTTGTCGCTGCTGCCCGCCATGATGCAGAGCGCGCTCGACATGCCCGGCGTCAAGATGGGGGTCAACTACGGCCTGAACCGCGTACGCTTCACCTCGCCGGTGCCGGTGGGCAGCCGCCTGCGCGCACGCATCAGGCTGCTCAAGGTGGAGCGCCTGGATCCGCTGCCGAATGCGCCGGGCCTGGTCGGTGCCCAGTCGACCTGGGAAGTGACCATGGAACGTGAAGGCAGCGACCGTCCGGTCTGTGTGGCCGAATCGATCAGCCGCCGCTACTCCTGACGCCGGGCCGCTGTGACGCCGGCAGAGGGCATACGCGCCACCCTGTCGCTATCCTGCTGGCATCCTGCGTAGATTCCACTTGGAAAGGCCGCCATGTGCGGCCTTTTTTCCTGTCGGCCGCGCCATCTGCCGGCCTACCCGGCTGTGCCGGGCGCCTTCCGCATTACAAACGGATACAACTGTAGCGATTCCACAAAGCCTGGCAGGCTTGCGCGGCCCTAGAGTGCAGGCGTGGAGCAGCCGGGCATGGAACCTGGCGCCCCGTTACACGGACAAAGATCGGACGGATAGATATGAAATACATCGGCTTGATTTGCATGGCGGCGGCGGGGCTGCTGGCCAGTGCAGGCGCGCAGGCGCACGTTGACGTGGGGATCGGCATCGGTATTCCGGCGCCGGTCGTGGTCGCGCCGCCGGTGTATGTCGCGCCTGCCCCGGTCTATGCACCGCCGCCGCCGGTCTACGCGGCTCCGGCCTACGCGCCTCCCGTCGTGGTGGCACCGGGCCCCGGCTACTGGGGGCCGGGATGGCGCGAGCGGCACTGGCGTGAGCGGGAATGGCGCGAGCACGAGTGGCGTGACCACGAGTGGCGCGAGCATGAGCGCCGCGAGCACTGGCGCTAGCCGGACCTGCGGGGCGGGCGGGCAGCGGAGACAGGACTCCCGCCGGCAGCCTGCTGCACAGCAGCGCGGAGGTCGGGAACTCCGCGCTTTTTCGTTGTGCCACTACGACAAATCGCGCAGAAAGACCCTGTCGCACATGGGGCGACATATTGTCGCACCCCGGCGCACCACGTAGTCTTCCGGATTGCCTTCGGCGTACCCGGATCTAGTGGGAAGGCTTCCTCCACCATCTCCCCGTCACACCCGGCGGGCGCAGGCATGGCAAGGGCTGGCCGGTCCGGCCGCCTGCCGGCCGGCGGTGGCGCCGGCCACTCTCCCTGGCACCGCCAAGGTGCGCATCCCCGACCTGCCTTCGTCATTGTCCGATTTTCCGGACAGTGTGTCCGGTACCTGTGGTTTACCCTGCATGTTGCGTTGCGATAAATTCGCGCCACGATGTTTGCCGCCTCGCCCCCTTCGCCTGCAGATAGCGCTCGCCTATTGAGCCGGCGGGGCAGGCACCGCCATGCGAATACCCCCCAATGCGGACCGCCTGGCCGGTTCGGCGCAGTCGCCCACAAGGTGATGCCCGGATCGGCCTGAAGCAACGGTCGGCCGCATGCTCCCGGGCCAATGCCCCGGGCTCCGCGCTCCGGTTTCCTTTCCCCAGTCCTTCCCCGCCTCGCGCTCCCGCGCCAGGCAGTGAAGCCGCGTCGTGCCTAGCCGCGGCGAACTCAACCCAGTCGTGACATGAAGAAATATAAACCTCCGCGTTGGACGCGGTTCCTGCCCAGCTTGGGCTTGCTGCTGCTTGGCGGCTGCAACATGGGTGTGCTCGATCCGAAGGGCGCGATCGGCATCGAGGAGCGCTCCATCATCATCACGGCCACCTGGCTGATGCTGCTGGTGGTCGTGCCCGTCATCATCATGACGCTGGCATTCGCCTGGAAATACCGCGAGAGCAACAAGGCGGCGCGCTACGAGCCCGACTGGTCGCACTCCACCGCCATCGAGGTGGTGGTGTGGCTGATCCCCTGCCTGATCATCATGGTGCTGGGCTACATCACCTGGAAGTCTTCGCACGACCTGGACCCGTACAAGCCCATCGAATCCGAAGTCAAGCCGATCACCATCGAGGCCGTCGCACTGGATTGGAAGTGGTTGTTCATCTACCCGGACCAGCACGTCGCCACCATCAACGAGATCGCCTTCCCGGTCAACACGCCGGTGAACTTCAAGATCACCTCGGATTCGGTGATGAACTCGTTCTTCATCCCGCAACTGGGCAGCATGATCTATGCGATGGCCGGGATGGAAACCAAGCTGCACCTGATCGCCAACCATGCCGGCGTGTACGACGGCATGTCGTCGAACTACAGCGGCGGCGGCTTCTCGGGCATGAAGTTCAAGGCCAAGGCGATGTCGGGCTTCGAGTTCGAGCAGTGGCTCAAGCAGGTCAAGGCGTCCCCGCGCGAACTGACCCTGGCCGATTACGAAAAGCTGGCCCAGCCCAGCGAGAAGGAGCCGGTGACCCTGTTCGCCAAGGTTGACCCGAACCTGTTCCACGGCGTCCTGCACAAGTACATGGATGGCACCGGTGGCGCCATCGCCGGCGGCGGCACCTCCTACGGTCCCGTCTGCACCTCGCGCAACACGATCGGCACCGGCCAGCAGGTGTCCATGGCCGTGCCCGCCGTCGCGGCGCCGGGCTCGAATTCCTAGGAGCAAGAATGTTTGGCAAATTGACACTGGAGGCCATTCCGTACCACGAGCCCATCATCATGGGCGCGCTGGGCGGGGCAGGCCTGGCAGGGCTGGCGGTATTCGCCCTGATCACTTACTTCGGCAAGTGGAAGCCGCTGTGGAATGACTGGATCACTTCGGTCGACCACAAGAAGATCGGCATCATGTACTCGCTGGTCGCGCTGATCATGCTGCTGCGCGGCTTCGCCGACGCCATCATGATGCGTACCCAGCTCGCGCTGGCCACCAACGGCAACCCGGGCATCCTGCCGCCCGAGCACTACGACCAGATCTTCACCGCCCACGGCGTGATCATGATCTTCTTCGTGGCGATGCCGCTGATGACCGGCCTGATGAACCTGGTCGTGCCGCTGCAGATCGGCGCGCGCGACGTGGCCTTCCCGTTCCTGAACACGCTGAGCTTCTGGCTGTTCGTGGCCGGTGCCATGCTGGTCAACGTCTCGCTGGGCGTCGGCGAATTCGCCCGCACCGGCTGGCTGGCCTACCCGCCGCTGTCCGAGCTGGCCTACAGCCCGGGCGTGGGGGTCGACTACTACTTGTGGGCCCTGCAGATCTCAGGCCTCGGTACCTTGCTGACCGGCGTCAACTTCCTGGTGACCATCCTCAAGATGCGCGCGCCGGGCATGACCCTGATGCGCATGCCGGTCTTCACCTGGACCGCGCTGTGCACCAACGTGCTGATCCTGGCCTCGTTCCCCGTGCTGACCGTGACCCTGGCGCTGCTGGGCCTGGACCGCTACCTGGGCATGCACTTCTTCACGAACGAGATGGGCGGCAACGCCATGATGTACGTGAACATGATCTGGATCTGGGGCCACCCTGAGGTCTACATCCTGATCCTGCCTGCCTTCGGCATCTTCTCGGAAATCATCTCGACCTTCTCGGGCAAGAAGCTGTTCGGCTACAAGGGCATGGTCTACGCCACCTGCTGCATCATGGTGCTGTCGTTCCTGGTCTGGCTGCACCACTTCTTCACGATGGGCTCCGGCGCCAACGTCAATGCCTTCTTCGGCATCACGACCATGATCATCTCCATCCCGACCGGGGTGAAGATCTTCAACTGGCTGTTCACCATGTACCGCGGCCGCGTGCGCATGACCACCCCGGTCATGTGGACCCTGGGCTTCATGGTCACCTTCGTGATCGGCGGCATGACCGGCGTGCTGATGGCGGTGCCGGCGGCTGACTTCGTGCTGCACAACAGCCTGTTCCTGATCGCCCACTTCCACAACGTGATCATCGGCGGCGTGCTGTTCGGCTACCTGGCCGGCGTGACCTACTGGTTCCCGAAGGCCTTCGGCTTCAAGCTGGACGAGCGCCTCGGCAAGTGCGCCTTCTGGTGCTGGCTGGTGGGCTTCTACTTCGCCTTCATGCCGCTGTACGCACTGGGCCTGATGGGCATGACCCGCCGCCTGAACCACACCGACAACCCGGAATGGACCCCGTTCCTGCACGTGGCCGTGATCGGCGCGGTGCTGATCGGCCTGGGCATCGTGTTCCAGGTGCTGCAGATCATCGTGTCGATCCGCAACCGCAAGGCGCTGGCCGACGTGACCGGCGATCCGTGGAACGGCCGCACCCTGGAGTGGGCCACCTCGTCGCCGCCCCCGTTCTATAACTTCGCGCACACCCCGGTGGTGCAGGACCTCGACGCCCTCGCCGACATGAAGGCCCGTGGCGACGTGCCGAAGAAGGAAGCGCACTACGACCAGATCCACATGCCCAAGAACACCGGCGCAGGCTTCTTCATCGGTGCCTTCAGCCTGGTGTTCGGCTTCGCCCTGACCTGGCACATCTGGTGGCTGGCCATCGTCGGCCTGGTCGGCATGATCGTCTCCTTCATCGTCCGCAGCAACGACGACCACATCGACTACTACGTGCCCGCGAAGGAAGTCGAAGCCGTCGAAGCGCGCCATTTTGACCGTCTCGCGTCGCAGGCCTGAACATGTCGACCCAAGTCCTAGACCGTTATCCCGCGCACGCCGCCCCCGCGGCGCATGACCACGCGCACGACCACGACCACGCCCACCACGACACCGCCGGTAACACGGTGTTCGGGTTCTGGGTGTACCTGATGACCGACTGCATCATCTTCGCCGGACTGTTCGCCGCTTTCGCGGTGCTGCGCGGCGAAGTGGCGGGCGGCCCCTCGGGCAAGGAACTGTTCGAACTGAACTACGTCCTGGTCGAGACCTTCCTGCTGCTGTTCTCGAGCCTGACCTCGGGCATGGCGATGGTGGCCCTGCACAACGGCCAGAAGGCCCGCCTGCAGTTCTGGCTGGCCATCACCTTCCTGCTGGGCGCGGCCTTCATCGGCATGGAAATCAACGAGTTCCATCACCTGATCGCCGAGGGCGCCAGCCCGCAGCGCAGCGCCTTCCTGTCGTCCTTCTTCACGCTGGTCGGCACCCACGGCCTGCACGTGGCCAGCGGCCTGCTGTGGATGGCCGTGCTGATGTGCCAGATCGCCAAGAAGGGCCTGACGCCCACCATGAACAAGCGCCTGGCGTGCTTCGCGCTGTTCTGGCACTTTCTGGACATCGTCTGGATCGGCGTGTTCACCGTGGTGTACCTGATGGGAGCGATGTAAATGGAACACAGCAACGTCTCCGCCGGCCACGGCAGCCATGCCGCTGGCGGTGCCAGCCACGGCAGCGTCAAGTCCTATGTGATCGGCTTCGTGCTGGCGGTCATCCTGACCGTGATCCCGTTCAAGATGGTGATGGACGGCTCGGCCGCCCCGTCGACCATCCTGGTGGTGATCCTGGCGCTGGCCGTGGTGCAGATCCTCGTCCACATGGTCTACTTCCTCCACCTCGACCGCTCTTCGGAGCAGCGCTGGAACGTGATCGTGCTGGCCTTCACCGCGCTGATCCTGCTGATCGTGGTGGCAGGCTCGCTGTGGATCATGCACAACATGAACGTCAACATGATGGCGCATTGAACGCCGCGTGCCGCCCGGCGGCACGCGATGTTCCGATGTTCCGACCAACGGGCCCTGCGGGGCCCGTTTTTCTTTGTTGCCGCGCCGGCCGCGTTGCCCCCTGGCGCGCCGCCTTGGCGCATGGCCGCCGCACCTACGCCCGATCGTGGTTCACGCCGCACGCGCAGGGCCCACGCGCCACCCCCGGCGCCGGCATGCCTGGCGCTTCACCCGTGCGCGCCATGCACCACTCTGCCCCATGCACGCCGATGGTGCGCAGCGTCGCTGCACGCCGTTGGTGCGCCGCCCTGACGGGCGCCCGTTCCACGCCCCGCCGCCGCGCCGGCCGGGCCCCCGCACGCGGCGATGGCCTTGGCACGCTAGTTGCAGAACCTGCACCCGGAGTTCGCTGTTCCACAACACACGACAATCTGGGAGCTGCAATGAAACGACGCAATATGCTGAAGCTGACCGCGGTGGCCGCGGCGGCGATGATCGGGTCCAGCACGCTGGCACTGGCGCAGAGCAAGGAGCCGATCAAGGTCGGCATCCTGCACTCGCTGTCCGGCACGATGGCGATCTCCGAGACCTCGCTGAAGGACGTCGCGCTGATGACCATCGACGAGATCAACAAGAGCGGTGGCGTGCTGGGCCGCAAGCTCGAACCGGTGGTGGTGGACCCGGCCTCGAACTGGCCGCTGTTCGCCGAGAAGGCGCGCCAGCTGATCAGCAAGGACAAGGTGGCGGTCACCTTCGGCTGCTGGACTTCGGTGTCGCGCAAGTCGGTGCTGCCGGTCTACGAGGAACTGAACTCGCTGCTGTTCTACCCGGTGCAGTATGAAGGCGAAGAGATGTCGAAGAACGTCTTCTACACCGGCGCGGCGCCCAACCAGCAGGCCATCCCGGCCGTCGAATACCTGATGAGCAAGGAGGGTGGTGGCGCCAAGCGCTTCTTCCTGCTCGGCACCGACTACGTCTATCCGCGCACCACCAACAAGATCCTGCGCGCCTTCCTGAAGAGCAAGGGCGTGGCCGACTCGGACATCGAGGAGGTCTACACGCCGTTCGGCCACAGCGACTACCAGACCATCGTCGCCAACATCAAGAAGTTCTCGCAGGGCGGCAAGACCGCGGTGATCTCGACCATCAACGGCGACTCCAACGTGCCCTTCTACAAGGAACTGGGCAACGCCGGCCTGAAGGCCAAGGACGTGCCGGTGGTCGCCTTCTCGGTCGGCGAAGAAGAGCTGCGCGGCATCGACACCAAGCCGCTGGTGGGCCACCTGGCCGCGTGGAACTACTTCATGTCGGTCAAGAACCCGACCAACGATGCCTTCCGCAAGGAATGGGCGGCCTGGGTCAAGGCCAACAACCTGCCCGGCGGCGACAAGCGCGTGACCAATGACCCGATGGAAGCGACCTACGTCGGCATCCATATGTGGGCCCAGGCCGTCAAGAAGGCCGGCAGCACCGATCCGGACAAGGTGCGTGCGGCCATGTACGGCCAGACCTTCAAGGCGCCGGACGGCTTCACGCTGACCATGGGCGACAACCACCACCTGTACAAGCCGGTGATGATCGGCGAGGTGCGCGGCGACGGCCAGTTCAGCGTGGTGTGGAAGACGCCGAAGCCCATCCGCGCCCAGCCCTGGAGCCCGTTCATCTCGGGCAACGAAGGCAAGCCCGACAAGGTGATGTAAGCGGGGGAGGAGGGCGGCGCCACGCGCCGGCCCCTCCGATCGTACCGCCATGTCCGCGCATGGCGGCCTGGCCGCCACCGGACACCCCCGGAGGAGGCCGGCCGTCCTGCCATCCGTCGCCGACCACAGACCATCATGCTCCGAACCGCATTCCAGTCCGCCGCCTCCCGCCTGCGCGCCGCGCTGGCCGCCGCGCTGCTGCTCGCGGTGCCGCTGCTGCACGCCGCGCCGCTGACGCAGGACGACCTCAAGCCGCTGGCAGGGGACGATTTCGACGCCAAGAGCGCCGCCATCGCCGCGCTCGCCAAGGCGCCGGCCGCGCAGGCCGGCCCCATCCTCAAGGCGCTGCAGGACGATTCGCTGCAATACGCCCCCGGCACCGGCATGGTGATCCAGGACGGCGACAAGATCCTCGACGCCGTCAGCGGCAAGCCGGTCGCGGTCAAGGCCGACGAGCTGGAGGCGCCGACCTTGAACAACAGCCTGCGCTCCCAGGTGGACAGCGCGGCCAGCAGCCTGCTGCTGCAGTCGCCCGACATCGCGGTGCGCACGCAGGCCATCAATACCCTGCTCGACCAGCCCGACAGCGCGTCGCGCGAGACGGTCGAGGCGGCCCGCAAGGCGGAGGCCGACCCCGCGCTGCGCGCCAAGCTGGACGTGATCTGGGCCGGCGCGGCGCTGTCCGACCCGGACCGCAACGCGCGCCTGGAGGCGATCCGCATCCTCGGGCGCGACGATAATCCGCAGAACCGCCTCAAGCTCAAGCCCTTCGTCGAGCGCGATGCGGCGGGCCGCTACCGCGAGCCCGATGCCGAGCTGCGCGTGGCCGCCCAGCAGGTGCTCGACGGCTTGCGCACCGAGCAGCGCCGCGCCGAGCTGATCGGCAACCTGTTCGCCGGCCTGAGCCTGGGCAGCGTGCTGCTGCTGGCGGCGCTCGGCCTGGCCATCACCTACGGCCTGATCGGCGTCATCAACATGGCGCACGGTGAATTCCTGATGATCGGCGCCTATGCGACCTACTCGGTGCAGAGCGTGTTCCGCGCGCATTTCCCCGGCGCCTTCGAGTGGTACCTGCTGGCGGCGCTGCCGGCCGCCTTCCTGGCCTCGGCGCTGGTCGGCTTCGTGCTGGAGCGCCTGGTGCTGCGCCATCTGTACGGCCGCCCGCTCGAGACCTTGCTGGCGACCTTCGGCGTCAGCCTGCTGCTGATGCAGGCCGTGCGCACGGTGTTCGGCGCGCAGAACGTGGAGGTGGCCAATCCGGCATGGATGAGCGGCGGCTTCGCGCTGCTGCCGGCCCTGGTGATTCCCTACAACCGCGTCGTCATCATCGTGTTCGCGCTGGCGGTGGTGGCGGTGGCCTGGGGCGTGCTCAACCGCACCCGCCTCGGCCTGTTCGTGCGCGCCACCACGCAGAACCGCACCATGGCGGCCTGCGTGGGCGTGCGCACCTGGAAGGTCGACAGCTACGCCTTCGCCTTCGGCGCCGGCATCGCCGGCCTGGGCGGTTGTGCGCTGTCGCAGATCGGCAATGTGGGTCCGGACCTCGGCCAGGCCTACATCATCGATTCCTTCATGGTGGTCGTGCTGGGCGGCGTGGGCCAGCTCGCCGGCACCATCGTCGGGGCCTTCGGCCTGGGCCTCGTCAACAAGTTCATCGAGCCGTTCTACGGCGCGGTGCTGGCCAAGATCTTCGTCCTGGTGCTGATCGTGCTCTTCATCCAGAAGCGCCCGCAAGGACTGTTCGCGCTCAAGGGGCGCAGCGCGGAGGCATGATGCAGGGTTCCTTCTCTCGATCCTCGAACGGTTTGCGCCTGGACGTGCCCGAGCGCCAGCCGCTGTTCCCCGCGCGCGGCTGGCTGGCGCTGGCGGTGCTCGCCGCCATCGCCTGCATCGGCGTGCCGCTGTGCGCGCTGGTGCTGCCGCCCGGCCATCCGCTGCACCTGTCGGCTTACGCACTGACGCTGATCGGCAAGATCATGTGCTACGCGCTGGCGGCCATCGCGCTCGACCTGGTGTGGGGCTACTGCGGCATCCTCAGCCTGGGCCATGGCCTGTTCTTCGCCCTCGGCGGCTATGCCATGGGCATGTACCTGATGCGGGCCATCGGGCGCGAGGGCGTCTACAAGAGCGAGCTGCCGGACTTCATGGTGTTCCTGGACTGGAAGGAACTGCCCTGGTTCTGGCACGGCAGCGAGCACCTGTGGGTGGCGCTGGCCCTGGTGGTGCTGGTGCCCGGCTTGCTGGCCTGGCTGTTCGGCTTCTTCGCCTTCCGCTCGCGCATCAAGGGCGTCTACCTGTCCATCATCACACAGGCGATGACCTATGCGGCCATGCTGCTGTTCTTCCGCAACGAGACCGGCTTCGGCGGCAACAACGGCTTCACCGACTTCAAGCGCATCGCCGGCTTCGCCGTGGCCGCGCCGCAGACCCGCACCGCGCTGTTCGTGCTGAGCTTCGCCGCGCTGCTGGCCGGCTTCATCGCCTGCCGCGCCATCGTCGCCTCCAAGCTGGGCCGCGTGGTGACGGCGGTGCGCGATGCCGAGACGCGCGTGATGTTCTCCGGCTACAACCCGCTCGGCTACAAGCTGTTCGTATGGACCTTCTCGGCGGTGCTGTGCGGTATCGCGGGCGCGCTCTACGTGCCGCAGGTGGGCATCATCAACCCGGGCGAGATGTCGCCGGCCAACTCGATCGAGATGGCGGTGTGGGTGGCCGTGGGCGGGCGCGGCACGCTGGTCGGCCCGGTCGTCGGCGCCTTCCTCGTCAACGGGGCCAAGACCCTGTTCACGGCCTATTTCGCCGAGTACTGGCTGTTCCTGCTGGGGGCGATGTTCGTGCTGGTCACGCTCTACCTGCCGGACGGCGTGGTCGGCCTGTTCAAGCGGCTGCGCGCCGCGCGCCGGCCGCAGGTGCCGGCGGTGGCGGCCGCGCCGGCGGCCGGCGCGAGCCATAGCGGAGGTGAGGCATGAGTGCGGCGATGGGTATCAGCAAGAGCGTCGAGGCCGGCGCGCAGGGCGATGCCGGGTTGGCCGAGAGCGGCGACGCCACCGGCCTGGGCCGGGTGCTGGAGCCGGGCGTCATCGACGTCTCGCACGGCCCCATCCTCTACCTGGAGGACGTGACCGTGCAGTTCGATGGCTTCCGCGCGCTCAACAAGCTGACGCTGTCGATCGACCACGGCGAGCTGCGCTGCGTGATCGGCCCCAACGGCGCCGGCAAGACCACCATGATGGACGTGATCACCGGCAAGACCGGACCGCGTAACGCCAGCGTCAACGGCCGCGTGTTCCTGGGCCAGACCATCGACCTGATGCGCATGACGGAGCCGCAGATCG
The DNA here is from genome assembly GCF_001854325.1 of Cupriavidus malaysiensis. Classification (NCBI taxonomy): domain Bacteria; kingdom Pseudomonadati; phylum Pseudomonadota; class Betaproteobacteria; order Burkholderiales; family Burkholderiaceae; genus Cupriavidus; species Cupriavidus malaysiensis. Next base: position 1,704,429 of record NZ_CP017754.1, read on the forward strand.
CCCAGGCCGGCATCGGCCGCAAGTTCCAGAAGCCCACCGTGTTCGAGCAGCACGCGGTGTGGGAGAACCTGGAGCTGGCGATGAAGGCGGACAAGCGCTGGTGGGCCACGCTGCGCGCGCGCCTGGACGGCAGCGGGCGCGGCCGCATCGAGCAGACGCTGGCGCTGACCGGTCTGGAAGACGAGGCCTACCGGCCCGCCGGGCTGCTGTCGCACGGACAGAAGCAGCGCCTCGAGATCGGCATGCTGCTGATGCAGCAGCCGCAGCTGTTGCTGCTGGACGAGCCGGTGGCCGGCATGACCGACGAGGAAACCATGCAGCTCGCCGCGCTGCTCAACGGCCTGCGCGGCACCTGCTCGATGATGGTGGTGGAGCATGACATGGAGTTCGTCGCCGCGCTGGCCGGCGAGGCCGGCAAGGTGACGGTGCTGGCCGAGGGCAGCGTGCTGGCCGAAGGCACGCTGGACGCCGTCAAGCGCGACGAGCGCGTGATCGAATCTTATCTGGGACGATGAAGATGCTGCAGGTCAATGCACTGAACCAGTTCTACGGCGGCAGCCACATCCTGCGCGACGTCAGCTTCGAGGTGCCGCACGGCCGCCTGACCACGCTGCTCGGGCGCAACGGCGTAGGCAAGAGCACGCTGCTCAAATGCCTGATGGGCGTGGTGCCCACGCGCAGCGGCAGCATCCAGTGGGATGGCCGCGCGCTGGAAAAGAAGCCGCCCTACGAACGCGTGTCCGCAGGCCTGGCCTATGTGCCGCAGGGGCGCGAGATCTTCCCGCGCCTGACGGTGGAAGAGAACCTGCTGATCGGCGCGGCCAGCCGTGCCCGACCGGCCGGCGTGCCGGAACGCATCTACGAGCTGTTCCCGGTGCTGCGCACCATGCGCCAGCGGCGCGGCGGCGACCTGTCGGGCGGACAGCAGCAGCAACTGGCGATCGGACGCGCGCTGATGAGCGAGCCCGGCCTGCTGATCCTGGACGAGCCGACCGAAGGCATCCAGCCCTCCATCATCCAGGACATCGGGCGCGCGCTGCGGCTGCTGGTCGACGAATTCGGCATGACGGTGCTGCTGGTGGAGCAGTACTACGAGTTCGCCCGCCACCTGGCCGACCACTACGTGGTGATGAGCCGCGGCGAAGTGGTGGCCAAGGGGGCGGGCGCGGACATGGAGCGCGATGGCGTGCGCGAGTTGATCGCGGTGTGAGCGCCGATCGGGCCGCTTGCGCCGCTTGGGCCGATTGCGCCGATTGCGCCGATCAAGCCGTGCGAGTGCGGCAGCGGCGGCGCGCCGGCGACGGGGCTTCCGGGCCCCGCGGTGGCGCGCTATGATGCCCGCAGCACAGGCGGTCTGGCGGCGCGGTGCCAAGCGCCGCCGCCCGCATCCGTCCTCGCGCCTTGCCGATACGTGCTTCCATTTCCCATGCGCCATCCCGATTTCCCTCCCGCCGTGGCCACGCTTCCTGCCTGGCAGGCCAGCCTGCGCCTGCGCTTCGCCGCGCGGGGCGGGCGCAGCGTGCTGGTCGAGCGCCGCCACCAGGGGCCGCTGCTGGTGCAGAAGCCGCTCTATCCCGAGGGCGCGCCCTGCCACGCGGTGATCCTCCATCCGCCGGCGGGCATCGCCGGCGGCGACGACCTCGATATCGAGGTGGCGGTGGAGGCCGGCGCGCATGGCGTGCTGGCCACGCCCGGCGCAAGCAAGTGGTACAAGTCGCTCGGGCGCGAGGCCGCGCAGCGCGTGACGCTGCGCGTGGCCGCCGGCGCGCGGCTCGACTGGCTGCCGCAGGAGAACATCATCTACGACGCGGCGCGCGCGCGCATCGCCACCCGCGTCGAGGTCGAGCCGGGCGGCAGCGTGATCGGCTGGGACGCGCTGGTGCTGGGGCGGCGTGCTTCCGGCGAGCAGTGGTCCAGCGGTGCCGTGTGGCTCGACACCTGGGTCGGCGGCGGCGCGCGCGCGCAGTGGATCGAGCAGGCGCACATCACGGCGGACTCACCGTTGCGCGGCGCCCGGGGCGGCATGGACGGGCTGCCGGTGATGGGCACGCTGTGGGCGGTGGGGGAGGGGGCCACGCAGGAGCTGGCCGAGCAGCTGGCGCAGACGCTACCCTACACGGCGGTGTTGCGTGCGGGCGTGAGCTGCCTGCCGGCGGCGCGCGCGCAGCCCGTGCTGCTGCTGCGCGTGCTGGGTGAGCGCATGGAGGCGGTACGCCAGGTGCTGGTGGCGGCATGGACGCTGCTGCGCGAGCCCATGCACGGGGTGCCGGCGCGGCCGCTGCGCCTGTGGGCCACTTGAGCTCGCCTGAGGCCGGGGCGGTGGACACGCCGATGGATGGGACGGCAAGCCGAGAGAACCGAGAGAACCAAGAGAACCAAGGGAACCGAGAGACAAGAGGAATGCGAGCATGGAACTGACACCACGCGAGAAGGACAAGCTGCTGATCTTCACCGCCGCGCTGCTGGCCGAGCGCCGCCGCGCGCGCGGACTGAAACTGAACTACCCCGAGGCGGTGGCGCTGATCACCGCCGCCATCATGGAGGGGGCGCGCGACGGCCGCACCGTGGCCGAGCTGATGCACGAGGGCACCACCGTGCTGGCGCGCGAGGACGTGATGGAAGGCGTGGCCGAGATGATCCCGGAGATCCAGGTCGAAGCCACCTTCCCGGACGGCACCAAGCTGGTCACGGTGCACCACCCGATCGTCTGAGGCCGTGCCGCGCGTCCCTGCCCGAGCCTTTCCTGAGCTGACACCAGAAGAGAGATCCCGATGAACCGCCCCTCCCGCAACATCGTCCGCGCGCGCCTGGCCCTTGGCGCCACCCTGTCGCTGGCCGCTGCCTCCGCCTTTGCCCATCCCGGCCACGATGCCGCCACCGTCGGCGCCAGCCTGTGGGCCGGCCTGCTGCACCCCTTCACCGGACTGGACCACCTGCTGGCGATGACGGCGGTCGGGGTCTGGAGCGCACAGACGGCGCAGGGCGGCAGCGTGCTGCGGCTGCCGCTCGCCTTCGTGCTGCTGATGCTGGTGGGCGCCGTGCTCGGGCTGGGCGGGCTCGCCCTGCCGGCGGTGGAGCCCATGATCGCCGCTTCGCTGCTGGTGCTTGGCCTGCTGGTGGCGGCGCGCGCCGCGCTGCCGGGCCCGGCCGGCATGGCCGTGGTCGGTGGCTTCGCCTTGTTCCATGGCTATGCGCACGGCGCCGAGCTGCCCGCTGCCGCCGCCGCGTTGCCGGCCACGCTGGCCTACGTGGCCGGCTTTGCCTGCGCCACCATGGCTCTGCACCTGTCGGGCATCGGGCTGGGCAGCGCGCTGCGCCGCCAGGGCGGCTGGCTGATGCGCGCGGCCGGGGCCGGCGTGGCGCTGTATGGCATCGGCCTGCTGGCGGCCTGAGCGCCGCGGCGCGGACCCGGTGCTGCCAACGACCAAGCGAGAGCAAACAAGAGGAGAGCACAAGCCCATGATTCCCGGCGAACTGATGCCCGCCGACGGCGAGATCGAACTCAATGTCGGCCGGCCCACGGTCACGGTCACCGTGGCCAATACCGGCGACCGGCCCATCCAGGTCGGCTCGCATTTCCACTTCTACGAAACCAATGCAGCGCTCGACTTCGACCGCGCGGCGGCGCGCGGCTTCCGGCTGAATATCGCCGCCGGCACCGCGGTGCGCTTCGAGCCCGGCCAGAGCCGCACCGTCGAGCTGGTGGCGCTCGACGGCGCGCGCATCGTCTACGGTTTCAACGGCAAGATCATGGGAGCGCTGTGATGAGCGTGAAGATCTCCAGGCAAGCCTATGCCGAGATGTTCGGCCCCACCACCGGCGACCGCCTGCGGCTCGCCGACACCGGGCTGGTGGTCGAGGTGGAGAAGGATTTCACCGTCTACGGAGAAGAAGTGAAGTTCGGCGGCGGCAAGGTGATCCGCGACGGCATGGGGCAGAGCCAGCGCCTGGCCGCCGACTGCGTCGACACCGTGATCACCAATGCCCTGATCATCGACCACTGGGGCATCGTCAAGGCCGACATCGGCCTCAAGGGCGGCCGCATCGCCGGCATCGGCAAGGCCGGCAACCCCGACATCCAGCCGGCCGTCACCATCGTGGTAGGTCCCGCCACCGAGGTGATCGCGGGCGAGGGCATGATCGTCACCGCGGGTGGCATCGACACCCACATCCACTTCATCTGCCCGCAGCAGATCGATGAAGCGCTGATGAGCGGCGTCACCACCATGATCGGCGGCGGCACCGGTCCCGCCACCGGCACCTTCGCCACCACGGTGACGCCCGGGCCCTGGTACATGGGCCGCATGCTGCAGGCGGCCGAGGCCTACCCGATGAACATCGGCTTCCTCGGCAAGGGCAACGCCAGCCAGGCGGCGCCGCTGACCGAGCAGGTCGAGGCCGGCGCGATCGGCCTCAAGCTGCACGAAGACTGGGGCACCACGCCGCAGGCGATCGACACTTGCCTGAGCGTGGCCGATGCCACCGACACCCAGGTCGCGATCCACACCGACACGCTCAACGAGGCCGGCTTCGTCGAAGCCACCATTGCCGCGTTCAAGGGCCGCACCATCCATACCTACCACACCGAAGGCGCCGGCGGCGGCCATGCGCCGGACATCATCAAGGTGTGCGGCGAAGCCAACGTGCTGCCCTCGTCGACCAATCCGACCCGGCCCTACACCGTCAACACGCTCGACGAGCACCTCGACATGCTGATGGTGTGCCACCACCTGGACCCGGCCATCGCCGAGGACATCGCCTTCGCCGAAAGCCGCATCCGCCGCGAGACCATCGCCGCCGAAGACATCCTGCACGACCTCGGCGCGTTCTCGATGATCTCCAGCGATTCGCAGGCCATGGGCCGGGTCGGCGAGGTCATCATCCGCACCTGGCAGACCGCGCACAAGATGGCGGCGCAGCGCGGCAAGCTGCCGGGCGATCCGCACGACGCGCGCGGCGGGCACGACAACTTCCGCGTCAAGCGCTACATCGCCAAGTACACCATCAACCCGGCGCTGACCCACGGCATCGCGCACGAGGTAGGCTCCGTCGAAGTCGGCAAGTGGGCCGACCTGGTGCTGTGGCGGCCGGCCTTCTTCGGCGTCAAGCCGAGCCTGATCCTCAAGGGCGGCATGATCGCGGCGGCGGCCATGGGCGACCCCAACGCGTCCATTCCGACGCCGCAGCCGGTGCACTACCGGCCGATGTTCGCCAGCGCCGGCGGCGCGCTGCACCAGTCCTCGCTGACCTTCGTCTCGCAGGCGGCGCTGGCCGCCGGCGTGGGGGAACGCAACGGCCTGCGCAAGGTGCTGTCGGCGGTACGCGGCACGCGCACCGTCAGCAAGCGCGACATGGTGCACAATGACTGGCAGCCGCATGTCACGGTCGATCCCGAGACCTACCAGGTCGTGGCCGACGGCCAGCTGCTGATGTGCGAGCCGGCCACCGTGCTGCCGATGGCGCAGCGCTACTTCCTCTTCTGACGCGGCACCGTGCCGGACGTGCCGCCCGCAAGCCTGTCATGCTAAAGATCGACAAACACCTCAGTGCACCGCACGGCATCGCGCCCGTGCTGGTCAAGCGCGCCCCCAAGCTGGTGCTGCCCTTCGGCGAGCGCAGCAAGAGCCGGCTGCGCGCCACGCTCGACAACGGCGAGGAAGCCGCCCTGTTCCTGCCGCGCGGCACCGTGCTGCGCGGCGGCGACCTGCTGGTGACCGAAGCGGGCACCTTCGTCGAGGTGCTGGCGGCGCCCGAGCACGTGCTGCAGGTCAGCGCCGCCGATCCGCTGGCGCTGATGCGCGCCGCCTACCATCTCGGCAACCGCCATACCCCGGTGGAAGTCGGGCGCGACTACCTGCGGCTGGAATACGATCCGGTGCTGGCCGACATGCTGGCCCGCCTCGGCGTGCGCGCCGAACGCACGGAGCAGCCGTTCGAACCGGAAGCCGGCGCCTACGGCGGCGGCCACAAGCACGGGCACGACGCGACCTTCGCCGAGGACTACGCGGCCGCGCAGGCGGTGTTCCACGAGCATCATGGGCATGGTCACGATCATGGGCACTCGCACTCGCACTCGCACTCGCACTCGCACTCGCACTCGCACTCGCACTCGCACGGCCATTCGCATCCCCATGGCGATTCGCACGACCATGGCGATCACGTGCATGACGAGCATTGCGGGCACAAGCACTGAGAGGTTTCGCGCAGACGCATGAAAAAGCGATCGCCTGATTCTCTGCCGACGACCGAGCTCCCCTCTCCCGCGTGCGGGAGAGGGGAGCAAACCGGCGCGCGCCGGGTGCCGTTTCGCGACAATGCGGCTCAGGCAGTCCGGGTGGAATCGTCCGGCGCGCGAAGCCGCCCGAATCCGGCCGACAACGTAAGCGCACCGAAGCTCCCCTCTCCCGCATGCGGGAGAGGGGCTGGGGGTGAGGGCGGGCGCCCGGTAGAGCGGCGCGGCGATGATCTTCCCGTGCGCCAACGAAGAGCCGGCGAACCATGACCGCACTCCCCCAACTCCTCTCCCTGCTCCACCTCGCCTCTCCCGCGCTGCCGATCGGGGGCTTCAGCTATTCCCAGGGCCTGGAGGCCGCCATCGACTGCGGCATGGTGCGCGATGCCGACAGCGCCGAGCGCTGGATCCGCGACAACCTGCTGTCTGTGCAGTCGCAGTGCGAGGCGCCGCTGTGGCTGCTGCTGCATCGTGCCTGGCAGGCCGGCGACCTGGCCGCGGTGCGGCATTGGAACGACTGGTTCCATGCCACCCGCGAGACCGCCGAGCTGAGGCTGGAGACCGAGCAGATGGGCTGGTCGCTGGCGCGCCTGCTGGGGCAGATGGGCTGGGGTGACCTGGCCCTGCGCGACGGCCTGGCCGCGCTGGCGCCGGCCTGCCTGCCGACGGCCTTCGCCGCGGCCTGCGTGGCGCTGCAGGTGGAGGAGGGCGACGGCCTGGCGGCCTACTGCTTCAACTGGGCCGAGAACCAGGTGGCGGCGGCGCTCAAGGCGGTGCCGCTCGGCCAGGTGGCGGGGCAGCACATCCTGCGCCGCCTGCATGCGACGGTGCTGGCGACGGTGGCCGAGGCGCAGCGGCGCGCGGGCGCCGAGCCGCCGCTGCTGTCGACCTTCTCGCCCATGCTGGGCCTGCTGTCGGCGCGCCACGAGACGCAGTATTCCCGGTTGTTCCGCTCCTGAAGGCAGGCGTCCGTCACCAGGCCCCTGCCCGGACTCTCATTCGAATCGCCAAACGAAACCATCATGACTACCCGAACCAAGAAGAACCCGCCGCTGCGCGTCGGCGTCGGCGGCCCGGTGGGCTCCGGCAAGACCACCCTGCTCGAGATGCTGTGCAAGGCCATGCGCGAGCGCTATGACCTGGTCGCCATCACCAACGACATCTACACCAAGGAAGACCAGCGCCTGCTGACCATCTCAGGTGCGTTGCCGGCCGAGCGCATCATGGGCGTGGAGACCGGCGGCTGCCCGCATACGGCGATCCGCGAGGACGCCTCGATCAACCTGGAGGCGGTCGACCGCATGCTGGCGAAGTTTCCCGACGCCGACGTGGTCTTCATCGAGTCCGGCGGCGACAACCTGGCGGCCACCTTCAGCCCGGAGCTGTCCGACCTGACCATCTACGTGATCGATGTGGCCGGCGGCGAGAAGATCCCGCGCAAGGGCGGGCCGGGCATCACCAAGTCCGACCTGCTGGTGATCAACAAGACCGACCTCGCGCCCTATGTCGGCGCTTCGCTCGAAGTCATGGAGAGCGACGCCCGCAAGATGCGCGGCGAGCGGCCCTTCGTGATGGGCAGCGTCAAGTCGGGGCAGGGGCTGGACGAGGTGATCCGCTTCATCGAACGCGCCGGACTGCTGGGCATCTAGCCGCCTGGCAGGGCACGCCGTGCTTGCCAGCGCGGCGCATGCTTTGGCATACTGCTGAGCTATGCCAGCCATGCCGACCGCCCTTTCCGCCTGTCGCGCCGCCACCGTTACCGGTGCCGGTGTGTACGGCCGTGCGGTTGCGGCGCTCCCGGCTGAGCACCCGGCCAGTATCGCCGCCGCCCCGTGCGCGGGCGGCGCCTCCCTGGCGCGCTCCCTCGCGCGTTCCACCCCCCTCTCCATCATCCGAATTATCTCGGGTCGCTGAGCTGCGGCTTCGGCCGGTGCTTGGTGGCCCCAGTCCCGGCTGCGCGCGCCCAGGCGGCGCCGCGCCGCCGCTTGCGGCCAGCCGGCAGCGTGCCGGCCGGCGATCCGAATCTTGCGAAGATTGCGGGCGCAGCGGGTGCGGCAGCTACGGCGGCCGTGCCGCCTGCTGTCTCGCCCGCGCCGATGGAGAGTCCCATGTCCAACCCGCTCGAGCTGCTGAGCACGCTCGCCCACCTGTACGCCCCTTATCCCACGCTGGCCGAGATCGAGGCCACCGCGGCACGCCTGCAAGGCAAGGTCCTGTCCACGCCGGTCTGGCCCTGGCAGGCCGGCGAACTGCCCGGCCGCCTGCGGCCCGGCACCGAGGTCTGGCTGAAACTGGAGCTGTTCCAGCTCACCGGCACCTTCAAGCTGCGCGGCGCGCTCAACAGCATCCTGCAGCTTGACCAGCCGGCACGCGCGCGCGGCGTGGTCGCCGCCAGCGCCGGCAACCATGCCATGGCGGTGGCTTATGCCGCCCGCGTGGCCGGCGTCAGCGCACGGTTGGCGATGCCGGCCGGCGCCAGCCCGGCGCGCGTCGAGGCATGCCGGGCCTGGGGCGCGCAGGTGGAGCTGCTGCCCGACGTGCACGCAGCCTTCGCGCGTGCCGATGCACTGGTGGAAGAGGAGGGGCGCACCATGGTCCATCCCTATGATGGCCCGCTGATCGCCCAGGGTACGGGCACCGTCGGACTCGAACTGATGCGCCAGGTCGCGTCCCTCGATGCGGTGGTGGTGCCGGTGGGCGGCGGCGGCCTGGCGGCGGGCATCGCCGCCGCGGTCAAGCAGATCAATCCAGCCTGCCGCGTCTACGGCGTCGAGCCCGAGGGGGCCGACGCCATGACGCGCAGCTTCGAGGCCGGCTCGCCGCAGCGGCTCGAACGCGTGCAGACCATCGCCGACAGCCTCGGCGCGCCCTATGCGTTGCCCTACAGCTTCGGCGTGTGCCGCCGCTTCGTCGATGCCATGGTGCGCGTCAGCGACGATGCGCTGCGCGCGGCCATGCACGCGCTGTACCGCGACGTGAAGCTGGCCACCGAACCCGCCACCGCGGCCTCGACCGCGGCCCTGCTCGGACCGCTGCGCGAGGAGCTGGGCGGCAAGCGCGTAGCGCTGATCGTGTGCGGCTCCAATCTCGATGCGCCGACTTTCGCGCGCCATCTGCGCGATGCCGAAGCCCGGGCGCAGGCCGTGCAGGACGCCTGAGCGCGGGCGTTTGCCGCCGGGAGGAAGGGGTAGGGCAGGCCGGTGGGAAGGCGCGGCGCGCTTCAGCGCGCGCCGCCCTTGTTGGCGAGGGCGCGCGCGACCGCGGCGACCACGTCCTGTTCGCTGTCCGACAGCGTCGTCATATAGCGCAGCGTGGCCTGCTGGGCCGGGTTCTTGCCGCTGCGGAAGGGCGTGCGCTTCTGCTCCAGCAGCAGTTCGCTGGCCGGCGCCTCGCCGAAGCGCATCAGCTCGCCAGGTGGTACGCCGAGCGTGTCGGCGAGCGCGCAGATATTGATCAAGGCCACATTCCGCACACCGCGCTCGATTCCGCTGACGTACGAACGAGCCAATCCACTCTCCAATGCCAGCTTCTCCTGAGACCAGCCTCGCTGCTTTCTCAGCATTGCAAGTTGTTGTCCGAATAACTTCAGGGGAGTGCTGACCATGGTCCAGGCAGAAATGGAATCGGTCAGAGGCTAAGGGTTTGACCTTGCCAGGGCGACAACTTATAGTGTCACGCACTATCGGTTACAGCCGGCGCGAACTTGAGCGGACCGGCTCTGCGAGGAGCGTGCGATGCAAGTCTTTTCCCTCTTCGACTCACCGTTCAGCGAGGCCGGGCAAGCCGTGGGCCCGGGCCTCGGCCTGCACGCGCGGCTGCTGCCCGACGACTTCGACGGCCTCGGTGGCGGCGGCGCGGACTGCGTGCTGTTGCGCGAGGGCGAGACGCAGCAGGGCGTCGCGGTGGCGGGAGCGCAGCTTTGGACCTGCCTGCGCGGCGCGCTGGCGCTGTCGCTGGCGGGCGAGGACGGCATCGTGCTGCTCGGTGCCGGCGACCTGTTCATGCCGCCCGGAGGTGGCACGCTGCGGGTATGCGCGCTGCTGGACAGCGTGCTGGTGTGCACGGCGCTGGAGGGGGCGGCGCCGGCCGCGCGCGAGCGGGCCGCTTCCTGGCAGGACGGCGCTTTGCTGCGTGCCGACGAGGCTGTCATCACGCTCGATGCGGCGACCCTGCGCGCCGGCGGCGATGGCGTGCCGGGCCGCCACGCCGCGCTGGCCGCCGTGCGCCGCGACGAGCAGGGCTGGGCCGAGGCGCTGGCGCGCCACGGCCTGCGCTGGGCGGTGTGCTATCGCGGGGTGCTGCGCCTGCGCTGGTGGTCGCTCGCGGCGGGAAGCGAGGACGCGGCGCCGGTGCAGGAAGCCTACCTGCAGCCCGGCATGGCCTATGCCCCCGATGCCGGCGAGCGCTACCGCCTGGAGGCCCTGAGCGAACCCGCGGGGCTGCTGTGCGGCCTGCAGCCGCCGGCGTGGCGCGCGGCGGCCTGAGCGGACCGGGGCCGGCACGAACTCCCGGGTGCCGCGCCCGGTGGTGCCGGTACCGGTGGCGCCGGTATCAGTGACGCTGGTACTGCGTGGCGCCGAACAGGACCTCGCGCGCCTTGGCATCGTCTTGCAGCGCGCGCCGCTGAGCAGACAGCACCTCCACGCCGCGCTTGACCGCGGGACGCTCGGCGATGACGTTGAACCAGCGCTTCAGGTGCGGGTACTCGTCCAGTTCCACCCCCTGGTTCTGCCAGCTGCGCAGCCAGGGGAAGGTGGCGATGTCGGCGATGGAGTACTGGTCGCCGGCCAGCCATTCATGCCTGGACAACTGCTTGTCGATCACGCCGTACAGGCGCTTGGCCTCGTTGGTATAGCGCTGGATGGCGTAGTCGATCTTCTCCGGCGCGTAGATGCGGAAGTGGTGGGCCTGGCCCAGCATCGGGCCGACGCCGCCCATCTGGAACATCAGCCACTGCAGCGCATCGTACTTGCCGCGCACGTCCTCGGGCAGGAACCTGCCGGTCTTGCCGGCCAGGTAGACCAGGATGGCGCCCGACTCGAACAGCGAGATCGGCTCGCCGTCCGGGCCGTCGGGATCGACGATGGCCGGGATCTTGTTGTTCGGGCTGATGGCGAGGAAGTCCTCGCCGAACTGGTCGCCGGCGCCGATATTGATCGGGTGGACGCGGTAGGGCAGGCCGCACTCCTCCAGCATGATATGAACCTTGTGGCCGTTGGGCGTGGCCCAGGTGTAGACGTCGATCATCGGGAAAGGGCTCCTGGCTGTGATCGTTGCGCATGCCACATCGACCGCCGACGTGGCGAACCGGGCGATTTAAGCACAGAAGAAAAAAACGCGCAGACGGGCTGCGCGTTTTCCATGTTGCCAGCAGGGCCGCACGAGGGCGGCCGCCGGCGCGGTGGCAAGCGGGTTCAGAAACCGCGCGTGACCGGCATGTCGATCTCGTTCGGGTTCAGGTTCATGTGCTTGGCCAGCTCCAGCTTGGCGATGGCGTTGCGGTGCACCTCGTCCGGACCGTCGGCCAGGCGCAGCGTGCGCTGGTGCGCCCACCAGTTGGCCAGCGGGGTGTCGCCCGACACGCCGGCGGCGCCATGCACCTGGATCGCCCAGTCGATGACCTTGAGCGCCATGTTCGGCGCCACCACCTTGATCATCGCGATTTCGGCCTTGGCGATCTTGTTGCCCACGGTGTCCATCATGTACGCAGCCTTCAGCGTCAGCAGGCGCGCCATCTCGATCTCGCAGCGGGCCTCGGCGATACGCTCGCGCGTCACGCCCTGGGCCGCCACCGGCTTGCCGAAGGCCACGCGCTTGAGGGCGCGCTGGCACAGCAGCTCGAGCGCGCGCTCGGCCACGCCGATGCTGCGCATGCAGTGGTGGATGCGGCCCGGGCCGAGGCGGCCCTGGGCGATCTCGAAGCCGCGGCCTTCACCCAGCAGGATGTTGCCGACCGGCACGCGCACGTTCTTCAGCTCGATCTCCATGTGGCCGTGCGGGGCGTCGTCGTAGCCGAACACCGGCAGGAAGCGCTTGACGGTGATGCCCGGGGTGTCGGCCGGAACCACGATCATCGACTGCTGCTCATGGCGGCCGGCTTCGGGATCGGTCTTGCCCATCACGATGTAGACCTTGCAGCGCGGATCGCCGGCGCCCGACGACCACCACTTGGTGCCGTTGATCACGTACTCGTTGCCGTCACGCTCGATGCGGCACTCGATATTGGTGGCGTCCGACGAGGCCACGGCGGGCTCGGTCATCAGGAAGGCCGAGCGGATCTCGCCGGCCAGCAGCGGCTCCAGCCACTTGTCCTTCAGTTCCTCGGAGGCATAGCGCTCCAGGGTTTCCATATTGCCGGTGTCAGGCGCGGCGCAGTTGAACACCTCGGCCGACCAGGGCACACGGCCCATGATCTCGCACAGCGGGGCGTATTCGAGGTTCGACAGGCCCTGCGGGGCGCGCGGCGAACGCGGCAGGAAGAGGTTCCACAGGCCCTGCTCGCGCGCCAGCGGCTTCAGTTCCTCGATCAGCTTGACCGGCACCCAGACATTGCCCGCTTCGCGGTTGGCCTGGATCTCGGCGTAGAAGCGCTTCTCGTTCGGGTAGATGTGCTTGTCGAAGAAGGCCAGCAGCTTGGCTTGCAGTTCCTTGACCTTCGGCGAGTAATCGAACTCCATGGGGGTCTCCTCACAACCACAGAAAATGGCCGGCGCCACGCGCGATGGCGAGGCGCCGGAGGGCACGGTCCGTGCCGGCTGGAAACACTGTATCGGAATCGGGTTAATAAGGGAAATGAATTTTCTCGATTTGTCAGTATCAATATCCTGCATTCCATGCCAGAATCGACGCCATGCAGCTCTCCCGTATCGACCTGAACCTCTTCGTGGTGTTCGACGCCATCTACAGCGAAGGCAGCATCACCGCGGCCGCGCGCCAGCTCAACCTGACGCAGCCCGCCGTGAGCCACGCGCTGGGCCGGCTGCGCACGCTGTTCGACGACCCGCTGTTCGAGCGGCGCGGCCAGGGCATGGCGCCCACGCCGCTGGCGCGCTCGCTGGCCTCCGAAGTGCGCGGCGCGCTGCAATCGTTCGCGCGCACTCTCCAGGACACCCCCCATTTCGACCCGACCGCCACGGTGCGGCGCTTCACCATCGGCATGCGCGACGCGCTGGAATCCACGCTGCTGCCGCCGCTGATGGCGCGCGTGACCGCTGCCGCGCCCCAGGTCGAGATTGCGGCGATCCGCTTCGACCGGCGCGAGATGGAGTCGGAACTGCTGGCCGGCACCCTCGACGCCGCCATCGACATCCTGCTGCCGGTGTCGCCGGCCATCCACCACGCCCCCTTCATGGCCGACCCGATGGTGGTGCTGGCACGGCGCGACCACCCGCTGGTCAAGAAAGAACTGACGCTGGAACGCTACCTCGCCGCCGAGCACGTGCACGTCTCCTCGCGCCGGCGCGGCGCCGGGCTGGAAGACCAGGCGCTGCACCGCATGGGCCTGACCCGGCGTGTACGCCTGCGCTGCCAGCACTACGCCGCGGCCTGCCGCGTGGTGAGCTGCACCGACCTGCTGGCGACATTGCCGCTGCGCTATGCGCGCATTGCCAACGAGCCCTATGCCAACCGCTTGCTGACGCTGCCGTTCAAGGTGCCGTCGCTGGAACTGCATCTCTACTGGCATGCGGGTGGGGAGAATGATGGGGCTAACCGGTGGTTGCGGGAGCAGTTGATGGGGGTGATGAATGCGTTGGGGGGTGGGGCGGGGGAGGCGGGGGCTTAAGGGATTTTGTGTCTTGATTGTTTGCGGTGGTTTGGCGGTGTCGGTGATTCCACGGGCATCGGTCTGCGGGGCAACGGCCTGTTTCGACTCCCCCTGCGGGGGAGCCGACCTACTTTCTTTGTCTCGCCAAAGAAAGTAGGCAAAGAAAGGCGACCCGGGTGCGGCGACCCCCCCCCTCGCGAATGGGCCCCGGCCGCCGCGCCCGTCCGAACTCGCGGCCTGCGGCCGCTCAGACAGCGGACGGGCTTCATCGGCGGCCGGGGCCAATTCGCGAGGCGCCGCACACGGGAGGGAAAGGCCAACCGTTGGTCTGCGAGCGGGCTCACTTTTGCATAACAGCCAGGTTTGCTGAGCCTTTGTGTTCGGCCAGCAGTTGGCCGAACACAGCCCACCCGAAGCGAAGCGAGGCGTGGCGTCTGTTCCCTGCCGTGTGCGGCGCCTCGCGGGCTGAGGCAAAGAGCGGATTAGAGGGCCCCCTGTCTGAGGATCGCCTTAAGGCGATCCGAGTTGGGGCCCGGCCGCTCTTTGCCTCAGCACGCGAGGGGTTTTTGAGCCGCACCCGGCGCGCCTTCTTTGCCTACTTTCTTGGGCAAGACCAAGAAAGTAGGTCGGCTCCCCCGCAGGGGGAGTCGAAACAGGCCGTTGTCTCGCAGACCGACACCCCCCCGAATCCACGCGCTAAATCACGAAAGCCGAAACAGGCCGTGGCCCCGCAGACCGACAGCACCCAAAGACAAGCACGAGATCAAGAGAACCGAAACAAGCCATTGCCACGATCCACCGACGCCGTCAGCCAAGGCCACCAGAGCCTGCCCTAACCCCCATCTACTCCGCCGGCGCAGCCAAAAACGCCTCCGTCCCCTCCGCCTCCAACGAAAAACCATTGAGGAGCGGATAATCCGCCAGCACCACCACATCCGCCACCATCATCTGGATAAAGCGCCAGGTCACCGCAATGGTCACCCCCGCCTGATCCCCCGGCGTCGGCAAGGGGCCCGCATCCGGCAGCAGTTCGCCCTCCAGTTCGGCGCAGGCCGCATGAAGCTGCTGGGTGACGCGTTCCAGCCAGGGCGCGTGGCGCTTTGCCTCGGGACGCAGCCCGCGTTCGTAGACGATCTGCACGGCCTTCTCGCAGGCGGCCAGCGCCAGGCCGACACGGCGCAGCGCGCGCGTGCGGGCGCGCGGCTCGGCCGGCATCAGGCTGCGGCCGGGTGCCAGCACGGTCTCCGCGTAGTCGATGATGAGGGTGGAGTCCATCAGCACCTGGCCGTCGTCGCAGACCAGGGTGGGCGCCTTGACCACCGGGTTGATGGCGCGGAACGCATCGTAGGTGCTGAACACCGACACCGGCTTGTGTTCGTAGGGCAGTCCCAGCAGGCGCAGCGAGATGGCGGTGCGGCGCACATAGGGGGAGTCGAGCATGCCGATCAGTTGCATAGTCGTTCTCGTTCGTCAGTTCAGGTTAATGGTGGGGACGCGCCGCCCAGCGCTCGGGCTAGCTTGGCCTGCCGCCCTCCGCAGCACGTGCCGGTAGGCGCCGGCGCCAGCCTGTGCTACGGTTCCGGTCATGCTGCGCCGCGCTGCGGCGTTGCGCGACAGCACACTGTAGCGCGCCTGGCGGGGCGGGAAAATCGAGAAGTTTTCCGCGCTTCCGTTAGTAACGCTAACAGATCTGCCGGACCAGCAGGATGGCCCGACAGGATGGCCCACCAGGACGCACCGATGGCGCGGCAACGCCCGGCCGAGTGACAGGATGATTCGACGGAACCCAGCAACGCGGCCGGCGGCCGCCTACCTGGCATGAGCGCGCTGCCGCCCCTGCCGGCGCTGCGCAGCTTCGAAGCCGTGGCCCGGCTGGGCAGCGTGACCCTGGCCGCGCAGGCGCTGCACGTGACCCATTCGGCGGTCAGCCAGCAGATCAAGCTGCTGGAGGCGCAGCTCGGCGTGACCTTGTTCGTGCGCGCCGGGCGCGGCCTGCGCCTGAGCGAGGCGGGGCGGCTCTATGCCCTGCAGGTGCGCGCGGCGCTGCAGCAGCTGGGCGAGGCCACGCGGCTGGTGCAGACGCGCGGCCAGGACGAGACGCTGGTGGTGGCGGTGATGCCGTCCTTCGGGCGCAACTGGCTGCTGCCGCGGCTGCCGCGCTTCCGCCAGCGCCACCCGCGCTACCGCGTGCGGCTGGAGGCCAGCCTGGAGATCCAGGACATGCGCCAGGCCAATGCCGACGTCGCCGTGCGCATCGGCCGCGGCGACTGGGAGGGCTTGTCGCACAGCGAGTGGCTGCACGATGAGCTGGTGCTGGTGGCCTCGCCCGCCTTTCACGGCGGGCGCTTGCCGCGCACTGCGCGCGAGGCCATGGCCGGTCCGCTGATCCGCTCCGCCGAGCCGTGGGCGAGCTGGTGCGAGGCCGCCGGCGTGGCCGAGCCGCCGGCCGGCAGCGGGCTGTGGATCAACGATTCCAACCTCATCCTGGAGGCGGTGCGCCTGGGCCAGGGCCTGGCGCTGGAGCGCCTGAGCCTGGTGGCCGACGCGCTGGCCACCGGCGAACTGGTGCAGGTCACGCCGGTGCGCGTGCCGTACTTCTATCCCTATTGGCTGGTATGGCCGGCGCGCGAGGAGGCGCGCACCCGGCAGTCGCACTTCATCGCCTGGATGGAGGAAGAGGGCCGCGCCTATGCGGCCGGGCTCGCGGGGCTGCCGGTGCCCGGGAAACGCCCGCGACGCTGAATCCTCGCCGGCGAGGTCCCGTCCTGGCGGCCTTGCCGCTCAATCCAGGCGGACGCCACCTTCCTTGACCACGGCCGCCCAGCGCGTCCGTTCGCTGGCGAAGAAGCGGTTGGTTTCCGGCGGCGTCATGGTCACCACCTCGGCGCCCTGGGCGGTGAGCTGGGCGCGCACTTCCGGCAGGCGGATGATGCGGATCAGTTCGGCGGACAGGCGCGCCACCAGCGCGTCCGGCATCGCGGCCGGCGCCATCACGCCCTGCCAGGTGCCGGACTCGAAGCCGGGCACGCCCTGCTCGGCGATGGTCGGCACCTGCGCAATCAAGGGCATGCGCGTCTTCTTGGAGACGGCCAGCAGCTTGAGCTTGCCGGCCTGCACCTGCGGCAGCGTGGCCAGCATGCCGTTCATCAGGACCTGGGCGGTGCCGGCGACGGTATCGGTCACGGCCTGCGAGCCGCCCTTGTAGGGCACGTACTGCCACTTGGCGCCGGTGGCCTGGGCCACCGCCACGCCGGCCAGGTGCGGCGCGCTGCCGATCGCGGTGACGGCGAAGTTCAGTGGCGTGCGCCGCGACAGTTCCACCACTTCCTTGAGGTTGCCCGCCGGCACGGACGGATGGACCACCAGCAGGTGCGGCGAATAGGCCAGCATGGCCACGCCGCGCAGGTCCTTGCCGGGATCGAAGCTGAGCTTGGTGTAGACCGAGGGGCTGATGGCCAGGGCGCCGACGTCGCACTGCATCAGCGTGTGGTGGTCGGCGCCGGCCTGCGCCACCATGGCCGCGCCGATATTGCCGTTGGCGCCGGGACGGTTGTCGATCACGATGGGCTGGCCCAGCGCTTCGCCCAGGTGGCGGCTGATCAGGCGCGCGATGATGTCCGACGAGCCGCCGGCCGGGTAGGGCACCACCAGGCGGATCGGACGGGTAGGCCAGTCGGCGGCCCTGGCCGTGCGCGGCGCGCCCAGCAGGGTGGCGCTGCCGAGCGCGGCGAGGGAGGGGGGGGCGCCGAGGGCGCCAAGCTGCTGCAGGAAGTGCCGGCGGTTCGAAGGCATGGTGCTGTCTCCAAGGATTTTGTTGTATGTTGTCGTACATCATAAGGTAAAAAACCGGGGCACGCCTGACCTTGCCCGCCTGCCCGCGCGCGGGCCACGGTTGCTTGGATGCAGATCCAATACTGGTATGGATTTCACGGAATTTCAGGGATTTCCCGCAGGCGGCGACAGGTGCGGGGAAAGGCATCGGCATGCCGTCCCGGCGCGTGGCGGCCCCGGGCGGGAGGACGGGATGGGCAATCTCCTTATGTCATCTGATACGATGACTTGGGCGAAGGTGACTTGAGCGGGTCGGTCCAGGCGGGCCGCCCGCCGATCAAGCGCAGGCTTGATCTCCCGCCCCCACTCGCGCAGGATGCCTCCATGTCCAGTTCCCTGCCCCCGAACCCAGGCCCACCCGCGCGGGATCCTTCTGCGCATGCCGCGCGGCTGCCCGGCCTGCTGCGCGGCATGCGCCCGCTCGACCGCGCCGGCGTGGTGCGCGATGCCCTGGCCGGCCTCCAGCTCGCCTCGATGAACGTGCCGCAACTGCTCGGCTATGCCCGCATCGCCGGCATGCCGGCGGTGGCCGGCCTCTACACGGCGGTGCTGCCGGTGATGGCCTTCGCGCTGTTCGGTGCCTCGCGCCACCTGGTGGTGGCGGCCGATTCCGCCACCGCCACCATCCTGGCCGGCCAGGTCGGCGCGATGGCGCCGGCGGGCAGCGCCGAGTACGCCGCGCTGGCGGGCATGGTGGCCTTGATGACCGCCGCGCTGCTGCTGCTGGCGCGCCTGTTCCGCCTCGGCTTCCTGGCCGATTTCCTGTCACGCACGGTGCTGGTCGGCTTCCTGGCCGGGGTCGGCGTGCAGGTGGGCATCGCCATGCTGGGCGACATGCTCGGCCTGGCGGTCCATGCCACACGCTCGACCGACCAGGTGCTGGCGCTGCTGCGCCACCTGCCGGAGATCCGCCTGCCCACGTTGGGCATCTCGGTGCTGGTGGTCGCTACGATCCTGCTCGGCAAGCGCTACGTGCCGCGCTGGCCGGTGGCGCTGGTCGCGGTGGTTGCCGGCATCGCTCTCAGCCACGCCACCGGCTTCGCCGCCCGCGGCATCGCCGTGATCGGCCCGGTCGCCGGCGGGCTGCCGGCCCTGCGCCTGCCGCTGGTGGGCTGGCAGCAAGTGCTGGAGCTGGTGCCGGTGGCCGGCTCCTGCTTCGTCATGATCGTGGCGCAGAGCGCCGCTGCCGGGCGGGCCTTCGCCGAGCGCTACGACGAACGCTTCGATGGCGACGCCGACATCCTCGGGCTGGCCGCCGCCAATGCCGGCGCTGCCCTGAGCGGTACCTTCGTCGTCAACGGCAGCCCGACCCAGACCGCCATGGCGGACCAGGCGGGGGCGCGCAGCCAGCTGGCGCAACTGGTGTTCGCCGCCATGGTGGTGGTGGTGCTGCTGTGCCTCAGTGGCTGGCTGCAATACCTGCCGCACTGCGTGCTGGCCGGCGTGGTGTTCACCATCGCGATCGGGCTGGTCGACGTGGGCAAGCTGCGGGCGATCCGCGCCGAGAGCCCGGGCGAGTTCCGCCTGGCGCTGGTCACCGCGGCCGCGGTGGTGCTGGTGGGGGTCGAGCACGGCATCCTGCTGGCCATCGCGCTGTCCCTGCTGCGCCACGTGCGCCACAGCTACCGGCCCCACACCACCATGCTGCTGCCGGGGCCGGACGGGCGCTGGCTGCCGATGCCGGCCGCGCCCGGCAGGGAGACCGCCCCGGGCCTGATCGTCTACCACTTCGGCGCGGACCTCTTCTATGCCAATGACAACGCCTTCGTCGGCGAGGTGCGGCGGCTGGTGGCGCACGCGCCGCGGCCGGTGCGCTGGTTCCTGGTGGACGCCGGCGCCATCACCGACCTGGACTATTCGGCCGGGCGCTCGCTCGGCAATCTGTGCACGCAGCTGGCGCAGCAGGGCGTCCGGGTGCTGTTCGCGCGCGTCAACCACTACCTGCATGCCGACATGGTGCGGCACGGCATCGCCCACATGGTCGGCGAGGCGCGCATCTTCGCCACCATGCACGAGGCGCTGGCCGCCGTCCATGCCGAAGGCGGCATCCCCGGCACCTGGCCGGGCAACGGCATGGAGGCGGCTGCCAGCGGCGGCGCGACAGCCGGCTAGTGGGCTGCCGGCTAGTGGGCTGCCGGCTCCGACGGCGGAGCGCGGAGCCGCGCAGGCCTAGAGCAATGACTTGCCCTGGGCCAGCACCTTGTCGCAGACCTGCTTGGTCATCTCGGCCTTGAGGCCGCCGCCGCTCAGGTCGAGCTGCTGGCCGTTGCCGCTGTCGAGGATGCCCTTGGCGCCGCTGGAATAGCCGCTGTCGGACCCGGCGGAGCCGCCCAGCTTGCCCATCAGCGAGTTCTTGACCGAGCTGGCGGCATTGCCGCCCAGGTAGTTGTTCTTGATGCAGAACTCGAGCAGGCCGGCCACGTTGCCGGTGCTGCCCGAGACCAGCGACTGACCTGACAGCGCGCCGCCGAGGTTGCCCAGGCTGCCGGTCCCGGACGAGGAGCCGCCGCCGGCCTTGTTGAGCAGGTCGCCGAGCTGGGCCTGGGCGCTGCCCGCGGCGAGCAGGGCGGCGCCCAGCAGGACCGCCATGGCGGCGCGGTGGGTGCGAGCCTTCATGAGGATTCTCCTTTCCGCCGTTCGGGGTGTCGGCATGCGGGGGGAGACTTCACTATAGCGGGTCGCACGGCGCGCTTACCCACCGACTGCCTGCAGCGCCAGGTCGTGGCTGTGCCCGAACCACAGCGCACGGTCGCGATGGTCGCGCAGCGCGTCGCCGGTATTCGGGTGCAGCAGCACGTCCAGCGCGCCGTGGTGGAGCGCCAGCCACGCCACCAGCCCGCCCAGCACGTCCGGCGCGAAGGCGATCTGGTAGCTCCAGCAAGGATGCGGCCCGACCGGACGATCGTGCACGCGGCCGAGCGCGATACGCGCGCCGAACGCCGCATCGAGGCCGGCGCGCAGCGCCAGTGCCGCGTCGCGGCTGGCGGCGTCGAAATAGACGTGGGCATGCCAGTCGGCAATGGCGCCGGCCGGGTCGGGGCCCGGATTGCCGTTGGACCGGACTTCGTCATGCATGGCGATTCTCCGCAGGCGGCGCGCCGGCGCGGGGAGGTCCCGTGCCTGGGCGCGCACATGCCGGGCGCGCCGGCCTTGGGCCGGCGGCGCGTCCGGTGGCGGCCACGGTACCACAGCGGCGCGGCGCGTGCCGCTGTGGTGCGCAGGCGACACCCCCCCCTTCGGGGGATCAATTGCAATCGGCGTGTCAGGCAAGAATGCTCTGCGCACGGCCCGGTCATTCGATCCATGCCGCCGCTGCGCATCGCATTTCGGAGGGAGCCCGCTGATGATCGGCATTGATGTTCCGTTGTCGGTCCTGTTGTCGCTGACCGTGGCCTCGCTGGCATGCTACGCGGCGCTCGAGCTTGCCGGCAGCGTCCGCGGTGCCGGCACCAGGCGGGCGGGGTGGGCGACATGGGTCCGCCTGCCGTCGCGCCGGCTGGCCATCGCCTTGCTGCTGGGCGGCACCGTGACCGGCGCCTGGCACCTGGGTTGGCCGATGCTGCGCGCGCTGCCGGGCCGGATCGGCCTGGATGCGCGCTGGCTGGTCACGGCCGCGGCCGTCGCCTGCCCGCTGGCGCTGGCCGGTATGCTGCTGCTGGGGCGGCGCGCCAGGCGGCTGACGCGCGCGCTGCAGCAAGCCCGCCTGCAGCTGCAGTACCTGGGGACGCACGATATGCTGACCGGCCTGCCCAACCGCCAGCAACTGGCCGAACAGATCGCGATCCGCCTGGCCAGCCGCATCGGCCAGGCCATCGAGGCGCGCACCGGCGCCGGGCACGCCGCCACGCTGTTCGTGCTGGGCCTGGATAATTTCCGCGCCATCAACGATTCGCTGGGGCACGCGGTCGGCGACGACGTACTCAAGGCCTGCGCGCAGCGCTTGCGCGAGATGGCGCACGAGGGCGACGTGGTGGCGCGCCTGGGCGGCGACCAGTTCGGCGTGCTGATGCATTCGCGGCCCGGCCGCCTCGAGGCCGCCGCGATCGCCACGGCGCTGCGCCAGGTGCTCGGCCGCTACGCGCTGGTGCACGATGTGCGCGTGCGGGTCAGCGCCAGCGTGGGCATCGCCCTGTGCCCGTCCGACGGGCGCGATGCCGAATCGCTGCTGCTGGCCGCCGATGCCGCCATGCAGTATGCCAAGCGCGCCGGCCGCAACACGCACCGCTTCTTCGAGGTCGGCATGCATGCCGACGCGGCGCGCACCCTGACGCTGCAGCGCGATCTGCAGCGGGCCCTGGACGAGGGGCACCTCAGCCTGGTGTTCCAGCCCAAGTACCGCATCGCCGGCCGCGCGCTGGCGGGCGCCGAGGCGCTGATCCGCTGGAACCACCCCGAGCTGGGCAACGTGCCGCCGCCGGAATTCATCCCGATCGCCGAACGTTCCGGGCAGATCATCCAGGTGGGAGAGTGGGTGATCCGGGAGGTCTGCCGCTGGATCCGCGACTGGGACAGCGAAGCCCTGCCGCCGGTGCAGATTTCCATCAACCTGTCGGCGGCGCAGTTCGAGGTGCCGGACCTGGCCGGGCGCGTCGACACCATCGTGCGCGCGGCGGGCGTGCGGCCGCAGCGCCTGATGTTCGAGATCACCGAATCGGTGGCGATGCAGAACGCCGAACGTGCCGCCGAGACCATCCGCGCCTTCCACGCGCACGGCTTCGAACTGGCCATCGACGATTTCGGCACCGGCTACTCGAGCCTGGCCTACCTGCAGCGTTTCAAGGTACGCCAGATCAAGGTCGATCGTTACTTCACGCAGGAACTCGATGAGCACGAGACGGAGGGCAAGGCGCTGCTGTCGGCCATCGTCACGCTGTCGCACGCCCTGCAGATGGAGGTGGTGGCCGAAGGCGTCGAGACCGGCAGCCAGCTCGATACGCTGACCAGCGTCGGCTGCGACGAGGTGCAGGGCTTCCTGCTGTCGCGGCCCTTGTCCGTGGCCGCCTTCCGCCAGCATCTCAGGGAGCGCCACGGCGCGGCCCACGCGGCCGGCGCCACCGACGTCACCGACGTGGGCCGGATGCAGGGGCGGGCGGCCGCCGCCGCGCCGGCACCGCAGCCGTCCTGAGCCCCGGCATGCCGAGGCGGCGGGGTCAGGCCCGCTTGGGGATCTCCAGCCCGCGTGCCACCGCCGGCCGCGCCACGAAGGCGGCCAGCACGCGCGCGACGTTGGGGAAGTCGGCGAAGCCCACCAGCTCGCCCGCTTCGTAGAAGCCCACCAGGTTGCGCACCCACGGGAAGGTGGCGATATCGGCGATGGTGTAGTCGTCGCCCATGATCCAGTCACGCCCCGCCAGCCGTTCCTCCAGCACGCCCAGCAGGCGGCGCGCTTCCGCCACGTAGCGGTCGCGCGGGCGCTTGTCCTCGAAGTCGCGGCCGGCGAACTTGTGGAAAAAGCCCACCTGGCCGAACATCGGCCCGATGCCGGCCATCTGGAACATCAGCCACTGGATGGTCTCGTAGCGTGCCGCCGGTTCCTGCGGCAGCAGCCGGCCTGCCTTGTCGGCGAGGTAGATCAGGATGGCACCGGATTCGAACAGCGCGAGCGGCTTGCCGCCGGGGCCGTGGGGATCGAGGATGGCGGGTATCTTGTTGTTCGGGTTGAGCGACAGGAAGGCGGGCGACATCTGGTCCTGGCTGTCGAAGCGCACCAGGTGGGGCTCGTAGGGCAGGCCGGTCTCCTCCAGCATGATCGACACCTTGACGCCGTTGGGCGTCGGCAGCGAGTACAGCTGGATGCGGTCCGGATGCGCGGCGGGCCATTTCTGCGTGATGGGGAAGGCGGACAGGTCGGACATTGGCGGAGCCTGCAGGGCAGGCGCGAGTCGGGAAAACGCCGATGATAATCGAGGCGGCGCCGGCCTGCCGGCCGCGTGTCCCGGGCCATCCCGCGCCATCCCACGCCAGCCCGCTCGATTCCCCTTGCCTGCCATGCGGCACAATGGCCATCTGCGCGCGGCGGCAGCGTGCTTGTGCCGCCGCGCTCCGGGTTCCGGCCTGGCCTGGGCCGACCCGAGGCACCCTCCAGGGAAGACCCGATGACAAGACGACACCTCGCGCCCGCGTTCGCCGCCATCGCCACGGCCCAGCTGCTGCTGGCCGCGTGCGGCCACGTTCCGCCAGCGCGGGCGCCGGCCGCCGGCACGCCGCCCGGGGTCGAGGCCGGCTGCCGCGTGCCAGGCGAGCGCGGTATCGTGGTCGGCGCCGGCCAGCCGGGCGATACCACGCTGCCGGAGCCGGCTTCCGGCTACCGCACCGGACTGCAGCCGGCCTTTGCCCGGCGCTATATGGTGTCGACCTCGAACGCGCTGGCCAGCGCCGCCGGTTGCGCGGTGCTCGCGCGCGGCGGTAGCGCGGCCGACGCGGCGGTCGCCGTGCAGGCGGTCCTGGGCCTGACCGTGCCCGAGGCTACCGGCCTCGGCGCGGGCGGGCTGCTGCTCTACTACGACGCGGGCAGGAAGACCGTGCAGGCCTACGACGGACGCGAGACCGCGCCCGCTGCCGCCACCGGCGACTACCTGCGCTATATCGACGCCGCCAGCGAACGCCAGGCGCCCCTGCCCAGCGCGCGCGCCAGCGGCCGCGCGATCGGCACCCCCGGCCTGCCGCGCCTGCTGGAGGCAGTGCAGCGGGACCACGGCAGGCTGGCCTGGCGGGACCTGTTCGGCGACGCCATCACGCTGTCCACCAACGGCTTCCCCATCGGCGGCCGCCTGGCCGACGCCATCGCTCTCAACGCGGCCAGCCTCAAGCGCGATCGCGCCGCGGCGGCCTACTTTCTCCACGCCGACGGCTCGCCCAAGGCGCTCGGCACGCGGCTGGCCAATCCCGCCTATGCGGACACGCTGCAGCGGCTGGCGGAGCAGGGCGCCGACGCGTTCTACACCGGCAGCATCGCGCAGGACATCGTCGCCAGCATCGCCACCACGCGGGCCGCCGACGGCAGCCCGATCACGCCGGGCAAGACCACGCTGGCCGACCTGGCCGGCTACCAGGCCAAGCGTCGCGAGCCGGTGTGCACCACCTACCGCGAATACTGGGTCTGCGGCATGCCGCCGCCGTCGTCCGGCGGCATCACCGTGGCGTCGGCGCTCGGCATCCTGGAACACTTCGACCTGGCACGGTACAAGCCGGCCGCCATCGATGGCGAAGGCGGGCACCCGAGTGTGACGGGCGTGCACCTGGTCAGCGAGGCCGAGCGCCTGGCCTACGCCGACCGCGACAAGTACGTGGCCGACACCGATTTCGTCCCGCTGCCGGGCGGCACCTGGGACACGCTGCTGAACCAGCGCTACCTGCAGGGCCGCGCCCGCTTGATCGACCTGCGCGCCAGCATGCGGACCGCCAGCCCGGGCAAGCTGGGCACGGTGCCGCTCGGCGTCGACCCGGCGCTGGCCGAGCACGGCACCAGCCACTTCAGCATCGTCGACGGCGACGGCAACGTCCTGACCGCCACCACCACCGTCGAGAGCAGCATGGGGTCCTTCCACATGACCCGCGGCTTCCTGCTGAACAACCAGCTGACCGATTTCTCCGCCGACCCCGCCGACCCCGCCGGCACGCCCTACGCCAACCGGCTGGCCCCGGGCAAGCGTCCGCGCAGCTCGATGGCGCCGACCCTGGTCTTCCGCAAGGCGGCGGACGGTTCCCGCGGCGACTTCCTCATGGCCACCGGCTCGCCCGGCGGCGGCGCCATCCCGCAGTATGTGGTGAAGACCCTGGTGGGCATGCTCGACTGGGGCCTCGACGCCCAGCAGGCAGCCGGCCTGGTCGACTTCGGCGCCTTCAACTCGCCCATCACCACGCTGGGCGGCGAGCATCCGTATATCGACACGGCCGACGGCGGCAACCGCGACGCGCTGATCACCGGCCTGCGCGCGCTGGGCCACACCGTCGGCACCGCCGCGCAGCCGAGCGGCGTCAACACCATCCTGCGCGTGCGGCGCGACGGCGTGCCGGTCCTGCAAGGCGGCACCGATCCGCGCCGCGAAGGCGTGGTGCTGGGCGACACCATCCGGCCCTGAGCCGTGCGGCGCGCGCAGCGCCGTCGCGGCCCCCCGACGGTGCCGGCCGCCTGTGCCCGATGACCTTGCGCGTAATGGGCAAGGCACGCTCCCTGGTCCAACATGGATCCGAACGCGCGGTACTCCGCGCGAGCGGTTCCCAACCTCACAGGAGCGAAGCCATGTCCATTACTCAACCTACCCGATTCCTGCGCACCGTCCTGCTGGCCGACGCCGCCACCTGCCTGGCGACCGGCTGGCTGCTCGCCTTCGGCGCCGATTTCGTGCACGGCCTCACCGGCATCGCCGCCGGGCTGTCCTTCTACGCGGGCACGGCGTTGTTGCCGATCGGTGCCTTCATTGCGCTGGTGGCGACGCGCCTGCTGGTGGCGCCGGCGGTGTGGCTGGTGATCGCCGGCAATCTCGGCTGGGTTGCCGGGAGTGTGTGGTTGCTGGCGGAGGGGGGAGGCGGGGCGAATGCGCTTGGCATGGTTTTCATCGGTGCGCAGGCGCTGGTTGTCGCGGTGCTGGCTGAGATGGAGTTTTTGGGGGTGAGGAGGATGGTGGGGGGTGGGGGTTTGCGGGTGGAAGGGGTTTGATTTTCTTGTTGTTGGTTTGTCGTTTGGATTCGGGCGGTGTCGGTTTGCGAGGCAACGACCTGTTTCGACTCCCCCTGCGGGGAGCCGACTCGCTTTCGTGACGCAATGCTTTTGCGCGTGGATTCGAGTGGTATCGGTCAGTGTGACAACGGCCTGTTTCGACTCCCCCTGCGGGGGAGCCGACCTACTTTCTTGGTCTTGCCCAAGAAAGTAGGCAAAGAAGGCGCGCCGGGTGCGGCTCAACCCCCCCTCGCGTGCTGTGGCAAAGAGCGGCCGGGCCCCAACTCGGATCGCCTTAAGGCGATCCTCAGACAGGGGGCCCTCTTTTCCGCTCTTTGCCTCAGCCCGCGAGGCGCCGCACACGGCAGGGAAAAGATGCCACGCCTCGCTGCGCTTCGGGCGGGGGGTGTGCGGCCAGCTTGCTGGCCGCACACCAATGCACACGTGACTCGATGCCTTGTCGCTTGTCTTCGGGCGGTGTTGGTGTGCGGGGCAACGGCCTGTTTCGACCCCCTGCGGGGAGCCGACTGGCTTTCGTGACGCACGGCTTTTGCGCGTGGATTCGAGTGGTATCGGTCAGTGTGACAACGGCCTGTTTCGACTCCCCCTGCGGGGGAGCCGACCTACTTTCTTGGTCTTGCCCAAGAAAGTAGGCAAAGAAGGCGCGCCGGGTGCGGCTCAACCCCCCCTCGCGTGCTGGGGCAAAGAGCGGCCGGGCCCCAACTCGGATCGCCTTAAGGCGATCCTCAGACAGGGGGCCCTCTTTTCCGCTCTTTGCCCCAGCACGCGAGGCGCCGCACACGGCAGGGAACAGACGCCACGCCTCGCTGCGCTTCGGGCGGGGGGTGTGCGGCCAGCTTGCTGGCCGCACACCAATGCACACGTGACTCGATGCCTTGTCGCTTGTCTTCGGGGGGTGTCGGTCTGCGAGACAACGGCCTGTTTCGACTCCCCTGCGGGGAGCCGACTCGCTTTCGTGACGCAAGGCTTTTGCGCGTGGATTCGAGTGGTATCGGTCAGTGTGACAACGGCCTGTTTCGACTCCCCCTGCGGGGGAGCCGACCTACTTTCTTGGTCTTGCCCAAGAAAGTAGGCAAAGAAGGCGCGCCGGGTGCGGCTCAACCCCCCCTCGCGTGCTGAGGCAAAGAGCTGCCGGGCCCCAACTCGGATCGCCTCAAGGCGATCCTCAGACAGGGGGCCCTCTTTTCCGCTCTTTGCCTCAGCCCGCGAGGCGCCGCACACGGCAGGGAACAGACGCCACGCCTCGCTTCGCTTCGGGTGGGCTGTGTTCGGCCAGCTGCTGGCCGAACACAAAGGCTTAGCAAACCTGGCCGTTATGCAAAAGTGAGCCCGCTCGCAGACCAACGGTTGGCCTTTCCCTCCCGTGTGCGGCGCCTCGCGAATTAGCCCCGGCCGCCGATGAAGCCCGTCCGCTGTCTGAGCGGCCGCAGGCCGCGAGTTCGGACGGGCGCGGCGGCCGGGGCTAATTCGCGAGGGGGGGGCGCCGCACCCGGGTCGCCTTTCTTTGCTTACTTTCTTTGGCGAGATGTATAGACCGGGGACATAGGTGACACCTGTGCGAGGACATGGTTGACACATATTAAGCCGCCTGGTGGTCGTTCAAATCGATGTAGCCGAAGCAGTGATCGACGAAATACAGATCGAATCGTCCATCGTGGTTGGGTTGTGGGCGCAAGGCGACCGGGAAATCTCGTAGGGCATTGGACACTTTGAAGGTTTGCCCGCGAAAGCGCAGTTGTCCGTCCCATTTGATCTTCACCACCAGATCGTCAGGGCCGTATTCGATCTCCGGTAGCACCTCCGGATAGGAGCGAGGACTGGGCTGATAGCGTGTCACCGGCGTCGCCAGGCCGAGTGCCTCGTGTGGGCGCTGCAAGTTGTAGATATCGCGCCAGGCATCAAACGCATGCTGGGCTTGCAGGCTGGAGGCAAAGCCACGGGCATTGATCACTTCGGCTTTGAGGGTGCGGTGAAAGCGTTCGTCCTTGCCATTGGTTTGAGGATGGGCCGGACGGCTATGGGTCAGGCGCACGCCCAGCCGGATGAGCCAGACCCCCAGGCCGGTGAGCTGCCCCGGTTGTGAAGGACTGCCCCACGGCGCCCCATTGTCGGCGTTGATACGCCAAGGCAGTCCGAAGTGGCGAAAGGCCTGGGCCAGGTGCTCCTGGACCACAGCGGTGTGGGTCTGCGTACAGGCGGCCAGCGTGACGGCGAAGCGGGAATGATCGTCCAGTACCGTCAATGGTGAGCACATCTGGCCATCGTGCGTGCGAAAGCCGCCCTTGAAATCCATTTGCCACAGCTGATTGGGCGCCGCATGTTCAAAGCGTTGCCAGGGCTGGGCCTTGACCGAGGCTTCGGGTGAGATCAGGCCATGTCGATGCAGGATGGACGTCACGGTGCTCGGAGCCGGCACCGGTGTGTGGCCCAGATCCTGAAGCCGCCGGCTGATCTTGCGTCCGCCCCAAGCCGGGTGCTGCAGGCGCAGGGCGACGACCAACCGCTCCAGTTCCTCCGCCGTTCGGGTCGGACTGGTCGCGGGCCGGCGCGACCGCTCGACCAAACCAGCCATCTCCTGTTCGGTGTACCGAGCAATCCACTTATAGCCGGTCTGCGGGGAGATGCCGTAGCGTTGGCATAGCTGGCGGCGATTGCAGCCCTCTTGCTGGGCGAGCAGGACGAATTCGTGGCGCAGGCTCATGGTGTCGCGTGGGCTCCAGGGCATGACGGACTCCGGCAGAAACTCTGCCGTGAAGTGTCAACCATGTCCTCGCACACCTGTCCACCATGTCCCCGGTCTATACAGCGAGACAAAGAAAGTGAGTCGGCTCCCCGCAGGGGAGTCGAAACAGGCCGTTGCCTCGCATACCAACACCGCCCAAACCCACATGACAAGCGTCAAGTCACGAGAGCCGAAACAGGCCGTTGACCTGCACACCAACACCGCTCGAACCCACACGACAAGCGTCAAGTCACGAGAGCCGAAACAGGCCGTTGACCTGCAAACCGACACCGCCCGAAAAAATCTCCCGACGGCTCGAACAAGCAACACCGTTCAAGCCATCAAAACAAGCCACAACCCTTACTGCTTCGCTTTCTGCGCGTACTGCCACCCCATCTCCGCCATCGGCCGCGCCCGCTTGCCCGCATCCAGCGCCTGCGCCGACGAGGCCGTGCCGTCCACCACCCGCTTCATGATCCCCTGCAGGATGCCGGCAATGCGGAACATGCTGAAGGCCAGGTAGAAGTTCCAGTCGCCGGTGATCTCGCGCCCGGTGCGCTGTTCGTACAGCTTGCGGTAGCTGGCTTCGTCGGGGATGCCGAGCGAGGCATAGTCGAGGCCGGCGATGCCGCGGAACTGGCCCGGTGCGATATGCCAGCTCATGCAGTGGTAGCCGAAGTCGGCCATCGGATGGCCCAGCGTCGACAGTTCCCAGTCGAGCACGGCCAGCACGCGCGGCTCGGTCGGGTGGAACATCAGGTTGTCGAGGCGGTAGTCGCCATGGACGATGCTGGTCAGGTCGGCGCCTTCCTGCGGGATATGCTGCGGCAGCCATTCCATCAGCGCATCCATCGAGGGGATGGACTCGGTTTCCGACAGCTTGTACTGCTTGGTCCAGCGTTCGATCTGGCGCGAGAAGTAGTTGCCGGGTTTGCCGTAGTCGCCCAGGCCGATGGCCTGGTAGTCGACGCTGTGCAGGGCGGCGATGACGCGGTTCATCTCGTCGTAGATGGCGCCGCGCTCGCTGTTGCTCATGTCGGGCAGCGACTGGTCCCACAGCACGCGGCCGGCGACGTATTCCATCACGTAGAAGTCGCGGCCGATCACCGTTTCGTCGTCGCACAGCGCGTACATCTTCGCCACCGGGACGTCGGTGCCGGCCAGCGCGGCCATCACGCGGTACTCGCGCTCGATGGCGTGGGCCGAGGGCAGCAGCTTGGCGCGCGGGCCGGGCTTGGCGCGCATCACATAGGTGCACCCCGGCGTGATCAGCTTGAAGGTGGGGTTGGACTGGCCGCCCTTGAACTGTTCGACCGTCAGCGGGCCGGCGAAGCCGTCCACATGCTGGCGCATCCAGTCTTCGAGCGCGCCGAGGTCGAAGCGTTGCTGCTCGGCCACGGGCCGGGTGCCTTCGAAGTGCGATACGTTGCTCATGCTGTCTCCGTGTTTTTGTCGCGAGGGTTCCGTGCTTGGGTGCGGCGCGGCGTTCAGCCCGGCAGGGCGCGCAGCCGCAGGTATTGGTTCAGCATCACTTCCATGGTGGTGTGGCGCGGGCCGCTGTGCACCGGGGTCGGGGCCGAATAATTGAGCATGCGCACGACCCAGTCGCCGGGCGCCTGGCCGACATCGAGCACATTGATGCAGCCGGCGGTCTGCAGCAGCGAGCCGAAGAAGACGCGCTGGCCGCAGGTGATCGCATGCGACAGGATGGCGCGGTTGGTGCCGCCATGCAAGACCAGCAGGGCCGTGTCCCAGTCCGGGTCGGCGCGCAGCCGCTGCAGGCCGGGCAGCACGCGGTCGAGGAACTCGCCGACGCTCTCGCCGCCGAGGAAGCGCTGCTGCTCGGCGACCACGCCCTCGAAGGCGCCGAGAAAGGCGTCGCGCAGGCTGTCCTCGGGGATCTCGCTGATCTGGCCGCCGCGGATTTCCTGCCAGTCGCTCCAGGTCTCGGGGGTGCTGCCTTGCATGGCCGGGGTCTCGGCCAGCACACGCTGCGCGGTTTCCACCGTGCGCGGCAGGCCGCTGACGATGACGCGGTCGAAGCGGATACCTTCGGCGGCGAAGGCGCGGCCGGCGGCGGTGGCCTGCATGCGGCCGGTCTCGTTGAGCACGACCTGCTCGGGCAGCGACTTGCGGCCGCGTTCGTCGAAGTAGTCGACCGCGCCGTGGCGCATCAGGTAAATGCGCCGGCGGGCGGCGGGGGCCAGCTCCATCCTTGTCTCCTCCATGCCTCTGGTGTGCCTTGGGGAGGCGCCTCGCGGCGCCATGTGACAAGGCCGGCGCCTGGTGGCGCCGGCCTTGCCGGGGGTGTTCAGCGGTAGTTCGGCTTGCGCTTTTCGAGGAAGGCGCTGATGCCTTCGCCGCCGTCCGGGTGGTGCAGCGCCGCCACGAAGCTGTCGCGCTCGGCCACCAGGTGCTCGGCGAGCGAGGCGCTGGCGGCATGATTGACCAGGTCCTTGATACGGCCTACCGCGTGCGGCGACTCGCCGGCCAGTTCGCCGGCCAGCTTGAGCGCCTCGGCCAGCGCCTGGCCCGGCGCGGCGATGCGGTTGACCAGGCCGAAGTGCTGCAGGCGCGCGGCGTCGACCGGCCGGCCCAGCATCATCAGCTCGCTGGCGAGCTGGCGGGGCAGGGCGCGCGCCAGTTCGTAGGAGCCGCCGCCGTCGGGCGTCAGGCCGACCTTGGCATAGGCCATGACGAACCTGGCGTCGCTGGCGGCGACGACGAAGTCGCAGGCGAGCACCAGCGAGAAGCCGGCGCCGGCCGCCGGGCCTTCGACCGCGGCGATGATGGGCTTGGGGAAGGCGTGCAGGCCTTCGATCCAGCGGTTCAGCACTTCGATGCTGCGCGCCTGCACCTCGGGCGGCTGGGCGCGGTTGCCGAGCAGCCGGTTGAGGTTGCCGCCGGCGCAGAACACGCCGTCGGCGCCGGTCAGCACGACCGCGCGCAGCGAGTCGTCGCCAGCGGCCGTTTCCAGCGCCGCCTGCGAGGCCGCGTAGATGTCCGGGTGCAGCGCATTGCGCGCCTCCGGGTTGGAGATGGTCAGCACCAGGGTGGAGCCGACGCGTTCGGAGAGGAGCTGTGCGGTCATCGGGACGGTCTCGGCGTGGCAGCGTCAGGAGCGGCCGGGTTGGGGGCAGGCGAGGGGCGGGCCCCTCAGGCTTCCTCGGCCAGCAGCGACAGGCCCAGGCCGGCGCGGCGCCACAGCCACGGGCTCGGGCGGTAGCGCATGTCGCCGGTCAGGCGTTCCATATTGCGCAGGGTCTCCAGCACCAGCGCCGGGCCGATGGCGTCGCCCAGGGCCAGCGGGCCCTTGGGGTAGCCCAGGCCCAGGTTGACCGCCAGGTCGATGTCGGACGGCGTGGCGATGCGCTGCTGGGCGATGTCGCTGGCGATGTTGACGATGCAGGAAACGATGCGCTGGGCGACGAAGCCGGCCGAGTCGCGGATCACGGTGACCGGCTTGCCGTCGCTGGCGAACAGGCCGTGCGCGGCGTCGCGCGCGGCGGCGCTGGTGGCCGGCGTGGTCATCAGGGTGCGGCGCTTGGTGGCCTCGAAGGGCAGCAGGGTGTCGATGGCCACCACGCGGCTGGCGTCCAGGCCTTCTTCCAGTGCGCTGGTGGTGGCGTCCAGGCCGAGCGGGGTGACCACGATCAGCGCCTCGGCCGAGGGCTGGTTGCCGACTTCCGGCGTCACGCCCAGGGCGATCAGCAGCTTGACCACCATGTCATGGCCGCGCTGGTTGGCGCGGCTGACCCAGACGCTGGCCGGGCGCGCGGCGGGCACCGCGGCGGCGACCGGCACCTGCTTGGCGCCGTTCTCGTAGCGGTAGAAGCCGGCGCCGGCCTTGCGGCCGATCAGGCCGCCCACCGAGCGGATCGCCGTGATCGGCGAGGGACGGTAGCGCGGTTCCTGGTAGAACTGGTTGTAGATCGATTCCATCACCGGGTGCGACACGTCCAGCCCGGTCAGGTCCATCAGTTCGAAGGGGCCCATGCGGAAGCCGGCCTGCTCGCGCATGATGTCGTCGATGTCGGCAAAGGCGGCCACGCCTTCCTGCGCCACCTTCAGGCCCTCGATGTTCATGCCGCGGCCGGCATGGTTGACGATGAAGCCGGGCATGTCCTTGCAGCGCACCGGGGTGTGGCCCATGCGGCGCGACAGCACCATCAGGGCGTCGCCCACGGCGGGGTCGCCGGACAGGCCGTCGATGACCTCGACCACCTTCATCAGCGGCACCGGGTTGAAGAAGTGGTAGCCGGCGATGCGGCCCGGGTGCCTGGCGCCCACGGCGATCGCGGTGATCGACAGCGAGGAGGTGTTGGAGGCGATGACGGCATCCGCGCGCAGGATGGCTTCCAGCTTGGCGACCAGATCGCGCTTGACCTCGAGCCGCTCGACGATGGCCTCGACCACCATGTCGCAGCCGGCCAGGTCTTCCAGCGCGGTGCAGGGCCGCACGCGCGCCAGCGCCGCGGCGCCTTCCTCGGCACTCAGCTTGCCCTTCTCGGTCAGTTTGGCGAAGGTGTCCTGCAGGTACTGGCGGGCGGCCGCCACGGCCTGCGGGTTGGTGTCGAAGAGATTGACGGCCAGTCCGGCCTGCGCGGCGATCTGGGCGATGCCGCGGCCCATGGCGCCGGTGCCGACGATGCCCAGGGATTCGATGGTGAGAGTGCTCATGGTGCTTCCGGGAAATTGCGGTTAAATTAGCACGATCGTACGTTTTTTGCATCTTTCGTGTAAGACGCAGGATGCAGCCAGCGTGCGCTGATCGGCCAGCGTTTCTGCCCGAGGCTTGCCGAACCGGCCGAAGGCCGACAATATGGCAGCGCCGCGCGCATGTCAGCATGCATGCCCGCATGCACGCGGACACCACCCCCAAGAACATCCGGAGACACACGACATGCTGAAGCTCTGCGGCTTTGCCGCCAGCAACTACTACAACAAGGTCAAACTCGCCCTGCTCGAAAAGAAGGTGCCGTTCGAGGAGGTGCTGGCCTGGGTCGGCGAGACCGACCTTGCGGCCACCCCGGCGGGCAAGGTGCCCTATATCATCACCGATGCCGGCCCGCTGTGCGAGTCCGAGGCCATCGCCGACTACATCGAATCGGCCTATCCGCAGTCGCCGCTGCTGCCGGCCGATGCCTTCGGCGCGGCCAAGGTGCGCGAACTGGTGGTGTTCATGGAGCTCTACCTGGAGCTGACGGCGCGCGAGCTCTACCCCGAGGCCTTCTTCGGCGGCAAGGTCAGCGACAGCGTCAAGGAGCGCCAGCACAAGCTGCTGTCGCGCTACATCCCCGCCTTCGCCAAGCTGGCCAGGTTCTCGCCCTATCTGGCCGGCGACACGTTCACGCTGGCGGACTGCGCGGCCCTGGCCCACCTGCCGCTGGTCTCTTCCTGCACCAAGATCATCTACGGCACCGACATGCTGGCCGACCTGCCGCTCAAGGACTACCTGAAGCTGCTGTCCGAGCGGCCGACCGTGCAGCAGGTCAACGCCGACCGCAAGGCCAACCTCGAACTGATGGCCAGCCGCCGCAAGTGAGCGGGTGAGTGGGCGAGCGCGGCCGCCGGCCGCGCCGCCGGAGCCGGCAGGAGCCAGTAGACGCAAGACGCCGGGTGCGCGCGCCGGCTATCGTGGCGCCATCCCATTCACGGAGCGGCAGCGATGACGGAACAGCGCGCGCCCGGCGTACGCATCGGCGGCGCCTCGGGCTTCTGGGGCGACAGCAGTGTCGGCCCGGTGCAACTGGTCGAGCACGGCGGTATCGACTACCTGGTGTTCGACTACCTGGCCGAACTGACCATGTCGCTGCTGGCGGCGGCCCGGCTCAAGCACCCCGAGGCGGGCTACGCCACCGATTTCATCACCGGCGCGATGCGCGCGGTGCTCAAGCCCGCGCTGGCGCGCGGCATCCGCATCGTCAGCAATGCCGGCGGGGTCAATCCACGCGGCTGCGCCGAGGCGCTGCGCCGGCTGGCCGACGAGCAGGGCGTGCCGGTGCGCATCGCGGTGGTCGAGGGCGACGACCTGATGCCGCGCCTGGCCGAGCTGCGCGCGCTCGGCGTGAGCGACATGCAGACCGGCGCGCCGCTGCCCGAGCGGGTGCTCAGCGCCAATGCCTATTTCGGCGCCCAGCCGATCCGCGCCGCCCTCGATGCCGGCGCCGACATCGTCATCACGGGGCGCTGCGTCGACAGCGCGGTGACGCTGGGTGTGCTGATGCACGCCTTCGGCTGGCAGGCCGACGACTACGACAGGCTGGCCGCCGGCAGCCTGGCCGGCCATATCATCGAATGCGGCTGCCAGGCCACCGGCGGCCTGCACACCGACTGGGAGCGGGTGCCCGACTGGGCCGGGATCGGCTATCCGGTCATCGACTGCGCCGCCGACGGCAGCTTCGTGGTCGGCAAGCCGCCCGGCACCGGCGGGCTGGTCAGCACCGCCACCGTGGGCGAGCAGCTGCTCTATGAGATCGGCGATCCGGCCGCCTACCTGCTGCCCGACGTCACCTGCGACTTCACCGCCGTGCGGCTGCGCCAGCTCGGCCCGGACGCGGTCGAGGTGAGCGGCGCGCGCGGGCGTGCGCCGGGTCCGCAGTACAAGGTCTCCGCCACCTATGCCGACGGCTACCGCTGCAATGCGCAGCTCACCGTCGTCGGCGTCGACGCGGTGAAGAAGGCGCGCCGCAGCGGCGAGGCCTTCCTCGCCCGCACGCGGCGCCTGCTGGCACAGGCAGGCCTGCCCGACTTCTCGGCCACCCACCTGGAGGTGCTGGGCACGGCGGCGTCCTTCGGCCCGCACGTGCCGCAGCCCGCGCTCTACGAAGCGGTCATGTGGCTGGCCGTGTCGCATGCGGACAAGCGCGCGCTGGAGCTGTTCGCGCGCGAGATCGCGCCGGCCGGCACCTCCTGGTCGCCCGGCACCACCGGCGTGGGCGGGCGGCCGTCGGTCAGCCTGTCGATCAAGCAGTTCCCGCTGCTGGTGCCCAAGGCGTTCGCCCAGCCCGCCGTGACGCTGGACGGCGAGCCGCTGCCGTTCGCCATGCAGGCCCCGGCGGCGCCAGAGGCCGTCCCGGTTCCGGCCGCAGGCGGGGCGGACGGCATCTTCGGCGCGCAGCCGCCCCAGCCGGACTGGGTCGAGGTGCCGCTGATCCGGCTGGCCTACGGCCGCAGCGGCGACAAGGGCGATTTCTCCAATATCGGCATCCTGGCGCGCCGTGCCGACTACCTGCCGCTGCTTGCCGCGCAATTGACCGAGGCCGCCGTGGCCGCCTACCTGGCCCACCTGGTCAAGGGCCGGGTCACGCGCTTCGCGCTGCCCGGCATCGGCGCCTTCAATTTCCTGTGCGAGGCGGCGCTGGGCGGCGGCGGCATGGCCTCGCTGCGCAACGATCCGCTCGGCAAGGGCATGGGCCAGGTGCTGCTGAGCATGCCGGTGCGCGTGCCGCCGGGGCTGGCCGCTGCCCTGGACGCCGAAGCGGGCACTGCAGCCGACGCGGCAGCGGCCGCCTGAGCCGCCTGAGCCGCGTGGCGGCCGCCCAGCCGGCCGCCAAGCCGGCCGTCTTAGTCCGGGGCGGGGCCGCAGCCGCCGGCCTTGCCTCTCTACCCGACGCCGTTTCCAGGAGTCCCCGTGAACGACAGTTGCCGTGACCTGCTCGACGAATACCAGGACCTTGCCGCGCTGGCGCAGACCCTCGGCGCGGAGGAGTGGGCCCGTGCCACCGACTTCCACGGCTGGAGCGCCTGGGACGAGATCGCCCACCTCTGCTTCTTCGACGAGGCCTCCCTGCTGGCCATCGGCGACGCCGATGCCTTCCAGCGCGAGGCGCTGGAGCTGGGCCGGCTGATGGCCGCGGGCGGACATATCAGCGCGGTCGCGCGCGAGCGCTACCGCGGCCTGGACGGCCCCGCGCTGCTGGCGCGCTGGCGCCAGCGCCACGAGGCGCTGGTGGCCGGGCTGGCCGCGCTGGATGCCAGGCACCGGCTGCCCTGGTACGGACCGCCGATGAGCGCGCGCTCCTTCGCCACCGCGCGCCTGATGGAAACCTGGGCGCACGGACAGGACATCTGGGACGCGCTGGGACGGCGCCGCCCGGCCAGCGCACGGCTGCGGCATATCGCCCATCTCGGCGTCGGCACCTTCGGCTGGACCTTCGTCAACCGCGGCCAGCCGGTGCCGGAACCGATGCCCTATGTCGAACTGGCCGCGCCGGACGGCGCCACCTGGCAGTGGGGCGAGCCGTCGGCGCGCCACTACGTGCGCGGCACGGCCGAGGATTTCTGCCTGCTGGTCACGCAGCGGCGCCACCTGGACGACACCGCGCTGGCCTATAGCGAGGGTGCCGCCACGCAGTGGCTGGCGCAGGCGCAGTGCTTCGCCGGCCCGCCCGCCGACGGCCCGGCGGTCGGCACGCGCGCGCGGCGCGTGGCGGCCGGCGGCGCCGGTTGATGCCGGCCGCCGCGCAGCGCGCGCCGGCCGCGGCACAGGAGGCCGCGGCGGGGTGGGCGCCGGCCGGCGTGCCGCTCGTGTTGTCGCAGCGCGCCGCCATCGATGCCGCGCTGGCGCGCTGCGTGCCGGAGCAGGACCAGCACTGCCTGTCCGACGCGGCCTTCTCCAACCTCTACCTGTTCCGCCGCCCGCACGCCTACCGCTTCCACGACGGCGCCTTCCCCTACGTTTCCGGCCTGACCTATGACGGCAGCGCGCACGCGTTGCCGCTGTTCGCGCCGGCGGAGGCGCCGCCCGCGGTACTGCAGGCGCTGTTGCGCGCGCACGGGCGCCTGTACCCGCTCTCCGGCGGCCAGCTCGCGCGTCTCGATCCGGTGCGCTTCGCCTGGCAGGCCGTGCGCGACGACGCCGACTACCTCTATCCGGCCGATCACTTCCGCCACTACCGCGGCACGCTGCTCGGCAAGAAGCGCAACCTGATGCGGCAACTGCTTTCCGCCCATGCGGTGACGGCGCGGCCCTACGTGCCGGCGCTGGCCGGCGCGGCCATGGCGGTGCAGGTGCAATGGCTGCGCGACAAGGGCAAGCTGGCCGGCGAGGCCGACGATGAGGCCTGTGCCGAGGCGCTACGGTTCGTCAACGCGCTCGGCCTGCAAGGCGTGCTCTTCGAGGCCGATGGCGAGCCGGCCGGCTTCGTGCTGGCGCAGCGCATCCGCCCCGGGGTCTACGTGATGCGCTTCGCCAAGGGACTCGACCGCTTCAAGGGCATCTACCAGTACATGTTCCACCACTTCTGCAGCGAAGCCGCGCCGGACGCGGCGTGGATCAATTTCGAGCAGGACATGGGGCTGGACAATTTCCGCCGCACCAAGCTCTCGTACCAGCCGGCCGCGCTGCTGCCCAAGTACCGCGTGACCCTGCGCTGAAGCGGGCATCGGGGGGCGTTTCAAGCGCGCTTGCGCCGCGTCCGAAACCACGTCCGTGTGGCGTCCCGCCGCGCTTGCAGGGAAATCAGCCAGTATGCGCAAGACGCCTCCGGGGTGCCGCCCGACAATGGCTGGCAGGCGGCGGCGAGGCAAGCGCGGCTCCCCTGGCGGCAGCACCGCGCGGGGCGCCGGCCCTGGCCGCCAAGGACTTCCCCACGGCGCCATTCCCCATGCCCCAGATCGAAACCCGAATCTCCCCGTCGAGCAGCGCCTTCCAGGCCAACCGCGAAGGCATGCTGGCCTTGCTGGCCCGTATCCAGGAGTACGAGCAGCGCGCGGTGCAGGCCTCGGCCGCCTCGCGTGAACGCTTCGCCCGGCGCGGCCAGCTGCTGCCGCGCGAGCGGCTGGCGCTGCTGCTCGACCCGGGCGCGCCCTTCCTCGAACTGAGCACGCTGGCCGGGCTAGGCCTCGACCATGCGGACCTCGACAAGAGCGTGCCGGGCGGCGGCCTGATCGCCGGCATCGGCTTCGTCAGCGGCGTGCGCTGCATGGTCAGCGTGTCGGATGCCGGCATCGACGCCGGCGCATTGCAGCCCAAGGGGCTGGACAAGCAGCTGCGCGTGCAGGAACTCGCGCTGGAGAACCGCCTGCCCTATGTGCAGCTGGTGGAAAGCGCGGGCGCCAACCTGATGCGCTACCGCGTGGAGGACTTCGTGCGTGGCGGCCAGCTGTTCCGCAACCTGGCGCGCCTGTCCGCGGCCGGACTGCCGGTGGTGACGGTCACCCATGGCTCGTCCACCGCCGGCGGCGCCTACCAGACCGGCCTGTCGGACTACATCATCCTGGTGCGCGGCCGCTCGCGCGCCTTCCTGGCCGGCCCGCCGCTGCTGATGGCCGCCACCGGCGAGGTGGCGACCGAGGAGGAGCTGGGCGGTGCCGAGATGCACACCAGCATCTCGGGCCTGGGCGACTACCTGGCCGAGGACGACCGCGACGCGCTGCGCATGGCGCGCGAGATCCTGGCCAAGATCGACTGGCAGCGCGGCGTGCCCGGCTTCGGCGAAGCGGCGCCGCGCGCCTTCAAGCCGCCGCGCTTCGATGCGGAGGAACTGCTCGGCATCATGCCGCTGGACCACAAGCGCCCGGTCGACATGAAGGAGGTGATCGCCCGCATCGTCGACGATTCCGACTTCCTCGAGTTCGGCGAGAACTACGGCTCGGCTACCGTGTGCGGCAACGCCCGCATCGAGGGCTGGCCGGTGGGCATCATCACCAACAACGGGCCGATCGATCCGGCCGGTGCGACCAAGGCCACCCACTTCATCCAGGCCTGCTGCCAGGCGCGCACGCCCATCCTCTACCTGAACAACACCACCGGCTTCATGGTGGGGCGCAGTGTGGAGGAGGGGGGCATCATCAAGCACGGCTCCAAGATGATCCAGGCCGTCAGCAATGCCACCGTGCCCCAGATCACGCTGTACTGCGGCGCCTCCTTCGGTGCCGGCAACTACGGCATGTGCGGGCGGGGCTTCGCGCCGCGCTTCTGCTTCTCCTGGCCCAACGCCAAGACCGCGGTGATGGGCGGCGAGCAGGCCGCGCGCACCATGGCCATCGTGGCCGAGGCCGGCATGAAGCGCAAAGGCGGCGAGGCCGACGCGGCCCAGCTCGAAGCGCTGCAGCAACGCATCATCGAGCGCTTCGACAGCCAGATGAGTGTCTTCGTCACCAGTGCACACGTGCTCGACGACGGCGTGATCGATCCGCGCCAGACGCGCAGCGTGCTGGCCAACGTGCTGGCGGTGTGCCGCGATGCGCAGGCGGCGCAGCCGCAAGCCATGCAGTTTTCCGTGGCGCGGCCCTGATCCGGCCAGGATTCCGGCCGCCCGACCGCTTCCTCCTTTCCCCCATTCCATCCGGAGAGCAACCCATGCAGTTGACCCCCGAGCACGAGGCGCTGCGCGCCACCATCAAGCGCTTTATCGCCGAGCAGATCAACCCGCACGTCGATGCCTGGGAAGAGGCGGAAACCTTCCCGGCCCACGAGGTCTTCCGCAAGATGGGCGCGCTGGGCCTGCTCGGCCTGTCCAAGCCCGAGGAGAACGGCGGCGCCGGCCTCGACTACTCCTACAGCGCCGTGCTGGCCGAGAGCCTGGCCGACATCAATTGCGGCGGCGTGCCGATGGCGATCGGCGTGCAGACCGACATGGCCACACCGGCGCTGGCGCACCGCGGCAGCGAGGAGGTGCGGCGCACCTTCCTCGAGCCGGCCATCCGCGGCGAGTATGTCGCCTGCCTGGGCGTGTCGGAGGTCGGCAGCGGCTCCGACGTGGCCTCGGTCCGCACCACCGCGCGCCGCGACGGCGACGACTACGTGATCAACGGCGGCAAGATGTGGACCACCAATGGCACCCAGGCCGATTTCTGCTGCGTGCTGGCCAATACCTCGGAGGGCGCGCCCCACCGCAACAAGAGCCTGATCGTGGTGCCGATGGAGACGCGCGGCGTGTCGGTGGCCAAGAAGCTGCGCAAGATCGGCATGGACGCCTCCGACACGGCCCAGCTCTTCTTCGACGACGTGCGCGTGCCGGCGCGCTGGCGCATCGGCGAGGAAGGCATGGGCTTCACCTACCAGATGGAGCAGTTCCAGGTGGAGCGGCTGTGGGGCGCGCTCAATACGCGCGCGGTCTGCCAGAAGGCGATCGACCTGACCATCGAGTACACGCGCGAGCGCAGCGTGTTCGGGCGCCCGTTGCTGGACAACCAGTGGGTGCACTTCACGCTGGCCGAGCTGCAGACGGAGGTGGAGGCGCTGCGCGCGCTGTGCTGGCACGCGGTGGAGGTCATGGTGGGCGGCGAAGATGCCACCCGCCTGGCCACCATGGCCAAGCTCAAGGCCGGCCGCCTGGTGCGCGAGACCGCCGACCGCTGCCTGCAGTTCTGGGGCGGCATGGGTTATGTGATGGAGAGCCCGATCTCGCGCATCTATCGCGACGGGCGGCTGACCTCGATCGGAGGTGGCGCCGACGAGGTCATGCTGCAGATCCTGTGCAAGTTCATGGGGACGTTTCCGGTGGGGCGGTAGAGACCGGTATGGCGAAAAGGGGACCGAGGTGGCCGCACGTTTTCCGCGCTTGCCTGGAGGGCGTTGGCCATTGAACCCAACGACCATACGACATCCCCGCTGCGCGGGGCTGCCGGTCACTTTTCTTTGCGTTCTGCAAAGAAAAGTAACCCAAAGAAAGCAGACCCTGCCGGGGGCAGGGCAACAAGGCTTTCCGGCGGCATCTCCAGCTGCGGTGGGCGCGCCGCTTCCGCAGGCCGCTGCCGCGTCCGAGACCGGCGTGGCAGGTGCCTGCCAGCGCCGGGAGCAGGGATCGCGGTCCCCTGATGGCGAGTCGCCGAGGTCGTTCTACCCTCCTGCCGCTACCGAGGCTGGCGGCCACTTCCTGTCCGGCGTGGCCGGTTGCGTGGTGGGGGCGCTGGCACGGTCCGCGCGCGTGCGCTGGCCGGTCCGATGGCTTGCCGCCCGCCTGCCGTCCGCCACCGGTGCCACTGGTTTTCTCCCCTCTCCCGCATGCGGGAGAGGGGCGGGGGAGGGGGCCGGCGCTCGCCATCGCGATCCGGCCACTTGCCCGGCCGCGGAAAGGGCAAGCGCGAAGCAGGCAGAGGCAGGCAGATGGCACCTTGTATCCCGTCCGCGGCGCCGACCACCCCGCAGGAAGTCCGCATCCAATCAAGACACGCAGCAAGAACACTCCACACCATGACCCAGTCCACCCCTTTCCACAAGATCCTGATCGCCAACCGCGGCGAGATCGCCTTGCGCGTGATGCGCAGCGCCGCTGCGCTGGGCTACCGCACGGTGGCGGTCTATTCGAGCGCCGACGCCGGCGCGCGCCATGTGCTGGAGGCCGACCAGGCGGTCTGCATCGGCGAAGCGCTGCCGGCGCAGTCCTACCTGCGCAGCGAGGCCATCATCGAGGCGGCGCGCCGCAGCGGCGCCGACGCGGTCCACCCAGGCTACGGCTTCCTGGCCGAGAACGCCGACTTCGCGCGCGCCTGCCGCGCGGCCGGGCTGGTCTTCATCGGCCCCTCGCCGGAGGCCATCGATGCCATGGGCAACAAGGCCGGCGCCAAGCGCCTGATGCGGGACGCCGACGTGCCCTGCATCCCTGGCTACCAGGGCGAGGACCAGAGCGACGAACGCATGGCGGCCGAGGCCGCGCGCATCGGCTTTCCGGTCATGATCAAGGCCGCCGCCGGCGGCGGCGGGCGCGGCATGCGGCTGGTCGAGCGCCAGCCGGACTTCCTCGCGCTGCTGCACAGCGCGCGTTCGGAGGCGCAGGGTGCCTTCGGCAATCCCGAGGTGATCCTGGAGCGCGCCATCGTGGCGCCGCGCCATATCGAGATCCAGG
Source organism: Cupriavidus malaysiensis (assembly GCF_001854325.1). NCBI lineage: Bacteria > Pseudomonadati > Pseudomonadota > Betaproteobacteria > Burkholderiales > Burkholderiaceae > Cupriavidus > Cupriavidus malaysiensis. The sequence goes on from NZ_CP017754.1 coordinate 1,747,452, forward strand.
TCTTCGCCGACCGGCACGGCAACGTGATCCATCTGGGTGAGCGCGATTGCTCGGTGCAGCGCCGCCACCAGAAGCTGATCGAAGAGGCGCCGTCGCCGGCGGTCGGGCCGGAACTGCGCGCGCGCATGGGCGCCACCGCCGTGGCGGCGGCGCGCGCGATCGGCTACGAGGGGGCTGGCACGCTGGAGTTCCTGCTGGATGCCGCCGGCAACTACTACTTCATGGAGATGAACACCCGGCTGCAGGTGGAGCACCCGGTGACCGAGGCCATCACCGGGCTCGACCTGGTGGCGCTGCAGCTGCGCGTGGCCGCGGGCGAGCCGCTGCCGCTGGCGCAGCAGGACGTGCGTTTCAGCGGCCATGCCATCGAGGTGCGGCTGTGTGCCGAGGATGCCGGCCAGGGCTTTCTGCCGCAGAGCGGCACCATGGTGCGCTGGCAGCCGGCGGCGGCGCTGCGCACCGAACACGCGCTGGCGCCGGGGGCCACGGTGTCGCCGTACTACGACTCCATGATCGCCAAGCTGGTGGCGCACGGCGCCAACCGCGAAGAGGCGCGCCGGCGCTTGCTGCACGGCCTGCAGGACACGGTGGCGCTGGGCGTCACCACCAACCAGGATTTCCTCGCGCGCTGCCTCGCGCATGGCGAGTTCGCCGCCGGCGGTGCCACCACGGCCTTCATCGAGCGCCACCAGGCGGCCCTGCTGCAGGCCGACGAGGCAGGGCGCGCGCGCGCCGCCGCGGTGGCGGCGCTGCTGCTGCACGAGACCGCCTCCGGCGCCGCGCGCGCGGCCAGCCTGCTGGCGCACCGGTTGCCGATCGGCCTGCGCTTCGACATCGACGGCGAAGCCTGCGAATGCGCGCTGCGCTGCCTGGGCGGGCCGCGCTTCGAGGCCGAGGTCCGCCTGGGCGAGGCCACCGAGGCGCGCCGTTTGGCCCTCGAAACCGTGGCGCTGGGCGAAGGCCGGGCGCGCCTGCAGTGCGATGGGGTGGCCGGCAGCGTGGTGTTCGCGCGCGACGGCGAGGCCTTGCTGATGCACCTGGACGGGCGTCCCTGCCGTGTCGAGGACCGCAGCCGCGCGGCCGCTGTGCGTGCCGCCGCCGCGGGTGGCGACGGCAGGCTGCTGGCGTCGATGAACGGCCGCGTGGTCAGCGTGATGGTGGCGGTCGGCGACCGCGTCGAGGCCGGGCAGCCGATGGTCACGCTGGAGGCGATGAAGATGGAGCATATCCATGTGGCGCCGGTGACGGGGCGGGTGGCCGCCTTGCACGTGATCGCGGGCGACCAGGCGGCGGCGCGCCGGCTGATCGCCGAGGTCCTGCCCGAGGCCGCAGAGGCTGGCGAGGCTGCCGAGGCTGCCGAGGCTGCCGAGGCCCGCGCGGCCTGAGCCGTGTCTTCCACCTTCCGACAACTTCCGACATCTTCCGACCATTCCTCGCAGGAGAACCGCTGCCATGAGCGACCACGACATCGTGCTGCACGAGAAGCGCGGCCACGCCTTCTGGATCACCATCAACCGGCCCGACAAGCGCAATGCGCTGAACGCCGACGTCATCGCCGGCATCCGCGACGGCTATCGCCGCGCGCATGCCGATCCCGGCGTGCGCGCCATCGTGCTGACCGGGGCCGGCGACAAGGCCTTCTGCGCCGGTGCCGACCTGCAGCCCGGCAAGGGCTTCGCCTTCGACCTGGCGCGGCCCAATCTCGACTATGCCGACATGCTGCGCGAAGCGCAGCAGGCCACGCTGCCCACCATCGCCCGCGTCAACGGCGCCTGCATGGCCGGCGGCATGGGGCTGCTGTGCATGACCGACATGGCGGTGGCCGACGAGCGCGCCGTGTTCGGCCTGCCCGAGGTCAAGGTCGGCGTCTTCCCGATGCAGGTGCTGAGCCTGCTGCAGGGACTGGCACCGCCGCGCCTGGTGCGCGAATGGTGCATCGGCGGCGAGCCTTTCGGCGCCGCCGAGGCCCAGGCGGCAGGCCTGCTCAATCATGTGGCGCCGGCCGGCGCGCTGGACGGTAAAATCGACTGGCTGGTGGCGCGCCTGGTCGACAAGTCGCCGACCGCGATCCGGCGCGGCAAGTACGCCATGCGGGCCATGGCGGCGATGTCCTTCGACGAAGGCATCGCCTACACCGAGAGCCAGATCGCGCTGCTTGCCATGACCGAGGATGCAAGAGAGGGCATGGCGGCGTTCAACGAGAAGCGCAAGCCGGTCTGGACCGGACGCTGAGCGCCGGCCGCGGATCGCCGGCAATCGCCGGAGGCGCGCCGCCAGCCAGACACGGAGACCTATGACAATGGCTGGACCTTCCATCGATTTCTGGCAAGACAAGTTCGACAGCGGGCAGACGCCCTGGGACCGCGGCGCGCCCGGCCCGCAATTGCAGGCCTGGATCGCCGATGGCACCCTGGCACGGGGCACCGAGGTGCTGGTGCCCGGCTGCGGCAGCGGCTGGGACGTCGCCGAGCTGGCCGCGGCGGGCCTGCGCGTGACCGGTATCGACTACACACCCGCGGCGCTCGAGCGCACGCGGGCGCGGCTGCAGGCACAGGGCCTGTCGGCACGCCTGGAGCAGGCCGACGTGCTGGCCTGGTCGCCGGGCGCGCCGGTCGAGGCCATCTATGAGCAGACCTGCCTGTGCGCCTTGCATCCGGACCACTGGGTGCGCTACGGCGAGCAGCTGCATGCCTGGCTGAAGCCGGGCGGGCTGCTGCTGGCCATGTTCATGCAGGCGCGCCGGCCCGGTGCCGACGAAGGGCGGGTCGAAGGGCCTCCCTACCACTGCGATATCAACGGCATGCGGGCGCTGTTCCCATCGGAGCGCTGGGACTGGCCGAAGCCGCCCTATGCGGCGGTGCGGCATCCGGGCGGCGCGTTCGAACTGGCGGTGGTGCTGCGGCGGCGCTAGGGGCGCGGGCGGACGGCGGGGCTGCATGGTGCGAAGCCCTTCACGCCGAACGAAGCCGAAACGAGATGCGCCAACACCAAGCGCCAAGCACGAGGTCTTGGCTCCCTCTCCCCGCACGGGGAGAGGGCGGGGGAGAGGGGTGGTTTAGCAAGGCGCCACGCTCAAGCGAAGCCAACGGTGTGGTGCAGCGCGCAAGCGCAGAGACGAAGCCAACGGTGTGATCCAGCCCGCAAGCACAGAAACGAAGCCAACCGCGTGACCCCGCACGCCATCGCCAGAACGAAGCCCGCGCTGGTAGAAACCCCATCCCGGATAACCCCCGGCCCGGCCTCCCATAGCCACTAGACACAAGAGCCTCCCGGCGAAATTCGCTAAGGTGGCCGCGTGACCGCCACCGGCCGGGCGCTTCGGCGCGGCCGGCGCAGGCGGCGCGGCGGGCGGCCTGGTGCCGCATGGGGAGACGGGCTTGGCGTGGCTGCAACTGACTCTCTCGGGTATCGCGCTGGGCTGCATCTACGCGCTGATCGCCCTCGGCTTCGTGATGATCTACAAGGCGACCGAGACGGTGAACTTCGCCCAGGGCGAGTTCATGATGCTGGGCGCCTTCGCCGCGCTGCTGCTGACGGCGCTGGGCCTGCCGTTCTGGGCGGCGGCGCTGCTGGCGGTGGCGGGCATGGCGGGCTTCGGCGCGCTGGTGGAGCGGCTGGCGGTGCGGCCCATCCTCGGCCAGCCGCAGTTCACCGTGGTGATGCTGACCATCGGCATGGGCTACGTGATGCGCGGCGCGGTCACCATGGTGCCGGGTTTCGGCGCCGAGACGCATGCGCTGGCGGTGCCGTACGCCGGCAAGGTGATCGCGGCGGGCGGCCTGGTGCTGAGCGCCGAGCAGGTGGCGGTGATCGGCGCCACCGCGCTGCTGTGCGCCCTGCTCTATGCGGGCTTCCGCTTCAGCAAGGCGGGAATCGCCATGCAGGCCAGTTCGCAGAACCAGCTCGCCGCCTACTACATGGGCATCCCGGTGCGCCGGCTGAACGGCCTGGTGTGGGGGCTGTCGGCGGCGGTGGCGGCGCTGGCCGGGCTGCTGCTGGCGCCGATCACCTTCGTCCACGCCAATATGGGGCTGCTCGGCCTCAAGGCCTTTCCGGCCGCGGTGGTGGGGGGCTTCGGCAGCCTGCCGGGGGCCGTGGTGGGCGGGCTGGTGATCGGCCTGGTGGAGTCCTTCGCCGGCTTCTACCTGCCGGAGGGGTTCAAGGACGTGGCCGCCTACGTGGTGGTGCTGCTGATGCTGGCGATCCGGCCCAACGGCCTGTTCGGCGGCAACGAGCGCAAGCGGGTCTAGCCGCCGGGCACGGCGCCCGGCGGTCTTCAAAGTCATCGGAAGTCATCGGAAGTCATCGAAGTTCATCGACGGAGGAGGGACGATGCGGTTCCTGCTGAAGACGGACTACCGCCAGGACCTGCGCCTGGCGGCGCGGCCGCGCCAGGGGCTCTGGTATGGCCTGTTGCTGGTGCTGGCCCTGCTGGCGCCGGCCTGGGCCAGTGCCTACTGGGTGACCCAGCTCGGCTTCGTGCTGGTCTATGCCATCGCCGGCCTCGGGCTGATGCTGCTGGCGGGCTATGCCGGCCTGATCTCGATCGGCCACGCGGCCTTTCTCGGCATCGGCGCCTATGCCCAGGCCTGGCTGGTGGCGCACGGCTGGCCCTTCCCGCTGGCGCTGGCCGCGGCGGCGCTGCTGTCCGGCCTGGCCGGCGTGGTGGTGGGGCTGCCGGCGCTGCGCGTGCGCGGCATCTACCTGGCCATCGCCACGCTGGCGTTCGGCTTCATCGTGGAGGAGGTGCTGGCGCGCTGGGAGAGCGTGACCGGAGGCAATGCCGGCATGCCGGTGCAGCCGCCGACGCTGGCCGGCGTGAGCGTAGCCGGCCCGGCCGGCTTCTACTACCTCGCGCTGGCGGTCTGCGTGCTGGTCACGCTGGGCCTGCTCAACCTGTTGCGCAGCCCGACCGGGCGTGCCTTCATCGCGGTGCGCGATTCGGAGATCTCGGCGCAGAGCATGGGCATCCAGCTGGCGCGCTACAAGACGCTGGCCTTCGCCTTGTCGGCGGCCATCGTCGGCATTGCCGGCGGGCTCTATGCGCACCTGCTGAACTTCATCTCGCCGGAGCAGTTCGGCATCGGCCAGTCGATCGACCTGCTGCTGCTGGTGGTGGTGGGCGGGCTGGGCTCGGTGCACGGTGCCTTCTTCGGCGCGCTGTTCCTGATCATGATGCCGCAGGGCATCGCGCTGGCCAAGGACTGGCTGCCGCCGGCGATCGGCCAGGCCAGCGGCCTGCAGGCGGTGGTCTACGGCGTGGTGCTGATGGGCTTCGTGCTGTTCGAGCCGATGGGCCTGTACGGGCGCTGGCTCAAGATCCGCACCTACCTGGAGTTGTTCCCCTTCTACCGCCAGGGCATGTTCCGGCGCCAGAAGGCCTTCCAGAAATCCGAGCGGCTGCGCTGAAGGAGGGCGGCGATGACTTCGAAAGGATTCGATGCGGCAGGCGGACCCGGCGGCGATACCGGCCTGCTGTCGGTGCGCGACCTGTCGGTGCGCTTCGGCGGCGTGCTGGCGGTGGACCACGTCAGTTTCGACGTAGCGGCCGGCGAAGTGCTGACGCTGATCGGCCCCAACGGCGCTGGCAAGACCACCGTGTTCAACCTGATCAGCCGGCTGGTGGCGCCGAGCGGCGGCAGCATCCGCTGGCAGGGGCGCGAGCTGACGGCACTGCCCGCGCACGCGATCGCCGCGCTGGGCATCGCCCGCACCTTCCAGAACATCGAGCTGTTCGAGCATGCCTCGGTGCTGCAGAACCTGCTGATCGGCTTCCATGTCCACCGCCGCACCGGCTTCTGGGCCGACCTGCTGCACACCCCGTCGGCGCGGCGCGGCGAACTCGCCGCGCGGCGCAAGGCCGAGGAAGTGATGGACCTGCTGCGCCTGCAGCCGCACCGCGACGCGCTGGTGGCGGGCCTGCCCTACGGTGTGCGCAAGGTGGTCGAGCTGGCGCGCGCGTTGTGCACGGGGCCGCGCCTGCTGCTGCTCGACGAGCCCTCGTCCGGCCTCAATGTCGAGGAGACCGAGGACATGTCGTGGTGGATCCGCGATATCCGCAGCGAGCTCGGCGTGACGGTGCTGATGGTGGAGCACGACATGAGCCTGGTCTCGCGCGTGTCCGACCGCGTGCTGGCGATCAACCAGGGGCGCGTGCTGGCGCAGGGCACGCCGCGCGAAGTGCAGGCGCATCCCGGCGTGGCCGAGGCCTATCTCGGCGCGATCGACGACGTGGCTTCGTTGCGGAGGGCGGCATGAGCACCGTGGCCGGGATCCATGCCTTCGCCACCGCGCCGGACCATGGCGCGGCACTGCTCGCGCTGGCCAACCTGGAGAGCGCCTACGGCCCGGTCAAGGCCATCCGCGGCGTCAGCCTGGCGGTGCGGCGCGGCAGCATCGCCACCGTGCTGGGCGCCAACGGCGCCGGCAAGAGCACCATTCTCAAGACCATTTCGGGCGTGCTCGACCCCACCTGCGGGTCCGTCCGCTTCCGCGGCGAGGACATCACCGGGCACGATCCGGCGCGCATCGTGCGGCGCGGGCTGTGCCACGTGCCGGAGGGTCGCGAGGTATTCCCGCTGCTGTCGGTGCGCGACAACCTGATGATGGGGGCCTACACGCGGCACGACCGCGACGGCGTGGCGCGCGACCTGGAAACGGTGTACGGCTACTTCCCCATCCTGCGCGAGCGTGCCGGCCAGCATGCCGGCCTGCTGTCCGGCGGCCAGCAGCAGATGCTGGCGATCTCGCGCGCGCTGATGGGGGCGCCCGAGCTGGTGCTGCTCGACGAACCCAGCCTGGGCCTGTCGCCCAAGCTGACGCGCGAGATCTTCGAGATCGTGGTGCGCATCAACCGCGAGCGCGGCACCACCATCCTGCTGGTCGAGCAGAACGCCAACATGGCGCTGAACGTGGCCGACTACGGCTACGTGCTGGAGACCGGCCGCATCGTGGCCGAGGACAGCTGCGCCGCGCTGCGCGAGAAGGACGATATCAAGGAGTTCTACCTGGGCATGAAGGACGCCGGCGTGCGCGGCGAACGGCGCTGGAAACGGCGCAAGACCTGGCGCTGAGCGGCGCGCAAGGAGACGGCTGACGATGCAGAGCGAGTCCCACCAGTACCGGCCCGGCAGCGGGTCCCGCGGCGAGCCGCTGTCCGAGCGGGCCTTCGATACCGTGCCGCGCCTGTTCTGGCACGCGGTGCGCGTGCGCGGCGACGCGGTGATGATGCGGCAGAAGGATTTCGGCGTATGGCGTGCCTATGGCTGGCGCGAGGTCGGCGAGATCGTCGCCGACGTGGCCGCCGGGCTGGCGGCGCTCGGGCTGCGCCCGGGCGAGGTGGTCTCGGTGCTGTCCAACACCCAGCGCGAATGGGTCTGGACCGACCTCGGCGCGCAGAGCGCGGGCGCGGTGGTCAGCGGCATCTATCCGACCGACGCGCCGGCCCAGGTCGAGTACCTGTGCGCCGACTCGGGCACCGCCTTCCTCTTCGTCGAGAACGAGGAGCAGCTCGACAAGTACCTGGAGGTGCGCGCGCGCCTGCCGCGCGTGCGCAAGGTGGTGGTCTACGACATGGAAGGGCTGGCGGCGCTGGACGATCCCGCCATCCTCGCCTTCGACGCGCTGCTGGCGCAGGGGCGGGCGCTGCGCGCGGCGCAGCCCGGCCTGGTGGAGGAACGGCTGGGGGCGGCCGGGCCGGACGACGTGGCGGTGCTGGTCTATACCTCGGGTACCACCGGCCGTCCCAAGGGCGCGATGCTGTCGCATCGCAACATCCTGCGCAGCTGCCTGACCCTGCGCGACTTCCTGCCGGCCGCGCCGCTCGGCGAGCGCATGTGCTTCCTGCCGCTGTGCCACGTGGCCGAGCGCATCTTCGGCGAGTACCACGCGATCCTGCTGGGTGCCGTGATGAACTTCGCCGAGAGCCCGGACACGGTGTTCGACAACCTGCGCGAGATCCAGCCCGACGTCTTCATGGCGGTGCCGCGCGTGTGGGAGAAGCTCTATTCCTCGGTGGTGATCGCCTTGCGCGAGGCCACGCCGCTGCAGCGGCGCGCCTACGCGCTGGCCCTGCGCGCCGGGCAGGCGCGCGCGGCCTGTATCGAGGCCGGACGGGCGCTGCCGGCGCGCACGCGCGCGGCGGCCTGGCTGGCCGATGCGCTGGTGCTGGGCAATGTGCGGTGCATGATGGGCCTCGACCGCACCCGCATGGCCGTCACCGGCGCGGCGCCGATCTCGCCCGACCTGATCCGCTGGTTCATGGCGCTGGGCATCGTCGTTCACGAGTTGTGGGGCATGACCGAGATCACCGGGGCGGCCACCTGCAACCCGCCCGGGCGCATGCGGCCGGGCAGCATCGGCGTGGCGCTGCCGCACACCGAGGTGCGGGTGTCGGAAGAGGGCGAGCTGCTGGTGCGCGGTCCCCAGGTCTTCCTCGGCTACCTGAACCTGCCGGAGAAGACCGCCGAGACCATCGTCGACGGCTGGCTGCGCACCGGCGACGTGGGGCGGGTGGACGAGCAGGGCTACTTCTACATCACCGATCGCATGAAGGACCTGATCATCACCGCCGGCGGCAAGAACGTCACGCCGTCGGAGTGGGAGAACCAGCTCAAGTTCAGCCCCTACGTGACGGACGCCGTGGTGATCGGCGACCGCCGGCCCTTCCTGACCTGCCTGGTGATGATCGACCACGACAACGTCGAGCGCTGGGCGCAGGAGCACGGCGTGCAGTTCTCCGACTACCGCTCGCTGTGCCGCAGTGCCGAGGTGGTCGGCCTGATCGCGCAGGAGGTGGCGCGCGTCAACGGCCAGTTCGCGCGCGTCGAGCAGATCAAGGCCTTCCGCCTGATCGAGACCCGGCTGAGCGCAGAGGACGAGGAACTGACGCCGACCATGAAGCTCAAGCGCAAGCTGGTCAACCAGAAGTACGGCGAGATGATCGAATCGATGTACGAGGCCAAGGTTGCCTGAGCGGGCGGCGCGCATGGCTCGGGCGGCGCGGACGGCGGGAGGGAGGCGGGCAATGGAGAGCAGGGTGTCGGTGGGGCCGGCCGTGCCGCCGGCGGCGAGCGGCCGGGCGGGGCCGGGCGTGACGCTGTCGCGGCGGGGCGGCATCGGCCTGCTGTGCATCGACCACGCCCCGGTCAACGCGTTGTCGCCGGCAGTGGTGGCGGCGCTCGATGAGGCCGTGGCGGCCTTCGAGGGCGACGGCGGCCTGGACGCGCTGCTGGTCCACTGCGCCGGGCGCACCTTCGTCGCCGGCGGCGACATCGCTGCCTTCGACGCGCCGGACTTCGATGCCGCGCCTTTCAATCGCATCCTGGCGCGGCTCGAAGGCAGCCGGCGCCTGGTGCTGGCCGCCCTGCACGGCACCGCGCTGGGCGGCGGCCTGGAACTGGCACTGGCCTGCCACTACCGCATCGCGCTGGCGGACACGCGCGTCGGCCTGCCCGAGGTGCGCCTCGGCCTGCTGCCCGGCTCGCTGGGTTCGCAGCGGCTGCCGCGCGCCTGCGGGGCGGAGCTGGCGCTGGAATTGATGTTGAGTGGCCGCATGATCGGCGCGGAAGCGGCGCGCGCCGCGGGCATCGTCGACGCGGTGGCCGCGGCCGCGCCGGTGGCGGCAGGGCGAGCCGATGCCGCCGCGCAGGCGCTGGCGGCGGGGCTGGATTACCTGCGCACACTGATGGCGCGCGGCGCGCCGCCGCGCCGCTTGAGCGAGCGGCCGGTCGCGCTGGCGGGGCTGCCGGCCGGCTTCTTCGCCGCGGTGCGGGCGCGCGAGGCGGCCAGCTTCGCCCGCTATCCGGCGCGCGCGGCCATCGTGCGCGCGGTGGAGGCGGCGGCCACGCTGCCGTTCGCGCAGGGCGAGGCGGTGGAGGCGGAGCTGCTGCGCGCGTGCGTCGTGTCCCAGCCTTCGCGTGCGCTGCGCCATCTGTTCTTCGCCGAGCGGCGCGCCGCGCAGGTGCCGGGCCTGCCCGCCGGCCTGCCGCCGCGCCCGCTGCAGGCGGTGGGCGTGGTCGGCGGCGGGGCGATGGGCAGCGCGATCGCCGCCGCGCTGGCCGGCGTCGGCCTGCGCGTGGTGCTGGTGGAAGCGGATGGCGCGGCGCTGGCGGCCGGCCTGGCGTGCACGCAGGCGGCGGCCCGGCACGCGGCCGCGCGCGGCCGCCTGAGCCTGGCCCAGGCCGAGGCCGGCATCGCGCGGCTGGAGGGAGCGCTGGACCTGGCCGCGCTGGCCGGCTGCGACCTGGTGGTGGAGGCGGTCTACGAGGACATGGCGTTGAAGCAGCAGGTCTTCGCCCGGCTGGGCCGGGTGTGCCGCCCCGGCGCCATCCTGGCCTCGCATACCGCCACGCTCGACGTCGAGGTGCTGGCCGATGCCAGCGGGCGTCCTGCCGACGTGCTGGGCATGCACTTGTTCAGCCCGGCCGGCGCGATGCGGCTGCTGGAGGTGGTGCGGGCGGAGCGCACCGCGCCCGAGGTGCTGGCCACGGCGCTGGCGCTGGCGCGCCGGCTGGGCAAGGTGCCGGTGGTGTCGGGTGTGTGCTACGGCTTCATCGGCAACCGCATGGCCGAGGCCTATCTGCGCGAGACCGAGTTCCTGCTGCAGGAGGGTGTCAGCCCGCAGCGCATCGACGCCGTGGCGCAGGCGCACGGCATGGCGATGGGGCCCTGCCGCGCGCTCGACCTGGCGGGAGTGGATGTGGCCGCGCGCGCCGTCATCGAGTACGGCAAGGCGGGCGGCCTGCCACCCGACCCCGCCTACCGCGCCGTGGTGCGCCGTCTCTACGCGCTGGGCCGCCACGGACAGAAGTCGGGCGCGGGCCTTTACCGCTATGCGCCGGGCGAGCGCACGCCACGGCCCGATGCGGCGGTGGAGGCGATCTGCCGCGCGCTGGCGCGCGAGACCGGCGTGGCGCAGCGCGCCGGCATCGGCGAGCGCGAGATCGCCGAGCGGCTGTTCTATCCGCTGGTCAACGAGGCCGCGCGGCTGCTGGAGGAGGGCGTGGCGAGCCGGCCTGGCGACATCGACATGGTCTGGACCGCCGGCTACGGCTTCCCCGACTACCTCGGCGGCCCGGTCTGGCTGGCCGACCGCGTGGGGCTGGCGCGCATCGTGGCCGGGCTGGAGCGCTATGGCCGCGAGCGCGGCAACGCTTTCGACTACTGGGACGTGTCGCCGCTGCTGGCCTCGCTGGCGCGGCATGGCGGCAGGCTTTCCGACTGGAGCATGGCGGGCGCGGGCAGCGCGTCCGCGGCCGGGCCGTGGCCGCCCGGCGACGGGCAGGACGGCACGCCGCCGAAGCACTGAGCGCGGCGCCTGCCGGGGCCACCACGACAAGCAAGCCAACCGAAGGAGACAACCATGCAATGGAAGACCGCACTGGCCGCCGCGGCCCTGCTGTTGAGTTCCGCCGCCGGCGCGCAGTCGCGCGGCGTCAGCGACAGCGAGATCCGGCTCGGCCTGATCACCGACCTGTCCGGCCCGATCGCCAACTATGGCAAGGAGTCGCGCAACGGCGCCACGCTGGCGGCCGAGGAGATCAATGCGCGCGGCGGCATCCACGGCCGCAAGGTGCGCGTGCTGGTGGAGGACAGCGGCTACGAGCCGCGGCGCGCGGTGCTGGCGGCGCAGAAGCTGGTGACGCAGGACGGCGTGTTCGCCATCGTCGGGCAGCTCGGCACCGCGCCCAACATGGCCACGCTGCCCTTCCTGATCCAGAACAAGGTCTTCAACTTCATGCCGCAGAGCGCGGTGCGCGAGATGTACGACCCGCCCAGCCCCTACAAGGTGGCACTGGCACCGTCCTACTACCGCAGCGCGGCCATCACCATGGACTGGTTCCTCAAGCAGAAGCCCTACCAGCGCATCGGCGTGCTCTACCAGGACGACGACTACGGCCGCGAGACGCTGGAGGGCGCGCAGGACTACCTGAAGACGAAGAAGATGGACTTCGTCGAGAAGGTCTCGTACAAGCGCGGCGCCACCGATTTCTCCTCGCAGATGGCCAAGCTCAAGGCTGCCAACTGCGACCTGGTGCTGAACGTGTCGACACTGCGCGAGTACGTGGCTTCGGTCGGCGAGGCGCGCAAGATCGGCTTCAACCCGGTCTTCGTCGGTACCGGCGCCAATTACTCGCAGCAGGTGCCGCTGCTCGGCGGCAAGGCCCTGGACGGCGTCTACGGCTCGGCCTTCATCACGCTGCCCTATGGCGATGACCCGAATCCCGCGGTGGCACGCTGGGTGGCCGCCTACAAGAAGCGCTTCAACGAAGACCCGGGCCTGTACTCGATGTTCAGCTACTACGCCATGACCACCTTCGCGCTGATCGCCGACAAGACCGGCCGCAACCTGACCCCGGAAAGCTTCAACGCGGCCATGGAAGCCAGCCCGCTGCCGGCCGACGCGCTCGGCAATCCGGCCTTCGCCGTCAGCAAGGCCAGCCGGCTGAGCAATGCCCGGATCCGCATCACCCGCGTCGCCGGCGACAAGTGGGTGAACGAGAGCGACTACCTGGAGCTGCCCAAGCAGGTCTCGACCGAGAAATGAACGCAGCGGGTCGGCGACCCGCACCCTGCCAACCGATAGGCCATGCCATGACCCTCAACGACCTTGCCTCTTCCCTGGCCGCCGCCCGCGAACGGATCGGCCGCATCGCGCTCGGCGACGTGATCCACCGCTCGGCGCGCCGCTTCGGCGCGCGCACCGCGCTGATCGAAGGCGAGCGCCGCCTCAGCTACGCCGAGCTGGATGCTGCCACCAACCGCTTCGCCCACTACCTGCTGGCGCAGGGCCTGCGCAACGGCGAGCGCATCGGCATGCTGTGCAACAACTCCATCGAGATGATCGTCGCCCTGCTCGGCATCCAGAAGGCGGGGCTGGTATGGGTGCCGATCAATACCGGGCTGGCGCCGGACGCGGTGCGCTACATCCTGGAGCATGCCGAGGTGGCGCGCCTGGTGGCGGATACCAGCGTGCTGGCACGGGCCGGCATCGGCGAACTGGCGCCGGCGCTCGGCATCCCGGTGGTGGCGCTGCAGCAGCCCGGCGAGCCGGCGCCGCCGCCCGGCGCGCAGCCCTTCGCCGCCACGCTGAACGGGCAGCCGGAGACCCTGCCGGCGGTGGATATCGCCAGCGGGCAGCTGGCCCAGATCATGTACACCAGCGGCACCACCGGACCGCAGAAGGGCGTGATGCACTCGCATGCCTCGGTACATTCGGTGCTGGCGCCCAACCTGCTCGACATCGGCGGACGCCCCGGCACCGACGTCTACACCTGCCTGCTGCCGGTCTTCCACTGCGCCCAGCACGGCAGTACCATGAGCGCGCTGCTGGGCGGCCACACGGTGGTGGTCACGCGCGGCTTCGACGCGGGCCAGGTGCTGGCGGCCATCGCGCGCCACCGGGTCAGCGTGGTGGTGGCGCTGCCGATGATGTACCGCGCCATGCTCGAGCACCCCGCCTTTCCCGCCACCGACCTGTCCAGTGTGCGCATGTGCATCTACGGCATGGCGCCGCTGCCCAAGACGCTGCTGCTGAAGCTGCAGCAGGCGTTCTGCCCGGATTTCGCACTGTGCTCCGGGCAGACCGAGATGTACCCGGCGGCGACCATCTTCGAACCGGAGGAGCAGCGCCGGCGCTTCGGCCCGTACTGGGGCGTCGGCACGGTGGCCAACGAGGTCGCCGTGATGGATGACGAGGGCCGGCTGCTGGGCCCGGGCGAGACCGGCGAGATCGTCTTCCGCGGCCCCAACGTGATGCTGGGCTACTACAAGGATGCCGAGGCCACCCGGCGGGCGCAGCGCTTCGGCTGGCACCACACCGGTGACCTGGGGCAGATGGACGAGGACGGCCAGCTGCTGTTCCTGGACCGCATCAAGGACATGATCAAGAGCGGCGGGGAGAACGTGCCCTCGATCAAGGTGGAGGAGGTGCTGCTGCGCCATGGCGCGGTGGCCAACGCGGCGGCCGTGGGCCTGTCGCACCAGCGCTGGGGCGAGGCGGTCACCGCCTTCGTCACCCTCAAGCCGGGCGCGGCGGTGGAGCCGGGCGAGCTGGATGCGCACTGCCGCGCCCACCTGGGTGGCTTCGAGGTGCCGAAGGACATCGTGGTGCTGGACCTGCTGCCCATGACGTCGACCGGCAAGATCCAGAAGTTCGAGCTGCGCCAGCGCTACCAGGCGCACTACGAGGGCGGCGCCGCCTGACGCCGGCGGCGTCGATCACCGCCTCGCCCCCGCCATGGCGCCGGCTTGCCGGGCGGGGGAGGGTTTTCGATAGCCCAGGAAAGTGGCGGATGCGGCCTATTCAGCCAGCTGACACAAGACATGGCGGGCCGGCTCCGCTACATTGTCAGCGCAGCCCTCCGCCCGATCCGGCTCCGCCGGACGCGGCAGCCACGGCCTCCCGCGCGGGAGGCCGGTCGCAGCGGCGCCCCGTCAGCGCGGGCGCCCCGGCTGCATAGAAAGCGGCCCGCCCGCGCCGCATTCCCGCTGGCGCCGCGCGCGGCCGCGCACAGGAGACGACGCATGCGAATCGACGTGGACGCGGTCCGGCGCCTGTCTGCCGACCGTCTGATCGGCCCCGCCGGCCGGGTCATGTGGCTGACGCGCAGCCGGCTGTTCTATGCGGGGCTGCTCGGCACGCCCTCGGTCCGCAATATGGGCGGGCTCACCATCTACGTGGCGGTGCGCGAGCCCCTGCGCATCCGCCTCGGCGACGGCCCGTGGCAGACCACGGACCTGGCCGTGGTGCCGGCCTACGTGCCGCACTGGATCGCCTGCGACGGCCGCATGATCACCGATATCGGCCTGGAGCCGGAAAGCCTGGACATGGCGCGCCTGCCGGCCTTCCTGCGCGATGGCGTGGGTGCGGTGGAGGCGCCCGAGTTCGTGCGCCACGTCAAGCAGGCCCATGCCTACCTGGCCGCGCGCGGCCGCGACCTGGACCTGCAGGCGGACAGCTTCGACCATCTCTTCTTCGGCGGCGCGCTGGCGCCGCGCCCGCTCGACGCGCGCATCGAGATGGTGGTGCGCCGCATCGCCGAGTCGCCCTCGGCGCCGCTGACGGCGGAAGCCTGCGCGGCGGCCGTGCACCTGTCCTTCTCGCGCTTCCTGCACCTGTTCAAGCAGGAGGTGGGGGTGCCGTTCCGCAGCTTCCGCACCTGGAAGCGGGCCCGCAGCATGCTGCACTATGTCACGCAGGACTCCAACCTGGCCGAGGTCGCACTCGATATCGGCTATCCCGACTCCACCCACTTCAGCCACTCGATCCGGCAGATCTACGGTCTCAAGCCCAGCGATATCTTCGCCGGCTCGCGCCGGCTCGAACTGATCGGCACGGTGGCGGCCGCACCGGGACGGCCTTCCTGACTGCGCCGTCGGCCGCCGGCGACGGGCAGCGCGTGCTTCAGGCGCCTTCCTCGCGCAACGCCGCCTTGTGGATCTTGCCGGCCGGCGTCATCGGCAGCTCGGCGCGCAGCACCACCTGGCGCGGCACCTTGTAGTCGGCCAGGTGTTCGCCGCAGAAGGCGCGCACGTCTTCTGCGCGCAGCGCGCTGCCGGGCCGCGCGACGATGTAGTAGCGGCCCACCTCGCCGAGCACGGGGTCGGGCACGCCGATGCCGGCCACCATCAGGACCTCCGGATGGCGCGCGATGACACCTTCGACCTCGGCCGGATAGACGTTGAAGCCGCCCTGGATGTACATGTCCTTCATGCGGCCCTTGAGGAACAGGTAGCCGCGCGCGTCCTGGCAGCCGAGGTCGCCACTGCGCAGCCAGCCGCCGGTGTCGAAGCCGGCCGCGCCGGCGGCGGCGCCGATATAGCCGGGCGCCACGCCGGGGCCGCGGAAGCAGAGTTCGCCGACTTCGCCGGCCGCGGCCGGCTCGCCTTGCGGCGTCAGCACGCGCACTTCGCTGCCGCGGAAGACCTGTCCGATCGACTGCAGCACATCCGCTTCGGCGGCCTGCCACGGCGTCATCACGATGGCGCCGGAACACTCCGACAGGCCGTACAGGTTCATCACCGTGGCCTGCGGCATGCGCCGCTGCAATTGTTCGAGCAGGGCGCCGTCCACGGTCGAGCCGCCCACCACCACCAGCCGCACGCGGCTCAGGTCGACGCCGGCCGAGGCAGGGTGGCTGAGCAGCAGCGTGGCCATGGTCGGCACGCCCGAGAACAGCGTGGGCGGATGGCGCCGCATCATCTCCAGCACCAGCTCGGCCTTGAACACCGGCACCAGTTCCAGCGTGCCGCCGCCCAGCAGGAAGTTCAGCACGCCGCAGGTGATGCCGCCGACGTGGTTCAGCGGCAGCGCCAGCTGCAGGTGGTCGCCCGGCACGGTGCGCACATGCGCGGCCTGCGCGCCGGCGGCGGCCAGCAGGGAGCGGTGGGTGAGGCCGGCGCCCTTGGGTTTGCCGGTGGTGCCCGAGGTGTAGATCACCATGGCCAGGTCATCGGCGTGGACGGCGGCGGCGGCGCGCGCCAGCCGTCCCGGCTGCGGCGCGCTGCGGGCCAGCGCGGACAGCGTGAGCGGGGCCTGCGGCGCCGTCGCCGCGGCGGGCGGCGCGGCCTGTCCGGCATCCGGGGCATCGAGCACCACCACCTGGCGCAGGCTCGGCAGCGCCGGCGCGAGGCGTGCCAGCATGGCGAGGTAATCGAAGCCGTCCAGCTCGGCGACGGTGAAGACGGCCTGCACGCCGGCATCGGCGATCATGTGGGCGATCTCGTTGTCGCGGTAGCGCACGCTCAGCCCGACCACCGCCACGCCGATGCGCGCGGCGGCATAGAACAGCAGCAGCCACTCGACGTGGTTGAGCCCGATCACGCCGATGCGGTCGCCGCGTGCCAGGCCCAGTTCCAGCAGGCCCTCGGCGACCCGGTCCGCGCCGTCCGCGGTCGCTGCGAAGCTCCAGTGCCGCCCGCGGCAGAGATAGGCGTCCTGTGCCGGCCATTGCCGGCGCGCCTGCGCCAGCGCGGCGCCGATGGTGCCCGGCGCGGAAACTGCTTCCATGGTGTGGTTCCTCCTGCTCGGTTGCGCGAAGCCCGGGGCGCGCGCAGCGTCCCGGCACGTGCGGCAAGGTTAGCGGCCGGCGGCGGTGACGGCTTGCGGCTACTGGCTGTGGTGGCGGGGAGGAGGGAGGGGGGCGGCGGGGGCGACCAGTTGGCGCAAGACAGGCCGGCGGGCCGGCCTTAAGGTGCATCGCATCCTTTCACCGCTGTTCCCGCTTCCCCTGAACCCCCTGAACCTGAACCCGCCGACGAGACCGCCGATGGACCTGATCGACCTGCCCCCGCCGCCGCACTACTTCACTCCCGAGCACGAGGCCTTCCGCCATGCGCTGCGCCAGTTCGTCACCCACGAGATCGCGCCGCACGTCAACGATTGGGACGAGGCCGGCACCTTCCCGCGCGAGCTGTACGGGCGCGCCGCACAACTGGGCCTGCTGGGCCTGGGCTACGACGAGGCCTACGGCGGCACGCCCTGCGACATCTTCCATCACCTGGTACTGGCCGAGGAGTTCGCGCGCGCCGGCTCCGGCGGCGTGCAGGCTTCGCTGTTCTCGCACTCGATCGGCATGCCGCCGGTGGCGGCGGCCGGCGGCGCCGCGCTCAAGGCGCGCGTGCTGCCGGCGGTGATCGCCGGCGAGAAGATCGCCGCGCTGGCCATCACCGAGCCGGGTGGCGGCTCCGACGTGGCGAGCCTGCGCACCACCGCCGTGCGCGATGGCGACCATTACGTCGTCAACGGCGAGAAGACCTTCATCACCTCGGGCGTGCGCGCCGACTTCCTCACCGTGGCGGTGCGTACCGACCCCGCCAGCAAGGGCGCGGGCGGGGTCTCGCTGCTGCTGGTCGACGGCGACACGCCGGGCCTGACGCGCACCGCGCTGCGCAAGATGGGCTGGCTGGCCTCCGATACGGCCCACCTGCACTTCGATCACTGCCGCGTGCCGGCGGCCAACCTGGTCGGCGAGGAGAACCGCGGCTTCGCGCTGATCATGCGCAATTTCAACGCCGAGCGGCTCAGCATGAGCGCGCTGGCCTACGGCTACGCCGCCTGCTGCCTGGAAGAGGCGCTGGCCTGGGCGCGCGAGCGGCGCACCTTCGGCGAGCCGCTGTCGCAGCGCCAGGTGATCCGCCACAAGCTGGTCGACATGGCCCTGCGCGTGGAAGCGGCGCGCAACCTGGTCTACGACCTGGCCTGGCGCCTGCAGCACCAGGCCGGCGATCCGGCCCGCCTGGTGGCGCTGACCTGCATGGCCAAGGTCGAGGCCACGCGCGCCATGCAGTTCTGCGCCGACCAGGCGGTGCAGATCCTGGGCGGCATGGGTTTCATGCGCGGCACCCGCAGCGAACGCATCTACCGTGAGGTCAAGGTGATGATGATCGGTGGCGGCGCGGAGGAGATCATGAAGGACCTGGCGGCGCGGCAACTGGGGATCTGAAGCAGGGCGGCGCAACGCCGTGGCGCTGGACGAAGCCACCAGGATGCACCCAAGCCGCTCGGGGGAACCAACAGGTGTTCTCCCTCTCCTCAGGGGAGAGGGCCGGGGAGAGGGGTGGGATAGCAAGGCGCCACGCCCGAACGAAGCCAACGGTGTGGTCCAGCACGCGAGCACGGAAACGAAGCTGATGGTGTGATTCATGCCACCGCGGCCAGCCGGCGCCGGCCGGTACGAAGGTGCACCGCCACCCGCACCGCGCCCGTCCTGCCGGCGTTACACTACGCCCCTTTTCCGCAGCGCCGCACCGG
Organism: Cupriavidus malaysiensis; assembly: GCF_001854325.1. Lineage (NCBI taxonomy): Bacteria > Pseudomonadati > Pseudomonadota > Betaproteobacteria > Burkholderiales > Burkholderiaceae > Cupriavidus > Cupriavidus malaysiensis. Next base: position 1,766,206 of record NZ_CP017754.1, read on the forward strand.
CATCGAGACGAGGACCCCGCGCCATGACCACCGAACTCCAGATCGAAGACCTGCAGCCAGGCGACGGCAAGGCCGTGGTCAAGGGCGCCTTGATCACCACCCATTACCGCGGCACCCTGGAGGACGGCACGGTCTTCGATTCGTCCTACGAGCGTGGGCGTCCCTTCCAGTGCGTGATCGGCACCGGCCGTGTCATCAAGGGCTGGGACCTGGGACTGATGGGCATGAAGGTGGGCGGCAAGCGCCGCCTGTCCGTGCCGGCGCACCTGGCCTACGGCGAGCGCCAGGTCGGCGCGCATATCCGGCCGAACTCGAACCTGGTCTTCGAGATCGAGCTGCTGGAAGTGCTGACGCGGGACGACTGAGCGCCGCGCGCCCGCACGGTCCGGCGTTCAGAGCCGCTGCAGGCGTTCCAGGGCCAGCGCCAGCGTTTCTTCCTTCTTGGCGAAGCAGAAGCGCACCACGCCCGATTCGCGCGGCTGCGAGTAGAAGGCCGAGACCGGGATGGCGGCCACGCCGATCTCGCGCGTCAGCCACATGGCGAAGTCCGCCTCGCCCAGGTCGGAGATGGCCGAGTAGTCGACGCACTGGAAATAGGTGCCGTCGGACGGCAGCAGCTTGAAGCGCGTGCCGGCCAGCCCGGCGCGGAAATAGTCGCGCTTGGCCTGGTAGAAGGCGGGCAGTTCCAGGTAGGGTGCCGGGTCGGCCATGTAGGTGGCCAGGCCCTGCTGCATCGGCGTGTTGACGGTGAACACGTTGAACTGGTGCACCTTGCGGAACTCCGCCATCAGCGCCCGCGGCGCGGCTACGTAGCCGACCTTCCAGCCGGTCACGTGGTAGGTCTTGCCGAAGCTGGAGACGACGAAGCTGCGCCGCGCCAGTTCCGGATGGCGCGCCACCGACTGGTGCGCCTGGCCGTCGTAGACCATGTGTTCATAGACTTCGTCGGACAGCAGCAGGATGTCGGTGCCGGCCAGCAGCCCGGCCAGCCGTTCCATGTCCTGCGCACGCCAGATCGTGCCGGTGGGATTGTGCGGCGTGTTGATCAGGATCATGCGCGTGCGCGGCGTGATGGCGGCGGCCAGCCGGTCGAACGGGATGGCGAAGTCCGGCGCCTGCAGCGCCACCGGCACCGCCTTGCCGCCGGCCAGCTCGATGGACGGCAGGTAGCTGTCGTAGCAGGGCTCCAGCACGATCACCTCGTCGCCCGGATGGACGGCGCACAGGATGGCCGTCAGCAGGGCCTGGGTGGCGCCGGCGGTCACCGTGATCTCGCTGTCCCAGTCGTAGGCGTGGCCGTACAGCTTGCCGATCTTGGCGGCGATGGCCTGGCGCAGGGCCGGCAGGCCGGCCATCGGGGGGTACTGGTTCCAGCCGGCCCGCATGGCCGCGGAGACCGCCTCGACGATGCGCGGGTCGCAGTCGAAATCGGGGAAGCCCTGGCCCAGGTTGACGGCGTTCTTCTCGGCGGCCAGCGCCGACATCACCGTGAAGATGGTGGTGCCCACGTGCGGCAGTCGGGAGGGCGGCGGGGCCAGCGGAGGCAGCGGCGTCGGGATCAGGCTAGGGTCGGCGGACATGGTGGCGCGGGTCGGAAGGTGGATGGCAGCGGTGGCCGCCTGGGGCGGCCCGGCGGGGCGCGTTGACCCGCCATTCTAGCGGGTTCGGCCTGCCTGACGCAGTGGGCTAGCCGGGCGTGGGCGCGCCGTCCCGGCCGGCCAGCCAGGCCGGAAAGGCCGCGGGAGCCAGCACCTGGACCTGGCTGCTGCGGCGCAGGCGGCCGGCCAGCTTCAGCACCGCCTTGTCCTTCGACACCAGGCAGGCGGCGCCGGAGAAATGGGCCAGTTCGATGAACTTCTGGTCGTCGCCGTCCTTGCATTTCGGCAGGCGCACCGCGCCGGCGGCGGCTTCGTCCGGTGGCGGCAGCAGCGTGGCGAAGCCGTCGACCACGGCCAGCGCGGCGGCATGGTCGATGGCGAAGCGGGCGAACTGCGGATAGTGCAGCACGCGGCGCAGCTCCTCGCGGCAGTCGGCGCGGATCACGGTGGCGATGGCGCCGCTTTCCAGCGCCTGGCGGATGGGTTCGACGCGCGGGTCGCGGAAGACCAGCAGGTCGACCCAGATATTCGAATCGAGCACCACGCGGGGTGCGGTCGGGCGCGTTGCCGGGCTGGCCGGGGCGGCGGTGGGGTCGCTTGGCATTCGTTACAATCGGGACTTTGTGTTCGGGCCGGCTCCACGGTGAGCCGCCAGCCGCGATTTTGCCATGCTCATCGTCCTGTCTCCTGCCAAATCCCTCGACTACGACACTCCGGCGCGCGTGAAGACCCACACGCTGCCGCGCTTCATCGACCGTTCGGCGCAGTTGATCGAGCGCCTGCGCAAGCTGGCCCCGCAGGACATCGGCGCGCTGATGGATATCTCCGACAAGCTGGCCGTGCTCAATGCCACGCGCTACGCCGAGTGGTCGCCGGAGTTCACCGCCGCCAACAGCAAGCAGGCGGCGCTGGCCTTCAACGGCGATGTCTACGATGGACTGGATGCGCCGGGCCTGGACGCCGACGACCTCGCCTTCGCGCAGAAGCACGTGCGCATCCTCTCGGGGCTGTACGGCCTGCTGCGCCCGCTGGACTGGATGCAGCCCTACCGCCTCGAGATGGGCACGCGCCTGGACAATGCCGCCGGCAAGGACCTCTATGCTTTCTGGGGCGACGACATCACGCAGATGCTGAACGCCGACATGCGTGCGCTCAAGCATGAAGGCCCGCAGGTGCTGGTGAACCTGGCCTCCGAGGAGTACTTCAAGTCGGTGCGGCCCAAGGTGCTCGACGCGCGCATCATCACGCCGGTGTTCGAAGACTGGAAGGGTGGCCGTTACAAGATCATCTCGTTCCACGCCAAGCGCGCGCGCGGCACCATGGCGCGCTTCGCGGTGACAAGGCGCGTGACCGAGGCCGGTAAGCTGAGGAGCTTCGCCGAAGACGGCTACGCCTTCGACGCGGCCGCCTCGGACGATGCCCGCTGGGTCTTCCGCCGCCGCCTCGAAGACTGAACCACGGCCAGGGCCGGCCGCATTGCCCGCATGCCAGCGCAAGGACAGCCATGACTTCCACCCTGCACGTTTCCTCCCGCTTCGATTCCGGTGCCATCGAGATCGAGTCGGTGGCCAGCGCCGACGACATCCGCCTGCGCATCCGCGCCGATTCGCACGCCGACTTCCGCCAGTGGTTCCACTTCCGCCTGCAGGGCGCGGCCGGGCAGGCCTGCACGCTGCGCCTGCTGAATGCGGACGACTGCACCTATCCGGAGGGCTGGCGCGGCTACCGCGCGGTCGCCTCCTACGACCGCACGAGCTGGTTCCGCGTACCCACGCGCTACCAGGGCGGCGAACTGGTCATCGAGTTCACGCCGCAGCATGACAGCGTGTGGCTGGCCTACTTCGAGCCTTATCCCGAGGAGCGCCACCTGGCCCTGGTGGCGACCTGCCAGCGCTCGCCGCTGGCCCGCCTGCGCCACCTGGGCAGCACCGTCGAGGGGCGCGACATGACCCTGGTCACGGTGGGTGAGCCGGGGCCGGGCAAGAAGACCATCTGGATGATCGCGCGCCAGCATCCGGGCGAGACCATGGCCGAGTGGTTCTGCGAGGGCGTGCTGCAGCGGCTGACCGGCACCGGGCAGTGGGCCGGCGATCCGGTGGCGCGGCAGTTGCTGGCGCGCGCCGTCTTCCACATCGTGCCTAATATGAACCCGGACGGCGCCGCACACGGCAACCTGCGCACCAATGCGGCCGGCGCCAACCTCAATCGCGAGTGGATGGCGCCCAGCCTGCAGACCAGTCCCGAGGTCTACCACGTGCTGCGCGCGATCGAGGCGGGCGGCTGCGATATGTTCTTCGACATCCACGGCGACGAGGCACTGCCCTACAACTTCGTTGCCGGCAGTGAAATGCTGCCCAGCTTCACCGAGGCACAACGCGAGGCGCAGGCCCGCTTCATCGCCGAGTTCAAGCGGGCCTCGCCGGATTTCCAGGACGTGCACGGCTATGCGGCCGGCAAGTACAACGCCGATGCGCTGAAGCTGGCGTCGAAGTACATCGGCCACACCTTCGGCTGCCTGTCGCTGACGCTGGAGATGCCGTTCAAGGACAACGCCGACCTGCCCGATGCCGTGACCGGCTGGAACGGCGCGCGCAGCGCGCTGCTCGGTGCAGCGATGCTGCAGGCCGTGCTGGCGCAGCTCGCTTAGTGTCCTCAATCTAAGAATCAGGGCACGGCGCGCCAGCGCAGGTCCGCCGGCCCTGCGGGGCCAGCGGAGGCCGTGGCACAGCGTGTCAGTGCTGCTTCTTGCCGGTGCTCTTGCCCTTGGCGGCGGTGCCGCCGCTCTTGGCGGACGACTTGCCGGCCGTGGACTTGGCCGTGGACTTGGCCGTGGATGGCTTGGCGGACTTGGACGTCGCCTTGGCGGTGGTGGCCTTGCCGCCGCGATGGGCGCGCGTGGCGGCGCCATGGTGGCGGCCGGCGCGCGCCGCGGGCGCCGGGGCGGCGCCCGCATCGGCGATGGCCGTGCCGTTGCTGTCGAGCAGCTCGTAGGCGAGCATCATGCCGTCGTCGTAGCCGCAGCGGGCCTTGACGGTCTCCCATTCATCGCTGCGGCCGCGCTTGTGCGCGGTGGCGCTGAAGGTGACCACCGAGGTGACCGGCACGGCCTGCTTGCCCTGCGAGAAGCGGCCCGACCAGGATTCGCTGGTGGCCTGGCCGGCGGCGAGCGCGCCGGTGGGGATCTTCAGAGCGTCGAAGCGGGTCGAGCGCGGCACCACCCAGCTGGCGTGCGCGGCACAATCGGCCACGTCCGGCGCGGCATTCTCCGTCTTCATCAACTGCTCGCGCATCTGCGCGCGGTATTCGGCCAGGCTGACGTGGCCGCGGTCGGGCAGGGTGATGGTCTTGGTGGGTTCGGACGGCGCGGCCTTGGCCGGCGGCGCGGCAGCGGGAGAGATGCTGGCGATGTTGGCGGCGATGGCCGAGGACGGTTTCGCGGCGGCCCGCGCATTCTGCGCGGGCATGGCGCCGCCGGTGCCGGTGGCCTGATCGGTGGCGGAGCCCGCCTGGTCCGGCGGCACGGCGCAGCCCACCAGGGCGATGGCGCCTGCCACGGCCGCGGCCAGCGTGGAAAGCCGGCCGCAGATCAACTGGGAAATTCGTCGGATCACGGGGTCGTCTTGCTCGTTTGGCAAAGGGGGATTGACAAAGGACTGCCATGATAGAGGAAAGCATGCCGGCAAAGTTCCGGAATATTGCTTCCAGGCGTAACCGAGCCGTAACCTGGCGTGTGTCGCCGGCCATGCGTGGTGCTCGGTGCGTGTGCGCGCCAGGGCGCACGGAGGGGAGGGGGCGGCGCCTGGCGCCGCCTTTGCCACGGGCCGCGCCGCGACCGCCTGGCGGCGGTGCGGCGGCGGCCCCGGGGTGCTCAGCCCAGCACGCGCGAGGGCGCGGCCTTGACGAAGCGCAGCAGTTCGTCGAGCAGGGCGTTCAGGTCACGCTTGAGTTTGTCGAAGCCCGCGTTCGGCGCCAGGCCGACCTCGTCCATGTACAGCTTGCGGTTGATCTCGAGCTGCAGGCTGTGGCGGCCCGCCTGCGGCTGGCCGACCACGCGCACGATCTCCACGCCCTTGTAGGGGTGGTTGCGCCAGACGTCGTAGCCCATGTCCTTGAGCACGCCCTCCACGCGGTCGGTGAAGCGGGTGTCGCAGGTGGTGCCGTCGCGGTCGCCGACGACGAAGTCCGGATGCTGCAGGCCGGGGAATTCCGTCGCGTACTGCGCGGCTTCGCTCGGCATCGAGTGGCAGTTGATGTGCCAGGCGCTGCCGTGGCTGGCCACGGCGCGCTCGGCCAGCTTCTGCAGCTGTGCGTAGTAGGGCAGGTAGCAGCGCTCGATGCGCGCCTGCACCTCGTCCACGCTCAGCTTGCGGTCATAGATCGCCTCGCCGGTATCGAGCACGCGCCAGACCAGGCCCTTGCCGAGCCGGGTCTTGGCGGTGGCCTGCTTCGGGCCGGGCCAGGGTGCGTCCAGCAGCGCCTCGTCGATCTCCTCGACGCCGCGGTTGGCATCGAGGTAGCTGCGCGGGAAGCCCGCGCACAGCAGCGGGATGCCGCGTGCCGGGGCATCGCCGTAGAGCTGGTCGACGAAGGTGTCTTCGGCCTGGCGCAGCAGCGGCAGGGGCAGCCCGGCGGCGGGGCGGAAATCCGCCGGGTAGGTGGTGGCGCTGTGCGGCGAATCGAGAAAGAGCGGACTGCTGTGGCCTTCCGGCAAGTGCAGGAAGTAGGGGCTGTCCGCGTTCTTTCGGTCTGCTTCGGTCATGGTGCGGCTTGGCTTAGTCCAGGGAGATCTTGGCGGAAGCGGCGATGCGCTTGTTCTTGGCCACTTCGTTCTTGATCTGGGTGGCGAACTGGGCCGGCGTGTTGCCCACCGGGGTCGCGCCCAGCTTCTCCAGCTTAGCCTTCACTTCCGGCATTGCCAGCACCTTGAGGGCGGCAGCGTTCAGTTTGCTCTGCAGGTCGGCCGGCAGGTTGGCCGGGGCGATCAGGCCGAACCAAGAGGCGTCGTTGACTTCCGGCAGGCCGAGTTCGGCGAAGGTCGGCACATTGGGCAGGGCCGCCACGCGCTTGGGCGAGGCCACCGCCAGGGCGCGCAGCTTGCCGCCTTCGATGAAGGGCAGCGAGGAGGGCAGGTTGTCGAACAGGACCTGGACCTGGTTGGCCAGGGCATCGTTCAGCGCCGGGCCCACGCCCTTGTACGGCACGTGCAGCAGCTGGGTCTTGCTGCTCATCATGAACAGCTCGCCCATCATGTGCGAGACGCTGCCGTTGCCGGCCGAGCCGAAGGCGATCTTGCTGGGCTGCGAATGCGCCAGCGCGATGAAGGACTTCATGTCGGTGGCCTTGACCGCCGGGTTGATGCTCATCACGTTGGGCACCGAGGCCAGGTTGGTGATGGTGGTGAAGTCCTTGGTGGCGTCGTACGACAGGCGCGGGTAGACCGCCGGGTTGATGCCGTGCGTCGAGGCGGTGGCGATGCCGAGGGTGTAGCCGTCCGGCGTGGCCTTGGCCAGGTAGGCGGTGCCGATGCTGCCGCCGGCGCCGCCGCGGTTGTCCACCACCACGGCCTGGCCGAGCTGCTGGCCGAGCTTGTCGGCGACGATGCGCGCCACGATGTCGGTGGTGCCGCCTGCCGGGAACGGCACGACCAGGGTGATCGGGTGCGTCGGGTAGCCTTGCGCGGCGGCGGTCAGCGAAACGCCGGCGGCGAGCGTGGCCGTGGCGGAAGCGAGGAGGCGGAGCATGTGGCGGCGTTGCATGGAAATCCTTCGTTGGTAGGGAGTCTTCACGGGATTCTGCTTGGCGCTGCAAGAAGCGTGCAAACGAAATAAAATCCCATGGTCATTCCATTTGGTAGTGAAGTAGGTGGACGATGCGGCGTGTATGTCCCTCCCTGACCGAACTGCAGGCCTTCGAGGCTGCGGCGAGGCATAGTAGTTTCACGCTGGCGGCCAAGGACCTGCATGTCACGCAGGGCGCCGTCAGCAAGCAGGTGCGCAGCCTCGAGCACTTTCTCGGGGCGGAACTGTTCGAGCGCGTGCGCCAGCGCCTGGTGCTGACCGATGCGGGGCGGCGCTACCTGGCGCGGGTGCAGCCCAGCCTGGCCGAGATCGAGGCGGCCAGCGTCGAGCTGATGGCGCGCCAGGGGCGCGGCGGCACGCTGCATATCGCCAGCCTGCCCACGCTCGGCGCGAAGTGGCTGATCCCGCGCCTGCCCCAGTTCTTCGCGCGCCACCCGGAGGTCACGCTGGAATTCGTGCCGCACGCCCAGGGCTACGATTTCGCGCGGCCTGACCTGGACGCCGCGATCCGCTTCGGCGACGGCATCTGGCCGGGCAGCCTGGCCGACTACATGATCGGGCGCGAAGTGCTGCCGGTGTGCCGACCCGGCCTGCTGGCGGGCGAGCCGGGCGGCATGGCGGCGTCGCCGGCGACGCTGCTGCGCTACCCGCTGCTGCACCACACCACGGTGCCGGAGGCCTGGTCGGACTGGCTGTCGGCGCTCGGCGTCGACGCGCGCGAGGCCTGGGGCGGGGCACGCTTCGACCAGTTCTCGCTGCTCACGCAGGCGGCGGTGTCGGGCCTGGGCATCGCTCTGATCCCGCGCTGCCTGATCGAGGAGGAACTGGCGTTGGGGGCGCTGGTGGTGGCGCATCCGGCGCGCGTGCTGAGCAGGAAGGGCTATTACCTTTGCTATCCCGAGCAGAAGCAGCACCTGCCTGCCTTGCAGACCTTCCGCGCCTGGGTGATGGAAGGCGTGGACGTGGTGGCCTGAGGCCCGCTGCAGGCCGCGCACTACCGCACCGCGCACCGCCACACGCAATCGCATCGATCTGCACCGGGCCGCAGCGGGCGGCACCCGCTCGCGCTAATTTTCGCTTACAAATTCGACATGCCGGTTTCGTTCGGCGATCCGCCGCGATCGCGCCTGGCGCGTTTACTCGACATCGGGGCAGGCTGCCGCGCGCCACGGCCATGCGGCAGCGCCCCATCCGATCGACCTGCTGCGCAGCTGCGCGGGAGCCTGACGATGATGGATCGCGCCACCGGGGCCGGCATTGCCCTCAACCGCTTCGGCCTGGGTGCACGGCCCGACGAAGACCTGCCGGCCGACCCCCAGGGGTGGCTGCTGCAGCAGTTCGACCGCTACGAGGCGCGTCCGCCGGCGTGGTCGGCGCAGCCTGGCAGCGCCGACCTGGCGGCCCGCTATGCGCAGCAGCAGCGCGCGGTGCGTGAGCAGCAGGGCGATGCCAGGGCGGCTGCTCGCCAGGCGCTGCAGCAGGGCCTGCGCGAGAGCTACCGCGGCGCGGTCGACGCGCGCGTGGCGTCGGCGCTGCTGACGCCGGCGCCCTTCGTCGAGCGCCTGGTGCATTTCTGGGCCAACCATTTCGCGGTCTCGGCCGAGAAGCCGGTGGTGGCCGGCCTGGCCGGTGCCTTCGAGGCGGAGGCGATCCGCCCTCACGTGCTGGGCCGCTTCGAGGACATGCTGCTGGCGGTCGAACAGCATCCGGCCATGCAGGTCTTCCTCGACCAGGTGCGCTCGGCCGGCCCCGACAGCATGGCGGCGATGCAGGCCACGCGGCGCAATGCCGAGCGCGTCCCCGGCCTCAACGAGAACCTGGCGCGGGAGATCCTCGAACTGCACACCCTTGGGGTGCGCAGCGGTTACCAGCAGGCCGACGTGACCGAGTTCGCGCGCGCCCTGACCGGCTGGAGCGTCGGCGGCCTGGGCCCACGCGACGAGGGCACTCCCGGCGCCTTCCTGTTCCGCGCCCGGCTGCACGAGCCGGGCGCCCGCACGATCCTCGGCAAGGCTTATGCCCAGCCGGGCGAGGGCCAGGCGCGCGCAGTGCTGCACGACCTGGCGCAGGCGCCCGCCACCGCGCAGCACCTGGCCGCCAAGCTCGCGCGCCACTTCGTCGCCGATAATCCGCCGCCGGCACTGGTGGCGCGGCTGGCCGATGCCTACCTGCGCGGCGGCGGCGAGCTGCCGGCGCTGTACCGCGAGCTGGTGCGTGCGCCGGAAGCCTGGGCGCCGGCACCGGCGAAGTTCAAGACGCCGTGGGACTGGACGCTGTCCTCGCTGCGCGGGCTGGGCGTGCGCGAACCCGGCCGCCTGCCCTACGCACCGCTGCTGGCGCAGCTCGGCCAGCCGGTCTGGCGCCCCGGCTCGCCGGCCGGCTATGACGACATCGCGGCCAGCTGGGCCGCCCCCGACGCGCTGGTGCGGCGGGTCGAGCTGGCCCAGCGCTTCGCCGCGCGCGTGGGCGACCGGCTCGATGCCCGCGCGCTGGCGCCGCGCCTGCTGCCGGGCACCCTGAGCCCGGCCACCGGCGAGGCCGTGGCGCGCGCCGAGAGCCCGGCCACCGCGCTTGCGCTGCTGCTGGTTTCCCCCGATTTCCTGCGGAGATGACCGCCATGCTGACACGCCGACATTTCCTCTGCGTCGCCGGTTCTGGCGCCGGTGCGCTGCTGGTCGCGCCGCGCATGGTGTTCGCCCGCGTCGAGTCGGAGCGCCGCTTCGTCTTCATCATCCAGCGCGGCGCCGCCGACGGGCTGGATACGCTGATTCCCTACGCCGACCCGGGCTATGCGCGCCTGCGCGGCGCGCTGGCCGTCGATCCGGCACAGGCCGCGCGGCTGGACGGCACCTTCGCGCTGCACGCTGCGCTGGCGGAGACCGCGAGGATGTATGCGTTGGGACAGGCGCTGCTGCTGCATGCGGTGGCGTCGCCCTACCGCGACCGTTCGCACTTTGACGGCCAGAACGTGCTGGAGACCGGCGGCAAGGCGCCTTACCTGGTCAAGGACGGCTGGCTGAACCGGCTGGCGGGACTGCTGCCGCGCCGCGACGACGATGCCATCGCCTTCGCGCCGACGGTGCCGGCGGCGCTGCGCGGTGCCGCGCCGGTCAGTTCCTACGCGCCCTCGGCGCTGCCGTCCGCGCCCGACGACCTGCTGCTGCGCGTGGGCCAGCTCTACGCCCGCGACGCCGAGCTGCATCCGCTATGGGCCGCGGCCATGCAGGCGCGCGGCCTGGCCGGCGATGCCGGCGCGCGCCAGGACCCGGCCAGCCTGGGCCGGCTGGCCGCGGGCTTCCTGGCCAGGCCGGACGGGCCGCGTATCGCCATGATCGAGACCGGCGGCTGGGATACCCACAGCGCGCAGGCGCAGCGGCTGGCGGCGCGGCTCAAGGCGCTCGACACCCTGGTGGCGGCGCTGCGCGACGGCCTGGGGACAGCCTGGGAGCGCACCACCGTGCTGGTGGCCACGGAGTTCGGGCGCACCGCCGCCGCCAACGGCACCGGCGGCACCGACCACGGCACCGGCGCGGCGGCCATGCTGCTGGGCGGTGCCGTGCATGGCGGGCGCGTGCTGGCCGATTGGCCAGGCTTGTCGCAGAGCGCTTTGTATCAGGGGCGGGACCTGCGTCCGACCCTGGCGCTGGATGGTGTGATCGCCGCCGCGGCGGCGGAGAGTTTCGGCCTCGACAGCGAGCGCGTGGCGCGCACGCTGTTTGCGCCGGCGGCGGGCGGAGCGCTGCCGCAAGGGTTGGTGCGTACCTGAGAAACGATCGCGGGACGGGAGAAGGGCGGGGAGCCGCGGGGCCTGTGGCCCGGGACGGCGGGAACAAGGGGGAGCGGGGGAGCGGGGGCGGCGGCGCGTGCCGGGGACGTGCCGCCACGGCATCGCGCAGGCAGGACGCCGCCGGCAGAGGCTGTCAGGGGCCGGCGGCGTCCGCGGTGCCTGGCCGGCCGCCGGCGTGCGAGGTGCTGCCTGGACGCCTGCCCGGATACTTACTTGGACAGCGTGCGCATGGCCTGTTCGAGTCCGGCCAGCGTGACCGGATACATGCGCGACTTCATCAGCTGGTTGATCACCGAGATCGACTGGCGGTACTGCCACAGCCCTTCCGGCTCGGGATTCAGCCAGGCGAAGCGCGGGAACTGCTCGGTGATGCGGTTCAGCCAGACCGCGCCGGCCTCCGCGTTGTTGTACTCGACCGAGCCGCCGGGCTGCAGGATCTCGTAGGGGCTCATGGTGGCGTCGCCGACGAAGATCAGCTTGTAGTCCGGGGTGTACTTGTGGATCAGGTCCCAGGTGGCGATCTTCTCCGCGTGGCGGCGGCGGTTGTTCTTCCACACGTAGTCATACAGGCAGTTGTGGAAGTAGTAGTACTCGAGGTGCTTGAACTCGCTCTTGGTGGCCGAGAACAGCTCCTCGACGCGCTTGATGTGGTCGTCCATCGAACCGCCCACGTCCATCAGCATCAGCACCTTGACCTTGTTGTGGCGCTCGGGCCGCAGCTTGATGTCGAGCATGCCCGCGTTGGCCGCGGTCGAGTGGATGGTGTCGTCCAGGTCCAGTTCGGTGTCGGCTCCTTCCCGCGCGAAGCGGCGCAGGCGGCGCAGCGCCACCTTGATGTTGCGCGTGCCGAGCTCGACCTGGTCGTCGTAGTCCTTGTAGGAGCGCGCTTCCCACACCTTGATGGCGGTGCGGTTGCCCTTGGACGGCCCGCCGATGCGGATGCCCTCGGGGTTGTAGCCGCCGTGGCCGAAGGGCGAGGTGCCGCCGGTGCCGATCCACTTGTTGCCGCCCTCGTGCTTCTCCTTCTGCTCCTCGAGCAGCTGCTTGAGGCGCTCCATCAGCTTGTCGAGCCCGCCCATGGCCTCGATCTTGGCCTTCTCCTCGTCGCTGAGCTCGCGCTGCAGCGTCTTCTGCAGCCAGTCGAGCGGGATGTCGGACTTCCAGTCGACCAGGCTCTCCACGCCTTTGAAGTAGGCCGCGAAGGTCTGGTCGAACTTGTCGAAGTGCTTCTCGTCCTTGACCAGCGTCATGCGCGACAGGTAGTAGAACTCGTCGATGGAAGGGGCGATGACCTCCGCCTTGAGCGCTTCCAGCATGGTCAGGTACTCCTTGACCGAGACGGGAAGCTTGGCGTGGCGCAGCGAGAAGAAGAAATCGATCAGCATGGTGGTGCTCTCGGTTGGCGCTGGGTGGGCGTCGGCGGCGCGCGCTCAGCGCGGCAGGTCCAGCCGGTACTGCAGGTGTCGCTTCACCGCCAGCCATTCGCTGGCGATGATGGAGAACACCACGGTGTCGCGCAGCGAGCCGTCGGGCATGCGCTGGTGGTTGCGCAGCACGCCGTCCTGCTTGGCGCCGAGCCGCGCGATGGCGGCGCGGCTCTGGTGGTTCATCCAGTGGGTGCGGAATTCCACCGCGATGCAGTCGAGCTGCTCGAAGGCATGCGCGAGCAGCAGCAGCTTGCACTCGGTGTTGACGGCGGTGCGCTGCACACGCCGCGCGTACCAGGTGTGGCCGATCTCCAGGCGACGGTTGACCGGGTCGACGTTGAAGTAGCGCGTGGCGCCCACCACCGCGCCCGGGCGGCCGTCGACGATCTCGCGCACCACGAAGGGCATGGCGTGCAGGCGATCGCGCATGTCCAGCGCGGTGTCGAGCCACGCGCGCGTCTGCTCGGGCGCGGGTACCGAGGTGTACCAGAGCTTCCACAGCTCGCCGTCGGCGGCGGCCGCCTTCACCTCGTCCTCGTGGGCGTGGCTGAGCGGCTCCAGCATGGCGTGCGTGCCGGCGAGCGTGACGGGTTCGATGAAACGTGTCATGGCCAGGGCGTGATGGTCGGCGGGGTCGCGCGCGGCGCGGGTCAGCGGTTGGCGCGGTTCATGAACACCAGGCGCTCGAACAGGTGCACATCCTGCTCGTTCTTCAGCAGCGCGCCGTGCAGCGGCGGGATGGCCGCCTTCTTGTCCGGGCTGTGCAGCGCCTCGGGCGGGATGTCCTCGGCCATCAGCAGCTTGAGCCAGTCGATCAGCTCGGAGGTGGACGGCTTCTTCTTCAGGCCCGGCAGGTTGCGCATGTCGTAGAAGGACTGCAGCGCGGCCGTGACCAGCTCGCGCTTGATGCCCGGATAGTGCACGTCGACGATGCGCTGCATGGTGTCGGCGTCGGGGAACTTGATGTAGTGGAAGAAGCAGCGGCGCAGGAAGGCGTCGGGCAGCTCCTTCTCGTTGTTGGAGGTGATGATCACCAGCGGGCGCTGCCTGGCGCGCACCAGCTCGCGCGTCTCGTAGACGTAGAACTCCATGCGGTCGAGCTCGCGCAGCAGGTCATTGGGGAACTCGATGTCGGCCTTGTCGATCTCGTCGATCAGCAGAACGACCTGCTGGTCGGACTCGAAGGCCTGCCACAGCACGCCCTTGACGATGTAGTTGCGGATGTCGTGCACGCGGTCGTCGCCGAGCTGGGAATCGCGCAGGCGCGACACCGCGTCGTACTCGTACAGGCCCTGCTGCGCCTTGGTGGTCGACTTGATGTGCCACTGCAGCAGCGGCATGCCGAGCGCCGCGGCCACTTCCTCGGCCAGCATCGTCTTGCCGGTGCCGGGCTCGCCCTTGATCAGCAGCGGGCGCTGCAGCGTGCGGGCGGCATTGACGGCCAGCTTGAGGTCATCGGTGGCGACATATTGGTCACTGCCCTCGAAGCGGGCCTGCTGTGACGGGGTGGCGTTGGCGGTTTGGCTCATGTGGCAAAGAGAGGCTAGGGTGGCTGGAATCGCTGGGGCGCCGCGGTCCGGCGGGCCGGGCCGCCGCCTGCTGTCGACGACGGCGATGGGCCAGTATAAAAGAGCTTTTCCATTCGCGTTTGGTCGCTGATGCGCCAAGGTGCAGGCTGGACGCTCGGGTGCCGGCTGCGGTACAATGCGCCGGTTTGACGCGCCCCCCACGTCCAGTCTTACGCGCCCCGGCGGCCCGCGCTGCCTTCTCTTCGCGGCATCTACCGGGACGCGGCATTCAAGAAATAGAAATGGTTCCAGAGCAGCCACGCGCGCGCCAGCGCCCGGGGCAAGCTGCCTGGCAATCCGCCGTGTTCACGCAGGAGACAAGGAACCCGGCAGGCAGGGCAGTGTTCAGGAGTCGCTTCGGTCAGGCAGGTCGGGCAGGTGATTCAGGCAGGGTTAACACTTCCATTCGCTACGACAATGAAAAAGCTCCTCACGGTGGTTGTGCTGGGCGCTACCGCAATGGCGGCGCAGGCCCAGGAAGTCAAGGGCAATGTGGACGCCGCCAAGAACAAGGTTGCGATGTGCATCGGCTGCCACGGCATTCCCGGCTACCGGGCTTCGTTCCCGGAAGTCTATGAGGTGCCCCTGCTGGGCGGGCAGAACGCCAAGTACATCGAGAACGCGCTGAAGGAATACCAGAAGGGCGATCGGAAGCACCCGACCATGCGCGGCATCGCCGCGACGCTGAGCGACCAGGATATCGCCGACGTGGCGGCCTACTACGCCCAGCAGAAGCCCGATTCCCAGAACAATACGCAGAAATAAGCGCGAGGACGCCGCATCATGAAATCGCTCAAGACGCTCTCGCTCGCCGTTTCCCTGCCGCTGCTGATGGCCGCCGGCTCCGCCGCGGCCGCCGACATCGCCGCCGGCAAGGCCCTGGTGGAAAAGGGTAACTGCGCCACCTGCCACGGTGCCGACCTGAAGTCGCCCATCAGCCCCGAGTACCCGAAGCTGGCCGGCCAGCACGCCAGCTACCTGCTGCACGCGCTGTTGGCGTACCAGACCAGCAACAGTCCGCTGGTCGGGCGTTCCAATGCCATCATGGCCGGCCAGGTCAACGCGAATCCGGCGGTGACGGGCAAGGACGGCAAGCCGCGACCGTTCTCGCACCAGGAACTGCAGGATATCGCGGCCTATATCGAATCGCTGCCGGGCACCCTGGTCCTGAAGAAATAAGGCAGGCAGGCCGGGCCGGCCAGGTCCGGCAGGCGAGAAAAAGAAAAGCCGCCCCGCGTCTGCGCGGGGCGGCTTTTCTTTTTTGTCGCGGCCGCCACAGGGCGGCCGCGACGGCTCAGTTGCCGCTGCCCTTGGCCAGCCGGCGTGCCTTGACGGCATTGGCCAGCGTTTCCAGCACCTTGACCGAATCGTCCCAGCCGATGCAGGCATCGGTGACGGATTGGCCGTAGGTGAGGTTCTCCACCGGCGTGCCCTGCACATGGTCCTGGCGCCCGCCGACCAGGTGCGACTCGACCATCACGCCGACGATGCGCTCGTCCCCGGCGGCCATCTGGCGGCCGATGTCCTCGCACACCGGGATCTGGTTCTCGTGCTTCTTGCTGCTGTTGGCGTGCGAGGCGTCGATCATCAGGCGCGCGGCCAGGCCGGCCTTGGCGATCGCCTCGCAGGCCTCCTGCACGCTGGCGGCGTCGTAGTTGGGCGCCTTGCCGCCGCGCAGGATGATGTGGCAGTCCTCGTTGCCCGAGGTGGAGACGATGGCCGAGTGGCCGCCCTTGGTCACCGAGAGGAAGTGGTGGGGCTGCGAGGCTGCCTTGATCGCATCGACCGCGATCTTGACGTTGCCGTCGGTGCCATTCTTGAAGCCGACCGGGCAGGACAGTCCGGAGGCCAGCTCGCGGTGTACCTGCGATTCGGTGGTGCGCGCGCCGATCGCACCCCAGCTCACCAGGTCCGCGATGTATTGCGGGCTGATCATGTCGAGGTACTCGGTGCCGGCGGGCAGGCCCATCTCGCTGATGTTCAGCAGCAGTTCGCGCGCGGTGCGCAGGCCATCGTTGATCTTGAAGCTGCCGTCCATGTGCGGGTCGTTGATCAGGCCCTTCCAGCCCACCGTGGTGCGGGGCTTCTCGAAGTACACGCGCATCACCACTTCCAGTTCGCCGGCGAAACGGTCGCGTTGTTCCTTGAGCAGCTTGGCATACTCGAGCGCCGCGCGGGTGTCGTGGATGGAGCAGGGGCCGATGATGACGATCAGCCGGTCGTCCATGCCGTGCAGGATGCGATGCATGGCCTGCCGGGCGCCGTAGATCACGTCCGATGCCTTTTCCGAGCAGGCGAATTCGCGGATCAGGTGCGCGGGCGGCAGCAGTTCCTTGAGTTCGCGAATGCGCAGGTCGTCGGTGTTCTTCAACATGATGGCTCCGGGTCTTGTAGGGTCGTGGGATGCAGGGTTCAGGGCAAGTCTGGATAAAAAAAGCCGCCAGGTTCGCTGGCGGCTTTTTTTGATGTCTGGGGACGCTTACAAGCTTCCCTCTCCTTCCGCCAGCGGTGCGAGATCGCTAAAAAAGTAAAAGTAAAACTTGGCGGACATGGAGGATTTACGGGTCAGCTTGCGTTGTCGGAAGGCTTGGCCGAGGCATTAAATTGCGTTGCTTCCGGTGAAACTGCCGCTTCGGGTGGTTTCATTGTCGGCAACGAAGCATCTTTATAGCGCGTTTTCCGAAGCTTGGCAAGCGCACCCCGCATCGGCGGCATCGTCGGCCGGCAGCCAGCCCATGCCGCGCACCACGGCGGCGGTGCGCGTTTCCACGCCCAGCTTCACGTAGACGTGCTGCAGGTGCTTCTGCACGGTGCGCGTGCTGATGCCCAGCACGCTGGCGATGTCGCGGTCCGTCTTGCCGCGGGCGAGCCATCGCAGTACCTGGCGCTCGCGCGCGGTCAGCGTGCCCGGCGGGGCTGCGGCGAGGCGCGGGGGGCTCGGGTTTGCCATGGCGGGAAGGGACTACGCAATGGTGCGTATTGGCGCGCCGGGGCGCGTCTACCAAGATGGATGAGGCCAGTATAGACACCGGATGGGCCACCGGGCTTGGCGGCGGCGCACGACGGCACACGGCGGCCGGCGCGGCCGCCGCGCAGGGGAGCGCGCACGCGCGGAAGGGGCAGGCCATGGCAATCAACGAAGAGAAACTCAATGCCTTCATGGGCAGGTTCGTGCAGGACCTCGGTGCCGTCATGCACGCGGCCACGGTGGTGGTGGGCGACGAACTGGGCCTCTACAAGGCCCTGGCAGAGAAACCGATGAGCGCCGACGCCCTGGCCGAGAAGACCGGTACCGACGCCCGCTACCTGCGTGAGTGGCTGAGCGCGCAGGCCGCCAGCGGCTATGTCGACTACGATCCGGCCGCCGACTGCTTCAGCCTGAACGAAGAGCAGGCCTTCGCGCTGGCGCAGGAGGCGAGTCCGGCCTTCATCCCGGGTGCCTTCCAGATCGCGGTAGCGCAGTTCAAGGCGATCCCGAAGATGCTGGATATTTTCCGCAACGGCCGCGGGCTGGGCTGGCACGAGCACGATCCGGCGCTGTTCCGCGGCACCGAGCGCTTCTTCCGCCCGGGCTACGCCGCCCACCTGGTGCCGGAATGGATCCCGGCGCTGGAAGGCATGGAGGCGCGCCTGCAGGCCGGCGCCAGCGTGGCCGACGTCGGCTGCGGCCACGGCGCGTCCACCCTGATCATGGCGCAGGCCTATCCGGCCTCGCGCTTCCACGGCTTCGACTACCACGAGCCGTCGATCCGCTATGCGCGCGAGGCGGCGCAGCGGGCCGGCGTGGCGGATCGCGTGAGCTTCGATGTGGCGACCGCCAAGGACTTCGATGGCGGTGCCTACGACCTGGTGGCCGTGTTCGATTGCCTGCACGACATGGGCGATCCGGCTGGCGCGGCGGCCCATGTATGGCAGGCCTTGCGCCCGGATGGCGCGTGGATGATCGTCGAGCCCTTCGCCAACGACCGGCTGGAGGACAACCTGACGCCGATCGGGCGGGTCTTCTACTCGGCCTCGACCTTCATCTGCACACCGGCCTCGCGTTCGCAGGAAGTGGGATTGTGCCTGGGCGCGCAGGCCGGCGAGGCGCGCATGCGCGCAGTGGTGGAGGGGGGCGGCTTCACGCGCTTCCGCCGCGCCGCCGAGACGCCGTTCAACCTGATCTACGAGGCGCGTCCGTAGTGCGGCGGGCGTCCGCCCGCCGCCCGCGCCGGCGCGGTGCTCAGGCCGTGCCGCCGACCGTCATGTTCTCGATGCGCAGCGTGGGCTGGCCGACGCCCACGGGCACGCTCTGGCCGTCCTTGCCGCACACGCCCACGCCCGAGTCGAGCCGCATGTCGTTGCCGATCATGGTCACGTCCTTGAGCGACTCGGGGCCGTTGCCCACCAGCGTGGCGCCCTTGACCGGCGCGGTGATCCTGCCGTCCTCGATCAGGTAGGCTTCGCTCGCCGAGAAGACGAACTTGCCATTGGTGATGTCGACCTGGCCGCCGCCGAAATTGACCGCGTACAGGCCGCGCTTGACGCTGGCGATGATTTCCTGCGGGTCGCGGTCGCCGTTCAGCATGTAGGTGTTGGTCATGCGCGGCATCGGCAGCGCGGCGTAGCTTTCGCGGCGCGCGTTGCCGGTCACCGGCATCTTCATCAGGCGCGCGTTGAGGGTGTCCTGCATGAAGCCGCGCAGGATGCCGTCCTCGATCAGCGTGGTGCACTGGGTCGGATTGCCCTCGTCATCCAGGTTCAGCGAGCCGCGCCGGTTGGCCAGCGTGCCGTCGTCGACCACGGTGACGCCCTTGGCCGCGACGCGCTCGCCCATGCGGCCGGCGAAGGCGGACGAGCCCTTGCGGTTGAAGTCGCCTTCCAGGCCGTGGCCGACGGCCTCGTGCAGCAGCACGCCGGGCCAGCCCGGGCCCAGCACCACGGTCATCGCGCCGGCCGGCGCGGGACGCGCCTCCAGGTTGACCAGGGCCGAGGAAACCGCTTCGTCGACGTACTTCTGCAGCAGTTCGTCGCTGAAGTAGCCGTAGGCGTAGCGACCGCCGCCGCCGGAGGAGCCGATCTCGCGGCGCCCGCCCTGCTCGGCGATCACGGTCACCGAGACGCGTACCAGCGGACGCACGTCGGCGGCGATGACGCCGTCGCCGCGTGCCACCAGTACCACATCGTATTCGCCAGCCAGCCCGGCCATGACCTGCACCACGCGCGGGTCCTTGGCGCGGGCCATGCGCTCGATGCGCTCGAGCAGGGCGACCTTGTCGCTGGCGCTCATGGAGTCGAGCGGATCATTGGGCGTATAGAGGTCGCGTCCACCCTGCGAGGACAGCGCCCCGGCCACCTTGACGCGGCCGCTGCCGGCGCGGCCGATGGTGCGCGTGGCCGCCGCGGCCTGGCTCAGCGCGGCCAGGCTGATCTCGTCGGAGTAGGCGAAGGCGGTCTTGTCGCCCGACACGGCGCGCACGCCCACGCCCTGGTCGATGCTGAAGCTGCCGGACTTGACGATGCCTTCTTCCAGGCTCCAGGCCTCGTTGCGGGTGTACTGGAAATACAGGTCGGCATAGTCGACCTTGTGCGTGAAGATGTCGGCCAGCACGCGCTGCAGCTTGGCCTCGTCGAGGCCGTAAGGGGTCAGCAGCAACTGCTGCGCGGTGGCCAGGTTGCGGATTCCGAGATCGCCGGCGTTCATGGTGTTCCTTTATTGCCTTGATTGCGTCGTCGCACCGGGGTGGCGGCGCGCAGGGAAAATTCGGGGGTGCCCGGCCCGCTTCCGATGGTTCCGGCGGGCCCGATGGTGCCAATGGGTCAGTGCCGCCTATGCTACAGCACGCGGTGGCGCAGCGCAGGCAGGTTCTGGCGGATCTCCGCCAGCCGCGCCGGATCGATGGTGCCGCTGACCACGCCTTCGCCCTCGGGCAGCATCGCCAGCACTTCGCCCCAGGGATCGACCAGCATCGAATGGCCCCAGGTGCGCCGCCCGTTCTCGTGCCGGCCGCCCTGTGCGGCAGCCAGCACGTAGCACTGGTTCTCGATGGCGCGGGCGCGCAGCAGGATTTCCCAATGCGCCTGCCCCGTGGTGTAGGTGAAGGCGGCCGGCATCAGGATCAGGTTGACGCCGTCGCCGCGGGCCAGCGAGCGGTACAGCTCGGGGAAGCGCAGGTCGTAGCAGACCGACATGGCGACCGGGCCGCAGGGCGCGTCGAAGCGCACCGGCTGCGTGCCGGCCAGGATGGAGCGGCCTTCGTCGTAGCTCTCGCTGCCGCGCGTGAAGCCGAACAGGTGGATCTTGTCGTAGCGTGCGACGCGCTCGCCGCGCGGATCGTAGGCCAGCGACGTGTTGTAGACGCGTGCCGGATCCTCGCACCACAGCGGCAGCGTCCCGCCCACCAGCCAGATGCCGTGCCGGCGCGCGGCGTCGGCGAGGAAGCGCTGCACCGGGCCGTCGCCATCGCGCTCGCGCAACGCCACCTTGTCGGTTTCGCGCAGGCCCATCAGGCAGAAGTACTCCGGCAGCAGCACCAGTTCTGCGCCGCCGCGGGCGGCCTCGTCGATCAGGGCGCCGGCGCGGGCCAGGTTGGCCTCGAGCGAGGTACCGCTGACGGTCTGCACCGCGGCGACGCGGAATAGGTTGGGGGTACTCATCGGTCGGCTTCCTCGAGCGGGCGTGGTGTGGTGCGCCCCGGCGTCACCGGGGCGCGCTGGCGGGCCTAGGGGCGGTCGGATGGCTTGTGGTACGGAGCCCGATTGTCCTCCACTTTATCGATCTGCGGGTTGGCCCAGCTGCCGATGATGTGGTAGTGCTGCGTGAAGGCCTTGGAGAACTCGTCCGCGAACAGCAGTTGCGCCGCCAGCGTGCCGATGCCGAGTGCCGGATTGACGAAGGCGGCCGCCACCGAGGTCGAGGTGGCGTTGATGCGCGGTACCACCGCCACACGCAGGTCCTGGGTCTCGCGCAGCAGGTCGGCCGAGCCGGTCATGGTGGCATTGAGCTGCGAGCCCTTGAGGCGGAAATCGCTGATGGTGCCGATGCCGTTGGCGATGGTGCCGTTGCCGGAGATGGTGTCGAACACGGTGCCCTGGCCGGACAGGCTGCGGAAGTCGAGCGTGGCGATGCGCAGCAGCCCTTGCAGGCTGAGCACGCCGAGCAGGCGCGCCGCGCCCGGCTCGACGGCGAGGATCTGGCCGTTGTCCAGCTGCAGCGACAGCTGGCCCGATAGGCTGGGGTAGTCCATCGAAAGCGGCGAGCCGAGCCAGCCGACGCGGCCTTCCAGCTTGCCGCGGCCGTCGCGCAGCGTGTGCGGCAGGCCCATGCGGTCGAGCAGGGCGCCGGCATTGCGGATATCCAGCTCGAAGCTCAGCTGCGTGCGGCGCGCGGCCTGTTCGTCGCCGCCGCGCAGGCGCCGGGGCAGGCGCCAGCTGCCGCGGCCGTCCAGGGTGGCGGCAGGCTGCTCGATCTTGAGCTGTTCCAGCGTCCATACCGGCTCGCCATCGGCATTGCCGCTCTGCGCCTTCATCTCCAGCTTGCCGAAATCGCGCCCGCGCAGCTCGAAATGGTCGGCGACCAGGTCGATCGCCGGCAGCTCGTCGATATTGGTGGCGATCGCGTCGGCGGCCTTGCCGGCATCGGCCGCGTCGGGGATGTCGAGCCGCGTCAGGCGCAGGCGCAGCGCCCCGGACGGGGTGCCGGCGCGCGGCCGCCAGCTCAAGGCGCCGGCGATCTGGCGCGAGTCGACCTGGAAGCCCCAGCCGTTGTCCTGGCGGCTGATGTCGAGCGTGACATCGTCGAGGTCCCGGCTCAGCACGTGCAGCGTGCGGGCACGTACCGCCAGGCGTTCGGGCAGGTAGCCCGAGGGGCCGCCGGCCGGGGTGCTGCCACCCTGGCCGCCGCCCTGACCGCCGATTTCGCCGAGCGCGCTGCGCCAGGCGTCGAGGTCGAAATGTTCGAGCGCCAGCGCGGCGGAGACGCCGCTGGCGGGAGCCGGCGCCGCCTGCTGGACGCCGATGCCGCCGGACTGGACCACCAGCGCGTCATTGGCGTCGCGTTTCAGCAGGTAGCGCGCATTCAGCAGCGCGCCATACTGCAGCAGCATTTCCTGCTGCTCGGCGCGGCCGGCGGCCGGGCGCAGCTCGAAGCGCAGCGGGACCGCGGCCGCGGCACTCTTGCCCAGCGGCGCGGGCAGGCCGAGCGCCATGCCGGCGAGATCGCTGCCGATCTGGACCTGGGTCTGGCCGTCGCGCACGCCGATCACGGCGTTGTAGCCCGCGCCGCCGTCCAGCCTGCCGGCCAGCCGGGCCAGCGCCGTGCCCGCCATCGCCTCGCGGATGCCGGCGGCACTGGCATTGCCGCTGGCGACCACGCGTACCGAGCCGTCCGGCTGGCTGCCGCCGCTGGCGCGCACCTCGCCGCCGAGCATGCGCCCGCGTACATTGTCCAGCTGGAATCCCTTCTCGCTGAAGGCGATGGTGCCGCTGGCGCCGGACAGCGGCGGCAAGGCTGGTGCCAGCACCACATCGTTGCCGGGCAGGCGGAACTGGCCGTCGATCCTGGCGTGGCTGGAGTCGGTCAGCGGCAGGTCCAGCTTCAGCTTCAGCTCGCCGTTACCCTGGCCGCGCGCGTCGGCGGTGGCATGTCCGGTCCAGCCGTGCAGCGGGCTGGCGGCGATGAAGCGCAGGAAGGACTGCAGCGGCCCGGAGGCAGCGCCCTCCAGCAGCAGGTGGCCCCGGTCGCTGAGGTCGGCGATCTGGCCGCTGACGTTGTGCAGCACGACGCCGGGGACGCCCTGCACGCCGCCGCGTTCGGCGACGAAGGAGAGGGCGCCGCGCTCGAACAGCAACTGGCCGGAAATATCGGTGAAGAGTGGCCATGCCGGGCCGCCGCCCGGCGCCGGCTGGTGCGGGGCGATCTGGTAGCGCATCTGCTGCACCGGCACCTCCACGCGGAAATCGCCGGCCTTGTCGTGCGGGGCGCCGTGGAACGGGAAGTGGGTCAGGTCGCCATGCAGCAGGAACTTGACATTGGCCGCCTCGCCGCCGGCCAGCGCGCCGCCCAGGTAATGGCGGGTATCGCCCGGCAGGCCGAGCGGCAGGTAGCGCGGGATGCGTGCGATCTGCGCACGGGCCAGTTCGCCGGACAGGTCGGCGATGCCGGCCTGGCTCTCGCCGCCGGCCTGCCAGCTGCCGCGCACGGTGCCGGCCACGTCGGCATTGGCGAAGCGCACGCCGCTGGTGCGCACCTGCAGGCGCCCGCCGTCGCGGCTCCAGCGGAACTCGCCGCTCAGTTGGTCGAAGGGCAGGTCGGGATCCTCGAAGACGCCCGGCAGGCTCAGCGTCGCACCGGTGCTTTCGAGGCGGGCGCTGCCCTGGCGTTCGTCGAAGCTGAAGTTGCCGGACAGGTGCGCGAATCCCGGCAGGCCTGCGATGTGGCCGCCGGCCGGCTGAGCCACGGGCTGGCTGCGCAGCGAGACGTCGCGCAAGGTGCCCTGCACGGCATAGTGGGTGCCGGTGGCGCGGCGGTTCAGCAGGCCCGGGTGGTCGCGGCTCCAGCTGGCGTCGAGATTGTCGATATGCCCGGCCGGCTGCAGCGCGCGCAGCTGGCGCAGCACGCCGCTGTCGAGCGGCAGCGAGCCGGCCAGCGCCCGCACCGGGTTGAGGTCCAGGCTGGGGGCCTTCAGCGAGAACTTGCGCAGCTCGCCCTTGCTGCCGGTGGCCCAGTTGACCGTGACCTTGCGCATGCCTTCGCGCCAGCTTGCATCCGTGCCGCCCGGCGCCGCCGCGCTTTCGCCGGCCGGGGGCTGCCACAGCAGCGTGTCGATGGTGAGCTGGTGGTTGCCCTGGCGATCGGCGCGGTGCAGCAGGAAGGCCTGCGCGTTGGCCAGCCGCAGCGGCTCCGGTGCGCCGGCCAGCTGCAGGTCCACCGCGCTGGCGCGCAGGCGTGCCTGGCTGCGCACGATCGCGCCGGCGCGGAACTCGATGCTGCCGTCGCAGCTGAAGCTGCCGTCGGCGACGTGCTGGAACAGGCTCAGGTAGCGCTGCACCACCGGCAGCTGCAGCCGGGCGACGTTCCAGCTGGCCTGGCCGTACCAGGTGCGCCAGTCGCCGGCGCGGTGCAGGTATTCGTGGCGGATGTCGGCCTGCACCACCAGCGGCTGCGGCGACAATGCCGCGGAGTGCGCTTCCAGCCGCAACAGGTGGTGCGCGCCGTCGCGCCTGACGCTGAGGCGGATGTCGCCGACGTCGAGCTGCGGCAGGCGGGCATGGTCGTCGAGCCAGCGCAGCTTGCCGCTGTCCAGCTCCACGCGGCCCTGGCTCATCAGCCAGTCGAGGAAGCGGTTGTCGTTGGAGCGGTCGCTGGACGGGTCCACCGGCATGCCGGCGACCAGCAGCTTGCCGGCCGGCGTGCGCCGCACCAGCAGGTCGGTCTGCTGGGCGGCGACGCGGGTGAAGCGCAGGTCCATGCCGAACAGCGAGTGCCAGGACAGGGCGCCGTCGATATTGCCGGCCGCCAGCAGCAGGTGTCCGTCGTCGTCGAGTATGCGCAGGTTGCCGGCGCGGAAGGCGGGATGCCAGCCGTCCCAGTAGGTGTCGAGCCGGCCGATGGTGACGTGGGCCGCGACCGTGGCCGAGGCGCGGTCTTCCAGCCACTGGCGCGCGGCGCCCGCCTGCGGCCACAGCACGAAGCGGATCAGCAGGCCGAGTGCCAGGGCCAGCAGCGCCAGCACCAGGGCCAGGCGCACCAGGGCGCGCCCCAGGCCGGGCCAGAGCGGGTGGGCGCGCCACTCGGCCAGCAGGCGGCCGAGTGCGCGCATGCCGCCGGGAAGGCCGGCCGCGTTGTCGTGCGGGCCCGCGGCACTGCCGGTGGCGGAGCGCTCTGCGGGAGGGGGCGTGCGGCTGGACATGCGCAGATTATCCGACAATACTAGCCGCTCTCCAATTCGGTGCCTTTCCTTTCTTCGAGCGCCCGCGGGCGCGGGTATTGGGCGGCAACCAGACACGCATTTCAGACCGACAGAATGACTGCTCCCGCATCGACGCGTTCCGAACCGGCGCCTGTCGCCGCCAGCACGGCCACCGGGGAACAGTCCCCGGCCGGCATGTCCGGCGGCGCATTCGCCACAATGCCGGCGGTCGGGATGGCTCCCGCCGGCAACGCTGAGCCGGCATTGTACTCGCCCGCGTATTCCCATTACGCGCGCCGCATGCTGCAGGCCCGCGATGGCCTGGAGGACGTGCTGGCCGAGGCGATGCGCGTGCCGCTGACGCGTGCCTGGATGGAGGCCCGGCTGGCCCTGCTGCAGCAGCCGTCGGCCGATGCCGAGGAGGCCGCCAAGCAGGCGCTGCGGCGCTTGCGCGCCGAGGTGATGTGCGTGGTGATCGAGCGCGACCTGCGCGGCGCAGCCACCCTGGGCGAGGTGACCGCGGCGATGTCCGACCTGGCCGAGCTTGCCATCCAGCACGGCCTGGCGGTGCTCGGCGCCGACCTGGCGGCGACCTTCGGCCGCCCGGTGGGCGCGGGCAGCGGCGAGGTCCAGGAACTGGTCGTGGTCGGCATGGGCAAGCTGGGCGGGCGCGAGCTGAACGTTTCCTCCGATATCGACCTGATCTTTCTCTATGACGAGGATGGCGAGACGCAGGGCGGCACGCGCAGCCTGTCCAACCACGAGTACTTCATCCGCCTGGGCCGGCGCCTGATCAACCTGCTCGCCGACGTGACCGGGGACGGCTACGTGTTCCGCGTCGACATGCGCCTGCGTCCCAATGGCGACGCCGGCCCGCTGGCCTGCAGCCTGGGCATGCTCGAGCAGTACCTGGTGGTGCAGGGGCGCGAGTGGGAGCGCTATGCCTGGATCAAGGGCCGCGTGGTCTCTTCGCTGGCGACGCCGCATGCGCAGCGTACCGCGCGGCTGCTGTCGGACCTGACCCTGCCGTTCGTGTTCCGCCGCTACCTGGACTACGGCGTGATCGCGGCGATCCGCTCGCTGCACGCGCAGATCCGTGCCGAGGCGGCCAAGCGCAGCGGCGGCCTGGCCGGACACGGGGTCAATCAGCGCTCCTTCAACATCAAGCTGGGCCGCGGCGGCATCCGCGAGATCGAGTTCATGGCCCAGGTCTTCCAGCTGATCCGCGGCGGCCAGGATGCTGCGCTGCGGGTGCGCCCCACGCTGGAGGTGCTGGCGGTCGCGGTCGAACGCGGCCTGCTGCCGGCCGGCCAGGCCGAGCAGCTCGCCGATGCCTATCGCTTCCTGCGCCAGCTCGAGCATCGGCTGCAGTACCGCGATGACGCCCAGACCCACCATCTGCCGACCACGCCGGAGGAACAGCAGGCCGTCGCGCAGATGATGGGCTGCGACGACTGGGAAACGCTGCTGGCGCGCCTGCAGGCGCTGCAGGAACCGGTTGCCCAGCAGTTCGAGGCGACCTTCTCCGATCCCGATACCGCGCCCTGCGAGGCGCTGTGGCCGGCCCTGGTGCGCGATGCCGTCGATGAAGTGCAGGGCGGCCCGGCGGCGGAAGCCACCGAGGCGGGCGAGGACGCGCCGTGCGCGCGCCTGCAGGCGGCGGGGTTCAGCGATTGCGGCGCGCTGTTCGACCGCCTGCGCGCGATCCTGGTGTCGCCGCGCTACCGCGCGCTGTCGGAGGCCAGCCGTGCGCGCTTCGACCTGCTGGTCAACCGCGCGCTCGACCTCGCCGCGCGCCAGGAAGACGCCGACAGCACCATCACCCGCTTCCTCGATTTCCTCGACGCCATCAGCCGCCGCGCCTCCTACCTGTCGCTGCTGTCGGAGTACCCGCAGGCGATGGCGCGTGTCGCCCACACCCTGCACGCGTCGCGCTGGGCCGCCGATTACCTGACGCGCCATCCGCAGCTGCTCGACGAACTGCTCGACAACGAGGCGCTGGCGGACGCGCCCGACTGGTCCGCCTTCCAGGCCCGGCTGGACGAGCGCCTGCACGTCGCCGACGGCCAGGTCGAGGCGCAGATGGACATCCTGCGGCGCGAGCACCACGCCGAGACCTTCCGCATCCTGCTGCAGGACCTGCAAGGCCTGTTGACGGTGGAGCAGGTCGCCGACCGCCTGTCCGACCTGGCCGACGCGGTGCTGGAGGTCACGCTGCGCACGGTATGGCGGCAGCTGGCCACGCGCCATTGCGAGTCGCCGCGCTTCGCCGTGATCGCCTATGGGCGCCTGGGCGGCAAGGAGC
The DNA here is from genome assembly GCF_001854325.1 of Cupriavidus malaysiensis. Taxonomy (NCBI): domain Bacteria; kingdom Pseudomonadati; phylum Pseudomonadota; class Betaproteobacteria; order Burkholderiales; family Burkholderiaceae; genus Cupriavidus; species Cupriavidus malaysiensis. Next base: position 1,793,578 of record NZ_CP017754.1, read on the forward strand.
TGGGCTATGCCTCCGACCTCGACATCATCTTCCTGTACGAGGACGAGCACGAGCGCGCGCCCGATGTCTATGCCGCCTTCGCGCGCCGGCTGATCACCTGGCTGACCAGCCACACCGCCGCCGGCATGCTGTACGACGTCGACACGCGGCTGCGGCCCAACGGGGCCGCCGGACTGCTGGTGACCAGCTTCGATGCCTTCCGCCGCTACCAGCTGCGCGAAGGCGACAACGCCGCCTGGGTATGGGAGCACCAGGCGCTGACGCGCGCCCGCTTCTGCGCCGGCGACCGCGCCATCGGCGCGCGCTTCGAGGCCCTGCGCGACGAGGTCCTGCGCCAGCCCCGCGACGCCGCCACGCTGGCGCCCGAGATCGTCGACATGCGGGCCAAGGTGGCCGAGGGCCATCCCAACCGCGGCGCGCTGTTCGACCTCAAGCATGACCGCGGCGGCATGGTCGACATCGAGTTCACCGTGCAGTACCTGGTGCTGTTGCACAGCGCTGCCCACGCCGAGCTGACGCGCAACAGCGGCAATATCGCGCTGTTGCGCACGGCCGGCGATCTCGGCCTGATCGATGCGGCGCTGGCGCTGGCAGTGGGCGATGCCTACCGCCTGTTCCGCGCGCGCCAGCACCAGCTGCGGCTGGACGGGCACGCCCAGGCGCGCGTCGAGCCGGCTTCGGTGGCGGAACCCGCCGGCCAGGTGCGGGCACTGTGGCAGGCCGTGTTCGGCACCGGCGGCGCGGCGGCCGCGCCGTGACCGGGCGATGACGGCTGGTCCGTCCGGGCCGTCCGGCCCGCACGCCGCCGCGCCGGCGCTATGGGCGGCGGTGGCCGGCGTGGCCGCGCTGTCGGCAATGTTCACGTTTTCGCCGTGGCTGCACGCGCACGGTCTCTACCTGCGCGACGCAGTGCTGGCGGGAGAGTGGTGGCGCCTGGTGACCGCGATGTGGGTGCACCTCGGCTGGCAGCACTGGCTGGCCGACACGCTGGCCGCGGCCGGCCTGCTGCTGCTGGGCGGGGTGGCGGCGCGCACGCGCGCGCTGCTGGCCGTGCTCGCGGCATGCGGGCTGGCGGCGCAGGCAGCGTTGCTGCGCCTGCCTGAGGTGGCATGGTATGGCGGCCTGTCGGGCGCGCTGCATGGCCTGGCCGCGTGGACCGGGCTGCGGCTGCTGCAGCGGCCGGGCTGGCCGCGCGTGGCAGGCGTCGCGCTGTGCCTGGGCGTGCTGGTCAAGGTCTGGCTGGAGCAGTCCTGGCTGGCCGCGGTGGTGTTCGAGCCGGCCTGGGGCTTCGGCGTGGTGCGGGCCGCGCATGCGGCCGGTGCGCTGGCGGGACTGCTGCTGTGGCTGGCCGGGGAGTGGCTGGCCGCGCGCCGCGCTGCCTGAGCGGACGGCGGTCCGCGTCGGCGCGCAGGCAGCACCGTGCCCGCCGGTGGCCTGGGCCGCCGCGGGCGCGACGTCTCACCGGCGCCGGCGCAGCAGGAAGGCCAGCAGGCCGGCTGCCGCCAGCAGCGCGGCCGTCCAGGGCGGCACCGCACCGCCACCACCGCCGCCGCCGCTGGCCGCAGGGGCGGGAGTGGGGGTGGAGGGGGTCGACTGGACGCTGCCCGCGGCCGTCACCGCGCCGAAGGCATCGAGCAGGCCGGCGCCGCACGCGCCGCTGTTGGTCGCGCAGAAGGTGTTGCCCGGGAAGGCGCGTGCCGAGCTCTTCAAGGCGCTGGCGACCTGTGCCGGCGTCAGCGCACCGTTCGCGGCCAGCATCAGCGACACCACGCCGGTGGTCATCGGCGCGGCGAAGCTGGTGCCCGCCGAGCCGACCAGGTTATAGCTGCCGGCAGTGGTCTGGCCGCTGTTGGACAGCGTCAGGACCCAGGAGGGCGAGGAGCAGTTGCCGCTGGAGTCGGCCTGCGAGACGCCGCAGCCTCCGCCCGGGGCGCTCAGCGCCACCTGCGAGCCATAGCTTGCGTAGCTGGCCTTCTCGCCGTTGTTGACGTGCGCCGTGACCGCGATCACGCCACTGCAGTCGCCTGGTGCTTCCACCGCGCCGCCGTTGTTGCCGGCGGCGGCGATCACCACCACGCCCTTGGCGGTCAGGTCATTGACGGCCTGCTGCTCGATCTGGCTGCAGGTGCCTCCGCCGAGGCTGATATTGATCACGCGCGCGGGGTTGGCGTTGTTGGGCACGCCGGGCACCGACAGGCCGCCGGCCCAGCGCATGCCGTCGACGGTGTCCGACAGCAGCGCGCCGCACTGGCCGGCCACGCGCACCGGCACGATGCGCGCGTTCCAGTCCACGCCCGCGATGTTGCTGTTGTTGTTGGTGACGGCGCCGATCACGCTGGCCACGCGCGTGCCGTGCCAGCTGCTCGGCGTCAGCGTCGGGCTCGACGAACTGGTTCCGGGGCAGGTGTAGTTGGCCGGAATGTAGTCGCCCGGATCGGTGGCGTCGTTGCTGCGCGTGGCGCCGTTGGCGCTGACGAAGTTGTAGCCGGGCAGCAGCAGGCGTGCGGCCAGGTCGGGGTGGGGCAGGTAGCCGGTATCCACCACGGCGACGACGATGCTGCTGCTGCCCTGGGTCACGTCCCAGGTCTTGGGCAGGTTGGCGGCACCGGCCTGCGCGCTCGGTGAGCCCATGTAGAGGGCTTGGGGATACTGGCCGGAAGCGTAGTAGGGATCGTTCGGCGCCGTGTCGGTCACGTGCAGCCAGCGGTCGGGCACCACTTCGGCGATGCGTGGGTCCTGGCGCAGCTTCGCCGCGGTCGCCTCGGGATCCGTGCTGCCCCCGGCGACGCTCATCAGCTGGTAGCTGCCGCCCATCTGCCGCTTGACCGAGAGGCCGACGCCGGTGTTCTGCTGGATCTGCAGCATGCGCTGCGAATCGCCGGTGGCGCTGCTTGGGCTGGTGCTGCTGGTGCTGCCGTCGCGCCAGCGCACGATGAAGTTGCCGCTGTAGCGGACGGCGGCGCTGGAAGCGCCCGTGCCGGAAGCAACGGTGCTGCCGTCCGCGGCGCCGGCAGCTGGCGCCAGCAGGGCGGCCGCGACCGTCGCGGCGGCCACGGCGGCGGCCTGACCCAGGCGCCGGCGCCATGGCGCGGCCACGTCGTGTCTGCTGCTGGAAGGGGCCCACGATGTGCTTTGCATCTTCTTCTCCTTGCTCCCTGGCAATGTGCTGTCCTGCATGCCCTACGTGTCCTGCGCCAGCACCTGGCCGGCCTCCCGGGTGGTGCTGCCCGTCGTGCGCATCCCGGCTCCCGGCATGCTGCGGCGCCTCGCTGTGCGCAAAGCGCGCCGACGGCAGCCAGCGGGATATGACAAGCCGGTGACCGGCCCGTGACAAGCCGGCGTGGCGGTCAGTCCGGTGGCATCTCGCGTGTTTTCGGCATTTCGCGGTTAGGCTTGAGCAGGCGGTCCGGCTCGGCGACTTCCACGCGCGGCGCAGCGCGCAGGCGTTCGAGCGCCTGGTCGAGCGTGGCGTCGGCGTTATCGCTGATGGCGGTGACCAGCCAGACGCCGCCGGACATCGGGCGCTTGACGACGAAGCGCGCCGGCCCCTGGATCTCGGCCAGCAGCTTGCCGGCCTCGACCGAGTCGTTCACGGCGGGCGGGCGGAAGCGCACCATGATGTCGCCGAGCGAGCGATCGGCGGTGATGCCGCCGGGCGGCGGCGGCACGGGCTTCGACTGGGCCTGGCAGCCCGTCAGGCCACCTAGTGCCAGCGCCAGGGCCAGGCCCAGGGCACCGGTGAGCAGCGGGCGGACCAGCTTGCGGGTCGACATGGTTCGGATCTCCTGAAGGGGGGTAGGGGGCGCCGCGGTGGCAGCGGCGTCGGCCGGGTCAGACGGCGGCCCGGCGCGGGCGGCGGCCGTCCTTGCTGCCGTGGGTGGCGCTGCCGCCGCGCGCGCCTTGCGCCAGCATTTCTTCGGCATGCTGCAGCGTGGTCGCTGTCACCGTGGCGCCGCCCAGCATGCGCGCCGTCTCGTCGACGCGTCCGCCGGCATCGAGCACGCGGATATGCGAGCGCGTGACCGCGCCGCCGGGGCCGGATGTGGTGGCCTTGCTGACCAGCAGGTGGCTGCCGGCCTGCGCCGCCACCTGGGGCAGGTGGGTCACGCACAGCACCTGGCGGCTGCGGCCGAGCTCCTGCAGGCGGCGGCCGACCACCTCGGCGACCGCGCCGCCGATGCCGGCATCGACTTCGTCGAAGATCAGGGTGGGGGTCGGCGCGGCCTCGCTGGTGATGACCGAGATCGCCAGGCTGATGCGGGCCAGCTCGCCCCCCGAAGCGACCTTGGCGAGCGGGCGCGGGCTGACGCCGGCGTGGCCTGCCACCAGGAACTCGACCTGCTCCAGGCCGTGGCTGAGCCCGTCCTCGAGCGGGTGCAAGGCCACGGCGAAGCTGCCGCCCGCCATCGACAGGCCCTGCATGGCCTCGGTGATGGCGGCCGACAAGGCCGCGGCGGCCGCCTTGCGCGCATCGCTGAGGTGATGCGCGATGGTCAGGTAGGCGGCGCGCGCCGCGGCTTCGCGTGCCATCACCTTGTTCAGGTCCTGCGCGGCCTGCAGGTCGTCGAGCTGCTGGCGGCGTGCCTGCAGCTCGGCGGGCAACTGCTCCGGCGGCAGCCGGTACTTGCGCGCCGTCGCGTGCAGTGCCTGCATGCGCTCCTCGACCGCCTGCAGCCGCTCCGGGTCGAGTTCGAGGCGGTCCACGTAGCGGGTCAGCGAGTGGGCGGCTTCCTCTGCCTGCACCTGGGCGGGCTCCAGCGCCGCCAGCACGTCGCGCAGGGCCGGGTCGATATCGGCCAGCTGGCGCAGCCGCTGGACGATGGTATTGAGGCCGGACAGCACCGAGCCATCGGCTTCGGAGAGTGCGTCGAGTGCGGCGCGGCCGCCGTCGATCAGGCCGGCCGCGTGCGACAGGCGGTTGTACTCGGACTGGATCTCGTCCCACTCGCCCGGCAGCGGTGCCAGCTTGTCGAGCTCGCCGACCTGCCACTCCAGGCGCTCGCGCTCCAGCTGCATCTCGCGCGACTGCTGCTCGACCGTCTCGCGCTGGCGCACGCAGGCGCGCCAGGTGCGCCAGGCCTCGGCCACGGCGCCGGCCTGGGCCGTCAGCCCGGCATGGGCGTCCAGCAGCAGGCGCTGGGCATCGGGACGCAGCAATTGCTGGTGGGCATGCTGGCCATGGATGTCGACCAGCTGGTCGCCGACCTCGCGCAACTGCGCCAGCGTGGCGGCGGCGCCGTTGATGAAGGCCTTGCCACGGCCGCTGGCGTCGACCGTGCGGCGCAGCAGCACGGTGCCGCGCTCGTCGCCCTCGCCAGCCAGCTCGCGTTCGCCGAGCCAGGCATCGAGCGCGGGGTGCGTGGCGAAGGTGGCGCTGACGCTGGCCCGTGCCGCGCCTTCCCGCACCACGCCGGCATCGGCGCGCTCGCCCAGCACCAGGGCCAGCGCATCGATCAGGATCGACTTGCCGGCGCCGGTCTCACCGGTGAAGACGGTGAAGCCGGCGGAGAAGTCGAGGTCGAGCGCGTCGACGATGACGAAATCGCGGATGGAAAGGCTGCGCAGCATCGTTCTGGGTGGCGGGTCAGGTGCAGGTCAGGTGCAGGTCAGGTGCAGGTCAGGTGCAGGTCAGGTGCAGGTCAGGTGCGAGCAGGGGGCGGAAGGCGAGGCGGCTCAAAGGCGATTGTCTTCCGACGGATACTCGTGCCAGTGCAGCTTCTTGCGCAGCGTGGCGTAATAGTTATAGCCGACCGGATGCAGCAGCTTGATGGTCTTGTCGGAGCGGCGCACCACGATGCGGTCGCCGGGCAGCAGCGAGGTCAGCGACTGCATGTCGAAGTTGACGCTGGCGTCGCGCGCGGTGGCCACCTCGATGGTCACCTCGGCATCGTGCGGCAGCACGATCGGGCGGTTGGACAGCGCGTGGGGTGCGATCGGCACCAGCACCAGGCCGGACAGCGTGGGATGCAGGATCGGGCCGCCGGCCGACAGGGCGTAGGCGGTGGAGCCGGTCGGCGTGGAGACGATGAGGCCGTCCGAACGCTGGTTATACATGAAATAGCCATCCACCGAGACGGCCAGCTCCACCATGCCGGAAATGCCGGAGCGGTTGACCACCACGTCGTTGAAGGCCAGCGCCGAGAAGATCTGCTCGTCGTCGCGCACCACGCGCGATTCCAGCAGCATGCGCGTCTCCGCCTCGTAGCGGCCGGCCAGCATGTCGGGCAGCACCGACTGGACGTCTTCCAGCGGGATGTCGGTCATGAAGCCGAGCCGCCCGTGGTTGACCCCGATCAGCGGCACGTCGTGGCCGGCGAGCTGGCGGGCGATCCCCAGCAGCGTGCCGTCCCCGCCCAGCACCACCGCCACGTCGGCCTCGCGGCCGATCTCCTCCGGTGCCAGCGCCGGATAGCCGGTCAGGCCGGTGGCCAGCGCGGTATCGCGCTCGAACACCACGTCCTGGCCGTTCTTGAGGATGCAGGAAGCCAGCTCCTCGAGCCGCGCCTCGATGCCGGCAGTGGAGTAGCGGCCGATCAGGGCCACGGTGCGGAAGGGCGCGCGGGCGGCGCCAGGCTTGGGGTGTGCGGACATGCCGGGATTAGACCATACCGCCGTGACCATTGTCAGCATGGCCTGCCGCCGCGGCGGCAGGCCGTTGCGCGATACGCCCCATCCGGTAAAAGTTGCGTAAAATCGGGGCACTATGGATGAACGTTCGAAAACGCTGCTCAAGACCCTGATCGAGCGCTACATTGCCGAGGGGCAGCCGGTCGGCTCGCGGACCCTGTCCAAGTACTCGGGGCTGGACCTGTCGCCGGCCACCATCCGCAATGTGATGTCCGATCTGGAGGAGATGGGTTTCATCTCCAGTCCGCACACTTCGGCGGGCCGCGTGCCCACGCCGCGCGGCTACCGTCTGTTCGTCGACTCCATCCTGACCACCAAGGCGCCCGAGGGCACGCCCGCCCGCAGCGAACTGGCCGAGCTGATCCAGGACCAGCTCAGCGGCCAGCAGCTGGCCCCGCAGCGTATCCTCAGCAGTGCCGCGCGCACCCTGTCCAACCTGTCGCACTTCGCCGGCGTGGTGATGACGCCGCGGCGTGCCCAGGCCTTCCGGCAGGTCGAGTTCATGCGCCTGTCGGCCAAGCGCATCCTGCTGATCATCGTCACCCCCGAGGGCGATGTGCAGAACCGCATCATCCAGACCGAGCTGGCGTATACCCCGGCCCAGCTGGTGGAGGCGGCCAATTTCTTCAACTCCCACTACGCCGGCATGAGCTTCGACGCCGTGCGCGACCACCTGCGCGGCGAACTGCAGGCGCTGCGCCTGGACATGTCGCAGCTGATGCAGGCGGCGGTGCAGGCGGGCAGCGACGCCATGGCCGAGGAGGATGAGCAGGTCTTCATTTCCGGCGAGCGCAAGCTGCTGGAGGTGGAGGACCTGTCGTCCAGCATGGACAAGCTGCGCCGGCTGTTCGACGTGTTCGAGCACAAGACCAGCCTGCTGCAGCTGCTCGATGTATCCAGCCATGCCGAGGGCGTGCAGATCTTCATCGGCGGCGAGAGCCGGCTGGTGCCGCTGGAGGACATGGCGATCATCACCGCACCCTACGAGGTCGACGGGCAGATCGTCGGCACGCTGGGCGTGATCGGTCCGACCCGGATGGCCTACGACCGCGTGATTCCCATCGTCGACATCACCGCCCGGCTGCTGTCCAGCGCACTCAGCCAGAGTTGACGTTCGTCCCGTGCCGGCGCGCGGCGACCGGCCGGGCCCGTACCCGGCGCGCGCGGGCGCGCCAAACCGGAATTGACATGACGTTTTCGCCAGAACCGGCCTACCAGCACGGCCAGGTGACGCGTACCGCGATCCTGCTGGTCAACCTCGGGACCCCGGACGCGCCGACGCCCAAAGCGGTAGGGCGCTACCTGAAGCAGTTCCTGTCCGATCCGCGCGTGGTCGAGATTCCCCGCGCCGCCTGGCTGCCCATCCTGTACGGGGCCATCCTGCCGCTGCGCTCGCGTGCTTCGGCGCTGAAGTATGAGTCGATCTGGCTGCGCGAGGCCCATATGACGGGTTCGCCGCTGCTCGTATACAGCGAGCGCCAGGCGCACGCCCTGCAACTGCTGCTCAACCAGCATGGGCACGAGGTGACCGTGGCCTGCGCGATGCGCTACGGCAACCCGTCGATCGCGTCGGTGATGGAAGCGCTGCGCCGCCAGGGCGCCGAACGGGTGCTGGTACTGCCGATGTATCCGCAATACTCGGCCAGTACCACCGCGACCGCCTTCGACGAGGCCTTCCGTGTGCTGGCCGCCTGGCGCAACCAGCCGGAGCTGCGCCTGGTCAAGCATTTCCATGACCATCCGGCCTATATCGGCGCGCTGCACCAGCAGGTCGGCGCCTATTGGGCCCAGCACGGCATGCCGGACTTCGCGCGCGGCGACAAGCTGATCCTGTCCTTCCACGGCCTGCCGCGGCGCATGCTCGAGCTGGGCGATCCCTATCACTGCGAATGCCTGAAGACGGGGCGGCTGCTGGGCGAGGCGCTGGGCCTGCAGCCCGGGCAGTACCAGGTGACCTTCCAGTCGCGCTTCGGCCGGGCGGAGTGGCTGCAGCCCTATACCGCGCCCACGCTGCGCGAACTGGGCCGGGTCGGCGCCGGCCGCGTCGACGTGTTCTGCCCGGGCTTCCCGGCGGACTGCATCGAGACGCTCGAAGAGATCGCCATCGAGGGGATGTCCGTGTTCCGTGTGGCCGGCGGCAAGGATTTCCATTTCATTCCCTGCCTCAACGATGCGCCGGCCTGGATCGCCGGCCTGGCCGAGATCGCCTTGCAGCACCTGCAGGGCTGGGATCTCCGTGCGCCGCATCCGCACGAACTCGAAGCCCGGCGCACGCGTGCCCAGACCCGGGGGGCTGCCGCATGAATGTCAGTTTCGAGCCGGAGGCACGGCTGCGCATCGACAAGTGGCTGTGGTGCGCGCGCTTCTTCAAGACCCGCTCGCTGGCAGCGGAGGCTGTCGAGCGCGGGCGGGTGCAGGTCAACGGTCAGGGCTGCAAGAGCTCACGCGAGGTGCGGCCGGGCGACACGGTGGTGTTGGAGGCGCATGGACAGCGTTGGGAAGTGCTGGTGAAAGGCATCGCGGCGGCACGCGGGCCGGCGCCGGTGGCGCAGTCGCTCTACGCCGAGAGCGAAGCCAGCCAGGCGCGTAGGCAGGCCGAGGCGGAGCGCCGCCGCCTGCATAGCGAACCCGCCGCGCAGTGGCACGGCAGGCCGACCAAACGCGATCGGCGGCGCATCGACGGACTCGGAGACTGAGACGGATCGTGCCGACCCGCTCAGCGCAGGTGCTGCACGATATAGTGCTTGAAGATGGCCTTGCCGCTGCCGTATTCGGTGTCGCGCGGCGTCAGCGCGCCGGACGCGCAGATGAAAACGGTCATCGCCGACAAGGCGGCGAGCAGGCAGATCGCGATGACAGGCAGTTTATGCATGGCAATCCCTTCGGCATGGACCCGCAGGCAATGCATCCGCGCCCCCCGTTATTTTTATCACTTTATTCAAAACCATCTTAGTAGGTGCGGTGCAGCATGGCAACACGGCGTTGATTGCACTGGACGGGGCTTTGTAACCGCGTGTTTCAACGGCTGCCGGCGCGACTCTTGAAAATCGCCCGGCTGCCTCCAGTTGGGGGTTAGACTTGCCGATTGACCTCCCAACGGCCGCGCCAGGCGCGTGCCGTGCTTTATTTACGGATCGACATGGAAGAACATAAGCAGACGCCATCCCCGACGACGCCCGCGGGCGAGGACACCAGCAACGCGGCGCCGGCCCAGGCCGAGGCCGCCGTGGTGGAGGATGTGGCGGCACAGATCGCCGCTCTCGAGGCCAAGGCGCGCGAGCACTACGACATGTACCTGCGCGCGACGGCCGAGGGCGAGAACATCCGCCGCCGTGCCCAGGACGACGTGTCCAAGGCCCACAAATTCGCCATCGAGAGCTTCGCCGACTACCTGCTGCCGGTCATGGACAGCCTGCAGGCGGCGCTGGCCGACGGTTCGGGCGACATCGCCAAGCTGCGCGAAGGCGTGGAACTGACCGCGCGCCAGCTCAGCAATGCCTTCGAGAAAGGCAAGGTTGTCGAACTCAACCCGGTCGGTGAAAAATTCGACCCGCACAAGCACCAGGCCATCTCGATGGTGCCTTCGGAGCAGGAACCCAATACGGTGGTGGCGGTGCTGCAGCGCGGCTACCTGATCGCCGATCGAGTGCTTCGTCCGGCACTCGTTACGGTGTCCGCCCCGAAGTAAGCCACGCGCAGGGCGCGCCGGTCGCGCCGCGGCGCGGGCGCCCCGCGGCGCCAGCAAGACGCCCGGTGCCGGCAGGCCCGGGCGTTTTTTCATGCCGGTCGCCGCCTCGGGCGGCTTTTCCCCGGGAGGGAATCCCATGTGCAGCGACACCAGCCGGCCCGATCGCCGCGAGCAGCGCGGAGGTCCCGAGCATCTCGACCATCGCGCCTTCGACCTGCTCGCCATGCAGGAAGTGGACGGGAGCACCATCGATGCAGCCCTTGCCGCTGCCGGCGAGCGGATGGTCTGCCTGTTCTGCTGGGGCGTCGATTGTTTTAACTGCGAGATGGCCAAGCGGGCCATGCTGGCCAATCCCGAGCCGATCCGGGCGCTCGATCTCCGTTGGCTGCACGCCAATGTCTATGCGCATCCCGAACTGGGGCAGCGCTTCGGCCTGCATGGCATTCCGGTCTTCCTGTTCTTCGAGGGCGGCAGGAAACTCGGACGGGCCACCGGCTGGCACGGCCACGGCCAGTTCGCCGCCGCCGTCGCCAATGCGCGCCTGAAGGCCGCCGGCAAGCCGCTCGCCGGCTGAGTGCCGCGGTTCAGCGCGACAGCGCGTAGCCGATGCGGAACTGCCAGGGCGTACGGCGGTTATAGTCCAGCAGGTCTTCGCCATAGCCGACGAAGTACTGCGCCATCAGGTAGCCGGCGGTGCCGGGGATCAGCCGTGCCAGCGGGTAGGTGGCGCGGGCTTCGAGGCTGCCGTAGTCGCTGCGCGTGCCCTTGCGCAGGATGGCGGCGAGCTCCCAGTCGTCGGGTTTGCCGTAGGCCAGGTGCAGGTCCATGTAGCCCCGGTAGCGGCCGATGTCGGCGTTGTCGCTCTTCTCCAGGTAGTAATAGAGCTTGGGAGCCACGCGCCAATGCCAGGCGGCCTGGTCCCCGAGGAAGAAGGTCGGGGTGACGAAGACGGTGTTGATGCTGCGCGACTGGGCGCCATCGCGCCCGTTTGATTCGTGCTCCAGCCCGGTGGCCAGCGACAGCCGCGACAGCAGCGGACCCTTGACCCCGGTGTCGGACAGGTAATAGAAGACGCTCGGCCGGTAGCTGGTATCGCGGAACGGGGCCGACGGCTGGGACAGGTCCCAGATCGAAGTCTGCGTGTAGGCGAAGTACAGATTGTCGAGCAGGCGGCGCGAGGCCGGATCCTTGCCTTCGAAGATGCGGTACTTGAAGCTGAGCTGGAACTTGGCATTGGCGCCGTCATGCGCCCCGAGCAGCAGATACATCGGCTCATGGACGGAAAGCCGGGCGTTATCGCGCAGGTCGGCCGGCGTCGGTGCGGGCGCGCCCTGGGCCACCACCGGCATGGGCGCGGCGGTGGCTGGTGCGGTGGGGCCAGCGGCCGCCGGGCCGGCCCGTTCGTCCGGCTGCGATGCCTGGTTCAGGGTGACCAGTACCGGCGCGGCGTCGACGCCGACCACGTCGAGACGGACCTGGCCACGCAGCGTGGACGGCCAGGCCGCGGCGTAGTCCACCGTGTGGCTCTCCCCCTGGCGCAGCCTCAGCGTGGCTGCGCCGCCGCCGTTCCGGCGCAGTGTCAGGGTCTGCGGCGCCTGCATCTCGCCGGCTGCCATGACTTCCAGCGTATCAGGGATGGCGTAGAGGCGGCTGCCCTGGTCGGCGCGGATCAGCAGCGTCAACTGCAGGGGCCGGGTGCCGTCGACGACCCGGGGCGGTTGCAGCAGGGAAACGGCGGCGGCGCCGGCCAGCGGCCAGCCGCCGAGCAGCAGGGTGAGCAGGGCGGCGTGCGCGCCGGGGAAGTGCCGGGAGGGGCGGTGCGCTTGCGAAACCCCGAGACATGATTTCCTGGTCATATATCGGATCCGCCACGCCCGGCCGGGGAGGCGCAGCCACGGCGGCAGGTTGCAATGGGCGCAAGCGTAACATGGCCGCGTTGCGGTGCACTCAGGGACCGTGCACCCGGTGCGATGCGGGCTCAGCGGCCGGCGCGGCGCCGGATGCTGTCGACGTAGCGCTCGCCGTCGGGCGGCTGGCCGGTGCGCTGCGCCTGCCACAGCATCTCGCCCAGGCATTCCATGATCTGGTGCTGGGCCTCGTGCGGCGAATCCAGCCGCTGCGACAGGGTCTCGTAGGCCTGGCGGATGCCGGGCGGCTGGTCGATCGAGACCTGCTCCGAGATGGACAGGTGCATCGACAAGTGGAGGAAGGGGTTGGTCTGTCCGCGTTCCGGCGTGAACTGCTCGGCCAGCGCGCCTTCGGTATCGCTGAGCAGCGCGTGGTACTCGGGGTGCTGCTCGATCCAGTCTGCCGCGATGGCTTCCAGCGGCGTCAGGACAGTGCCTTCGGTGTGCTTGCGCCAGGCGTCGCAAAAGAACCGGCGGACTTCTTCTCGAGAGGGATTGAACATGGTGGCGCTATTGTAGACGAGCGGCGCCGGCCGCGCCGGCACCGAGCGTGGGCAGCGGTGCGCGCCGGTAGAATGCAGGGCGGTGCAATCCCGGCGCAATCCCGGTGCAATCCCGGCGCGCATATCCCGCCGGTCCGCGCCACCCGTTCCCTGGCCGCTTGTCCATTGCCACCGCCACCGCCACCGCCACCGCCACCGCGCCGATGACCCGTTCCCCCCTTGCCGCACCCGTCGCGCCCGGCGACAAGCGCGCCGGCGTCCTGCTGATCGCCGTGTCCGCCAGCGCCTTCGGCGCGATGGCCATCTTCGCCCGCTTCGCCTATGCCTCCGGCGCGGATGTCTACGGCCTGCTGGCGGTGCGCTTCAGCCTGGCCGCCGTGGCGCTGGTCGCGGTGATGCGCGCGCGCGGCATCCGGCTGCCGCCGCGGCGGCGCGTGCTGGCGCTGGCAGCGATGGGCGGGATCGGCTACGTCGGCCAGTCCTTCTGCTTCTTCTCGGCGCTCAACCATGCGCAGGCGAGCCTGGTGGCGCTGCTGCTGTATCTCTACCCGCTTTTCGTCACGCTGCTGGCGGCGGTGTTTCTCCAGGAGCGGCTGACTGCCGCCACCGTGTCCGCCTTGCTGCTCTGCTCGGCCGGGGCCGGGCTCACGGTCGGGGGCGGGCAGGGCAGCGCGCTGGGCATCGGCCTCGGCCTGGCGGCGGCATTGATCTACTCCGCCTACATCGTGGTCGGCGCCCGCCTGACCGCAGGCGTGCCGCCGCTGGCGACCACCACCGTGGTCTGCGCGGCGGCGGCCCTGGTGTACGGTGCGGCCGGCCTGCTGCGCGCGGCGGCCGGGGTGCCGCCGCGCTTCCCGGGCGACCTCGGTGGCTGGCTGGCGCTGCTGGCGATCGCGTTGTTGTCGACGGTGCTGGCCATCCTGACGTTCTTCGCCGGGCTGCAGCGCCTCGGCGCGGCGCGGGCGTCGATGCTGTCGACCCTGGAGCCGGTGGTCACGGTGGTGCTGGCAGCCCTGCTGCTGGGCGAGCAGGTCGGCTGGACCCAGGCGCTCGGCGGCACCCTGATCCTGGTCGGAGTGCTGTGGCTGGCACGCCGCGGGCAGGCCGAGGGCGTGCAGGGCGGCCGGCGTGCCGCCAGCAATCAACAGAATTGAATCCCTTGCTCAAAGCGCTTGTCGTGGTACGCGCGGGGGCTTGGGTACAATGCACGCTTTCCCCCTTTCCTACAGGAAACAGCGCATGACGCGGATCGATCAGGCCGCCCTGGCCCAACTCTTCACCGAAGCCCGCACCCACAACGAGTGGCAGGACCGCCATGTGGATGATGCCGTGCTCCACGAGATCTACGAAGCCATGAAGTTCGGCCCGACCGCGGCCAACGGCTCGCCCGCGCGCATCGTCTTCGTCAAGAGCGCCGCCGAGAAGGCGCGCCTGGTCGAGTGCGTGTCGCCCGGCAACGTGGACAAGACCCGCTCGGCGCCGGTGACCGCCATCATCGCCTTCGACAATGCCTTCCACGACCAGCTGCCCAAGCTGTTCCCCCACGCCGATGCGCGCTCCTGGTATGCCGGCCAGCCGGAGAAGATCGCACGCGACGCGCTGATGAACAGCTCGCTGCAGGGCGGCTACTTCATCCTGGCCGCTCGTGCCATGGGCCTGGACTGCGGCCCGATGGGCGGCTTCGACGCGGCCAAGGTCAATGCCGCTTTTTTCCCGGACGGTAAGTGGTCGGTCAACTTCCTGTGCAACCTCGGTTATGGCGAGGCCGACAAGCTGTACCCGCGCAATCCGCGCCTGTCGTTCGACGAGGCTTGCCGCATCGTCTGAAGCGGCACATCGCCAGGTAGCAAAAAGACCCGCTGAGAGCGGGTCTTTTTGCATCCGGCCTCAGGCCTCGGGCCGTCAGCCCTTCGGCGCTTCGGTCTTCTCGCGGAACTCGCACAGCGGCTCGATCACGCAGTGCCAGCATTCGGGCTTGCGCGCCTTGCAGACGTAGCGGCCGTGCAGGATCAGCCAGTGGTGGGCATCGTGCAGGAACTCATGGGGCACCACCTTCAGCAGCTTCTGCTCGACCACGTCGACGGTCTTGCCGACGGCCAGCCCGGTGCGGTTGGCGACGCGGAAGATGTGGGTGTCGACCGCGATGGTGGGTTCGCCGAAGGCGGTGTTCAGCACCACGTTGGCGGTCTTGCGCCCGACCCCTGGCAAGGCTTCCAGCGCGGCGCGGTCGGCCGGCACCTTGCTGCCGTGCTGCTCGACCAGGATGCGGCAGGTCTGGATGACATGCTTGGCCTTGGTCTTGTAGAGGCCGATGGTCTTGATGTAGTCGGCCAGGCCTTCTTCGCCGAGCGCCAGCATCTGCGCCGGCGTGTGCGCCACCGGGAACAGCCGCCGCGTGGCCTTGTTCACGCCGACGTCGGTGGCCTGGGCCGACAGCAGCACGGCGATCAGCAGTTCGAACGGCGAGCTGTACTCCAGCTCGGTGGTCGGCGTCGGGTTGGTTTCGCGCAGGGTTTCGAACAGGGCGCGGCACTTGGCGGCGTTCATGAGGCGGTCTTCTGGTTGTCAGTCGGTCTTGTCGCTGCGCTCGCCGGCCCCGTCATCGGTACCACCGGCGGTACCGCCGACGCCTGGCGTTGCCGCAGGGGCAGGCGGCTGCGCGCCTGCTGCGAGGCGGGCGCGGCGGGCTTCGGCGGCATCGATCTGGGCCTGCACGCCGGCCGGCACGTTTTCGGTGTTGCGCGGCTTGGCCGCGAGCTGCTTCTCGCGCGCGCGGGCGATGGCGGCTTCGATGATGGCGCGCTTGCGCGCCTGGGCGGCACGCTCCGCCTCGTCCTGCGCGGCTTCCTGGGCCAGGGCTTCCAGCTTGGCGGCGGCCTTGGCGGCCAGACGTGCCTCGTTCTCCTCGCGCTCGCGCACCAGGCGCACGCCCCTGGCACGGTAGCGTGCCAGCGCCTCGCCGGCGAGCTGCGGGGACCAGGCGGCCCAGCCGGTGCGCTCGCCGGTGACCGGCACCATGTCGATGCAATCGACCGGGCAGGGCGCCACGCACAGGTCGCAGCCCGTGCACCAGTCGGGCAGCACCGTGTGCATCTGCTTGGGGGCGCCGACGATGGCATCGACGGGGCAGGCCTGGATGCACAAGGTGCAGCCGATGCAGCGGCTCTCGTCGATCACGGCCACGGCGCGCGCTTGTTCGTGGCCGCGCGCCGGGTCCAGCGGCAGCACCGGCCTGTCCAGGGCGGCGGCCAGCCGGGCGATGCCCTCGGCGCCGCCGGGCGGGCAGCGGTTGCAGTCGGCTTCTCCCCGGGCCATGGCTTCCGCATAGGGACGGCAGCCGTCGAATCCGCACTTGGTGCACTGGGTTTGCGGCAGCAGGGCCTCGAGGCGGTCGGCGAGGGTCGGGGTGTGACGGGTCACGGCGCTTGGTCGGGTGGTGGGGCAATCGGTTCAGCGGGCGGACGGCCCGCCTTCTGCTCGGGCGGGCGCGGCCGCGCCGCAGGGATTATCCCCGATTTCGCCGCGGCGCAGAAACCACGAAGATGCGCGCTTTACGCGGCGGACCGGCAGATCGCCTGTGCCATAATCCGCGCATCCAGTGATTCGATCCGGCATGGCAAACGAGACCAGAACCAAGAGAGACCCCGAAGGAACACGGCGCCGCATCCTGGCCGCGGCCACCGAAGAATTCGCCAAAGGGGGGCTGGCAGGGGCCCGTGTCGACCAGATCGCACGCCGCGCGGAAACCAACGAGCGGATGCTGTATTACTACTACGGCAGCAAGGAAGGCCTGTTCCTGGCGGTGCTCGAGCGCCAGTACGCCGAGTTCCGCGCGGCCGAGGAAGCGCTCCATATCGAAGACGAGGATCCGGTGGCCGGCGTGCGCAAGCTGGCGCGCTTCATCTGGGATTGGTACTACGAGCATCCGGAGTTCATCCGCCTGGTCAACAGCGAGAACCTGCACGAGGCGCGGCACCTGAAGGAGTCCGCGCATCTCCACCAGCTGATCAACCCGGTGGTCAAGGTGCTGGAGCACATCGTCGCGCGCGGCCAGCGCCAGGGCCTGTTCCGCGCGCAGGTCGATGTCTCCCAGCTCTACCTGACCATCTCGGCGCTGGGCTACTACGTACTCTCCAACCGCTACACCATCAGCGCGGTGATCGGGCGCGACATCGCCGCCCAGGACGAGCACGAGCGCTTCATCGCGCTGCACACCGAGATGCTGCTCGCCTACCTGATGCACAAGTGAATTGAAATGGAAAACGCCCGCGCGGGGCGCGGGCGTTCCGGGTGCGTCGGCGTCGGCAACGGCTGCTGCTGCTTCCGCTGCCGCTGCCGCGTCTCCGCTCAGCGGTACTGGCGGATGAAGTCGCGCAGCTCCGGGTAGATGTTGTCGCGCCAGCGGCGGCCCGAGAAGATGCCGTAGTGGCCGCACTTCTCCGCAGTGATATGCCGCTTGTGCGCATCGGGGATGCCGCTGCACAGATCATGCGCGGCAGCGGTCTGGCCGGCGCCCGAGATGTCGTCCAGCTCGCCCTCGATGGTCAGCAGGGCCGAGGTCTTGATGTCCTGCGGCCGCACCGGCTCGCCCTGGATGTCCCAGGTGCCGTTGGCCAGCCGGAACTCCTGGAACACTTCGCGGATGGTGTCGAGGTAATACTCCGCCGCCATGTCCAGAACCGCGTTGTACTCGTCGTAGAAGCGCACATGGGCCTCCGCGTCGTCGGCGTCGCCCTGGATCAGGCTCAGGTAGTAGTCGTAGTGCGAGGTGACGTGGCGGTCCGGGTTCATCGCCACGAAGCCGGCGTGCTGCAGGAAGCCCGGATAGACGCGGCGGCCGTGGCCCGGATAGTTGGCCGGCACGGTATCGATCACATTGTTCTCGAACCAGGAGAAGGACTTGTTGGTCGCCAGCGAGTTGACCGCGGTCGGGCTGCGGCGCGCATCGATGGGGCCGCCCATCATCGTCATGGTCTTGGGCGTGGCTTCACCGGCCGAGGCCATCAGCGAGATCGCCGCCAGCACCGGGACGGTGGGCTGGCATACCGAGATCACATGCAGCTGTTCCGCGCCGATGTGGCGGATGAATTCCTGGATGTAGCGGATGTAGTCGGCCAGGTGGAAGGGCCCGTGATCGATCGGCACCATGCGCGCGTCGACCCAGTCCGTCACGTAGACCTTGTGGTCCTGCAGCAGCGTGCGCACGGTGTCGCGCAGCAGCGTGGCGTGGTGGCCGGACAGCGGCGCGCACACCAGCACCACCGGCTCGTCCTTGAGCAGCTTGATGGTGTCGGGATCGTCCGCATAGCGCTTGAAGCGCACCAGCTTGCAGAACGGCTTTTCGACGATGGTCTGCTCGACGATGGGAATCTCGCGCCCGTTGGAACGCACCGATTTGATGTCGAAGGCGGGTTTCTCGTAGGCCTTGCCCAGGCGGTACAGCAACTCATAGCCGGCGGCCAGCCGGGTCGCGCCCGGCATCAGCGACATCGGGCTGAGGGGGTTGGTGAAGGTCTTGGCGGTCGCCTGCGCCCATGCGGTCAGCGGGTGCAGCATCGAGCGCTGGAACTCGTGGAGTTGGTAGAGCATTCCGAATACCTGTCAGGCTTGGGGGTATCTGTGTCCGGAGGGCGGAATCGCGCGGGCGGGCAGCAGTTTCCTGGCTGTGTTTAGCGATAAACTGGCGGCCGGAAAATCCGACCGCTGAGTCGATTATGCGCTCAAACGCACGATCGTGCGATGCAGCATATACCCTAGGGTAGGCGCGCGTCGAGACAATGCAATCGAGCACATGGATGAGGAGGCTGCGCCAGAAGCATGACTCCTGTATGGAGGCCGGGTGGCGCGAAAGACAAAAAAGGCGGCCGAAGCCGCCTTTTTTGCAGGAATGCCCGCGGAGTGGTGCTTACATCACTGCGGCGATCGCATCGACCACCGCATCGATGTTGCGGCTGTTCAGCGCGGCTACGCAGATGCGGCCGGTGCCGACGGCGTAGATGCCATGCTCGTTGCGCAGGCGGTCCACCTGGGCGCTGTTCAGGCCCGAGTAGGAGAACATGCCGCGCTGGTCCTTGACGAAGGAGAAGTCGCCCGGCACACCCTTGGCGGCCAGCTTGTCGACCAGGGCATGGCGCATCAGCTTGATGCGGTCGCGCATCTCGCCCAGTTCCTGCTCCCACATCGCGCGCAGTTCCGGGCTGTTCAGCACGTTGGCCACCACGGTGCCGCCGTGGGTCGGCGGGTTGGAATAGTTGGTGCGGATCACGCGCTTGACCTGCGACAGCACGCGTTGCGCCTCTTCCTTGCTGGTGGTGACGATCGACAGGGCGCCGACGCGTTCGCCGTACAGCGAGAAGCTCTTCGAGAAGGAGCTCGAGACGAAGAACGACATGCCGGAGTCGGCGAACAGGCGCACGGCGGCGCCATCCGGCTCGATGCCCTCGGCGAAGCCCTGGTAGGCCATGTCGAGGAAGGGGATCAGGTTGCGTTCCTTGACCACTTCCACCACCTGCTTCCACTGCTCAGGCGACAGGTCGACGCCGGTCGGGTTGTGGCAGCAGGCATGCAGCACGATGATGGTGTTGGCCGGGTAGGACTTCAGCGACTCCATCATGCCGGCGAAGTTCAGGCCGTGGGTGGCAGCGTCGTAGTAGGCGTAGTTGACCACGGGGAAGCCGGCCGCCTCGAACAGCGCGCGATGGTTTTCCCAGCTCGGGTCGCTGATGGCGACCTTGGCATCCGGATAAAGGCGCTTCAGGAAGTCGGCGCCGATCTTCAGCGCGCCGGTGCCGCCGAGCGCCTGGGCCGTCACCACGCGGCCTTCGGTGATCAGCGGGGAGTTCTGGCCGAACAGCAGGGTCTGCACGGCCTGGTCGTAGGCGGCGATGCCTTCGATGGGCAGATAGCCACGCGGCGTGGCGTTGGCCAGGCGTGCCTTTTCCGCCTCTTGCACGGCGCGCAGCAGGGGAATCTTCCCTTCGTCGGTGAAGTACACGCCGACGCCCAGGTTCACTTTGTGGGCACGGGTATCGGCGTTGAAGGCTTCGGTCAGGCCCAGGATCGGATCGCGCGGGGCCATCTCGACGGCAGAAAACAAACTCATTTGCGGTCTCTTGGTCAGCTATGGAACAAAACGGGAAGGCGTAGAATGCTTCGAGCTGCGCTGCGGCATGCGGCAGGCCCGTCTTGAAACGGAGCTGCCAATCCCGAGATTCTAGCGTATCCGCCCATCCCCTGAGGTTTTCCGTCACCGCTTATGTCCAATCTTGCCGCGGTCGCCCCCGACCTGGACGAGGAGAAGTTCGTCACCTTTCCCGGTTCGCCGTTCCAGCTCTACCAGCCTTTTCCGCCCGCCGGCGACCAGCCGGCAGCGATCGCGGGGCTGGTCGAGGGCATCGAGGACGGCCTGTCGTACCAGACGCTGCTGGGCGTCACGGGCTCGGGCAAGACCTTCACCATGGCCAACGTCATCGCGCAACTGGGGCGTCCGGCCATCATCTTCGCGCCCAACAAGACGCTGGCGGCGCAGCTCTATTCCGAGTTCCGCGAGTTCTTTCCGCGCAATGCCGTCGAGTACTTCGTCAGCTACTACGACTACTACCAGCCCGAGGCCTACGTGCCGCAGCGCGACCTGTTCATCGAGAAAGACTCCTCGATCAACGAGCATATCGAGCAGATGCGGCTGTCCGCCACCAAGAGCCTGCTGGAGCGGCGTGACACCGTGATCGTGGCGACCGTGTCCGCCATTTACGGTATCGGCAACCCGAACGAATACCACCAGATGATCCTGACGCTGCGGGCCGGCGACAAGATCAGCCAACGCGACGTCATCGCCCGCCTGATCGCCATGCAGTACACGCGCAACGAGACGGATTTCCAGCGCGGTACCTTCCGCGTGCGCGGCGACACCATCGACATCTTCCCGGCCGAACATGCCGAAATGGCGGTGCGGGTCGAGCTGTTCGACGACGAGATCGACTCGCTGCAGTACTTCGATCCGCTGACCGGGCGCGTGCGGCAGAAGATCCCGCGCTTCACCGTCTATCCGTCCAGCCACTATGTGACGCCGCGCGAGACCGTGCTGCGTGCCATCGAGGATATCAAGGTCGAGCTGCGCGAGCGGCTCGATTTCTTCTACAAGGAGAACCGGCTGGTGGAAGCGCAGCGGCTGGAGCAGCGCACCCGCTTCGACCTCGAGATGCTGTCCGAGCTGGGCTTCTGCAAAGGCATCGAGAACTACTCGCGCCACCTGTCGGGCGCCAGGCCGGGCGAGCCGCCGCCCACGCTGGTCGACTACCTGCCGCCCGACGCCATGATGTTCCTGGACGAGTCGCACGTCCTGATCGGCCAGCTCAACGGCATGTACAACGGCGACCGCGCGCGCAAGACCACGCTGGTCGAGTACGGCTTCCGCCTGCCTTCGGCGCTGGACAACCGGCCGCTCAAGTTCGATGAGTTCGAGGGCAAGATGCGCCAGGTGGTGTTCGTTTCCGCCACGCCGGCGCAATACGAGCAGGAACATGCCGGGCAGGTGGTCGAGCAGGTGGTGCGGCCGACCGGGCTGGTCGATCCCGTCATCCTGGTGCGGCCGGCCACCACCCAGGTCGACGACCTGCTGTCCGAGATCCACCAGCGCGTCAGCGCCGGCGACCGCGTGCTGGTGACCACGCTGACCAAGCGCATGGCCGAACAGCTCACCGAGTTCCTGTCGGAAAACGGCGTCAAGGTGCGCTACCTGCACTCGGACATCGACACCGTCGAGCGCGTGGAGATCATCCGCGACCTGCGCCTGGGCACGTTCGACGTGCTGGTCGGCATCAACCTGCTGCGCGAAGGCCTGGACATCCCGGAGGTGTCGCTGGTGGCCATCCTCGACGCCGACAAGGAAGGCTTCCTGCGCGCCGAGCGCTCGCTGATCCAGACCATCGGCCGCGCCGCGCGCAACGTCAACGGCACCGCCATCCTGTACGCGGACCGCATGACCGATTCGATGCGGCGGGCCATCGGCGAGACCGAGCGCCGCCGCGCCAAGCAGATGGCCCACAACGAAGCCCATGGCATCACGCCGCGCGGCGTGGTCAAGCGCATCAAGGACATCATCGACGGCGTCTACGATGCCGGCGAGGTGCGCGCCGAGCTGCAGGCCGCCGAGGAGCGCGCGCGCTACGAGGACATGAGCGAGAAACAGGTCGCCAAGGAGATCAAGCGGCTGGAAAAGCAGATGCTCGACCACGCCAAGAACCTGGAATTCGAGAAGGCGGCACAGGTGCGCGATCAGCTGGCCGAGCTCAAGCGCCGGGTATTCGGCGCCAGCGGCGACGAGCAGGGCGTGCCGGCGGTCCGTTAGCAGGCGCGGTAAAATCCCGGCCTGCCGGTGTGCGCCGCCGGGCCACGGCCTGCCTTGTCCTAGCCGCTTTCGGCGCTTTCGGGCCACGCGCCCGCGCCTTGCGCCGCACACCCGCTCAGACCGGATACCGTATCCAAGCTTTTGAAATATATGGAAAAATTCTCGGTCCTGATGATCTGCATGGGGAATATCTGCCGTTCCCCCACCGCTGAAGGGGTGCTGCGCGCCAAGCTGGAGGCGGCCGGCCTGGCCGATCGCGTCGAACTGGATTCGGCCGGCACGCATGACTATCACGTCGGACGCGCGCCGGATCGCCGCGCCCAGCGCCATGCGCTGGCGCGCGGCTATGACCTGTCGGCCCTGCGCGCCCGCCAGGCCGAGGCGGCCGACTTCGAGCGCTTCGACCTGCTGCTGGCCATGGACGAGCAGAACCTGGCCGGCCTGCGCGCCATCTGTCCGCCCGGGCGCGAGGACCGCATGCGCCTGCTGATGAGTTTCGCCACCCGCCACGATGCGGCCGAGGTGCCGGATCCCTACTACGGCGGCGACGCTGGCTTCGAGCGCGTGCTCGACTATATCGAGGACGCTTGCGACGGTGTTGTCGCCAGCCTGGGCGCCCGGCTCGGCCTGCGCTGAGTCCCGCCCGCGCCGGGCCCGGCGGCCGCGCCCGGTGCTGTACCTTCCTGCCGTTCTTCACGAGGTTTCATGCTCCCATCCCTGTTCCGCAAATGGCGCGAATCGCGCAATGCCAGCCTGCAATTGGACGCTATTCTGACTGCGGCCGAGCCGGAGGCGCCGCTCGCGGAACGCAATAGCTGGCTGATCGAGCTGGGCTACTGGATCCGCCGCGACGGCGCGCCGGGCGGCGATGACGCGCGCGCGGACAAGGGGCCGCGCGACGGCAGCGAAGGCGAAGGCGGCGTGGAGCGAAGCCTGCCGCAGCATGTGCGCCTGCGCTATCTGCTGCGCGTGCTGGAGCGCAATCCGGACTGGGCGCTGGCGTTTTCCCGTACGGTGCGTTCCATCCTGCGCGACAACGACCCGACCGCGCTGTTCTGCGACACCGGCGTGGCTTCGCACCCGGGCTTCTGGGGCGAGATGATGGATCGCCTGCAGGCGCGTTTCCTGCCGCCGCCGCCCAACCGCAGCGATATGTCCAGCCTGTTCGCGCTGTTGTTCGTGCACCTCGACGACGCCGAATGGGTGGAGTCGATCGAGGCGGGCCTGGTCGAGCGGCTGACGCTGGTGCTGGGCCTGGCCGACGCGGAGGAGGAGGGCGAGGAGGAGGCGGCAGCGCGGCGCGGCCTCGAGCGCACGCTGGCGGCCAGCATCCAGGTGCTGGTGAGCCAGGTGCGCGCGACGGGCTTGAGCCAGGCCATCCGCTCGCGCCTGAAGGGGCGGGTGGAGGAAACGCCATTTTTCCGCCTGGACAGTGCGGCGCAGGCTCTCTTCGAGGAAGACCTGGCGCACGGTGACGAGGCCTTCGGCCAGCGCATCAACTATTTCCGGGCGCTGCTCGACCATTGCCACGCGGCCGCCCAGCATGTCTACGATGAACTCGAAGAGAATGGCGTCTCGGTGGAGGTGGTGTTCCAGATCGAGCGGATGAAGATCCGGCTGGCCCGCATCGAGTTGCTGCTGGGTGCCTGGAGCGAGCCCGGGCGCCCCGGTGCGCGCCAGCACCTGACCGCCGAGCTGATCCGCTCGACCCAGGCGCGGCGCAGTGTCGGCCACCTGGTGTCGTCCTCGTTCGCGCAACTGGCGCGCAAGGTGGTGGAGCGTTCGGCGGAGACCGGCGAACACTACATCACGCGCGACCGCGGCGAATACCGCGAGATGATGCGCGGGGCGGCCGGCGGCGGGCTGCTGACGGTGCTGACGGTCTACCTCAAGTTCCTGATCTATGGCTTGCATCTCGACAAGTTCATCGAGGGCCTGCTGGCCTCGCTCAACTATGCCGGCAGCTTCTTGCTCATCCACTTTGCGCACTTCACGCTGGCCACCAAGCAGCCGGCCATGACCGGGCCGGCGCTGGCGCACCGCCTGGACGGCGCGAGGCGGCCGGAGGGCAGGGAGATCTTCGTCGACGACACCATCGCCATGATCCGCTCCAACGCGGCCGCCATCTTCGGCAACCTGGCCGCGGTGTTCCCGGTGGCGCTGGCAGTGCAATGGCTGTCGGGCAAGCTGCTGGGCGTGAGCCTGCTGACCCCGGCCAAGGCCATCGCCACCATCGAGTCGTTCTCGATCCTGGGGCCGACGCCGCTCTACGCCATCTTCACCGGTGTGCTGTTGTGGCTGTCGAGCCTGATCGCCGGCTGGGCGGACAACTGGTTCGCGCTGCACCGGGTGCACGATGTGATGGCCTACAACCGGCGCTTGCGCTACGTGCTGGGCGCCAAGGGCGCGCTGGGCGTGGCCGATTTCTGGCGGCGCAACCTGTCGGGCATTGCCGCCAATGTGTCGCTCGGCCTGCTGCTGGGCCTGGGGCCGGAGATCCTGAGCTTCGTCGGGCCGCACATGGAGGTGCGTCACGTCACGCTGTCGACGGGGGCGGTAGGGGCCTCGATCGGCGTGCTGGGGCTGGACGCGCTGCGCATGCCCGCGCTGTGGCTGGCGGTTGCCGGCATCGCACTGATGGGCTTCCTGAATGTGGCGGTCAGCTTCGCGCTGGCCTTCAATATGGCGCTTCGTTCACGCAACCTGCGCAGCGTGGACCGGCGCGAACTGAGTGCCGCCGTGCGGCGGCGCATCCTGGAGCGCCCGCTGTCGCTGATCGTGCCGCCGCGCCGGCCAGCGGCGGCGCCGGACGCCGGCGGCAGCCGCGCCTGATGCGGTGCAGCAGGGGTACTTGACCGGATTAGTCGGGAAATTTATACTTGAGGAAATTGATCAAGTATTCCCACCCCCATGAGACTGACGACCAAAGGCCGCTTTGCCGTGACCGCCATGATCGACCTGGCCATGCGCCAGGACCAGGGGCCGGTCACGCTTGCCGGCATCAGCCAGCGCCAGAAGATCTCCCTGTCCTACCTCGAGCAGCTGTTCGGCAAGCTGCGCCGGCATGAGATCGTGGAAAGCGTGCGGGGGCCGGGTGGCGGCTACAGTCTCGCGCGCCGCGCCGAGGACGTGACGGTCGCCGACATCATCATCGCCGTCGACGAACCGCTCGATGCCACGCAATGCGGTGGAAAGGGAAATTGTAACGGAGATGACGGCGCCGGGCGCTGCATGACCCACGAGCTGTGGGCCACGCTGAACCAGAAGATGGTCGAGTACCTGGACTCCGTCTCCCTGAAGAACCTGGTCGACCAGCAGCGTGCCAAGCAGCCCGCGGTGCTGCACGACATGCGCGAGGAGCCGGCGCGGGCCGCCGGCGCGCCGGTGCGCGGCAAGGCGGCCGACAAGGCCGACAGTCCCGCGCGCCCGCGCGTGGTCAACTCGGTCTTCAGCCTGGCGCAGTCCTGAGACGGCGGCAGACGGCAAGCAGATCCAGATTTCCGACCGGCAAGGAATTGCGGTCCTGACCCTGATAGAGGCAGTCAAAACAATGAGCACCCCACATTTCCCGATCTACATGGATTACTCGGCCACCACTCCGGTGGATCCTCGCGTGGCGGACAAGATGATCCCCTACCTGCGCGAGCAGTTCGGCAATCCGGCGTCGCGCAGCCATGCCTACGGCTGGGAGGCCGAGCGCGCGGTCGAGGAGGCGCGTGAGCAGGTGGCAGCGCTGGTCGGTGCCGATCCGCGTGAGATCGTGTGGACCTCGGGTGCGACCGAATCCGACAACCTCGCCATCAAGGGCGCGGCCAACTTCTACTCGGGCAAGGGCAAGCACATCATCACCGTGAAGACCGAGCACAAGGCCGTGCTCGATACCACGCGCGAGCTGGAGCGCCAGGGCTTCGAGGTGACCTATCTCGACGTGCAGGAAAACGGCCTGATCGACATGAAGGCGTTCGAGCAGGCGATCCGCCCGGACACCATCCTGGTTTCGGTGATGCTGGTCAACAACGAGATCGGCGTGATCCAGGACGTCGAGCAGATCGGCGAGATCTGCCGCGCCAAGGGCGTCCTGTTCCATTGCGACGCCGCGCAGGCGACCGGCAAGGTGGTGATCGACCTGAACACGCTGAAGTGCGACCTGATGTCGTTCTCGGCCCACAAGACCTATGGCCCCAAGGGCATCGGCGCGCTCTACGTGCGCCGCAAGCCGCGCGTGCGCCTGGAAGCCCAGATGCACGGCGGCGGCCACGAGCGCGGCATGCGCTCGGGCACGCTGGCCACGCACCAGATCGTCGGCATGGGCGAGGCCTTCCGCATCGCCCGCGAGGAAATGGCTACCGAGAACGAACGCGTCCGCATGCTGCGCGACCGCCTGTGGCGCGGCCTTTCCGGTATGGAAGAGGTCTACCTGAATGGCGACCTCGAGCGCCGCGTGCCGCACAACCTCAACGTCAGCTTCAACTTCGTCGAGGGCGAGTCGCTGATCATGGCGATCAAGGATGTGGCCGTGTCGTCGGGCTCGGCCTGCACCTCGGCCTCGCTGGAGCCGTCCTACGTGCTGCGCGCGCTGGGCCGCAACGACGAACTGGCGCACAGCTCGATCCGTTTCACGGTGGGCCGCTTCACCACCGAGCAGGAAGTCGACTACACCGTCGAACTGCTCAAGGCCAAGATCGGCAAGCTGCGCGACCTGTCGCCGCTGTGGGAAATGTACAAGGACGGCGTGGACCTGAATTCCATCCAGTGGGCCGCGCACTGAGCGCAGGCGCCACGCAAGACCCCCATAAAATCCGCAAGAGGTAGCCAAAATGTCATACAGCAACAAGGTGCTCGACCACTACGAAAACCCCCGCAACGTTGGCTCGTTCGACAAGAACGATGATGCCGTGGGCACCGGCATGGTCGGCGCGCCGGCGTGCGGCGACGTGATGAAGCTGCAGATCAAGGTCAACGAGGCCGGTGTCATCGAGGACGCCAAGTTCAAGACCTACGGCTGCGGCTCGGCCATCGCCTCGTCGTCGCTGGTGACCGAATGGGTCAAAGGCAAGACCGTGGACCAGGCACTGGAGATCAAGAACACCCAGATCGCCGAGGAACTGGCGCTGCCGCCGGTCAAGATCCACTGCTCGATCCTGGCCGAGGACGCCATCAAGGCCGCCGTCGAGGACTACAAGAAGAAGCACCCGGGCGCCGAACAGAAGGCCGCCTGAGCCATGCGGGGATGATGCAGCGATGATCACACTGACCGAGAAGGCCGCAAGGCACGTGGCGCGTTACCTGGAGCGCCGTGGCAAGGGCGTGGGCCTGCGCCTTGGCGTGAAGACGACGGGCTGCTCGGGCTTGGCCTACAAGCTCGAGTACGTCGACGAACTGCTGCCGGAAGACAATGTGTTCGAGTCGCACGGCATCAAGGTGATCGTCGATCCGAAGAGTCTGCCGTACATCGACGGCACCGAGCTGGACTTTGCCCGCGAAGGCCTGAACGAGGGGTTCCGCTTCAACAACCCCAATGTCAAGGACGAGTGCGGCTGCGGCGAGTCCTTCCGCGTCTGACGCCGCCCGGCGATGCAGCGCCGTATCGTCGGTTATCACCGTGACGAGGCCGGCGACTGGGTCGCCGAGCTGGAGTGCGGGCATGGCCAGCACGTGCGGCACGACCCGCCCTGGCAGTCGCGACCGTGGACGCAATCGGAGCGGGGGCGCACGGCCAGGCTGGGTGCCCGGCTCGCCTGTCGCAAGTGTGAACGCGGCGAGCCTCCGGATACCTGGGCACGGCCGGCCTGAGGGCCGCGCCGGCGCGATCGGAATGCCGGCGATGGCTTGCCTGCCTGGCTGACGGGCGGGTGATCGAGGGGCGGCCTGGCCGCTCCTTTTTGTTGGGGAAGCTGTTGAAAGACGATTTTTTCAAGCTGTTCGGACTGCCGGCGCAGTTTGCCATCGACGAGGCGGCGCTGGATGCCGCCTACCGCACCGTGCAGTCGCAGGCGCATCCGGACCGCTTCGCGCATGCCGGCGACGCCGAGCGCCGCGTGGCCATGCAGTGGGCGGCCCATGCCAACGAGGCCTATCGTACGCTGCGCCAGCCGCTCAAGCGGGCGATCTACCTGCTGGGACTGCGCGGCGTCGACATCCAGGCCGAGAACAACACCGCGATGGCGCCGGATTTCCTCATGCAGCAGATGGAATGGCGCGAGGCGCTGCAGGACGCGGTGGAAGCGCGCGCGGTCGACCAGCTCGACGCGCTGCTGGCGCAACTGCGCCGGGAAAAGCGCGAGCGACACGCGGCGCTCGGCGCGCTGCTGGACGCGGGCGGCGCCGACAATGACGCGGCGGCCGGCGCGGCGGCGCGGCAACTGATGTTCATCGAGAAGATCGAGCACGACACCAGCGAGGCGATCGACCGGCTGGAAGGATAACCGGCCAGGCACGTTTGCCGCGGGCGTGACACAATGGCGCCCCCGGCACGGTCCCGGCCGCCGTGGCACGCATGCCGTGCCGCACCCGACGCGACGGCAACGCGCGCGAAGACAACGCGAAGACAACGCGAAGAATCATCATGGCACTGCTCCAGATTTCCGAGCCCGGCATGTCGCCGGCGCCCCATCAACGCCGGCTCGCCGTCGGCATCGACCTCGGCACCACCAACTCCCTGGTGGCGGCGGTCCGCAGCAGCATTCCGGAGGTGCTCACCGACGAGCGCGGCCGCGCACTGCTGCCCTCGGTGGTGCGCTACCTGGCCGACAAGACCGCGCAGATCGGCTACCGCGCGCAGGACGAGGCCATCCGCGATCCCAAGAACACCATCGTCTCGGTCAAGCGCTTCATGGGGCGCGGCCTGCGCGACGTGGCGCACATCGAGCACAGCCCCTACGACTTCGTCGACGCGCCGGGCATGGTGCAGATCAAGACGGTGGCCGGCGTGAAAAGCCCGGTCGAGATCTCCGCGGAGATCCTCGCCACGCTGCGCCAGCGCGCCGAGGATTCGCTCGGCGACGACCTGGTCGGGGCGGTGATCACGGTGCCGGCCTATTTCGACGATGCACAGCGGCAGGCCACCAAGGACGCCGCGCGCCTGGCCGGCATCGAGGTGCTGCGCCTGCTCAACGAGCCGACCGCGGCGGCCGTGGCCTACGGCCTCGACAACGGTGCCGAAGGCGTCTATGCCGTCTATGACCTGGGCGGCGGTACCTTCGATATCTCCATCCTCAAGCTGACCAAGGGCGTGTTCGAGGTCATGGCCACCGGCGGCGATTCGGCCCTGGGGGGCGACGATTTCGACCAGCGCCTGATGTGCTGGATCGTCGAGCAGGCCGGCCTGCAACCCCTGAGCGCCCAGGACACCCGCCTGCTGATGGTGCGCGCGCGCGCCGCCAAGGAGGCACTGTCCGAGGCCGACGACACGGTGATCGATGCCGTGCTGTCGAGCGGGGAGATCGTGCACCTGCCGCTGTCGGCGCAGCAGTTCGAGGCCATGACTGCGCATCTGGTGCAGAAGACGCTGGCGCCGGTGCGCAAGGCGCTGCGCGATGCCGGCGTCGGCGCCGACGAGGTCAAGGGCGTGGTGCTGGTGGGCGGCGCCACGCGCATGCCGGCCATCCGCAAGGCCGTGGGCGAGTTCTTCGGCCGCACGCCGCTGACCAACCTGGATCCGGACAAGGTGGTCGCGCTGGGCGCCGCCATGCAGGCCAACCTGCTGGCCGGCAACGGCGCGCCGGGCGAGGACTGGCTGCTGCTCGATGTGATCCCGCTGTCGCTGGGGGTCGAGACCATGGGCGGCCTGGTCGAGAAGATCATCCCGCGCAACAGCACCATCCCGGTGGCGCGTGCCCAGGAATTCACCACCTTCAAGGATGGCCAGACCGCGATGGCCGTCCATGTGCTGCAGGGCGAGCGCGAACTGGCGGCTGACTGCCGCTCGCTGGCACGCTTCGAACTGCGCGGCATTCCGCCGATGGTGGCAGGTGCGGCCCGCATCCGTGTGACCTACCAGGTCGATGCCGATGGCCTGCTGTCGGTGTCGGCGCGTGAAACGCTGTCGGGCGTGGAAGCCTCGATCGTGGTCAAGCCTTCCTACGGGCTGGCCGACGACGACATCGCCCGCATGCTGCAGGAAAGCTTCAGCGAGGCCGAGCACGATATGAAGAGCCGCGCGCTGGCCGAGGAACGTGTCGAGGCCGAGCGCCTGCTCGAAGCCACCCAGCGCGCGCTGGAGACGGATGGCGACCTGCTGAGCGCCGCGGAGCGCGCCGCGGTCGAGGCGCTGGCGGCTTCCGTGCGCGAGATCGCTGCCGGTACCGACCATCTCGCCATCAAGGCCGCCGTGGAGGCGTTGTCGCACGGCACCGACGAATTCGCCGCGCGCCGCATGGACCGCTCGATCAAGAGCGCGCTGGCCGGCCGCAAGGTGCAGGAGATCGGCTGAGGCGGCCGCTGCCGCCAAGCCGATTCCCGCCGCACCGTATTCCGCAATCAGGACCTGACATGCCACAGATCATTGTTCTTCCCCACGTCGAGCACTGCCCCGAGGGCGCCGTGTTCGAAGCCAAGCCGGGCACCAGCGTCTGCGACGCCCTGCTGAGCCACGGCATCGAGATCGAGCACGCCTGCGAGAAGTCGTGCGCGTGCACCACCTGCCACGTCATTGTGCGCGAGGGTTTCGATTCACTGAACGAGGCCGAGGAGAAGGAAGAAGACCTGCTCGACAAGGCCTGGGGCCTCGAGCCGAATTCGCGTCTGTCCTGCCAGGCCATCGTGGCCGACGAGGACCTGACGGTCGAGATTCCCAAGTACACCATCAACCACGCCAAGGAAGGGCACTGAGCCCCGCACGACAGGAGAACGCCCCATGAAGTGGACCGATACCTATGCCATCGCGGCCGCCCTCTACGACAAGTTCCCGGACGTCGACCCCTTGACCGTGCGCTTTACCGACCTGCGCCGCTGGGTGCTGGAACTGGACGGCTTCAGCGACGTGCCGGAGCGCTCGGGCGAGAAGATCCTCGAGGCGATCCAGTCCGCCTGGATCGAAGAAGCGGAGTAAGAAGCCAGGGAGTCAGGGAGCAGCGGCCCGCTCGCTGCGGGTCCTTGGGGACGGCCACCGCTCCCCTGGGAGCTTGCTGAAGCGGGCGGCCGCAACCCTGTGACCTGCAACTGGCGGCGCCTGCAACGGGCAGCCAGCAACCGGCAGCCAGCAACCGGCAGCCAGCAACTAGAAGCGATACCCGATCCCGGCCAGGAAGATGTCGGTATCGTGGTCATAGCCCGTCACCACGCGGTTCCAGGTGACGCGCGCCAGCCAATGCTCGCAGAAGCGATCGCCGGCCGACATCGACAGCATGGCCGACACGCGCGACGGCGAGGTGCCGTCGCTGCCGGCCGCGCAAAAAAGAACCCCTGCAGGGGCAGGGGTTCTCGCGGTCGTGCAGGCTGCCGCCGCGCGGCGGCAGCCGGTGCGTCGTCTCAATCCTCGCGGCGCAGGTGCGGGAAGAGGATCACGTCGCGGATATTGGGGCTGTCGGTCAGCAGCATGACCAGGCGGTCGATGCCGATGCCGCAGCCGCCCGTCGGGGGCATGCCGTACTCGAGCGCGCGGATGTAGTCGGCATCGAAGTACATGGCTTCCTCGTCGCCCGCATCCTTCTGCTCGACCTGCTTGCGGAAGCGCTCGGCCTGGTCCTCGGCATCGTTCAGCTCCGAGAAGCCGTTGGCGATCTCGCGGCCGGTAATGAACAGCTCGAAGCGCTCTGTGATGCCGGGCACGGTATCGGAGGCGCGCGCCAGCGGCGAGACCTCCACCGGGTAGTCGACGATGAAGGTCGGCTCCCACAGCTGGCTTTCCGCGGTTTCCTCGAACAGCACCAGTTGCAGCGTGCCCAGCCCGGCATTGAGGAACTGCGGCGCCTGGGTGTTGACGCCGAACTTCTTCAGCTCGACGCGCAGGAAGTCGGCATCGGCCAGCTGCGCATCGGTGTACTGCGGCGCGTACTTCTGGATGGCCTGGGTGATGGTCAGGCGGTGGAAGGGCTTGGACAGGTCCAGTTCGCGGCCCTGGTAGTTCAGCACGGCGTTGCCGCAGGCATCGATGGCGGCCTGGCGGATCAGGTTCTCGGTGAAGTCCATCAGCCAGCGGTAGTCCGTGTAGGCCGCGTAGAACTCCATCATGGTGAACTCGGGATTGTGGCGCGGGCTCACCCCCTCGTTGCGGAAATTGCGGTTGATCTCGAACACGCGCTCGAAACCGCCCACCACCAGGCGCTTCAGGTACAGCTCGGGCGCGATGCGCAGGAACATCTGCATATCCAGCGCGTTGTGGTGGGTGATGAAGGGCTTGGCCGCGGCGCCGCCGGGGATGGGGTGCAGCATCGGCGTCTCGACTTCCATGAAGCCGGATTCGGCCATGTGCTTGCGCAGCGACGAGATGGCCTGGGTGCGGGCGCGGAAGGTGGCGCGAGTTTCCGGCGACACGATCAGGTCGACGTAGCGCTGGCGGTATTTCTGCTCCTGGTCGGCCAGGCCGTAATAGTCGCCCGGCAGCGGACGCAGGCTCTTCGACAGCAGGCGCAGTTCGGTGACCGCCACCGACAGCTCGCCGGTCTTGGTCTTCATCAGCGTGCCGCGCGCGGCCACGATATCGCCCAGGTCCCACTTCTTGAAGCCGGCGTAGACCTCTTCGCCGATGGCGTCGCGGCTGATGTAGAACTGGATGCGGCCGGTGCCGTCCTGCACGGTGGCGAAGCTGGCCTTGCCCATCACGCGCTTGAGCATCATGCGGCCGGCGATGGCCACCTCGACCGGCGCGGCTTCCAGCGCCTCCTGCTCGACGGCGTCGTACTGCGCGTGCAGGGCGGCCGACTGGTGGGTGGGGCGGAAATCGTTGGGGAAGGCCACGCCTTGCTGACGCAGTGCCTGCAGTTTCTCGCGCCGTTCCGCGATGATCTTGTTTTCGTCGGCGGCGGTGGCCGCGGTCGCGGCGTCGGCTGGGGCGCGGTTGGGTTCGGTCATGATGTGTGTGCTGCGCGCGGGCCGGGCCCGCGCGGTTTCAGAAAAGGCTTCAGTGGTTGCGGATGTCGTCCAGCTCGGTGCTGCCGAAGTCCGGGCGCTGCAGGTAAGCGGCGATGCGGTGGGCGACATCGTCGGGACTGGCCAGCTGCTCCTGCGCCTTGAGGTCGCGGAAGCGCTGCACCTGGGCGAAGTCGGCGCCGCGGATGGTCGATTGCATGCCGGTGTCGATCACGCCCGGGGCCAGCGCCACGGCGCGCACCTCGCGTCCGGCCGGCGCCTGGGCATACTCGGCATGGATCGAGCGCATGAACATGTCCAGTCCGGCCTTGCCCGCGCAGTAGGCGCTCCAGCCCTCGATGGGCCGGCGCGCGGCACCCGAGGAGATCGCCAGCACCTTGCGCGGACAGCCGAAGCGCTCGCTGGCGGCCAGGAAGGCCGCCGTCATCGTCATCGGCGTGGCCAGGTTGGTCATCAGGTGCGGCACCAGCGTGTCGGCGCGCAGTCCTGCCACCGGCACGATCGGCTCGATCACGCCGGCGTTCAGCACCAGCGTGGCGCTGGCCGGCGGCGTGTCGACCGCCTCCAGCACCGCCTGCAGCCAGCGCGCGCCGGCCTCGGGCTGCGACAGGTCCTGGCAGTGCCAGTCGAGCGCGACGCCGGCCGCGGCCGCCGCCTGCTGCAGGGCGGGCGCGGGGCTGCGGGCCACGCAGACGAGCCGGTTGCCGGGCGCCAGCAGGGCCTGCGCCAGGGCGGCGCCGAGGCCGCGCGAGGCGCCGGTCACGATGTAGAGTTGGTTCGCTGCACTCATGGCTGTGTTCGCTGGTGGAGACGCTGCGGATGACACGGTTGGTGATGCATCGGGCGGCGCGGCGGCCAGCCGCTGGCCGCCGCGCCGGATGGTCCGCCGCGGCGTGCCGCGGCATCTCGGCGTCGCGCGCATCGGCACGCCACGCGGGCCGTGTTACAGGCCCTGTTTCAGGCTGGCCTCGATGAAAGGATCGAGGTCGCCGTCGAGCACCTTCTGCGTGTTCGACATTTCGACGTTGGTGCGCAGGTCCTTGATGCGGCTCTGGTCCAGCACGTAGGAGCGGATCTGGTGGCCCCAGCCCACGTCGGTCTTGGACGACTCCAGCTTGTCGGCCTCGGCCTGGCGCTTGCGCATCTCGTGCTCGTACAGCCGCGACTTCAGCATCGACATCGCTTCGGCACGGTTGCGGTGCTGCGAACGGTCGTTCTGGCACTGCACCACGATGCCGGTCGGCGCGTGCGTGATCCGCACCGCAGAATCGGTCTTGTTGATGTGCTGGCCACCGGCGCCCGAGGCGCGGTAGGTGTCGACGCGCAGGTCGGCCGGGTTGATCTCGACCTCGAAGGAATCATCCACCTCGGGATAGACGAAGACCGACGAGAACGAGGTGTGGCGCCCGCCCGAGGAATCGAACGGCGACTTGCGCACCAGGCGGTGGACGCCGGTCTCGGTGCGCAGGTAGCCGAAGGCGTATTCGCCTTCCACCTTGATGGTGGCGCTCTTGATGCCGGCCACGTCGCCCTCGGACTCTTCCAGCACCTCGGCCTTGAAGCCCTTGCGCTCGCAGTACTTCAGGTACTGGCGCAGCAGCATCGAGGCCCAGTCGCAGGCTTCCGTGCCACCGGCGCCGGCCTGGATGTCGATGAACGCGTTGGCCTGGTCGAGTTCGCCCGAGAACATGCGGCGGAACTCCATGTCTTCGACGATGTCCTTGAAGCCCTGCACGTCGGCCTCGATGGCCTGCAGCGTGTCGTCGTCGCCTTCTTCGCGCGCCAGCTCGAACAGTTCGTCCGCGCCGTCGAGATCAGAGGTGAGCTTGCCGAGGACGCCGACCACGCCCTCGAGCATCTTCTTTTCCTTGCCCAGGTCCTGGGCCCGCTTGGGGTTGTTCCAGACGTCCGGGTCTTCGAGCAGGCCGTTGACTTCGTCGAGGCGGCCTAGTTTGACTTCGTAGTCAAAGATACCCCCGTAGATCTTCCGTCCGGGAACGGAGATCGGAGATGGCACCGGAGATGGCGTTGAGGCGTTCTGCTTCCATGATGTTCTTGCGCTTTCAAAACCTTGAATTATAGCGGAATGCGGCGGATTCTCCGCGGTTTGCAGGCGTGCGGCGGCGAACCCGGCGCATGCGCCGCGGTCTACCCCTGTTGGCGCCGGCCGGCTGCCACGCCGGGCCCGCGGGCCTCCGCGCGGCGCGCAAGGCGCGCGCAGCGGCGATAATAGGCGGCCCGGACCGGCAATGCGTGGACGAGAGGGCACTTGCGTGCCCAACCCCGAGAGCATGAAGCAAACCAATCGAGAACATCCAGAGACTCCAGAGGCAAGAGGAAGGCACGGCGGGCACGGCGGCCGCCGCCGCCTGCTCGCGCTGCTGGCGGCCGCCGCGGTGCTGCCGCTGGCCGCCTGCGGCACGCTGGACGACGGCCCGGTGCCCGACGGCTACTACCGCGTGCAGAGCGGCGACACGCTGTATTCGATCGCCCGCAAGCACCGGCGCAGCGTGCGTGAGCTGGCGCGCTGGAACAGCCTGAGCGACGCCGACCGCATCGAGGTAGGCCAGGTGATCCGCGTGGTGCCGGCGGCAGGCGCCGCGGCTTCGGCGGGAGGCGGCCGGGCATCCGGCGGCAGCGGCGGGCCGGCGGCGGTCAAGGATACCCCCCGGGTGGACGACAGCGGGCCGGCGCGGCCGCCGGCCTCCCGCATCCGCCTGCAGTGGCCGGCCGACGGCAAGGTCGTGGCGCGCTACGCGCCGCCGGCGAGCAAGGGGCTGCGTATCGACGTGCCAGCGGGCGGCGTGGTGCGGGCGGCCGCGGCCGGCCGCGCCATCCATGTGGGCAACCTGCGCGGCTACGGCATGCTGGTGATCGTCAAGCACGACGACGACTGGCTGACCGTCTACGGCAACCTCGACAAGCCCTCGGTCAGTGAAGACAGCCAGGTCGCGGCCGGGCAGGAGGTCGGGCGCATGGGGGCGGGCGGCGGCGAGCTGCATTTCGAAGTGCGCGCCGGCGGCAAGCCGGTCGATCCGTCGGGCTACCTGCCGTCGCGCGGCTAGGGTGGCTGGCGCGGCCGGTGTGGCTCCCGGGCTGGCCGGTGTCCGACAGGGCCCGCCGGGGTCCGCCGGAGTCCGTTATTGCGCGTGCTCGATCACCATCTGCACCCGCGTGACGCCGTTGAAGGTGTTGTTGTCCAGCCGGTAGGCCACCAGCGCGCTGGCGCCGAGCGCCTCGGCGTGGTTGAACCAGATCGCATCGAAGCGGTGCGCGCCGCGCCCCAGCAGCAGCTTCAGGTGCTTGCCCTTGAGCACGGTCTGGCGCACCACGTCGAACTCGCCGCAGAAGGTCGGGGCGGGGAAGCCCTGGCCCCATACCTGCTGGTCGAGCAGGTTGACGAACTCCGGCGAGAAGCAGCCGTCGTCGATGTCGCCGTCGGTCTCGATCACGCGCGCCAGCTGCTTCTCGTCCAGCCACTCCCGGCCTACCGCCTCGAAGGCTTCCATGAACTGGCCGAAGGTGTCGGCGCGCAAGGTCAGGCCGGCCGCCATCGCATGGCCGCCGAACTTCACCAGCAACCCCGGGTGGCGCTTGGAGACGAGGTCGAGCGCGTCGCGCAGGTGGAAGCCGGGGATGGAGCGGCCGGAGCCCTTGATGGTGGCATCGTCGCCGGGGGCGAACGTGATGGTCGGGCGATGGAACTTCTCCTTCAGGCGCGAGGCCACGATGCCGATCACGCCCTGGTGCCAGGTCTCGTTGAAGACGCTGACCGTGTAGCGCGAGGCCGGGTCCAGGCCCGCCATCGGCTGCTCCAGGATCTGCAGCGCCTCCTGCTGCATGCCGGCCTCGATGTCGCGCCGCTCGCGGTTCATGCCGTCCAGTTCCTGGGCGATCTCCCAGGCGCGGCCGGCGTCGTCGGTCAGCAGGCATTCGATGCCGAGCGACATGTCGGCGAGCCGCCCGGCGGCGTTCAGGCGCGGGCCCAGGCCGAAGCCGAGGTCGAAGGTGTTGGCGCGTGCCGCTTCCCGTCCGGCGGCGCGGAACAGGGCGGCCACGCCGGCGTGCATGCGGCCGGCGCGCATGCGCTTGAGGCCCTGCGCCACCAGGATGCGGTTGTTGCTGTCGAGCTTGACCACGTCGGCCACGGTGCCGAGCGCCACCAGGTCGAGCAGGGTGTCGAGGCGCGGCTGGGTGCGGGCATCGAATACACCGCGCGTACGCAGCTCGGCGCGCAGCGCCAGCAGCACATAGAACATCACGCCCACGCCCGCCAGGTTCTTGCTGGGGAACGGGCAGCCGGGCTGGTTGGGATTGACGATCACGGCCGCCTCCGGCAGCGTGGCGCCGGGCAGGTGGTGGTCGGTCACCACCACGTCGATACCGCGGGCATTGGCCGCCGCCACGCCGTCGACGCTGGCGATGCCGTTGTCCACCGTGACGATCACGTCCGGCTGCTGGCGTGCCGCCAGCTCGACGATTTCCGGCGTCAGCCCGTAGCCGTACTCGAAGCGGTTGGGCACGATGTAGTCGACGCGGGCGCCCAGCATGCGCAAGCCGCGCACGCCTACCGCGCAGGCGGTGGCGCCGTCGCAGTCGTAGTCGGCCACGATCAGCAGGCGGCGGCCGGCGGCGATGGCATCGGCCAGGTAGGTGGCGGCATGCCCGATGCCCTTCATCTCGCCCGGCGCCACCAGCCCGGGCAGCTCGGTGGCCAGTTCGTCGGGCCGGCTGACGCCGCGCGCCGACAGGATGCGGGCCAGGGTGGGGTGCAGGCCGGCGGCGGCAAGCGACGCAGCGTGCTCGGTCGAGAAGGAGCGGGTGGCGATTCGGGTCATGCGGCGAGGAGGGCGAGGAAGGTGCGGGCAGCGCAGGCGCCGCCCGCACGGGCGGCCGCGACGGGCGGCCGGCCCGGGTGGAAAGGGGAAGGGCGACGGCGCGGTTCGTCCGCGCGGGGGTGCCCGGGGCGCCCGAGGCGGGCGCCGGTACGTCGCGGCGCTGGCGTCATGCCGCCAGCGCCAGGTCGGACAGCAGCGCGCGCCAGTCGCCGCGGCTGCCCAGGCCGCGCCAGAACTTGCGCAGGTCGCCGCGCGTGACGCGGAACTCGGCGAAATGGTTCTCGCCGGCCAGCACCACGGTCAGGGCCTCGCAGCGGCCGCTTTCCAGCGCCGCCAGTGCCGGCGCGAACCAGGCATCCTCCAGGCCGTGCATGGCGTCCAGCCAGCGCCCCCAGTCCTGGCCGATGTGCGCTTCGGCGGCGGCGTCCAGCAGTGCCAGCGCGCTGCCGCCATCGGCCAGCGCGGCCAGCCCGGCCGGCAGCGGCTGGCGGGCCGCCCCGGCGGCGAGGGCCAGGCCGGCGGCGAAGGGGTCGTCGGTGTAGACGGCGTCGGCCAGCCGCGGCACGGCCTGCAGGCGTCCGCCGCCATGCAGCCAGACCGAATTGATCGGCAGTTCCCCGGCGGCTTCGCGGGCCTGGTTGACCGGATGGTCGAACCAGGTCATCTGGATTTCGTTCTGCAGGCGGCGCCAGTCGCGGGCGCGTTCGCCTTCCTGCATCCAGATATCGATATTGCGGCCGGTGGCGCGCAGGGGCGTGGTCGCCTCGAGCGGCCCGAACACCGCTTCGGGCAGGTACCAGCGTCCTGGCGCCAGCGCTTCCAGGCGGATCCCGGACTCGCCCAGCAGCGCGTCCAGGGCGCGGTGCAGCGCCTCCGCCTCGCTGGCGCGCACGCCGAGCCGGGCGGGGTCCATCAGCACCAGGTGGTCGCGCGCGGCGTGGATATGTACCAGTTCCAGGCAGGCCCAGGCCTGTTCGTCGGCACTGCCGCCGTCGGCCAGGCGCATGAAGGGTGCGCTCGGCACCCGCGCGGTGTCCAGGCCGGCGCGGCCGGCCAGCCAGCGTTCGTGCGGCAGGCTGCGCAGATAGGGGTCGTCGTGCCGCTCGCGCGCGCCGGGCGAGGCCCGCGTCAGCAACTTTCCGAGCGCCGGCAGCTCCAACTGGCGCAGCAGGGCAGCGGACATGACCCCTTCGGGGTCATCGTCACCCGTGCCCGGCGGCACGGAAAAAGGCACAATCAGGGTCAGGTGCGTCATCATGATTGCCGAGATTGTAAACTTCCGGCTGGCCGGCGGCGAGCCGGGCCCGGTGGCGCCGGGTGGCGCCACCGCCGCAAAGGCCGTCCGCCGGGCCGGAGCGGCAGGACCTTACCCGAACAACAGGACACCTCTTGAATTTTCCCTACGAGTGGCAGATCGGCTGGCGCTATACCCGCGCCGGCAAGCGCGCCAGCCGCAATTCCTTCATCTCCTTCATCTCGATGATCTCGATGTCCGGCATCGCCCTGGGCGTGGCCGCGCTGATCGTGGTGCTGTCGGTGATGAACGGCTTCCAGAAGGAGGTGCGCGACCGCATGCTGTCGGTGCTGTCCCATATCGAGATCATGGCGCCCGGTGCGCTGCCAGACTGGCAGCGCACCGCCGCCGAGGCCATGCGCAATAAGGAAGTGATTGGTGCGGCGCCCTATGTGGCAGCACAGGCCATGCTGACGCGCGAGGACGTGGTACGCGGCGTGCTGCTGCGCGGCGTCGACCCGGCCGAGGAGCCCAAGGTCTCGGACCTCGGCAAGCAGTTCCGCGCCGGCGCGCTGGACAAGCTGCAGCCGGGCGGGTTCGGCATCGCGCTGGGCAACGAGCTGGCCAATGCGCTCGGCGTGCAGCCCGGCGACAAGGTCACGCTGGTGGCGCCCCAGGGCACCATCACGCCGGCCGGCGTGCTGCCGCGGCTCAAGCAGTTCACCGTGGTCGGCGTGTTCTCGTCCGGCCATTTCGAGTTCGACAATGCCTTGGCGCTGATCAACCTGCAGGATGCCGAGACCCTGTTCCGGCTGGCGGGCCCCAGCGGCGTGCGCCTCAAGCTGACCGACATGGAGCGTGCGCCGGAAGTGGCCGGGCAGCTGGCCGGCACGCTCACCGGCGATCTCGACGTGCGCGACTGGTCGCAGCAGAACCGCAACTGGTTCGCCGCCGTGAAGACCGAGAAGCGCATGATGTTCATCATCCTGACGCTGATCATCGCCGTGGCCGCGTTCAACCTGGTGTCGACGCTGGTGATGACGGTCACCGACAAGCAGGCCGACATCGCCATCCTGCGCACCATGGGCGCGCAGCCCGGCTCGGTCATGAAGATCTTCATCGTGCAGGGCGTGGCGATCGGTTTCATCGGCACCTTGCTCGGCGTGGCCGGCGGCACCCTGATCGCCACCAATATCGACGTCATCGTCCCCTTCATCGAGCGGCTGCTGCATGTGCAGTTCCTGCCGCGCGACATCTATTTCATCAGCGAACTGCCTTCGGATCCCCGCGTGAACGACATCGCTACCATCGGCATCATCTCCTTCGTGCTGGCCTCCCTGGCCACGCTCTATCCCAGCTGGCGGGCCGCCCGCGTCAATCCGGCGGAGGCGCTGCGCTATGAGTGAGCAGACCGTGATCGGCGCGGGCCTGGCCCGCACGCGGCAGTCCGGCGGCAGCGGCGGCCATGGCGGGCAGGGGGGCGAACCGGTGCTGCAGGCCGAGGGCCTGACCAAGCGCTTCCGCCAGGGCGGGCTCGATGTCGACGTGCTCAAGGGCGTCGACATCCGCATCGTCCCGGGCGAGAAGGTGGCCATCGTCGGCGCCTCCGGTTCGGGCAAGAGCACCCTGCTGCATGTGCTGGGCGGGCTGGACAATCCCGACAGTGGCCGCGTGGCCCTGCAGGGCAAGCCGTTCACGGCGCTGAGCGAGCGTGAGCGCAATGTGGTGCGCAACCGCGCGCTGGGCTTCGTCTACCAGTTCCATCACCTGCTGCCCGAGTTCACCGCGCTGGACAACGTGGCGATGCCCCTGCGCATCCGCGGCCAGAAGCAGGGCGAGGCGCGTGCCGCCGCGCAGGCCATGCTGGAGCGCGTGGGCCTGGGCCGGCGCAGCGAGCACCGTCCGGGCGAGCTGTCGGGCGGGGAGCGCCAGCGCGTGGCCATCGCCCGCGCCCTGGTGGGCCAGCCGGCCTGCGTGCTGGCGGACGAGCCGACCGGCAACCTCGACGACCATACCGCGGGCGGCGTCTATGACCTGATGCTGGACCTGTCGCTCGGCTTCGGCACCAGCTTCGTCATCGTGACCCACGATATCGACCTGGCCAACCGTTGCGATCGCGTGCTGCGGCTGCGCGACGGCCACCTGCACCAGGAGCGCTGAGCCCCCGGCTCCGCGCCAGCGCGATGTGGATCGATACCCACTGCCATCTCGATGCCGCCGAGTTCGACGCGGACCGTGACGCCGTCGCCGCCGCCGCGGACGCCGCCGGCGTCAACGGCATCGTGCTGCCTGCGGTGGCGACCTGGAACTTCGAGGCGGTGCGTGCCTTGTCGCGGCGCCATGCCGGCTGCGTCTACGCGCTCGGCATCCACCCGCTGTGCTCGGCCGAGGCCGGCCAGGCGGACGTCGAGCGCCTGCGCGCCGAGGTCGCGGCGTCGATCGGCGACCCGCGTTTCGTCGGCATCGGCGAGATCGGGCTGGACTTCTTCGTGCCCGGGCTGGACGCCGCGCACCAGACCTGGCTCTATGCCGAACAGCTCAAGATCGCCCGCGAGTTCGAGCTGCCCGTGCTGCTGCACGTGCGCCGTTCGCAGGACCAGGTCGGCGCCCAGCTGCGCCGGCTCGGCGTGCGCCAGGGCATCGCGCATGCTTTCAACGGCAGCATCGACCAGGCCAAGCGCTTTCTCGATCTCGGCCTGAAGCTCGGCTTCGGCGGCAACCTGACCTTCTCGCGCGCGCGGCAGATCCGCCGGCTGGCGGCCGAGCTGCCGCTGGAGGCCATCGTGCTGGAGACCGATGCGCCCGACATCGCGCCTGCCTGGCTGTCCGACGACCAGTTCGGCGAGCAGCACAAGGCGCGCAACACGCCGGCCGAAGTGGCCGGTGTGGCGCGCGTGCTGGGCGAACTGCGCGGCATCGCGCCGCAGCCGCTGGCCGCCGCCATGTGGCGCAACTCGATCGAAGCGCTGCCGCGGCTGGCGGCCTTCGCCGGGATCATGGCGCCGCGGCACACCGTCACAGACTGACACCGCAGCCGGGCGTGAACGCCCGTATAAGCAGGAGCATCGTCATCCGCGCCATGCGCGCAGGGAGTTGCGATGCGCCTGTTCCTGCTGGCTTTCGTCACCGGTTGCTGGTGCCTGCAGCAGCAGCCGGTGCTGCCCGGCCGGGCAGCGGCCGCCGTGCTGCTGCTGGCCGCCGCGCTGCTGGCGGCGGCCGCGTTGTACTGGCGGCGCCGGGCGCGGCCGGCGGCGCGTGCGGCGGTCTGCCTGCTGGGCTTGCTGGCCGGCTTCGGCTGGGCCGGCGGGCGCGCCGTGCAGGCGCTGGATGCCTGGCTGCCCCCCGCGCTCGACGGCAGCGATGTGCGCGTGCGCGGCGTGGTGGCCGGCCTGCCGGCCGAAGCCGAGCGCGGCCTGCGTTTCCGCTTTGCCATCGAGCAGGAGGTTGCCGGCGCAGGCGGTGGAGCTGCTGCCGGCGCGGAAGCAGGTGGCGCGCGCCTGCCGCCCGAGATCCTGCTGGCCTGGAACGAGGCGCCGCCCGGACTGCGGCCGGGCGAGCGGCGCGAGTTCGTGGTGCGCCTGCGGCGGCCGCGCGGGCTAGCGAATCCACACGGGTTCGACTATGCCTACTGGCTGCTCGGCCAAGGCGTGGGGGCGACCGGCTACGTGCGCAGCGCGGGCGAGGGCCACGCCATGGCGGCGGGGGAGCGGCTGGCCTGGCGCATCGCCTCGTGGCGCCACGCGCTGCGCGCGCACCTGCGCGCCAACCTGCCGCCGGATGCGCGCTACGGCCCGGTGCTGGTGGCGCTGGTTGTGGGCGACCAGCGCGGCATCTCAGCTGCCGACAGGGAGATATTCAACCGCACCGGCATCGGCCACCTGATCAGCATCTCCGGGCTCCATATCACCATGATCTCCGGCATGGCCGGTGCGCTGGCCGCCTGGGCCTGGCGCCATGCCTTCGGGCTGGGCCGGCGCTGGCGCCGGCCGCCGCCGCTATGGCTGCCGGCGCGGCAGGTCGGCCTGCTGGTGGCGCTGCCGGCAGGCATCGGCTACGGCCTGGTGGCGGGACTCGAGGTGCCTGCCCTGCGCACGGTGGCAATGCTGGTGGTGGCGGTGCTGGCATCCTGGAGCGGACGTACGGTGCCGGGCTCGCTGGTGCTCGGCTGGGCCGCGCTGGCGGCGCTGGTTGTCGATCCATGGGGCGTGATGGCGCCCGGATTCTGGCTCTCCTTCAGTGCCGTGGCGGTGATCTTCCTGGCCGCGGGGCGTCCGCCCGCGGCCCCCGCGGCGGACGGCGCGGACGGCGCCCGCGCGGACCGCTGGCCGGCCCGCCTGCGGGTGGCGCTGGCACAAGCCGCCCATACCCAATGGGTGGTCACGCTGGGCCTGGTGCCGGCCACGCTGCTGTTGTTCCAGCAGACCTCGCTGGTCTCGCCGCTGGCCAACGCGGTGGCCATCCCGCTGGTGAGTTTCGTGGTGACGCCGCTGTCGCTGCTGGCCGCCATCCTGCCGTCGCCGCTGGCCGCACCGCTGCTGGCGCTGGCCCACGCCTGCCTGGCCCTGC
This sequence comes from Cupriavidus malaysiensis, assembly GCF_001854325.1. Taxonomy (NCBI): domain Bacteria; kingdom Pseudomonadati; phylum Pseudomonadota; class Betaproteobacteria; order Burkholderiales; family Burkholderiaceae; genus Cupriavidus; species Cupriavidus malaysiensis. The sequence continues at coordinate 1,837,315 of NZ_CP017754.1, forward strand.
TGGGCAGCCTGCTGGCCTGGCTGTCGGCGCCGTCCTGGGCGGTCTGGCGTGCGGCGGCGGCCGGTCCGGTGGCCTTCGCGCTGGCCCTGCCGGGCGTCGCCTGCCTGCTGGCACCGCGTGGCTTCGGCTGGCGCCTGCGCTGGCGCGGGCTGGTGCTGCTGCTGCCGCTGCTGGTGGCGGGGCGGACCCCGGTGGCGGCCGGCGCCTTCCGTGCGACGGCCTTCGATGTCGGCCAGGGCGGTGCGGTGCTGGTCGAGACGCGGCGGCATGCGCTGCTGTTCGACACCGGACCGGCCTACGGCGAAAGCTCCAGCGCGGGCGAGCGGGTCATCGTGCCGCACCTGCGCGCGGCCGGCCTGGGGCGCCTCGATATGCTGATGATCAGCCACGAGCACGCCGACCATGCCGGCGGAGTCGGCGCGGTGCTGGATGCCGTGCCGGTGGCGGCGCTGCGCACCGCGGCGCCGCCCGCGCATGCGCTGCTGTCGCCGCCGCTGCGGTCACCACGCGCGTGGGAGCCCTGCGCCGCCGGGCAGCAATGGGAGTGGGACGGGGTGCGTTTCGCCGTGCTGCATCCGCCGGCGGCGCAGTCGCAGTCGCCGGCCTATGGCAGCAACGCGCGCAGCTGCGTGCTCCATGTGTCGGCGCAGGCCGGTGACGGGGCGGCCCCGAGCCTGCTGCTGACCGGCGATATCGAGCGTGCCGAGGAGGCGGCGCTGCTGTCGTCGTTGCCGGCGCAAGCGCTGCGCGCCAGCGTGCTGATGGTGCCGCACCATGGCAGCGGCACGTCTTCCAGCCCGGCCTTCCTTGCCGCGGTGGCACCGCAGGCCGCTGTGTTCCAGCTGGGCCATGCCAATCGCTTCCGTCATCCGCGTGCCGATGTCTGGGCCCGCTATGGTGCCCAAGGCGTCGCGCGCTACCGCTCTGATGAGAACGGCGCGGTGGTGATCGAGGCCGGGGCGGACGGCGTGGCGATCACGCCGTACCGTCAGCAGGTCCGGCGCTACTGGCGCGAGGCGCCGCCGGCACCGCGCTGAGCATGGCGTGCCGGCCGCGCGGCGCGGATCGCTGGGCGCTCAGGCGCTGCCCTTGCTGCGGCGCGCCGCGCTGGCGGAGCGCTTGGGCCTGGTGTCGCGCGGCGGCATCGACGGCTCCGCGCTGGCGATGCGGCGCTCGCGCAGGTGCGCCTTGGCGCGCTGCAGGCCGGGCGCGACGCTGTCGGCGCGCTCCAGGGCCACGCCGGTGGCCAGCACATCGCCCAGCACCAGGTGGCAGATACGCGAGGTCATGGGGGTATAGACCTCGCTGTCCTCTTCCACGTCGGAAAATACGCAGACGTCCGCGAGCGCCGCCAGCGGCGAGCCGCTGTGCGTGAGCGCCAGCACGCCGGCGCCGCTGCCGCGCGCCAGCGTGGCGGCGGCCAGGATGTCCCAGGTGCGCCCGCTGTTGGAGACCAGCACGGCGACGTCGCCCGGGCGCAGCAGCGCCGCCGACATATTGAAGACGTGCGGGTCGGAGTAGGCGGTGGTGGGAATGCCCAGCCGGAAGAACTTGTGCTGCAGGTCCAGCGCGACGATGCCGGAATTGCCGCAGCCGTAGAACTCGATGCGGCGCGCGTCGGCCAGCAGCCGGATGCCATGTTCGATCTGGTCCGCCGACAGCGCGTTGCGCACGCTCATCAGCGTGGAGAGGGTGCGGTCGAAGACCTTGCCGGCGATGTCGGCGGGACGGTCCTCGGCGCTGACGTCCTGGTGCACGAAGGGTGTGCCGCCGCCCACGTTCTGTGCGAACTGCAGCTTGAACTCGCGGAAGCCGTCGTAGCCCAGCGCGGCGCAGAACCGTGCGATGGTCGGCTGCGATACACCGGCGCGCTCTGCCAGTTCCGGCATCGACAGGCGGATCACGCTGGCGCCGTGCCGTGCCACGTAGTCGGCCAGGCGGCGTTCGGAGGGGCGGAGCGTGTCATAGACGGCGAGGATTCGGTCGCGCATGGAGCAGGGCAGTTGGCAGGTGCGTAGAAAATATGTAGATATTCTACAAGATCGGGTGGCGCATCGTCTTCGCGCGGGAGTCGTGGCGCGGCTAGGGATTTCCCTGAATTTCGCAAAAAATCGGGGGTTTTAGGCGATTGGCGGTTGACGTGGTGTTCGCTTGTCGTTCCGGACTGGATATAATGTAGAAAATCTACATGACCGGATCTCATTCCTCATCCGGTCGACTGCAGCATACTTCCCACGGAGAGTCGTCCCGCCATGCCGCAAACCGTTCATGCCGAAGTCCAGGCCGTGACCGCGCGTATCGTCGCGCGCAGCCGTGCCAGCCGCGCTGCCTACCTGGCACGTTGTGAGCGCGCCCAGCGCGAACTGGGCCCGCAACATGGCCTTTCCTGCGCGAACCTTGCGCATGGGTACGCAGCCCTGCCCGCCGCCGACAAGCTGCGCCTGCGCGTCGAGCATGCGCAGAACCTCGGCATCGTCACCGCCTACAACGACATGCTGTCTGCGCACCAGCCTTACGAGCGCTATCCCGGCCTGATCCGCGAGGCGGCGGGCGCGGCCGGTGCGGTGGCCCAGGTGGCCGGCGGCGTGCCGGCCATGTGCGACGGCATCACGCAGGGCAATGCCGGCATGGAGCTGTCGCTGTTCTCGCGCGACGTCATTGCCATGAGCACCGCCGTGGCCCTGTCGCACAACACCTTCGACGCCGCGGTAATGCTGGGCGTGTGCGACAAGATCGTGCCCGGCCTGCTGATGGGTGCGCTGCAGTTCGGCCACCTGCCGGTCGTGTTCGTGCCGGCGGGGCCGATGGCCAGCGGCCTGTCCAACAAGGAGAAGGCCCGGGTGCGCCAGCTCTACGCCACCGGGCAGGTCGGACGCGAGGCGCTGCTGGAGGCGGAGTGCGAGGCCTATCACGGCGCCGGCACCTGCACCTTCTACGGTACCGCCAACAGCAACCAGTTCCTGATGGAGGTGATGGGCCTGCATCTGCCGGGCGCGGCCTTCGTCCATCCCGACACCACGCTGCGTGACGCGCTGACGGCGGCGGCCGCGCAGCGCGCGCTGGCCATCTCGGCGCGCGGCAACGAATACCTGCCGCTGGCGCGCATCGTCGACGAGCGCGCGGTGGTCAACGGCATCGTCGGCCTGCTGGCCACCGGTGGCTCGACCAACCACAGCATCCACCTGGTGGCAATGGCGCGCGCGGCCGGCATCCTCATCGACTGGGACGATTTCGACCGCCTCTCGCGGGCTACGCCGCTGCTGGCGCGGGTCTATCCGAACGGCTCGGCGGACGTCAACCACTTCCACGCGGCCGGCGGTGTCGCCTTCGTGATCCGCGAACTGCTGGATGCCGGGCTGCTGCACGAGGACGTGCAGACCGTCGCCGGTCCCGGCCTGCGGCGCTACACCCAGGAGCCGGTGCTGGACAACGGCATGCTGCGCTGGCGCGACGGCGCCGCTGCCAGTGGCGATGCGCAGGTGCTGGCCACGGCCGCCGCGCCGTTCGCCGCCGAAGGCGGCCTGCGCCTGATGCAGGGCAACCTGGGGCGCGGCGTGATCAAGATCTCGGCGGTGGCGCCGGAGCACCGCGTGGTCGAGGCGCCTGCGCGCGTGTTCGATTCCCAGGAGGCGCTGCAGGCGGCCTTCGCCGCCGGCGAGCTGGACCGTGACGTGGTGGCGGTGGTGCGCTTCCAGGGTCCGGCCGCCAACGGCATGCCGGAACTGCACCGGCTGACGCCGGCGCTGGGTGCGCTGCAGGATGCCGGTCGCCGCGTGGCCCTGGTCACCGACGGCCGCATGTCGGGCGCCTCCGGCAAGGTGCCGGCCGTGATCCATGTGGGGCCCGAGGCACTGGCTGGCGGCATGCTGGCGCGTGTGCGCGACGGCGATCGCATCCGCGTGGACGCCGAAGCTGGCGTCCTGCAATGGCTCGGCGACGCGGCCGAGCTGGCCGCACGCGAGCCCGCGGCGGCGCCTGCCGACGCCTTCGCCGGTTTCAGTGTCGGACGCGGCCTGTTCGGCCTGTTCCGGCGCCAGGCGCGCGACGCCGAAGCCGGCGGCAGCGCGCTGGACCTGTCCGAGGCGGACGCGATGCCGCGCGAGGCTGTCCAAACCGGGGCGGCCGTCGCACAATAGGCTGGCCGTCCGGTATCCCGGCAACCCACCTTCCAATCACCTGGCTTGGTTCCCCGGCGGCGGGCCGCCCGGGAGCCATCGCACGCATGCGAGCGGCGCGATGCACGACAAGCGACAAGGATGGGCACACCATCCGATCCTGATCGACGGAGCAGACATGATCTATATCCTGATGGGCGTATCCGGCAGCGGCAAGACCACGGTCGGCCAGCTGCTGGCACAGCGGCTGCAATGCGGCTTCCATGACGCCGACGAATTCCACAGCGAGGCCAACAAGGCCAAGATGCACGCCGGCGTGCCGCTGACCGACGAAGACCGCTGGCCGTGGCTGGCCGCCATGCGGGCGGCCATCGATGCCGCGCGCGCCGAGGGACGCACGCACGTGTTCACATGCTCGGCCTTGCGCCAGGTCTACCGCGACCGGCTGACGCCGCCCGAGGGCGGCGTGACCTTCGTCTTCATGAAGGGCGATGCCGGACTGATCGGGCAGCGCCTGTCGGCGCGCAGCGGCCATTTCTTCAACCCGGCGCTGCTGCACAGCCAGTTCGAGACGCTGGAGGAACCCGACGGCGCGCTGGTGATCGACATCCGCCGCCCGCCGGAGGCGCTGGTGGACGCCATCCTGGCCGAAGCGCCGGCGCGCGCGGGGGACTGAGGGGCCGTCGGCGGGCTCCCGTACCACCCAGGCCACCGGGCCGCCGGGCGCCGCCGCGCCCGGCGCACGCCACCCGTCTTCCCCGTCTTCCCCGTCTTCCCCGTCTTCCCCGTCTTCCCCGTCTTCCCCGTCTTCCCCGTCTTCCCCGTCTTCCCCGTCTTCCCCGTGCCTGGCAAGTATCTTGCTTGATCCCCACGGGCCTCGGGAATGCCGCAGCTTGCGGCCGGCGCCGGCGCGGGTATGCTGGAAGAGCCAGCATGCGGCACCGCAGCCAGCGCTGCCGGGGCCGCGCAGGGGGGTTCCCCAGATCGCAAGGCTGGGGACGCGAACATGGCCAACAACGGGCGGCCGGCAGTCCGGAACGCCCTCGACACGGAGGATGGGCCATCATGGCGGCGGCGCGGTTTTTCGACGAGATGCTGGACTGGAGGGGCGAAGGGGTCCCGGCCATCCAGGCGGGGCAGGACCTGCCGGCGGGCGCGGTGCGGCCGCACTACCGGCAGTTTGCGGACTGGCTGGCGCGGCAGTCGGAAGCGACCATGGCCAACAAGCGCGCGGAGGCGGACCTGATCTTCCGCCGGGTGGGCATCACCTTCGCGGTGTACGGCGACAAGGACGAAACCAACAGCGGCACCGAGCGCACCATTCCGTTCGACGTGATTCCGCGCATCTTCCCGGCGTCGGAGTGGGCGGTGCTGGAGCGCGGGTTGCGCCAGCGCGTGGCGGCGCTGAACCGCTTCATCCATGACATCTACCACGGCCAGGACATCATCCGCGCGGGCGTGATCCCGCCGGACCAGATCTACAACAACGCGCAGTACCGGCCGGAGATGCTCGGCATCGCGGTGCCGCAGGACATCTACGCCCACGTCGCCGGCATCGATGTGGTGCGCGCCGGCGAGGGCGAGTTCTACGTGCTCGAGGACAATCTGCGCGTGCCGTCCGGCGTGTCGTACATGCTGGAAAACCGCAAGATGATGATGCGCTTGTTCCCGGATCTGTTCGCGCGCAACCGGGTGGCGCCCGTGGCCCACTATCCCGACCTGCTGCTCGACATGCTGCGCAGCGTGTCGCCGCAGGCCATCGCCGATCCCACTGTGGTGGTGCTGACACCGGGCATGTACAACTCGGCCTATTTCGAGCACGCCTTCCTGGCGCAGCAGATGGGGGTGGAGCTGGTCGAGGGCAGCGACCTGTTCGTACAGGACGACTACCTGTACATGCGTACCACGCAGGGCCCGCAGCGCATCGACGTGATCTACCGCCGTGTCGACGACGATTTCCTCGACCCGCTGGCCTTCCGCCCGGATTCGGCGCTAGGCGCCGCCGGCCTGCTGTCGGTCTATCGGGCTGGCAACGTGACCATCTGCAATGCGATCGGCACCGGCGTGGCCGACGACAAGTCGATCTATCCCTACGTGCCGGACATGATCCGCTTCTACCTGGGCGAGGAGCCGGTGCTGGCCAACGTGCCCACCTATATGTGCCGCCGGCCGGACGACCTGCAGTACGTGCTTGACCACATGGACGAACTGGTGGTCAAGGAAACCCACGGCGCGGGCGGCTACGGCATGCTGGTCGGCCCGGCCGCCACGCGCGCGGAGATCGATGTCTTCCGCGAGGTCGTCAGGGCGCGGCCGGAGCAGTACATCGCCCAGCCCACGCTGGCCTTGTCCACCTGCCCGACCTATGTGGAGTCCGGCATCGCGCCGCGCCATATCGACCTGCGTCCCTTCGTGCTGTCGGGGCGCGAGGTGCGCATGGTGCCCGGCGGGCTGACGCGCGTGGCCTTGCGCGAGGGCTCGCTGGTGGTCAATTCCTCCCAGGGCGGGGGCACCAAGGACACGTGGGTGCTGGAGCGCTGAGACAGCGCCGGCCACGACCATTGCATTGCCAGGAGCCGAACCATGCTGAGCCGCACCGCCGACCATCTGTTCTGGATGGCGCGCTACACCGAGCGCGCGGAAAACACCGCGCGCATGCTCGACGTCAACTACCAGACCTCGCTGCTGCCGCAGTCCGCCGAAGTGGCGGAGCAGGGCTGGTGGGCCATGCTCGACATTTCCGAGCTGACGCGTGCCTTCGACGACAAGTACGGGCTGCTGTCGCGCGACGACGTGATCGATTTCATGGTGCGCGACATGACCAATCCCTCGTCCATCATGAGCTGCCTGCGTGCCGCGCGCGAAAACGCCCGTGCGGTGCGCGGCTCGCTGACGACCGAGGTGTGGGAGACCATCAACACCACCTGGCTGGAGGTGCAGCGCCTGATCGCCGACGGCGAACTGCAGCAGGATCCATCGCGTTTCTTCGAGTGGGTCAAGTTCCGCTCCCACCTGGCGCGTGGCGTGCAGTTCGGCACCATGCTCAAGGACGATGCCTTCCACTTCATGCGCCTCGGCACCTTCCTCGAGCGCGCCGACAACACGGCGCGCATCCTGGATGTCAAGTTCCAGTCGGAAGGCGGCGACGAGAGCGACCCGCAGCGCATGGAGAGCGATTTCTACCACTGGGCGGCGGTGCTGCGTTCGGTGTCCGGCTTCGAGGTCTATCGCAAGATCTACCGCACGGTGATCACCCCGGAACGGGTGGCCGAGTTGCTGATCCTGCGGCCGGACATGCCGCGCTCGCTGGTGTCGAGCATGGAGGAGGTGGTATCGATCCTGGCGCAGGTGCGCAACCAGCAGTCGGGCGAGACCGAGCGGCAGGCCGGCAAACTGCACGCCGACCTGAAGTACGCGCGCATCGACGATATCTTCGCGGTCGGCCTGCATGCCTTCCTGACCAGCTTCCTGGAGCGCATCGGCGGGCTGGGCAACGGCATCAGCGTCGATTTCCTGGTGCCGCCGCTGGCCGCGTGAGCGAGCCGGACCGCTGCCGTGCGCTACAGGATCCGCCACCACACCGTCTACCGTTACGCGGAGCCCGTGCGGCGCAGCGTCCATGAGCTGCGCCTGGCGCCGCGCTCGGGGCCGCTGCAGGCGGTCCATGGCTGGCAGATCGCGGCGCCCGGCCGGCTGTCGGAAGCGCGCGACGGCTTCGGCAACATCGTCCACAGCTTCACCCTCGGCGCGCCGAGCGACACCATCGGCATCACCGCCTGGGGCGAGGTGGAGGTGCTGGGAATGCAGGCCGGGACGCACGGCGCCTTCCAGGACGCCGGCGCCGATGGCGAGGTGCGGGTGTCGCCGCTTTACTTCCTCTCGGCGACGCCGCTGACCGCGGCGCCGGCGCCGTTGCGTGCGTTTGCCGCGCCGTTCCTGGCCGCGCGCCGCGATGTGCCGGCGCTGCTGGCGCTGGCCGCTGCGGTGGCCGCCCGGGTGCGCTACCAGCCCAATGCCACCAGCGTGGATACGGCGGCGGCGGAGGCCTTTGCGCGTGGCGCCGGCGTGTGCCAGGACCAGGCGCAAGTCATGGTGGCGGCCTGTCGTTCCCTGGGCATCCCGGCGCGCTATGTCAGCGGCTACTTCTACGACCCCAAGGCCGAGGCCCTGGCGAGCCACGCCTGGGCCGACATCTGCCTCGATGCCGGGCGCGGCCTGTGGTGCAGCATCGATGTCACGCACCGCTGCCTGACCGGGGGGCGCCACGTGCGCCTCGCGGTGGGGCGAGACTATCCATCGGCTGCACCGATCCGGGGCGTGCGCGAGGGCGGCAGCGGCGAAGCCCTGTCGGTGCGCATCGAGATCATGCCGGCGCAGGCGGGCGCAGCGTAGTCCCGCGGGGGGGGGCGGGAGGGCGTGGGCGCGCGCAACCGAGGGATGCCTCCAGCGGCGCCGCGGCCGCCGGCGCTAGAATGATGCCCGCAAGATCCCGGCGGCCGGCCTGGCCGCCGGGCCCGCCTTTGCACGACAACCCAAGGTATCCGAGAAGAAGATGACGTACTGCGTGGCCATGCGGCTCGATGCCGGCCTGGTATTCCTGTCCGACTCCCGCACCAATGCCGGCGTCGATGCCGTCGCCACCGCGCGCAAGATGACGGTGTTCGAGGAGCCGGGCGACCGGGTCATGGTGCTGATGACGGCCGGCAACCTGGCCATCAGCCAGGCGGTGCGCCAGATCCTGGTGGAAGGGCGCGACGAGGCGCGCTCGCTGTGGAAGGCGCGTGACATGTTCGAGGCTGCAACCCTGGTCGGCGATGCCGTGCGCCAGGTGCATAAGCGCGACGCCCACGCGCTGCGCGAGGCCGGTATCGAATTCAACGTCAGCATGATCTTCGGCGGCCAGGTCCGCGGCGAGCGGGCCCGCCTGTTTCAACTCTACGCGGCCGGCAACTTCGTCGAGGCCATGCCCGAGAACTGCTACTTCCAGATCGGCGAGGCCAAGTACGGCAAGCCCATCGTGGACCGCGTGGTGCAGCCTTCGATGCCGTTGGGGGAAGCGGCGAAATGCGCGCTGATCTCGATGGATTCGACGTTGAAGTCGAATATTTCGGTGGGTTTGCCACTCGACCTGCTGGTCTATGAAGCGGATGCGCTGCGCGTCACGCGCTTCGTCAACATCGACGAGAAGAACGCCTATTTCCGCATGATCCGCGATACCTGGGGGCAGCGCCTGCGCCAGGTTTTCGGCGAGATCAGCGATCCGCAGTGGGATGCTTCCCTGCCGGCCGAATTCCCGCTGGCCCGCCAGGGCGAAGCCGACCGCTGGGGCCAGCCGGTGCGCGCGCGCCGGCGGCGCCCGGGCACGCCGGCTTGAGGGGGAGGCGATGCGCGAGATCATCCACTTTTCCCATGCCAACGGCTTTCCCGTCTCCACCTACCGCAAGCTGTTCGGCCTGCTCGAGGACGATTTCGAACTGCGCGCCGTCGAACGCTATGGCCATCATCCGGACTATCCGGTCACGCGGGAATGGCCGCACCTGGTCGAGCAGCTGCTGGCCTCGATCGATGAGCGCTACCGCGAGCCGGTCTGGCTGGTCGGGCACTCGCTGGGCGGCTTCCTGTCGCTGATGGCCGCGTTGCGGCGCCCGGCGCGCGTGCGCGGCGTGCTGATGCTCGATTCGCCGGTCATCGCCGGCTGGCGGGCCTCGCTGCTGAAGGCCGCGCAGGCGCTCGGCCTGGACGAGCGGCCCAGTCCGGCGGCGGCCGCCAAGCGGCGCCGCACGCACTGGCCCGACGCGGAGTCGGTCTGGCAGCACTTCAAGTCCAAGCCGAACTTCGCCGTGTGGGACGAGGAGGTGCTGCGCGACTATGTCGAGCACGGCACCGAGGCCACGGGCAAGGCGCAGGAACGCCGGCTGCGTTTCGAGCGCCAGGTGGAATACGACATCTACCGGACCCTGCCTACCAGCCTGGGACGCCAGTTGGCGGGCGGGGCGCCGGTGCCCGTGGCCTTTATCGCCGGCACCCGCTCGCGCGAGGTGCGGCAGTGCGGCATGGGTGCCACGCGCAGGCTGGTGGGCGAGCACCTGCGCTTCATCGAGGGCGGCCACCTGTATCCGATGGAGCAGCCCGGACAGACCGCGGTGCTGGTGCGGGAATTGATCGGCGCGATGCGCGCGGCGGGGCACTGATAGCGGTGTCCGGCGGCGTGCGCCGGGCAGGTGCCGCGGGCAAGCGCTGCATAGGCCATGGCGTGCCCGGCCGGCGGCTGCGCGGCGAATTTCGCGGCCGCGTGGGGCGGGCTCTCATGTATAATCCCGATTTCCCCGGCAAGCTCGGTTTATGACCAAATTCGTCTTCGTCACCGGTGGCGTCGTCTCTTCCCTCGGCAAGGGCATCGCTGCCGCCTCGCTCGCGGCCATTCTTGAGTCGCGCGGCCTCAAAGTCACCCTCCTCAAGCTCGATCCCTACATCAACGTCGATCCCGGCACGATGAGCCCCTTCCAGCATGGAGAGGTGTTCGTGACCGAGGACGGTGCGGAGACCGACCTGGATCTCGGCCACTACGAGCGTTTCGTCTCGGCCAAGATGCGCAAGTCGAACAACTTCACCACCGGCCAGATCTACGAATCGGTGATCCGCAAGGAGCGTCGCGGCGAATACCTGGGCAAGACCGTGCAGGTGATTCCCCATATCACCAACGAGATCCAGGCCTTCATCGAGCGCGGCGCGGCCGCCTCGCACGACGGCAAGGCCGACGTGGCGCTGGTCGAGATCGGCGGCACCGTGGGCGACATCGAGTCGCTGCCCTTCCTCGAGGCGGCGCGCCAGATGAGCCTGCGCATGGGCCGCAACCATGCCGCCTTCGTGCACCTGACGCTGGTGCCGTTCATCGCCAGCGCCGGTGAGCTGAAGACCAAGCCGACCCAGCACTCGGTGCAGAAGCTGCGCGAGATCGGTATCTCGCCGACCGCGCTGCTGTGCCGCGCCGACCGCCCGATCCCGGACGACGAGCGCGCCAAGATCTCGCTGTTCGCCAATATTCCGCAGGATGCCGTGATTTCCGTGTGGGATGCGGACAGCATCTACAAGATCCCGCAGATGCTCAACGAGCAGGGCCTGGACCGCCTGATCTGCGAGGAACTGCGCCTGGACCCGAAGCCGGCCGACCTGTCGATGTGGCAGCGCCTGGTCAACGCCCAGGAAAACCCGCAGCACGAGATCACCATCGGCATGGTCGGCAAGTACGTCGACCTGACCGAGTCCTACAAGTCGCTGATCGAGGCGCTGCGCCACGCCGGCATGCACACCGCGACCCGCGTCAACATCGAGTACATCGATTCCGAGGAACTGGAATCGGGCCACCTCGAAGTGCTCAAGCCGCTGGACGCCATCCTGGTGCCGGGCGGCTTCGGCAAGCGCGGCACCGAAGGCAAGATCCGCGCGATCCAGTACGCCCGCGAGAACAAGGTGCCCTACCTGGGCATCTGCCTGGGCATGCAGCTGGCCGTGATCGAATTCGCCCGCCACGTGGCAGGCATGGGCGATGCGAACTCCACCGAGTTCAACCTCGAGACCGAGCACCCGGTGGTCGCGCTGATCACCGAGTGGGTGGACCGCGAAGGCAAGGTCGAGCAACGCAGCGCCGATTCCGACCTGGGCGGCACCATGCGCCTGGGCGCGCAGCGCGTGCCGGTCAGGGAAGGCACCAAGGCTGCGCAGATCTACGGCGCCGAGGTCAACGAGCGCCATCGCCACCGCTACGAGGTCAACAACCACTACGTGCCGCAGCTGGAGCAGGCCGGCATGGTGATTTCCGCGCGTACCCCGACCGAGAACCTGCCGGAGATGATGGAGCTGCCGGACAGCCTGCATCCCTGGTTCGTCGGCGTGCAGTTCCACCCGGAATTCACCTCGACCCCGCGCGACGGCCACCCGCTGTTCAAGGCCTACGTCGAAGCGGCACTGGCCAACCAGCAGCGCAAGGCAGGCTGAGGCCGCGGCAGGCAGGAGAGAGCGATGAAACTCTGCGGATTCGAAGCCGGGCTCGAGCAGCCCTTCTTCCTGATTGCCGGGCCCTGCGTGATCGAGTCGCAGCAGATGGCGCTGGACACCGCCGGTGCACTCAAGGAGATCACCGGCGAGCTGGGCATTCCTTTTATCTACAAGTCCTCGTTCGACAAGGCCAACCGCTCGTCGGGCAAGTCCTTCCGCGGACTGGGCATGGAGAAGGGACTGGAGATCCTGGCCACGGTCAAGCGCGAGATCGGCGTGCCGGTGCTGACCGACGTGCACGAGATCGAGGAGATCAAGCCGGTCGCGGCCGTGGTCGACGTGCTGCAGACGCCGGCCTTCCTGTGCCGTCAGACGGATTTCATCCGTGCCTGCGCGCAGAGCGGCAAGCCCGTCAACATCAAGAAGGGCCAGTTCCTGGCGCCGCATGACATGAAGAATGTCATCGACAAGGCGCGCGAGGCCGCCCGCGAGGCAGGCCTGCCCGAAGACAGCTTCATGGCCTGCGAGCGCGGCGTGTCCTTCGGCTACAACAACCTCGTCTCGGACATGCGCTCGCTGGCGATCATGCGTGAGACGGGTGCCCCCGTCGTGTTCGACGCGACCCACTCGGTGCAGTTGCCGGGCGGGCAGGGCACCAGTTCGGGCGGCCAGCGCGAGTTCGTGCCGGTGCTGTCGCGCGCTGCCGTGGCCACCGGCGTGGCCGGGCTGTTCATGGAAACGCATCCGGACCCCGCCAAGGCGCTGTCGGACGGCCCCAATGCCGTGCCGCTGTCGCGCATGAAGGAGTTGCTCTCGGTGCTGAGAGACCTGGATGCGCTGACCAAGCGCGCCGGCTTCCTGGAAGACAATTTCGGCTGGCCCGCCTGCGCCTGACCGACGCCAGGCCTCGCCGCCGGTTCTCCTTGCGGGGCCGGCGGTGACGGCAGGTATCGAAAGACAATACGAAATCATCGGAGATAGATCATGGCCGCAGGCTATATCATCGCCTACGTCGACGTCACGGACCCCCAGCAGTACGAGGAGTACAAGGTGCTCTCCAGTCATGCCATGCAGGTGCACGGAGCCGAAGTGCTGGTGCGCGGCGGCCAGACCGGGCAGCTCGAGGGCCAGTGGGCGCCGACGCGCGTGGTGGTGCTGAAGTTCCCCAGTTTCGAGGCGGCCAAGGCCTTCCACGACAGCGCGGAGTACCGCGCGGCGCGCAAGGCGCGTGAGCATGCGGCGCACATGAACATGATCGTGGTCGAGGGCGTCTGAAGCCCTGACGCGCCGAAGCGGGCCTGTCGCGGCCCTCTTCCCGGTTTCCAGCATTTGCAGCTTTTGCAGCTAGCGGTACAAAGAATCCACAATCAAAGAGGAATCCATGAGTGCAATCGTAGATATCATCGGTCGCGAGGTTCTGGACTCGCGCGGCAATCCCACCGTGGAATGCGACGTTCTGCTCGAGTCGGGCGTGATGGGCCGCGCCGCGGTGCCGTCGGGCGCCTCCACCGGTTCGCGCGAAGCCATCGAGCTGCGTGACGGCGACAAGTCGCGTTACCTGGGCAAGGGCGTGCTGAAGGCCGTCGAGCACATCAACACCGAGATCTCCGAGGCCATCATGGGCCTGGACGCTTCCGAACAAGCCTTCCTGGACCGCACCCTGATCGACCTGGACGGTACCGAGAACAAGAGCCGCCTGGGCGCGAACGCCATGCTGGCCGTGTCGATGGCCGTGGCCAAGGCTGCCGCCGAGGAAGCCGGCCTGCCGCTGTACCGCTACTTCGGCGGTTCGGGCGCGATGCAGATGCCGGTGCCGATGATGAACATCGTCAACGGTGGCGCGCACGCCAACAACAGCCTGGACATCCAGGAATTCATGATCATGCCGGTGTCGCAGACCAGCTTCCGCGAAGCGCTGCGCTGCGGTGCCGAGATCTTCCACGCGCTGAAGAAGATCCTGGCCGACAAGGGCATGTCGACCGCGGTGGGCGACGAAGGCGGTTTCGCGCCGAACTTCGCTTCCAACGAAGAGTGCCTGAACACCATCGTGCAGGCGGTCGAGAAGGCCGGCTACCGCATGGGCGACGACGTGCTGCTGGCGCTGGACTGCGCCGCCAGCGAGTTCTACCGTGAAGCCGAGGGTGTCTACCACCTGGAAGGCGAAGGCCTGAAGCTGAGCTCGGAGCAGTTCGCCGACTACCTGGCCAACCTGTGCGACAAGTTCCCGATCGTGTCGATCGAGGACGGCATGGCCGAAGGCGACTGGGACGGCTGGAAGACCCTGACCGACAAGCTGGGCAAGCGCGTGCAGCTGGTGGGCGACGACCTCTTCGTCACCAATACCAAGATCCTGAAGGAAGGCATCGACAAGGGCATCGGCAACTCGATCCTGATCAAGATCAACCAGATCGGCACCCTGACCGAGACCTTCGCCGCGATCGAGATGGCCAAGCGAGCAGGCTACACCGCCGTGATCTCGCACCGTTCGGGCGAGACCGAGGACAGCACCATCGCCGACATCGCGGTGGGCACCAACGCCGGCCAGATCAAGACCGGCTCGCTGTCGCGCTCGGACCGTATCGCGAAGTACAACCAGCTGCTGCGCATCGAGGAAGATCTCGGTGATGTGGCCAGCTACCCCGGCAAGAGCGCGTTCTACAATCTGCGCTAAGCTGCCGGGTAGCCGCCGCCGTGCGCCGTCCTTGACGCGTGCGCGACGGCGGCCTCCCTTGCCATTCCGCGGTTCGCCCGGCTTCTGCCGGGCCTTTGCGTCATACGCTCCATGCGCCTGATTTCGCTGCTGTTGTTCGTGCTGTTGCTCGCCATCCAGTATCCGCTCTGGCTGGGCAAGGGAGGCTGGCTGCGCGTCTGGGAGCTGAACAAGCAGGTCGAGGAACAGAGCGTGCACAACCAGGCGCTCAAGCTGCGCAACGCCAAGCTGGAAGGGGAAGTGAAGGACCTCCAGGACGGCACCGGCGCCATCGAGGAGCGGGCCCGCTACGAACTGGGCATGGTCAAGGATGGCGAGGTCTTCGTGCAGTTCGTCGCGCCGCCGCCCAAGGTCAGCGCTACGCCGCCATTGCCGCCGCCGCCCAACTCGCCGGCCGCCACCGGTCGCCACTGAGCCGACCCGGCATCATCCGCCCGTTCCGGGCCCGCCCGCCGTCCGGCCGGGCTGCTCACCGCCTCAAGCTGCCTTCCCCGCGCATCCGGCCGCCATCCGGCGGATCATCCGCGCCGGCTTCGCGCCGGCCGCGCCTCGTCGAGCCTTACCACCACCCGTACGGATAGCCGCCCCAACCCCAGTAGCCGGGTGCGCCGAAGCCGACCGAGCCGCCCCAGCGGCCGCCGCTCCAGCCGCCGTAGTAGACACTCCAGGCGGGGGCCGGCGCGTAATAGTAGCGGGCCAGGGCTTCGGCCTGCCGTTCTTGCGCGATGGCGGCCTCCTGCTCGCGCAGGACCTGCTGGTTCAGGGCATCGAGACGCTGCTTCTGCTGCGGTGTCAGCGCAGCGTCAGACGCGCCGGTGACGCCAGTGGCGCCAGTCGCACCAGTCGCACCAGTCGCACCAGTCGCACCAGTCGCACCAGTCGCGGCATCGGGGGCCAGGCGATAGGTGGGAGGCGAGCCGTTGCTGTCGCGTGGCAGTTCGGCGCAGCCGCCGGCGGTGAGCAGCGCGGCGATACCGGCCAGGGCCGCCGCCCTGGCGCGCGGGCGCGTTTGCCGTAGCGGTGGCAGCGCGGAGCGGCGGACTGGAGGGAAGCGCGTGGACATGGTCATGCCTCGAAGGGATCGACTTCCCGTTGGACCACATGCCCGCGCCGGTGGTTTCCGCCGGCGCGGCGGTTTGCCTCAGTGGTGCTGGTGGGCACCGTCGCCGGCACCGGTCGCGGTCGGTGCCGGGGCGAACAGCTGGGCGCAATCGACCGCGTCGAAGTGGTACTGCTGGCCGCAGAAGTCGCAGCGGATATCGGCAGCGCCGCGTTCGGCCAGCAGGCCTTCGATCTCCTCGCGGCCCAGCGATTGCAGCATGCCGGCCACCTTGGCGCGCGAGCAGGAGCAGCGGAACTGCGGGCGCGCCGGCTCGAACACGCGCAGGCCGGCCGCCTGCAGGTCTTCCCAGAACAGCCGGCGCAGTAGCGTGTCGGGCGATTCCGCCAGCAGTTCCGGTGCCTTCAGCGTGGCGCCGAGCTGGCAGGCACGGTCCCAGGTGTCGAGATCCTGTGCCTGGCCGACGCCGTCCAGCGCGCCGCCGGTCTCGCCGACCACGGCCGCTTCGCGCGCATGGCCGGCTTCCAGCGTGCCACCGTAGGAGGGCAGCTTCTGCAGCAGCATGCCGGCCGCGACCTGGTCGTCGGCTGCCAGCCAGAGCCGCGTGTCGAGCTGCTCGGAGCTGTGCATATAGTGTTCGAGCACCTCGCTCATCGACGCCAGTGGCCCGTTCTCGTCGGCCAGCGGCACGATGCCCTGGTAGGGCTGCTGGCCGGGCAGCTTGTCGTGTGGATCGAGCGTGATGGCGAAACGGCCGCGGCCGCCGACATTGACCAGTTCGGCGAGGGTCGCGTCGTCGGCCAGCTCGACATCCTCTGCCAGCTTGGCGGTCGCGCGCAGGCTCAGGTCGGACAGGCACTCGACCACCAGCATGCGCACCGGGCCGTCGCCGTGCAGCTGCATGACCAGGGCCCCGTTGAACTTGAGGTTGGCCGACAGCAGCGCCGCCGCCGCCATCATCTCGCCGAGCAGCTGGCGCACCGGGGCCGGATAGTGCTGGCGTTCCAGCACCTCCCGCCAGGTGGATTCGAGCCGGACCAGTTCGCCGCGCACGGGGGCCGCGTCGAACAGGAATTTCTGCAGGGTATCTGGGGAGCGGGTATCGGTCACAATCACTCTTCGGTCAAACGGGTTGGGTTGGGCGCCCGGCCTCGGCTCAGTCGAGGCGCTTGAGCTGCGTCTTGTACATGGCCTGGCGCTCGGCGTAGGTCGCCGCGTTGCGGTACAGGTTGGCCACTTCCTGGTCGTTCAGCTCGCGTACCGCCTTGGCGGGCGCGCCGAGGATCAGGCTGCGGTCGGGGAAGGCCTTGCCCTCGGTCACCACCGCACCGGCGCCGACCAGGCAGTTCTTGCCGATCACGGCGCGGTTCAGCACCACCGCCTGGATGCCGATCAGCGAGCCCTCGCCGATGGTGCAGCCGTGCAGCATCGCCTGGTGGCCGATGGTCACGTTGTCGGCGATGTCCAGCGGGCAGCCCGGATCGGTGTGCAGCACCGAGCCTTCCTGCACATTGCTGCCTTCGCCCACGGTGATCGGCTCATTGTCGCCGCGGATCACCACGCCGGGCCAGACGCTGGCGCGCGCCTTCAGCGTCACGTTGCCGATCAGGGTGGCTTCTGCCGCCACGTAGGCGTCGGGGTCGATCTGGGGGGCGAGGTCGCCGAGCTGGTAAAGCGCCATGGAGTCTCCTGGGCAATGGCTGGGGGAAAGATGGGGGCCGCCCGGCGTCTTTAAAGAGCCTTGCAGCAGAGCAGGGGGCGCATGCGGCGCGCGCCCGGCCCTACAATGGCGGCAGCCGAGATTTTACGCCGATGCCAGACCAGCGACTCAACGACCGGTGCGCCACGGGTGCACCCGATGCCGGACAATCCGATGCCGGACACATTGCCCCGGCCGCTCCGGGGCGACCATGCCTGCGCGAGCAGGCTCTCCACGTGCTCTGCCTGACCGATGCCCGAGCCAAGGCGACGGCGGCGCGCGAGCTGTACCGGCGTGCCAGTGCCGAGACCGATGCCGCACTCGGCTGCGGACTCGTGCTGCCGGCGCCTGCCGGTGTCCCCGGCCGTCCCCGGCGGCCCGAGCTGGTGCCGCCGCGCGAGGTCGGGCCACGCCGCTCGCCCCATACCGAACTGGGGCGGGCGACCCTGATCCATGCGCTGTCGCATATCGAATTCAATGCGATCAACCTGGCGCTGGATGCGGTGTGGCGCTTCGCCGATATGCCGCCGGCCTACTACCGCGACTGGCTGCGCGTAGCCGACGAGGAGGCCCTGCACTTCACGCTGCTGGCCGACCATCTCGCCACGCTCGGCCATGCCTACGGCGATTTCCCCGCCCACAACAGCTTATGGGAGATGGCCGACAAGACCGCCGGCGACGTGCTGGCGCGCATGGCCCTGGTGCCGCGCACGCTGGAGGCGCGCGGGCTGGATGCGTCGCCCGCGGTGCGTGCGCGCCTGGCGGCGGCGGGAGACCATGCGGCCGCCGCCATCCTCGACATCATCCTGCGCGACGAGGTAGGCCACGTGGCTATCGGCAACCGCTGGTTCCGCTGGCTGTGCGCGGTGCGCGGGCTCGACCCGGTATCGAGCTACGCGGAGCTGGCGGCGCACCATGGCGCGCCGCGCCTCAAGCCGCCGTTCAACCTGCCGGCACGCCGCGCCGCGGGCTTCGACGACGATGAGCTGGCCTGGCTCACGGCGCAACAGGATTAGTCTGCAGAGACCGGCGTGGTGGCGCGCTCCGCTTCGAGCTGCCGCAACACGCGCCGCTGGATCTTGCCGGTAGTGGTCATCGGCAACTGCTCGATGAACTCGATGGCCTTCGGATACTCGTAGGGGGCGAGGCGGCCGCGCACGTGCTGCTGCAGTTCGGCGACCAGCGCGGCATCGGCCGCGGGCGAGCGCGCCACGCCGGGGCTCAGCACCACGAAGGCCTTGACCACGGCGCCGCGCTCGGGGTCGGGCGAGGGCACCACGGCGCAGTTCGACACGGCTGGATGCTTGAGCAGGCAGTTCTCGATCTCGTTGGGGCCGATGCGGTAGCCCGAAGACTTGAAGACGTCGTCGGCGCGGCCCTCGTACCAGAGATAACCGTCGTCGTCGAAGCGCGCCAGGTCGCCGGTGCGGAACCAGCGCAGGCCGTCGTGGCTCGCATACTTGGCCTCGGTCGCTGCCTCGTTGCGCCAGTACCCGAGAAAGATGACCGGGTCGGCGTGGCCGGCGCGGTCGGTGGCACATACCGCCACCTCGCCGATCTCGCCGCCGGCGCAGGGCCGGCCGTCGTCGTCGATCACGGCCACGCGGTGGCCGGGATAGGGCCGGCCCATCGAACCCGCGCGCGCGGGCCAGCCCAGGCGGCCGTCGTCGTACTGGGCGGCGCAGTTGCCGACCACATAGTTGATCTCGGTCTGCCCGAACATCTCGTTGACGATGACGCCGAAGGCCTCGCGGCACCAGGCGAAGACGGTGTCGCCGACCGCCTCGCCAGCGCTCATCAGCGCGCGCAGCCGCAGCCGGTAGCGCTCCGCCGGGCGCGGGCAGGCCTTCATCATCTGCTTGAGCGCGGTGGGGAAGAGGAAGGTATTGGTGACCTGGTAGCGCTCCAGCAGCGTGAAGGCGACCTCGGCCGAGAAGCGACCCTGGTAGCCCACGATGGGTTTGCCGAAGTAGAGCGCCGGCATCAGCGCATCCCATAGGCCACCGGTCCACGCCCAGTCGGCCGGGCTCCAGAACACGTCGTCGTCCTGCGGGTACCAGTTCTGCGAGCAGACGAAGCCGGGCAGGTTGCCCAGCAGCGCACGGTGCGGCAGCAGCGCGCCCTTGGGTTGGCCGGTGGTGCCGCTGGTGTAGATCAGCACCGCGCCGTCGTCGGCGCGCGTCGGCTCGGGCGTGAAGTCGGCCGGCCCGGCGGCCAGCAGCGCCTCCCAGCCATGGTCGGCCCCGGCGGCGGCCGCGCCGACGCCGATCACCGTTTCCAGCGCCGCGCACTCGCCGCGCGCCGCCAGCAGGTTGTCGAGCGAGCCCTCGTCGGCGATGGCCACGCGCGCGCCGCCGTGTTCCAGCCGGTAGGCCAGGGCCTCGGGGCCGAACAGCATCGACAGCGGCATGGCGATGGCGGCCAGCTGGTAGACCGCCATGTGCGCGACCACGGTCTCGATACGCTGCGGCAGGATGATGGCGACGCGGTCGCCGCGCCCCACGCCGAGCGCCCGCAGGGCTCGCGAGAGACGGTTGGCGGCGGCCTGGATGTCGGCGAAGCTGTGGCTCGCGCGCCGGCCGTCCTCGTGCTCCGCATGGACGGCGATGCGCTGCGCGGTGGCGGGGTCGCGTGCCCAGCGCGTGCAGCATGCCTCGGCCAGGTTGAAGGTCTCGGGCACGTCCCAGCGGAACGATTCGTGCAGCGCGGCGTAGTCGTCGCGCCGGGTGGCCGGCAGGGCGGCGGATGGCATCGGGTGTCTCCAGTCGGTCCGAGGCCCGCCGGCCCGCGCACGACGCCGGGCGGCGAGCCGTTATAATCGCGGTAAAAGAACGACCGTTCTTTTTTTGCTTCCTGCGTCAGCCGGGCGGTGCCGGATCTCCCGCGCGGACGGCCGGGGCCGCCACGGAGACAGCATGACGATCAGAGAAACCTCGCGCTCGCAATGTATCACGCTGCGCGGGCTGCAATACCACGTACGCCAGTGGGGCGAGGAGGGCGCGCCCATGCTGTTCCTGCTGCATGGCTGGATGGATGTCTCGGCTTCCTTCCAGTTCCTGGTCGATGCCTTCGCACGCGACTGGCACGTGGTCGCACCCGACTGGCGCGGCTTCGGCCTGAGCGACTGGCCGGCGCGCTACCCGGGCACGCGGTCCTACTGGTTCCCGGACTATGTGGCCGACCTCGAGGCGCTGCTCGACCACTACCAGCCGCAGGGCCAGGTGGACCTGGTCGGACACAGCATGGGTGCCAACGTGGCCTGCCTGTATGCCGGCATCCGTCCGCAGCGGGTGCGCCGCGTGGTGGACCTGGAGGGCTTCGGCATGACGGCGACGCGGGCCGAGCAGGCGCCCGGGCGCTATGCGCGCTGGCTGGACGAGTTGCGCGCGCAGCCGGAGATGCGTACTTACGACGACCTGCAAGGCGTGGCGGAGCGGCTGCAGAAGACCAATCCGCGCCTGTCCGACGCGCGTGCTGCCTTCCTTGCCGCACATTGGGCGCGCTGCAACGAGGCGGGGCGCTGGGAGATCCTCGGCGATCCGGCCCACAAGCTGGTCAACCCTGTGCTGTACCGGCTCGACGAGGTGATGGCGATCTGGGCCGAGGTGCAGGCACCGGTGCTGCACGTGGAGGCGCGCGATTCCGCCACGCTGCGCCATATCGCCCACAAGCAGGAGATCGCTGAGTTCAAGCAGCGCTTCGCTGCCTTCCGCGATTTTCGCGAGGCCGTGGTGGATGAGGCCGGCCACATGCTGCATCACGACCAGCCGGAAGCGGTGGCCCGGCTGGTGGAGGACTTTCTTGCCTGAAGCTTGCCTGACGCCGAGCCTGGCGCGTCGCCAGCGGTGCCGTCAGGCGTGCGTGAGCCTTTCCTTGAGCGTGGCGTTGTTGCTGGTGTGCACGTGTACCAGGGCCTTGTCGGGGAAGGCGTAGTGGTAGGCGCGGCGCAGCGCCAGCGCGGCCTCGTGGAAGCCGGACAGGATCAGCTTCTGCTTGTTGGGGTAGTAGGCGATGTCACCGGCGGCGAAGATGCCGCGCCGCGAGCTTTCGTAGGTGGTGGTGTCGACCAGCACGCGGCCGGCGCGCAACTCCAGGTCCCAGTGCGCGATCGGGCCGGGTTCGGTCACCAGGCCATACAGGGCCACCAGTTCGTCGGCCGGCAGCGTCAGCGGCGCCTCGCGCGTGCGCACTTCCACCGCGGCCAGTTGCTCGCCGTCCGGGCCGGGCGCGCACTGCAGGGCCCCCAGCATGCCGATCACGAAGTCCATTTCGCCGGCGGCCACGGCCGCCTTCATCTCGGCGACGCTGGCGTCTGCGGCACGGAAGCCATCGCGCCGGTGCAGCAAGGTGACGCGCGCCGCCACCTTGCGCAGCGCCAGGGCCCAGTCCAGCGCCGAATCGCCGCCGCCGGCGACGACCACGCGCTTGCCGGCGAAGCGTGCCACCTCACGCACGGCGTAGTGAAGGTGGCGCCCCTCGAGCGCGGCCGCTTCCGGCAGCGCGACCCGCTGCGGCGCGAAGGCGCCGGCGCCGGCGCAGACCAGCACCGCCGCCACGTCGAACTGCTTGCCGCCGTCGGTCGTCACCAGCAGGCGCGCATGGCCGTCGCGCTCGACTTCCGCCACGCTGCTGGCGCGCTGGCCGAAATGCATGGGGAAGGCGAACGGCGCGCATTGTTCCAGCAGCCGGTCGACCAGGTCCTGCGCGAGGCAGCCGGGCACGGCGGGAATATCGTAGATCGGCTTCTCGGGATAGAGCTCGGTGCACTGGCCGCCGGGGCGGTCGAGCACGTCGATCAGCTCGCATTGCAGGCCCAGCACGCCGGCCTGGAAGGCGGCGAAGAGGCCGACCGGGCCGGCACCGATGATCAGGACATCGGTGCGTACCGGAGCGGCGGCAAGCGGGGCGGAGGCGGGAGCAGGGGTGGATTCGGGCATGGCGTGGCGGCCGGCGCGCGGCGCGGCCTCGGGGACGGTTAGGGCGCGAGGCCCGTTCAATCTCCCACTATACCGCCTGGCGGGGCGCCGGCCGTCCACGCCAGCATTGGCGGCAGGGGCATCGGCGCACCTCGCGGCCCGCCGCGCGATGCCTGCGCCATCACAGCGGCAGATCACAGGAGTAGAATGTCCCTATGCTGAATCCCAACGCCCTCAACGCCGATCTGCATTGCCATTCCACCGTCTCGGACGGCACGCTGGCCCCCGCCGTGGTCGCCGAGCGTGCGCACGCCGGTGGTGTCGCGCTCTGGTCGCTGACCGATCATGACGAGGTCGGTGGCCAGGCCGAGGCGCGTGCCGCGGCCGAGGCGCTGGGCATGCGCTACGTGACCGGTGTCGAGGTTTCCGTGACCTGGGCCAGCCAGACCGTGCATATCGTCGGGCTGCAGATCGATCCCGCCTGCCAGGCGCTGATCGACGGCCTGCACGACACGCGCTCGGGTCGCGCACGCCGCGCGCGCGACATGAGCGAGGCGCTGGCCGGCATCGGCATCGCCGGTGCCTACGAGGGAGCGCTGCGCTATGTCGGCAACCCCGACCTGATCTCGCGCACGCACTTCGCGCGCTGGCTGGTCGACCAGGGCTACTGCGCCGACATCGGCGAGGTGTTCGACAAGTACCTGGCGGAAGGGCGGCCGGGCTACGTCGGCCACCGTTGGGCCACGCTGGCCGAGGCCGTGCACTGGATCCGCGCGGCCGGCGGCATTGCCGTGATGGCCCATCCGGGGCGCTACCACTACACCGACCTGGAGCACGACGCGCTGTTCGACGAGTTCAAGCAGCTCGGCGGCGGTGCGGTCGAGGTCGTCACCGGCAGCCACACCCCCGACCAGTACCGCCGCTACGCCGAGGTCGCGCGCCGCTACGGCCTGCTGGCCTCGCGCGGTTCGGATTTCCATGGCCCGGGGGAAGGGCGCGTCGAGCTCGGCGCGCTGCCGCCGCTGCCCCCCACGGTCAAGCCGGTCTGGCACGACTGGTAGCCGCCATTGCCACCACGGTGCCACTGCGGCCGCGCAGCGTGAGTGCGGCCGGCGCCTGCCGACATCGCCCCCATGTCCCAGTTCTTCGATACTCACCCGCTCAATCCGCAGCCGCGCCTGATCAAGCAGGCCGCGCAGATCATCGCCCAGGGCGGCCTGGTCGCGCTGCCGACCGATTCCTGCTATGCGCTGGCCTGCCGCCTGGACGACAAGACGGCGGTGGAGCGCCTGCGGCGCCTGCGCGGCATCGACGACAAGCACCACCTGACGTTGATGTGCCGCGACCTGTCCGAGCTGGGCAACTTCGCGCGCGTCGACAACCGCCAGTATCGCTGGCTCAAGGGCGCCACGCCCGGGGCCTATGTCTTCATCCTGGAGGCCACCAAGGAGGTGCCGCGCCGGCTCTCGCATCCGTCGCGTAAGACCATCGGCGTGCGCGTGCCCGACAACGCCATCGCGCAGGCCTTGCTGGCGGAGACGGGCGAGCCGCTGCTGTCCGCCACGCTGCAGCTGCCCGGCGACGAGGTGCCCCTCAACGATCCGGCGCAGATCCGCGCGCGCCTGGAGAAACTGCTCGATCTCGTCATCTGCGGCGGCCCGGCGCCTGCCCAGCCTTCCACCGTGATCGACCTGACCAGCGGCGAGCCCGTGCTGGTGCGCGCCGGACGGGGTGATATCGCGCGCTTCGGCCTGTGAGCCAGCCCGCCGGCCGCCTGCCGGGGCGACCGGCCCGCCCGGTACAATAGCGTTCCATGGACTCCTCCCTTATCCAGACTTTCGCGGTCTACGCCCTGCCGGTGCTGTTCGCTATCACGCTGCACGAGGCGGCGCACGGCTACGTGGCCAAGCTTTTCGGCGACAACACGGCCTACGTGCTGGGACGCGTCAGCCTTAATCCGCTGCGCCACGTCGACCCCATCGGCACCATCGCGGTGCCGCTGCTGCTGTACTTCCTGACCGGCGGCCAGTTCGTGTTCGGCTACGCCAAGCCGGTGCCGGTCGCCTTCGACCGCCTGCGCAATCCGCGCTGGCACGGCATGTGGGTCGCGCTGGCCGGACCCGGCAGCAATGTGGCGCAGGCCTTCCTGTGGGCCCTGATGGCCCTGGGACTGCTGATGGCGCATGTGCAGGAGCCGTTCTTCGTCGAGATGGCGCGCGCCGGCGTGCTGGTGAACCTGGTCGTGGCGGCCTTCAACCTGTTCCCGGTCCCGCCGCTGGACGGCGGCCGCGTGCTGACCGCGCTGCTGCCGCAGCGTATCGCCTACGCGGTCGCGCGCATCGAACCTTACGGGATCTTCATCGTGCTGGCGCTGGTCGCCGCCGGGGTCATCACGCAGGTCTGGATGCGCCCGGTAGTCAACCTGCTCAGCTCACTGGTCGAGCTGATGCTGCGGCCGCTGCTCGCCTTGATCCACTGATGTACTGATGCACCGAGCCGCGAGCCATCGCGTCTTTCCCGAATCAACCGCTTCCCCATCACAATCATGACGTTCCCCGATCGCGTTCTCTCCGGCATGCGGCCCACCGGTGCGCTGCACCTGGGCCACTACCACGGCGTGCTGAAGAACTGGGTCCAGCTGCAGGCCCAGCACCCCTGTTTCTACTTTGTCGCGGACTGGCATGCGCTGACCACGCACTACGAGTCGCCCGAGGTGATCGGCCAATCGGTATGGGAGATGCTGATCGACTGGCTGGCCGCCGGGGTCGATCCCGAGCAGGCCACGCTCTTCATCCAGAGCCGCGTGCCCGAGCACGCCGAACTGTTCACGCTGCTGGCGATGGGCACGCCGCTGGGCTGGCTGGAGCGCGTGCCGACCTACAAGGACCAGATCGAGAAGCTCAAGGACAAGGACCTGGCCACCTACGGCTTCCTCGGCTACCCGCTGCTGCAGGCGGCCGATATCCTGATCTATCGCGCCGCCTGGGTACCGGTCGGCGAGGACCAGGTGCCGCACGTGGAGATCACGCGCGAGATCGCGCGCCGCTTCAACTACCTGTACGGGCGCCAGCCCGGCTTCGAGGAGCTGGCGCAGGAGGCGGCCAAGAAGCTCGGTGGCAAGCGCACCAAGGCCTTCCTGGAACTGCGCAAGGCCTTCCAGGAGCAGGGCGCACAGGAGTCGCTGGAGGAGGGCCGCGCCCTGGTGGCGCAGTCGCAGAGCCTGTCGGCGGCCGACCGCGAACTGCTGCTGGGCTACCTGGCCGGCTCGCGCCGCACCATCCTGGTCGAGCCGCAGGCGCTGCTGACCGCCGCGTCGCGCATGCCGGGGCTGGACGGGCAGAAGATGTCGAAGTCCTATGGCAATACCATCCGCATGCGCGAGACCAAGGACTCGGTCGAGAAGAAAGTGCGCACCATGCCGACCGACCCGGCCCGGGTGCGCCGCAGCGATGCGGGCGAGCCGGCGCGCTGCCCGGTGTGGCAACTGCACCAGGTCTATTCCGACGAGCCGACCCGCGAATGGGTGGAAAAGGGCTGCCGCAGCGCCGGCATCGGCTGCATCGAGTGCAAGCAGCCGGTCATCGATGGCATCCTGCGCGAGCAGCAGCCGATGCTGGAGCGGGCGCAGCAATACATGGACAACCCGGCGCTGCTGCGCGACATCGTCGACCACGGCTGCGCGAAGGCCTCCGAAGTCGCGCGCGAGACCATGCGCGAAGTGCGCGACGCCATGGGCCTGGGCTACCGCTGAGCTCCGGCGTGACGATGGCAATCCCTGGCGCCTCGCCGGCCGCCTCCCACCCGGGCCTGGGCGAACCCTCGTCCTGGGTGACGCGCTGGGCGCACCTGGTGCGGCCGGGCGGGCGGGTGCTGGATCTCGCCTGCGGCGGCGGCCGCCATGCGCGCTGGTTCGCGCAGCGCGGCCACACGGTGCTGGGTGTCGACCGCGATGCCCAGGCCGTGGCCGCGCTGCCGGCCGGCGTGGCCGGCAGGCAGGCGGACCTCGAGCAGGGTGACTGGCCGCTGGCCGGCGAGGCACCCTTCGATGCCATCGTCGTCACCAACTACCTGCACCGGCCGCTGTGGCCGCACCTGCTCGGCGCCCTGGCGCCCGGCGGCGTGCTGATCTACGAAACCTTCGCCAGCGGCAACGAGACCGTCGGCAGGCCGTCCAATCCCGATTTCCTGCTGCGCCCGGGCGAACTGCTCGAGGCGGTGCATGGACACCTGCGCGTGGTCGGCTACGAGGACGGCCTGCTGCAAGTGCCGAAAACGGCGTTCGTGCAGCGGCTGTGTGCCGTGCGCGAAACCGCGCGCGAGCAGGGGGCGGCGGGGCCGCCACGCTATCCGCTGCCGGCCTGAGCCCAAGCCCGGGCCGGCGCGCCCGGGCAGGGAACTACCTAGGGGCGGCGCGGTCGAACCCGCGGTCGGCGGGCCGGTGGTATCCGGTACAATCGCAATATTTGCATCTCCAGAAACCCATTCCTATGACACAGATTACCGGCAGCATCGTGGCGATCGTCACCCCGATGCAGGAGGACGGCAGCCTCGACTACCCGGCGCTGCGCGCGCTGATCGACTGGCACGTGGCCGAAGGCACCGACGCCATCGTCATCGTGGGCACCACGGGCGAATCGCCCACCGTCAACGTCGATGAGCACTGCGAGCTGATCCGTGTGGCCGTGGAGCAGGCCGGCAAGCGCATCCCGATCATCGCCGGTACCGGTGGCAACTCCACGCAGGAGGCGATCGAGCTGACCGCCTTCGCCAAGCAGGTGGGTGCCGACGCTTCGCTGCAGGTCGTGCCGTACTACAACAAGCCGACCCAGGAAGGCATGTACCGCCATTTCCGCACCATCGCGGAAGCGGTCGACCTGCCGGTGCTGCTGTACAACGTGCCGGGGCGCACCGTTGCCGACATGAGCAACGACACCATCCTGCGCCTGGCGCAGGTGCCCGGCATCGTCGGTGTCAAGGAAGCCACGGGCAATATCGACCGTGCCGCGCAGCTGATCCACGAAGCGCCGGCCGGTTTCTCCATCTACAGCGGCGACGACCCCACCGCGGTGGCGCTGATCCTGCTGGGCGGCCAGGGCAATATCTCGGTCACCGCCAACGTGGCGCCGCGCAAGATGCATGAGATGTGCGTGGCGGCGCTGAAGGGTGATGTGCAGACCGCGCGCCGCCTGCACATGGAACTGATCGCCCTGAACAAGGCGATGTTCGTCGAAGCCAACCCGATCCCCGTCAAGTGGGCGCTCCAGCAGATGGGCCGGATGCCGGGTGGCATCCGCCTGCCGCTGACGCCGCTTTCGCCGCAATACCACGACACCGTGCGCAAGGCGTTGTCGGCGGCCGGCCTGCTGGCCTGATCACGCGCGTCTCCCGCCGTCATTCCCTTCTCTAGGATTGCGTGTCAATGAAACTGAAGCTTAACCGCGGCGCGCTGCCTGTGCGCCACGCCGCCTTGGTCGTGCCCCTGCTGGCCATCGGTGCCGTGTCCGGCTGCAGCAGCATCAACGATATGATGCAGCCCGACAAGATCGACTATAAGTCCGCCGCCTCCAGCAAGCGCGGCCCCAAGCTGGACGTTCCGCCCGACCTGACCAAGCTGGAGGGCGATCGCCGCTACTCGGTGCCGGGCGCTACCGCGGCCGACGGCAATTCGTCGACGCTGTCCGACTACAAGCAGGCGACCAAGGTGCAGGAGCAGGCTCCGGCCGAGAACGTGCTGCCGGTCGCCAACGGCATCCGCATGGAGCGTGATGGCAACCAGCGCTGGCTGGTGATCAGCAACGGCACGCGCGCCGACCAGCTGTGGGAGACGCTGCGCAGCTTCTGGCAGGAGAATGGCTTCCTGCTGGTGCAGGATTCGCCCGAGACCGGTGTGATGGAGACGGACTGGGCCGAGAACCGCGCCAAGATCCCGCAGGACTTCATCCGCAACACGATCGGAAAGGTCTTCGACGGCCTGTACTCCACCTCCGAACGCGACAAGTTCCGCACGCGCGTCGAGCGCGGCGCCAACGGCACGCTCGAGGTTTACATCAGCCACCGCGGTGCGCAGGAACAGTTGACCGGCATCGACAAGTCCAACACCGTGTGGACCGCGCGCCCGGCCGATCCGGAGCTCGAAGCCACCTTCCTGGCGCGCCTGGCGCAACGCCTTGGCGTGCAGAAGGAGCAGGCGCAGGCCATGGCCAAGAAGACCACCGGCACCAATGCCGCGGCCGCCGAGGTCAATGTGCCGGGTTCCGGCGGCAAGTCCCTGCTGACCCAGGTCAACGGCGTGCAGGCCCTGCAGATGGGCGAGCCCTTCGATCGCGCCTGGCGCGCGGTCGGCCTGGCACTGGATCGCGTCAACTTCACCGTCGAGGATCGCGACCGCTCGCAAGGCCTGTACTACGTGCGCTATGTCGATACGCGCGACGTCGCCGACAGCCGGGGCTTCTTCTCCAAGCTGTTCACCAAGCCGAACGATGCGAAATCGGCGAAGAAGTACCGCGTCGCGCTGAAGGGCGACGGCACCGGCACCGTGGTCACGGTGCTGAACGACGCCGGCCAGCCCGAGTCCAGCGATATCGGCAAGCGCATCCTGTCGCTGCTCGACGAGCAGCTCCGCTAAGACGGCCGTGCCTGCACGGCAATCGACCCGCCGGCACCGCCAGGTGCCGGCATGATGCGCTTCGGTTTCCTCGGTAGCGGCAGCGAAGGCAATTCGCTGCTGATCGAATCCTGTGCGGGGGCAACGGCCACGCGCGTGCTGCTGGACTGCGGCTTCGGCCTGCGCGAGACCGCGCGCCGGCTCGAGCGCCTGGGCGTGCAGCCGGACCAGCTGGACGCGGTGCTGGTGACCCACGAGCATGGCGATCACGTCGGTTCCGCCTACGCTTTCGCCGCGCGCCATGGGCTGCCGGTCTACACCAGCCATGGCACCTGGCTCGCGACCTCGCACTTGCGTGGTGCCGCGCACGCCGATGTGCGGGTTTGCGGTGCCGATCATCCCTTCGCCGTCGGCGATCTCGAGATCCTTCCGTACACGGTGCCGCACGACGCGCGCGAGCCACTGCAGTTTGTACTCGGCGACGGCGACGCGCGCCTCGGCGTGCTGACCGACGCCGGCATGCTGACGCCCTATGTCACGGCGCGGCTGTCGGGCGTTCATGCACTTGTGCTGGAGTGCAACCATGATCGCGAACTGCTGCGCAACTCCGCCTATCCTCCCTCACTGAAGCGCCGCATCGGGGGCGACTTCGGCCATCTGGCCAATGAAGTGGCGGCCGAGATCCTGGCTTGTGTCGTCCATGATGGCCTGGAGCGGGTGGTGGCGGCGCACCTGAGCAAGCAGAACAATACCCGGGAGCTGGCGACCAGTGCGCTGGCGGGGGTGCTGGGGGAGGGGCGGGCGGAGATCCTGGTGGCGGATCAGGAGGCGGGCCTGGACTGGCAGCCGGTGCGCGCCTGAGGCGGGCGGGGAGTGCGGTGGCGGGCAGGCGTCCGCCGATCCCGCACCCAATAAAAAAAGCCGGCCTCGCGGCCGGCTCTTTCTTTCAGCGTCTGGCTGGAATTACTTGCCAGCAGCAGCCGATGCGTCAGCGGCGGGAGCCGATGCGTCAGCAGCCGGAGCCGAGGCTTCAGCGGCGGGAGCCGAGGCTTCAGCAGCCGGAGCCGAAGCGGCTTCAGCGGGAGCGGCAGCAGCGGGAGCCGAGGCTTCGGCCGGAGCAG
This sequence comes from Cupriavidus malaysiensis, assembly GCF_001854325.1. Lineage (NCBI taxonomy): Bacteria > Pseudomonadati > Pseudomonadota > Betaproteobacteria > Burkholderiales > Burkholderiaceae > Cupriavidus > Cupriavidus malaysiensis. Next base: position 1,867,535 of record NZ_CP017754.1, read on the forward strand.
CAGCTTCTTCCTTCTTGCCGCAAGCGGCGAGGGCCACGGCGGCCAGCAGCGAAGCGATCAGGAGAGACTTCTTCATTGTTCGTCCTTTAACTTTGTAATGACGGAAAACAACCAGGCGATCAATAATTACCGGTAATTATCGCTCTTGTACTGCAAAATAGAGGCCCTCCCGGGTGCCAACAAATGCAGTGGTACACAGTACTAGCCAGCCGACGATTATATCCGCGTTTTCCCGCCTTGTGTAGCGTGGAAATCTGGGGATTCCAGTGTTACGCATTATTACAGTGCTGCTGGCGCCAGCAGCAGCCAGCCTTCCTCCAGCCAGTGATGAAATGTCTCCATCAGGTCGGGAAGATTCGCGCTGGCAGCCACGTCGGCGGCGCTCAGGCTGCGCCGATCCGCCAGCTTGCGCAGCCATTTTGCCAACTCCGCGGGTGGCTCGTAGGCCTCGCCGTTGAGAAAGAAGTGGTTACGATCATAGAGGGCGATCGAGGCAGGAGCCAGCACGATGCCATGAATTCGTGCCAGTTTTTCGAATTTTCGCAGGGAGATCGATGAGGGCTCGCGGAATTCGACGGTCGGCTTCGGCTCGGACAGGTGGGCACCGAGGAACTCCGAGACATCGGCCTCGGACCAGCGCATTGCCTTGAGCCGCGTGCTGACCGCACGCACCAGATCGGCGGGCATTTGCGCAGGATGCTCAGTGGCGTTTTGTCCAGCGTCGCTGTAGCGTCCCGACAACGCTTCATTGTCCTCGACGGTTTCCGACAGCCAGGCCAGGAAGTGGCCGGCAAGTTCGCGATAGGCGGGAGCACGGAATCCGATCGAACAGGTCATGCACTCGCCTTCGGCGATACCGTCATGCGCATACTGCGGCGGCAGGTAAAGCATGTCACCCGGTTCCAGCACCCATTCCTGTTCCGCACTGAAGTCGGCCAGGATCTTGAGTGGCAGTCCGGGAATCAGCTCCAGCGCGGTCTGCGACGAGATACGCCAGCGCCGGCGGCCGGAGACCTGCAGCAGGAAGACATCGTAGGAGTCGAAGTGCGGGCCCACGCCGCCACCGTCGGTGGCATAGCTGATCATCAGGTCGTCGAGGCGCGCGTCCGGCACGAAGCGGAATTGCGCCAGCAGCTCGGCGGCTGCATTATTGTGGAGATTCACGCCCTGCACCAGCAGCGTCCACTGGCGCGTCTTGCGCGAGGGCAGGTTGTCGGCCGCGAAGGGGCCGTGTTCGAGCTTCCAGCGGTTGCGGAAGTGCGTGACGAGGCGCGATTCGACCTCGTCGCGATCGGCCAGTTCCAGAAGAGACTCGGCCGATACCGGGGGCACGATTCCCGGTACGGCTTGTCGAATCAACAGCGGTTTACGTTGCCAGATATCGCGCATGAAGGCAGCCGGCGTCAGGCCGCCCAGCAGGTCCAGCGGCTCGTCCGGGTCGATGGGGCCGGGCGGCAGGGCCTGCGCGTATAATGCGGAATCGTTCATGGAGTCAAGAATTGAAAATCGCTAAGAACACGGTGGTGTCCGTGGTGTACAAGCTGTCGGACGCGCAGGGCAATCTGATCGAGGAGTCGGACGAGCCCATGGTCTATTTGCACGGCGGCTATGATGGCACGTTCCCCAAGATCGAGGAAGCGCTGGACGGCCACGACACAGGCTTCGAGACCCAGCTGCAGCTCGAGCCCGAGGATGCGTTCGGCGATTACGATGCGGAGCTGGTCAAGGTAGAGCCGCGTAACCGTTTCCCGGAGCCGCTCGAAGTCGGCATGCAGTTCGAGGGCGTACCCGAGGACGGTGACGACGACGATTCCATCATCTACACCGTCACCGACGTGGCCGAGGACAAGGTCGTGCTGGACGGCAACCACCCGCTGGCCGGCATGGCGCTGCGCTTCTGGCTCAAGGTGTCGGAAGTGCGTGAGGCGACCGCCGACGAAGTCGAGCATGGCCATGCCCATGGCGCCTCGGGTGTGGAAGTGGTCGACGAGGACGAAGACGGCGAAGAGGGCGGACGTACGCTGCATTGATTCCGCCGCAAGGCGCGCATCCACCAGATCGGGAAGGCCGGCCTTGCGCCGGCCTTCTGCTTTGGTGCGGCCGCGTCATCGCGCCGTCGCACGATCGCAGCGCCGCGGCCGGTCGGGCTCAGTCGCCGTCTTCGCCCGTGCCGCCGGGCGCATCCTTGACGCTCACGCTGAACAACTCCGGTGAGGCCGGCGTGATGCGCAACTCCGCCCATTGTCCGGAGGCGCCCGTCGGCAGCGTGATCCGCTTGAAGTTGCGCAGGGTCTTGCCGTTGGCATCGCGCAAGGGCGTGTCGATGCCGAAGCCCTTCAGGCTGGCATGGATCAGCAGCACCTGGCCGCGGAAGCGCGCCGTCAGCTCGCGCAGCTGCCGCTTGAACTCGAGGAAGCCATCGCGCTTGCGGCGGCTGACGAAAGCATCGAGCAGGGTAGGCCTGCCGCGGTGCTCCCAGCCGTTGCCGAATTGCGGGTCGCCGTGCACGACCAGCACGAGGCCGGCCAGGTTCTGCTGCTGCGCCAGGAAGAAGGCGCGCGCCAGCCACTGGTGGTTGGCTTCGCGCCGGTCCTCGAATTCACCGTTGCGCCCGCCCTCGGCCAGGTAGTGGTTGTTGTCGCCGGGCAGGTTCATTCCCACCATCATGACCGGACCGGCGCGCCAGCGCACGTTCTCGCGGAAGCTGCGGAAGGTGGCCTGGTCGGATTGCCGCATCAGCGGGATGGTGCGCTGGCCGAGCGAGGCATCGCTGGCGTAGAACAGTTCGCGCAGGCGGTTCAGCCGTTCGAGCGGGTCGAAGCTGCCGCTCGCCGCACGCTGGCACTCGGCCCATTCGGCCTCGCCTGGCACATAGACGAGTGGTAACGGTGAAGCGTCGAGCAACCGTTCGCGCGCATCGAGCACGTGGTCGCCGCAGCTTTCGGTGTCACCCTTGATGCCGCCGGCGTGGACCACGAAGTCCAGCCGCTGCTCGCCCAGGCTGGCCAGCAGCCGGCCGACCGCGGCTTCCGCCGCCGGCCACTGCGGCTGGTCCGCCAGCAGCGCCACGCGCACGATCGGGCCGGTCGGGGCCGTCGGGGCCCCGTGGCCGGCCGCTGGGGCCAGGGCGGCCGCCAGCGCCAGCGCGCCGAGCAGGTACGCCCGGGCGCGTGCCACGCCGCGACGGTGGCGAGCAGCCAGGCCCGGCCGTGGCCTGGCGATCGGCGTCATGCGCCAGCGGCCATCTCGACGGCCAGCGCCTTGAGCCGATAGAGGGCTTCCAGTGCATCGCGCGGCGTCATGCTGTCCGGGTCGACGCCCGCCATGGCATCCAGCAAGGCCTGCGCCATCGGCGAGCCGCCGGGTGCCGGCGAGACATCGGTCTCGGCATCCTGCTCGTCCTCCGGGGCCGGCGGTGCGGCGAAGAGGTCGAGCTGGGGCGTCGGCGTGGCATCGGCGGATTGCTGTTCGAGCCAGGCCAGGTGCTTGCGCGCGGCGCGGATCACCGCTTGCGGCACGCCGGCGAGCTGGGCCACCTGCAGGCCGTAGCTCTGGCTGGCCGGCCCGTCCTGCACAGCGTGCAGGAACACGATGCCGTCGCCGTGCTCCACCGCCGACAGGTGGACGTTGGCGGCCTGCGGAAACTCCTGCGGCAGCTGGGTCAGTTCGAAGTAATGGGTGGCGAACAGCGTGTGGCTGCGGTTGTGCGCCAGCAGGTGGCGCGCGATCGCCCAGGCCAATGCAAGGCCGTCGAAGGTCGAGGTGCCACGGCCGATCTCGTCCATCAGCACCAGGCTGGAAGGCGTGGCGTGGTGCAGGATGCCCGCCGCCTCGGTCATCTCCACCATGAAGGTGGAGCGCCCGCCGGCGAGATCGTCGGCGGCGCCGATGCGGGTGAAGATGCGGTCGATCGGTCCGATCACCGCACGGCGCGCCGGCACGTAGGCGCCGACGCAGGCCAGCAGCGTGATCAGCGCGGTCTGCCGCATGAAGGTCGACTTACCGCCCATGTTCGGGCCGGTGATCAGCAACAGCTTGCGCGCCTCGTTGAGCTGGCTGTCGTTGGCGATGAAGGGCACCGACTCGGCGGCGAGCTGGCCCTCGACCACGGGATGGCGGCCCTGCACGATATCGATAACGTTCTCGCCGACGCGCTCCGGGCAGGTCCAGTCCAGCGTCTGCGCGCGCTCGGCCAGCGCCGCCAGCACGTCCAGCCGAGCCAGCGCACCGGCGACGCGCTTGAGTTCGCCGATGTGCGGCAGCAGGTTCTGCAGCAGGCCGTCGTAGAGCAGCTTCTCGCGCGCCAGCGCGCGGTCCTGCGCCGACAAGGCCTTGTCCTCGAAGGCCTTCAGCTCCGGCGTGATGTAGCGCTCGGCGTTCTTCAGCGTCTGGCGGCGGCGGTAGTCATCGGGCACCTTGTCCGCCTGCCCGTTGGTCACCTCGATATAGAAGCCGTGCACGCGGTTGTACTCGACGCGCAGGTTGGCGATGCCGGTGCGGCTGCGCTCGCGCGTCTCCAGGTCGATGAGAAACTGGCCGCAGTTTTCCGAGATGTCGCGCAGTTCGTCGAGCGCGGCGTCGTAGCCGCGCGCGATCACGCCGCCGTCGCGGACCGCGGCGGCCGGCTCCTCGGCCACCGCCGCGTGCAGCAGGTCCAGGCAAGCCTGCGGCACCTCCAGTTCGCCCACTGTCAGCGCCAGCAGCGGCGCGCCGTCGTCGGCCGCCACGCAGGCCGCCACCTCGGGCAGCGCGCGCAGCGTGTCGCGCAGCGAAGACAGGTCGCGCGGGCGGGCGCTCAGCAGGGCCAGCCGCGCAGTGATGCGCTCTACGTCGGCCAGCCGGCGCAGCGCCGTGCGCAGGGTGTCGGTGCCTTGCTCGATCAGCGTGCCGATGGCCTGCTGGCGCGCGCGTGGCTGCGCGGCGTCGCGCAGCGGATGGTGCAGCCAGTGGCGCAGCAGCCGGCTGCCCATGGTGGTGGCACAGGTGTCCAGCAGCGAGAACAGGGTCGGCGACTCGCCGCCGCGCAGTGTCTCGGTCAGTTCGAGATTGCGCCGCGTGGCGGTATCCAGGCCGACGAACTCGGACTCGCGCTCGACCTGCAGGCTCTGCACGTGGCGCAGCGACTGCCCCTGCGTGTTGGCCGCATAGTTCAGCAAGGCGCCGGCGGCGCCGATGGCCGCGCCCAGGCCTGCGCAGCCGAAGGGGTCCAGGCTGGCCACGCCAAGCTGCTCGCGCAGGCGCCGTGTGCCGGCCTCCTGGTCGAAATGCCACTCCGGCAGCCGCGTACGCGCGCAGCCGAGCGCGGGCAGCTCGATGCCATCGGCATACAGCACCTCGGCCGGGCGGATCCGCTCCAGCTCGCGAGCCAGCTGCGCGACCTCGCACTCCATCAGGCGCAGCTCGCCGCTGGCCAGGTTCAGCCAGGCCAGCCCGATCTTGCTGACGCCGCGGCGCGTGGTCTGCTGGTGCACAGCCAGCAGGAAGGTATCGGACTTGTCCGGCAGCAGCGCCGCATCGGTCAGCGTGCCGGGGGTGACGATGCGCACCACCTTGCGCTCGACCGGCCCCTTGCTCGTTGCCGGATCGCCGATCTGCTCGCAGATCGCCACCGACTCGCCCAGTTTGACCAGGCGGGCCAGGTACTGGTCGACCGAGTGGAAGGGGATGCCGGCCATGCGGATCGGCACGCCGTTCGAGGCGCCGCGCGCGGTCAGCGTGATGTCGAGCAGGCGCGCGGCCTTCTCGGCATCGTCATGGAAGAGCTCGTAGAAGTCTCCCATGCGATAGAAGAGCAGGGTATCGGGGTGGTCGGCCTTGATGCGGAGATACTGCTGCATGTAGGGCGTATGGGCTTTTACCCCGTCCGTTCCATCGGGCTTTTCACGGTCTGTTTCCTTCAACGCCATACTGGGCGGGCCTCTCCAAGGGTTTGATGCTGGTGCGTAGCGTGGCATTTGCCGCCAATAGCCCGCACCAAAAAGTATGCCGGGCGTATGCCAGTGTAATAGAATCGGCTTGCGAGGTCGTTTCTGGGCATACAGGCTTATCCGGGCATACAAATCATGAAAATCGAGATCACAGCTACCATCGCCAGCGCGTTGCACATCGACGTCCGACCCGAGGTCGGCGTGCCACCGGACAAGTGGCCGGCGAACCCGGATCGGCAACCGTACGTGGTCACCGACGCCATTGGCCCTACGGGGTTCGGCATCAAGGTGACCGCGAGCAACGCGTCGTTCATCGTTCAGAAGCGGGTGCGCGCATCCGGACCGGGCGCGGTGATTCGCGCGACCCTGGGCCGCGTCACGGAGATGACCGTTCAGCAGGCGCGCAAGAAAGCGCACGAGGTGCTGGACGGCATCGTCGAAACGGGACGGGCACCGGGCCCGGACAAACGCAACCGCGACGAACGGGATCTGACGCTGGGCGAAGCGCTGGACGTTTACAGGCACGACCTCATGCACCGAAAGCGCCCGGCGAAAGCCAGTAGTTTAAGGTCTTACGACAAGGCCGTGCGCAAACTCGAGGTTTGGAAGAACAAACGGATCAACGACCTCCTGGACGATGAGATCGTCGACGCTTTCGAGGCGATCAATGCGAAGGCTCCCACGACGGCGGAGCAAACCTTCCGGTGGGCGTCCACCGCGGTGAACCATGCGGTGGAGAAGGAGGCGCGCATGGCCCAACGTCGGGCCGAGCGCCCGGTGCTGACCTACAACCCGTTCAACATCCTCAAAAACCGGTACCGCACACGCCAGGAGCTGGAGAACCACTACAAACTGACGGGTCGGCGCCAGCCGCTCACCCTTGAGAGGAGCATGGGTCCGTGGCTGCGAGCGATCTACCACCGGCGCAAGGAAAACCGCACCGGTTGCGATTACCTGTTGTTGGCGACCCTCTGGGGGTGCAGGTCGCAGGAATGCTCCGACCTCATGTGGCTGGACCAGATCACGCCAGAGGAGGCCGCGCGGGTGTCGTTCGTCGATCTGGAGAACGGCTACGTGACCATGCGGGACACTAAGAACCGCTTGGATTTTGTCCTGTGTATTTGCCGGGGAGCGCGCAAGATCCTCGAGGAGCGTCTGGTGATCCGGGACCAGGAAGCGGCAGCGGACCCGGATCCGTTCCGTCGGGCGTCCCGCAAGCGTTGGGTTTTCCCACCCCGGTCGGAGTCGCGGTTGCGCAAGACCCCCCACTACAAGGACAGCAAGTCCCTGCGGACCTACCTATGCCGGGACGCTGGGATCATCAAGTGGACGATCAAGACAGACCCGGACGGCACCCGTTTTCAGGTTCCGGTGTCGGCGCTGGGTATGCACGACTTGAGGCGTACGTTCGGTGGTGTTACCGACACCCTTCATTTCAGCGAGGAGACGACCAAAAAGCTGCTGAATCACTTCGTCAACGCCCGGTCCCAGACTGACCAGCGGATCGCCAAGGAGGATTCCGTCACGCCCAACGTCGCGCGCACGCTGCAAAACAAGGCGGAGTTGTCGAACGTCACGACCCGGTACACCATCCCGGATGCTGAGCGTCTGCGTGAGGCAATGCAGACGGTGGAGTTGACCATCCTATCGACCTACCCACCGTTCTTCAACATGCTGATCGCCACGTCGCCGGACATCACGCCGATGACCTTGTGGGAGCCCGAGCCGCTAAAATGGCCGAGCCCACGGCCCGGCATTGAGGTGCGAGGGCTGGACAAGGTGCCGCTGGACGACGAGGACGACGACGAGGAAGAAGCAGCATGATCAGCATCGAAATGCTGGACGACGAGGTGGCGGTCCGGCGGATGAACGTCGCGGCGTCGCTGCACGACGAACAGAGCGTGAGCGAGCCGGTGGCCGCCCTGTTCCTGGGGCGCTCCGCGCGCACCCTGGAACGCATGCGCAGCGAGGGGCGGGGGCCTGTCTACACCCAGGCGAAGCAGGAGGACGGTCCTAAGCACACCGGCCGCAAGCCGTCGGTCACGTACCTCATGCGGGATCTGCGGGCTTGGCGCGAGAACCACAAGGTCAACAACCCGCGCGAGGCGACAGTTCGCGACCGCCGGGCCCTGCGCTTCGAGACCATGGCGGATCTGCTCGACGACCAACCGTGGTTCGCCAAGGTCGGCACCGACCAGTTGGTGGGGCACGCGTTGACCGGGCCGGAGGAACTTCTGGGCGAACGGCTCGACGACAAGTCGTTGGAGGTGGTTTGGCTCCCGATGCCGGAAGCCATGGCACGACCTTGGCCGAACCTGCGGGAGCGCACGCCGTTCCACGACGCGTACACCGAGGTGCTCGGCGAGGCCATGCGCCTCAGCCAGGTTCGGCAGGACGATGCGGTCCTGCGGGCGGAGTTCGACGCGCTGGACGACGAGCGGGGCGAACCCCTGCCACCGGGACCGGGGCGCAAAACCTTCTGAACCCCGAACCCCAAAACCCCTGGATGCTTCAACGACAAACGACCCGAACTCGGGGCGTTTTCACATCCGGCGCGGGCCCGTGGGCACGGCTCAGGGGGCGATGAAGACCTCCTGCTTCCAGCGCAGCAGGTTGGCGATCGGCGCGGTGCCCGCCACGTACGGCACCTTCGTGACCGGGAACGCGGCCTTGCGATACGCCCACACGTTCGCGAAGGGACCCGTCGGGCCCTCGCCGCGCACGATGGTCACGGCGTAGGTCGTCTTGTCGAAGGTCGCCTGATTCGCGCTCGCTTCGCTGGGAGAACCCAGGAAGAACAGCAGGTCCTTCGCGGTGGCGGACACCGCTTCGTCCGTGGCGCCCAGGGGCTGACCGATCCCCACGATCGTGTTGCCCAGACCGGTCACCGCCAGGGCGCTGGTTTCGTACGCGCCGTCGTTGGCGTCCGGGTGCAGCCCGGCGATCACGTGGAGGTTCGACGCGCCCGGCACGGGGATGGAGCAGGGGAGCTGCTCGGGCGTGGTGCTCTTCGAGCAGCGGGCCGGCAGCGCTTCACCGAGCACCAGACCGTGCACGAAGCCGGTGGTGAGGAAGCTATAACCATCGGTGGGGAGGAAACTGTAGCCCTCGACCGAGGCCTGACCGTCGGCGGTCAGTTGCTGCGGCGTCTTCAGATCGTTCAGCAGGGTGTACGGCTGGGGTGCAGCGATCGCGGCCCCGTTGACCAGCGAAGCGGCGAGCAGTGCGGCGGTGATGGTCGTTTTGAGCATGAAAGGGTCTCCTCCCGAGTGATGCCCGCGCGACGGGGCGGGCGTCCGTGATCCACATCTAGCAGCATTGCCAGGGCTGTCAACCCGTGCCCTGGCATGGACAAACGCCCACCGAGGTGGGCGTTGTGCTCGACGTCGGGCCGTGGGTCAGAACCCGATGTTGACCCCACCGCCGACCGCGACGCCGGCCGCACCGGTGGCGCCCCCGACGTTGAGGTTGACCACGGCGTTCGGGCCGAACCGGTGGAACACCTTCACCGAGTAGCCGAACTGACCACGGAAGTTCGCCACCCCGATGGCCGCCTGGGTGTCGTGGGCGCTGTCCGGGTTGTACATCGCGGACGCAGCCGCAGCGGACATGGCCCCCACACCGTCGATGCGGTTGCTCAGGTCGTTCATCCCCCGGTTCACCGCGTCGAACCGCTGGTCCACGCTGTTCGAGAGGGCGCCGACCTGCTGATCGGTGTAGCTCTTCGACTGGGACAGCGTCTGGGCGGCCTGCTGGTCGGTGTAGGTCTTCGACTGCGACAGGGTCTGGGCGGTCTGCTGGTCCGTGTAGGTGTTCGCGGACTGCAGGACCGTCGTCGCATCACCCGAACCGGAACCGGTGGTCGGGATCTTGGCGATCGCCTGATCGGTGTACCCGTTGGCCGACGTCACCGCAGCAGCGGACTGCTGGTCGGTGTAGGTGTTCGCCGAGGACACGGCTGCAGCGACCTGCTGCTGCACGTAGGCGGCGGACACCCCCGAGGACGTCCCTTCGGCAGCTTCCAGAGCGGTGACCCGGGTGCCCAGCGAGGACACGGCCTGGTTGGTCGCAAAGAGCTGCGAACCGTTGACCGCGTTCGTGCTGGTGGCGGTGAGCGCACCGGGTGCCACGTTGGTGAAGATCACCGGCGTGGTGGCCCCGACGCCGCCCAGCGTCACGCTGGTCTTCGCGGAGCTGTCGTACGACACCGCGTTGGAGGTGGCGCTGGTCACGTTGGCGAGCGCGGCGGTGAGCTGACCCACGTTCACCGCGTCGGTGCTGCCCGTGCCGGCGGCCACACCAGTCAGGGTGCGCGCACCGCTGGTCCCGCTGATGTCCACCGTGGTACCGCCGGTCGACGCGCCCACCGTGATCGTCCCGTTGCCCGGGGCACCACCGGTCTGCTGCACGAGGCCCACCGTACCGTTGCTCAGGTTGGTGTTGATCGAGGTGATCGCCGAAGTGTTCGACGCGATGGCCGAGGTGTTGGTGCTCACCTGGCTGGACAGCGTCGACACGTTCTGGTTGGTCGCGTTGAGCTGCGAACCGTTCACCGCGTCGGTGCTGGTCGAGGACACGCTACCGGCGGCCACCCCCGTGAGGGTGCGCGCACCGCTGGTACCGGTCAGGTCCACGGTCGTGCCACCGGTGGAAGCGCCCACCGTGATCGTCCCGTTCGTACCGCCCGGCTGGGCCACCAGGCTGGAGGCGCTGGTCAGGGCTTCGATCGCCTGGGTGGCGGCGTAGAGCTGCGACCCGTTCACCGCGTCGGTGCTGTTGGCGTTCACCTGGCCGGCGGCCACGTTGGTGATCGTGCGCTCACCGCCCACGGTCCCCACGCTGATGGTGCCGGTCGGCGTGGCGCCTGCGAAGGTGTACCCGGTTCCCCGGATCGTCATCCCGGAGGTGCCGGTCACGGAGTAGGTCGTCGAGCCGTTGCCCAGGGCCACGCTGTAATCCTGCGAGGCGTTCGCCTGGTAGCCCAAGGACACGCTGTACGCGCCGGTCGCGCGGGAGTTCGCTCCGGCGGCGATCCCGTAGAGACCGTACACCATGGCCGACGTACCGACGGAGATACCGCCCACCGCGAAGACACCGGACGACTGACCCACGGCGATGCCGTTGGTGGACCCAGCGGCGACGTTGGCGCCGTCGCCGAACGAGATGGAGTAGTCCGCAGCTCCGACAGCGTTGGTCCCGACCGAGACCGAGTTGGAGCCCGAGGCGCTGGCACCGCTTCCGCCGGCGAACCCGTTCACACCGCTGGCCGCGGCGCCGTCACCGAGCGCGGTGGCACCGGTGGCTGAGGCATTCGACTGGTAGCCGACGGCGGTGCTGTCCTGGGCGGTGGCTTGCGAGCTGGTGCCCACGGAGGTGCTGAAGATGCCGG